>NZ_LIGG01000001.1:1199739-1267893 GCF_001273925.1 Bacillus sp. FJAT-27251 | reverse complement strand
AAGTCCGCTCGACTTGCATGTATTAGGCACGCCGCCAGCGTTCGTCCTGAGCCAGGATCAAACTCTCCAATAAAGAGTATGAGTAAGCTCATAAAATAAAACGTTGGCTCATGTGCTTCTATATATAGAAGTCATGAATATTATTGTTTGTTGACGCTTGTTTGTTTAGTTTTCAAAGAGCAATTATCGCTCGTAAGCGACCTTCATAATATATCATGTTGCTTCATGTAAGTCAACAACATTTTTTATTTTGTTTGCCGCTTGCTCAGCAGCGACGTTTATTAATATAACAGCTGCACAGATCTTCGTCAACAACTTTTATTTATTTTTTTAAACAACGCAAAAATCAATAAGACTTTCGGTATGTACTTTTATCCGTCGCCATGTATTTCATGCATTCCGAAGGCGGTGCTACCCTTTTGAACAGGGAAAACAATATTTTGTACCGCTCCTTCATTGAACGCTTCACGATGTGGTCAATTCGCTCATCCCTTAAATCAAAAAGGATTTCGTCCATTTCCCTTTTTATGAGATACTCTATTTCTTTTGTTTCCCGTTCACTAATAAGAAAACCCAGCATAACAACACTCCTTGTGCATTTATGTTTCTGTAATTTACCACTCCTGAACCGTTTGTATTCACAAATTTTAATCATATCTTCCTCATTTACACATAAAAATTAGACAAGGAGTCTTGGACGAGGTGAGCAGAATGAATTACTTTGTTGTATTAAATGGAAAATCAATTAAACAAGCATTAGTTATCATGATTGCTGCATTTTTTACTGCATGGTTCTTTTATGTCGAAAATATCGTGCAAATTCCGGCCTTTTCATCGGAGGACGGCCCAAAAGCAGTCTACAAAGGAGAAAAGGATGTGGCCCTAACCTTTAATATCGGATGGGGCGATGAAAAAGCAGAGCCTATACTGGATGTCCTGAAAAAGGAGAATGTTTCATCGGCAACCTTCTTCCTGGCCGGCTCATGGGCGGAGCGGCACCCAGAGCTTGTTAGCAGGATTGTAAAGGAAGGATATGAAGTCGGGATCCTTGGTTATGATTATAAGGATTACACCGAGCTGGAGGATGCTAAAATCCGGCAGGATATTCTAAAAGCACAGGAAGCCTTCCGCAAATTGAATATTAAGGATGTTGAACTTCTCAGAGCCCCAACAGGGCATTTTGACAAGCGCTCGCTTAATATAGCCGAGAGAGCCGGCTACACGATTGTACATTGGAGTCTGGACTCCAAAGATTGGACGAATCCTGGTGTGCAGGTAATCGTCGATAACATTTCAAAAGCAAAGAAAGGCGAGATCATTCTTATGCATGCCTCCGATTCAGCAAAGCAAACGGCTGCGTCCCTCCCTCAGGTGCTGGATCAGCTTAAAAAGAAAAACCTGAAGATGGTGACAGTCTCGGAAATGATTGCCAACGGCAAGTCGGACTCGAAGGAAGTTAATTGAAGCCCTGCTCCTGGGTCACATGCAAAAAAACCGTCCACTAGGCATTGGACGGTTTTTTGCGTGAGGCTTTCACTGGCCCTTCAACTGAAGTTTTCTTGTTTTGCCGCTCTTCCTGTGACTTCTGGTTGAGTTTTGGAAGCATTAGCAGCTGATAGGCATTACAAACGATTAATGGAAAGAGCATCAGGTACACCCAGCTTTGTTCATTTACCCTTAAAATGGGAACCCACTCAAGGGTTGTCGCCACGACCATAAAAAAGAGCGCGGGAACAAAAGCGGAGGAGTTGGTCTGCCTTGATTTCAGATACGCCACTGCCAGCGCCGGCAAAAGGACCAGCAGTGCAAGCCCAAGATACGGCAAGAGGCTTGAGCCCGATTCTGCAAATGCGGCATACCGGAAATAAACCAAATCGAAAAGCACCAATGCAATCAGGATCACCTGAACCGTATTCCAGAGCCGTACGGTTTTAAAGATCCCCAGCCCGAACCTGTGTATCGTTAAGTATGCAAAAAAGCCTGCCTGGCTTAACAGGCTGAAGATAAACCCAACACCCAGGAGCCAAAATAAAATCGCGAGGATTTCGGCAAGATTGAAGTTGCTGAAAAAGGGTGCAAATTCATCCCAGCGGACGATAAAACCAGTAACTCCTGTTGTCAATCCTCCTAAAAGCAAGGTGGACATAAATAGTCTGACCCAATTCCTGCTTGTCACTATATTTTCCCCCAATAATAAATTTCACCTCTTGATTGTACCAAATGAAGATTAGAAAAATCTAGGCATTGTCCGCTGTCCGTATAATATTTACCGTTTTTCCGCATTCTAAGGGTAAGGTTGTCTTTGTGAAAGGGGAATGAATATGTTTACATCCATCCGATTACTTCTCCCCGCGCTGCTATTAGCTCTAATTGCCGGTTGTGCTCCTGTTGAGACTAGCGGGGAACAAATGGATTATGACGAAACCAAGAAAATGATTGTCGACATTCTGAAAACAGATGAGGGAAAAAAAGCACTAAGGGATTTAATGCAGGACGATGGCATCAAGCAAAACCTCATCATGGACCAGGCTGTCGTGTCTGACACAATCCAAAGGACGCTGATTTCGGAAAAAGGCACTGAATTCTGGAAAAAATCATTTGAGGATCCAAAGTTTGCTGAAAGCGTTGCAACAAGCATGAAAACGGAGCATGAGAAAATCCTCAAGGATTTGATGAAAGATCCTGAATACCGGAGCATGCTTATTGAAATATTCAAGGACCCCGAACTTGAAAAGGAAGTTATGGAAGCAATGAGAAGCAATGAATATCGGCAGCATATGCAGGCGGTCATAACCGAAACGTTTGAAAGCCCTCTATTCAAAGCAAAGCTGCAGGAGTTGATTATCCAGGCGGCAGCCGATATCAACAAGAAACAGGACAAAGAGAATAGCCAATAAGGCAGCTGATACGTTAACAATAAAACAGCCTTTCCCGGAACTGCAGGGAAAGGCTGTTTTTCAATTCATTCTTTTTCCAGCTTATGAATGATCTGCTGGGCGATATTGGTGTAGATTCCGCCAATCTGGTCATCTTCCTGGTAAATCGAAGGCGCAAAATCCTCCTCATTCCAGGTTGGCTGGCCAAGCGGCAGGCGTCCAAGGACTTCTGTATTCAGCTCATCGGCAAGCTTTTCGCCGCCTCCCTGCCCAAACACATACTCTTTTTCTCCTGTCAGGCTGCTTTCAAAATATGACATGTTCTCAATGACTCCGAGAATTTCATGGTCTGTACGCAAAGCCATCGCACCTGCACGGGCGGCAACAAATGCCGCTGTCGGATGCGGTGTGGTGACGATGATTTCCTTGCACGCAGGGAGCATGGAGTGTACATCAAGAGCAACGTCTCCTGTACCAGGAGGAAGGTCCAGCAGCAAGTAATCGAGCTCGCCCCACTCCACTTCGTTAAAAAAGCTGTTCAGCATTTTTCCCAGCATTGGCCCGCGCCAGATGATTGGAGCATTGTCTTCAACAAAGAATCCCATGGAAATGACTTTCACACCATGGCGCTCTACAGGAATGATCTTTTCCCCTCTAACGACCGGACGCTTGGTGATCCCCATCATATCGGGTACACTGAAGCCGTAGATATCCGCATCCACCAGGCCCACTTTCTTCCCAAGACGCGCTAATGAAACGGCAAGATTGACAGAGACGGTGGACTTCCCTACGCCGCCTTTGCCGCTCGCAATAGCGATGAACGTTGTACCGCTTGTTGGCGACAGCAGGCTGTCCCCTTCTTGGCTGCTTTCCGAACGGTGCTGGGCAAGGATTTCCGCTGGGATTTCCGAGAACCTCAAGCCTACAGTTGCCGCGCCGGCTTCTTTCAACAGGTTGACAATCTGGGTCTGAAGCTGGAGCTGCTCTGCCGTACCGGTTTTGGCAATCATGATTTTAACACTGACATGATTTTTTTCTTCTTTGATTTTTACTTCCTCAATTGCACCCAATTCTCCAAGTGCTTTATGTAAAAACGGTTCTTGCAGGCCGCCAATCAGCTCTCTTACTTGTGCTTCATTCAACATAACGAAACCCTCCTGTTCATGACTTCAAGTACAAGTATATCACATTAAACTCCTGATTAAGTGCTAATACTCACACTATTGAAATCGTTTTCCATCCGCCGCTCTCCCTTCCCGCAGCACTGGCAACAAAAAAAGAGGGCAGCGAGACCCTCAATTGAAAATTTTCCGCTCATTTGTATAATAACGCAAGATTCCCTGGTAAATGGACGCGGCTATTTGCTCCTGGTATTTGTCCTTCTGCATATTCACTCGTTCACCAGGATTGGACAAAAATCCTATTTCCACGAGCACACCTGGTTTTTTGGAATTTTTCAGCAAATAGATGTCTTTCGCCACTTTTTCTTTTCGGTCCGTATTTTGCAGATTTTCACGGAGTTCCTCCTGAATGAATTTGGCAGCCCGCTTGCTTTCCTTGAAATGGCCGGAATAAAAGGTTTGTGCTCCGCTCCATTTCGAGGATGGAATTGCGTTTAAATGGATACTGGCAAAAAAGTCTGCTTCCGAAGTATTGATAAGGTCAACTCGTCTGCTTAAATCCTGAACCTTCCGCTTGCTGTACCCCTTTAGCCCCTTATCGGCCAAGTCGATGTCCGTTTCACGTGTCATAATCACCAGGGCTCCCTGCTCCTGCAGATAATCACGCAATTTCAGCGAGACACTCAAAGAGATTTCTTTTTCGATAGCATCTGATACGACTGCTCCCGGATCCACCCCCCCATGTCCCGGATCAATCAGGATTACCTTTCCCGATAGCGGCAAATTCCAGGAATTTAACGCATCCTCATTGTTAAAGTCATACTGCAGAATTAGAAAAAGCATGATAAGGCCCATTGTAAAAAAAACAACCTGTAGTTTTTTTCTCATTCGCCGTAATCCATCCTTCCTGACTTGTCCCTGCTAATATATATGGGACAAGAAGAAAAGTTAGAACAGATTTTGGCTTAATGCTGCCTGAGTTTATGCTTTTTTTCACCTTTTCTGAAGCCTTCCATCCACCAGCCATCTACATATTGCTCACATAAATAATACAGATTTTCCCCGACAATCCCTTCATCTCCCCTTCCCCAGAAAAGGAAGAAATTGAACAATGTATCAATGAGGTGCCGTTCCTCAGTGTGGCAGCGCTCTTTTGCCATTTCGACGGTTTCTCCATAATAACCAAACCGGCTGTATCGGCCGCCCAGCAAATACGCTTCGATCGCCACATCAAAACATGCTTCCTCTATTCCTGAATTCATCACCAGCCCGGTTGCAAACCTTGATGAACCAAAACATTCCTTGACCCGGCGCTGGAGACTCTGTATTGAAAGCTCTCGCAGCAATGAGCGTTCATACTTGATCTGCTTTTCCCTCTTTTTCTCAATAAAAGTTGTTACGACAGTCACTGAATATTCACCCCTTGGAATTAGTGTAATACCAGGCTGCCTCCGTAATGCAGCTTTTAAGGGGGATTGTATTACCAGTTTTAAAATAAAAAGCCAATTCAAACGCATTATTTTCTTTTTGCATCTCAATTCCTGCTTCCCGCTAATTTCATTTTTATTTGTTTACTAAACAAACCTTTTAATTTATACTATCTTTTATGTAACCGCTTAAAGGAGTGCCTTTCATATAGGACGCAAATGGAAGATGGTTATTCCAAGATGAATTGGACCCTAAATACATGACCTGCTGATTGTGCAGACTACTTTTTATAGGAGGAATGAAGATGAGAACTGTCTATTTGGTTTTTACTGCTGCCTTGGCCATACTGTTTCTGGCAGGATGCCAAGGTCAAGCTGAGGGGACACAGCTAAAACTTGCCCATAATCAGACCCTGGACCACCCAGTACATTTATCTCTCGTGGAATTCGGCCGGCTGGTCGAGGAAAAGTCGGACAATAAAATAAAGGTTAAGATCTACGCAAACGGACAATTGGGAAGCGAACGGGAAGTGCTGGAGCTTACCCAATCAGGGGCTGTGGATATCGCAAAGGCTAGCGCCAGCGCCCTTGAAGGCTTTGAGCCGGATTACTCCATTTTCAGCTTGCCGTATACTTTTGAGGACTACGAAGAATTCGAGAAGAAAATGAATGATAAGAACGTAACAGACCATCTTTATTACCAGACCGAAGAAATTGGATTTATCGGACTGACTTATTACAATGCAGGTACCCGCCACCTATATACAAAAGACCGTGAAGTACAGGATGTCACGGACATGAGAGGGCTTAAAACGAGGGTCCAGCCCAGCCAAACGAGTGTAAACATGATTGAAGCTTTCGGCGGCCTGCCTACTCCAATGGCATATGGAGAAGTATACACAGCCCTCCAATCCGGGGTCATTGACGCAGCCGAAAACAATGAAACCTCCCTGGTTGGCAACAGACATGGGGAAGTAGCCAAGTATTATATGTACACCGGTCACCAGATTGTGCCTGACATGCTCGTGATGAATGCCAAGAGGTTCAATCAATTCACCGATGAAGAAAAGAAGATCATCCAGGAAGCAGCAGCAGAATCAACCCTCTATCATGAAGATGTTTGGACGAAAACAATTGAGGAAATGACGCAGACAGCAAAAAACGAAATGGGAGTCCAATTTATTGAAGTAGACAAGACCTCCTTTATGGAAGCGGTTCAGCCTCTTCACGAAGAATATAGGAAAGATGAAAGAACAAAGGATATTTATCAGTTGATAAAGGGGGCTGATGGGAATGAGTAAGGTAAAAGACATTCTTGATAAGATATTGATTTCCTTTTCCACCTTGTTATTGGTGTCCATGGTTGTGCTGTCAACCTGGCAGGTACTCTCGAGATATGTTTTTAACATTTCCTCTCCCGGTACCGAGGAGTTAACGAGATATATGCTTATTTGGTTCGGACTTATGACAGCCGCCTATGTATTTGGGGCCAAAAAACATATTGGCATCTTATTTTTCAGGGAAAAATTCAATCCGAAAACACAGCTTTTAATTGAAAAAGCAACAGATGTTATCGTCCTGGTGACAGTTGCTGCGCTAATGGTGTTTGGCGGGATTCGGATCGTCATGCTTACCGCTGCCCAGACCGCAGCTGCTACCGGCATATCGATGGGATTCGTTTACGCTGCTTTGCCGGTGAGCGGTATATGCATCATCCTTTATACCATCCATAGCCTGTTGTCGTACAAAAAGCCTAAAGAGGATAGAGAGGTGATTTTATAATGGAAACTGTTGCTGGGATTATTCTTTTTGCCTCCTTCTTTTTTCTCTTGGTCTTTGGTGCTCCGATCGCCATCGCCATTATCCTGAGCTCTGTCATCACATTCCTGTTTGTATTGCCTTTTGACGTTGCCATTTTGACGTCTGCCCAAAGGATGGTGACTGGAATTGATAATTTTACGATGCTGGCCATTCCATTGTTTGTCCTTTCAGGAATCATCATGAATAATGGCGGGATCGCCTTTAGACTTGTAAACTTCGCCAAGGTGCTCGTAGGTAAAATGCCTGGAGCCCTGGCGCATACTAATGCAGTAGGTAATATGCTGTTTGGTTCGATTGCCGGCTCAAGTGTCGCCTCCGCTGCAGCAATGGGACGCATCATGCTCCCTATGCAGCTAAATCAAGGTTATGACAGAAACTATTCTGCGGCGGTAAATATCGCTTCCGCTCCAACCGGGCTGATTATCCCTCCAAGCTCCGTTCTGATTGTTTATTCATTGGTAAGTGGCGGTACTTCTGTGGCAGCCTTATTCATGGCCGGCTATATCCCCGGTATTTTATGGGGCTTGGCGGTGATGGTTGTTGCGTTTTTCATGGCTAAGAAACAAAACTATCCTGTTTCACCATTACCGAGTTTCAAGGATATTCTCTATGTTATTCTTAGTGCGATTCCAAGTCTGTTATTGATTCTGATTGTCATTGGCGGAATTGTCGCGGGAATCTTTACAGCAACAGAAGGCGCCGCGGTGGCGGTGATCTACTCGGCTGTATTGTCAATGGTATATAAGAGCATAAAATGGAAGGATATCCCCGGCATCTTTAAAGAAACGATTGAAATCACCGGGATGATACTATTCCTCATTACCGCATCTGCCTTATTTTCGCTTGTGATGTCCTATATGGGCTTGCCTGAAGCAATCAGCAATGCGTTATTGTCGATTACCGAGAATCAGCTTGGAATCATACTGATCATGATTTTCATCCTTCTGTTGGTAGGAACCTTCATGGATATCACGCCGGCAGTCCTGATCTTTACGCCGATTTTCCTGCCAATCTCACAAGACTTTGGCATGGACCCTGTCCACTTCGGCATGATTCTTTGCTTCGCGTTATGCATTGGCAACATGACACCGCCTGTAGGAAGTGCATTATTCGTTGGCTGCAGTGTCGCCAACGTCAGGATCGAGCATGTGATCAAAACGCTGCTGCCTTACTTCGCGGCTGTGATTGTAGTTCTCCTGTTCGTGGCTTTCATTCCGCAGCTTTCCTTGTTCCTGCCGAATTTGTTTGGCTTGTAGGAAGGCCATGTGATTATTTGCCAGGAATCAAGTTCAATACTGCGCTAAAAGAAAGCTTAAACCCTCTGCAGTTGCAGAGGGTTTTTATCTTTTGGCCCGCTCTATGCTTCTTCCCACAGGCGGGCAACGGAAGCCTTATTCCCATTATGCTTCAACATAAAGACATCAGGATTGCTTAGCTTTTGCCACTGGTCAAACCCAAAATCAGGGTTGTAATTCCTTAACAGCAGGGACAATAAATTTCCATGGGTAACGATAATAGACGCCCTGGCTTCTGAAAGCAGCACTTCCTCCACCACTGCCCTAATCCGGCTGGATGCCTCACGGCTGGACTCCCCTCCTTCCAGTTTCAAATCGTGATCGTCAAATGTCTTCCTTAATGCATCAAGCCAATTCCCGAGATGATTACTGCTCAAGGTTCTTTCCTCCAGCCTGCAGTCAAGCTCAATCTCTATGCCAAGCTGTTTTGCCAGAGGCTTTATGGAATCGGCCGCCCTTTGAAAGGGGCTGGAAAGGATCCGGTCAATCTTCATTTTCGAAAAGAACTTGGCTAGCTGTTCAGCCTGTACCCTCCCTTTTTCGGTAACCTGTGCTTCCGGAGGCTGTCCCTCGGCTTCGCAATGGCGGATTAGATAAATTGTCTTCATGTACTTTCCTCCAACTGGCTAGAAAATGATATTTAAAATCGTATTACTTTCTTCTGCCATGAGGGAGCCAATTCCTTTTTTACAGAAGAGTTCTTTTCCAACAAGAAGAACTGGAGAGGCTGCGGAGAAATCGAAAAGCAGTGATTTCTGTTCGAACTGCGGTCTATTCCAATACGGAAGGCTTGCCCGAATCAACGGTGCCGGTGCATTTTTATGGCTCTGGCACTGACCCTCAGTACCCTTTCCTCTGGATTTCCTCTCATTTTCGGCTCTGACACCGGCTCTCAGTACCATTTTTCCTGGGCTGCTGGAAATTTTGGGCTCTGATGCCGGCTCTCAGTACCCTTTTTTCTGCGCTGCCGTTCATTTCCGGCACTGACAGCCACTCTCGGTGTACTCTATGGGCATCAATATAATTTTTCCTGAAACACAAAAAAGACCCCCAGCCAAATGGCTGGGAGCCTTTGCAGCTCCAAAAATTAACGCTTGGAGAACTGAGGAGCACGACGAGCACCTTTAAGACCGTATTTCTTACGCTCTTTCATACGTGCGTCACGAGTCAGTAGTCCTGCACTCTTAAGGGATGGACGGAATTCTGGATCAGCTTGAAGCAATGCACGAGCGATGCCGTGGCGGATTGCGCCAGCTTGGCCAGTGTAGCCGCCGCCGTTTACGTTCACAACAACGTCATAAGCGCCAAGAGTTTCAGTTGCTACTAGCGGCTGCTTAACAACCTCACGTAAAGCTGCGAATGGGATATAATCTTCAATTTCACGACCATTAACGATGATTTTGCCGTCGCCAGGTACTAAGCGAACTCGTGCAACGGAGCTCTTACGACGACCAGTACCGATATATTGAACCTGTGCCAAGTAAATAACCTCCTTAATAATTATCCGCGAAGTTCGTAAACTTCTGGTTTTTGTGCTTGCTGCTGATGTTCTGCGCCTGCGTATACATGCAGCTTCTTGAACATTTGACGACCTAGGGAGTTCTTTGGAAGCATTCCTTTAATCGCTAGCTCAAGCATTTTTTCAGGGTAGTTTGTACGCATTTCAAGAGCCGTTCTCTGCTTCAAACCACCTGGGTGCATAGTGTGACGGTAGTAAATTTTGTCATTCAATTTATTACCAGTCAATTGGATTTTAGAAGCATTGATGATGATGACATGGTCACCAGTGTCCACGTGTGGAGTGTAAGTTGGTTTATGTTTACCGCGTAAGATGGATGCAACTTCGCTTGCAAGACGACCAAGAGTTTGGCCTTCCGCATCTACTACGTACCATTTACGCTCGATATTTTTGGCATTAGCCATAAAAGTTGAACGCATGAGTGTCCCTCCTAATTAATTCATAGATCAAATTACGTCGTTCGTTTCGATATATTTAACACTGATAAGACTTTCCGGGGCTTATCGTGGGGTTAAAATACATACCTAAAATATAATATATCACTACCCTGTTTTTGTCAACACCAGGATTAGTTGTCATGATTTTTTTTTTGTAAAAACTAGTAAAAGACTTCCCAAAGATACAATCCATGCCCAGGTGCCGTTTTCCCTGCGGCAGTCCTGTCCTTTTTTGCAAGAATCTCCCGGAGCTCTTTAGGCTCTCTATCCCCCCGGCCTGTTTCGAGGAGCGTGCCTGTGAGGATGCGAACCATATTATACAGAAAACCATTGCCGGCAAAGCGGATAACCAGAAGGCTGCCCTCCTCCAAAAATTCGACGGCAGTCAGTGTTCTCACTTTGTCTTCCACTTCCGTTTTGGCTGCGCAGAAACTGGTAAAATCATGCGTGCCAAGCAGGTACCCGGCACCTTCTCTCATTCTGCCAATATCCAAAGGAAAGGAATATTGGTAGGCATGGCTGCGCAGGAATGGGTCCCGCTGCCTGGAACGCAGGATATAATAACGATATTCCTTCCCTATTGCGTCATAGCGGGCGTGGAAGCCCGATTCAGCCTTTTCAGCCTTGAGAACGGCAATGTCGCCTGGAAGCAGGGAATTGAGGGCCACAGGCCACTTCTCTTCCGGCAGGTTCAGAGGGGTGTCAAAGTGGATGACTTGCCCCTTGGCATGGACACCGGCATCCGTACGGCCGGAACCAGTGATTTTGATGCGTACACCTTTATGCAGTTTGGCAAGTGCCGCCTCTATTTCGCTCTGCACCGTCCTTTTCTCCGGCTGGACCTGAAAGCCTGAATAGGCAGTTCCGTCATAGGACACTGTACATTTTATTCTCATTGCCATCCCTCTTATCCTCTAAATACAATCAACAGCGCTGTCACGGCTAAAAGAAGCAGGATCATCATTGTGTCTGTGCTTTTCCATTGGAGCTGCCTGTACTTGGTCCGTCCTTCCCCGCCTTTGTAGCCTCGTGCTTCCATCGCCACAGCCAATTCCTCGGCGCGTTTAAAGGAACTGATAAACAACGGGATTAGCAGCGGCACAATGGCTTTCATCCGCTCTTTAATCGGGCCGCTGGAGTATTCCACTCCCCTGGCTGTCTGTGCTTTCATGATTTTATCCGTCTCATCCATTAATGTGGGGATAAAGCGGAGGGAGATGGACATCATTAAAGCGAGCTCATGGACCGGGAAGTTCACCTTCTTAAGGGGCCCCAGCAGTATTTCCAGCCCGTCTGTTATTTCAATTGGTGTCGTTGTGAGGGTCAATAAAGACGTAATCAAAATCAGCAGGAAGAATCTTAGAGAGATGAAGATCCCCTGCCGGATTCCTTCCTCATAGATGGCCAGCCACCCTATTTCCAAAATCACTTCGCCTTCCTTTGTCAAAAACAGGTGCAGAAAGAAAGTGAACAAAACCAGGAAAAGCACCGGCTTAAGGCCAGCAATCAGAAACCTGGCAGGAATTCTGGATAGCGCAGCCATGAGAAGGGTATATCCCAGTAAAATAAGATAAGTCCAAAGATTATTGGCAAGAAAAACAACAGCAACAAATAAAAAGACGATAATAAGCTTCGAACGGGGATCCATCCGGTGCAGGACTGATTCAGCCGGGACATAGCGGCCGATAATCATTTTTTCCATCATAAGCTTCCCCTCCCGGTCAGATAGGAAGCCACCATATCGGTCAGTTCATCCTGCGACAGACAGACCTTTTCAAATTTTGTACTAAAGGCCTGTTCCAATTTCATTTGAAAACGCACAACCTCCGGAACATCCAGGCCCAATTCCAGGAGCTCTGCAGGAACAGAGAAAATTTCCTTTGGCGTACCCTTTTTCCGAACCTTCCCCTTATGCATGATCACAATCTCATCAGCATACCGGGCGGCGTCTTCCATGCTGTGAGTCACAAGAACCGTCGACAAGCCGCGCTCCTGGTGCAGGCGGTAAAACAAATCCATTATTTCCTTACGGCCGCGCGGATCCAGGCCTGCTGTAGGCTCGTCCAGGACAATGCATTCAGGATCCATTGCCAGTACCCCGGCAATCGCCACCCGGCGCATTTGCCCTCCCGACAGGTCAAATGGTGACTTCTCAAGAATATCCTCTGACAAGCCAACCTGGACAATGGCTGCCCTTGCCCGTCTTTTCGCTTCTTCTTCGGAAACGCCGAAGTTCATCGGCCCAAAGCAAATATCCTTCTCTACTGTTTCTTCAAAAAGCTGATGTTCCGGAAACTGGAATACAATTCCTACTTTTTTCCGTACACCCTTCAAGTTTTTTTCTTTCCGTCCCGCTTTAATTTCTCTGCTGCCAATCAGAACTGTTCCCTTTGTTGGTTTTAACAAGGCATTAAGATGCTGAAGGACAGTGGACTTTCCAGAGCCAGTATGACCGATGATGGCCATATAGCTGCCCGAAGGAATATCGATGGAGACATCGGTTATGGCGAGGTGCTCAAACGGTGTGCCGACTGAATACCGGTATTCTACATTTTGGAGTGAGATGTCCATAATTCTGCCACCAACTCTTCTTCTGTAAGATAATGCCTGGAAAGGTTGAGACCCTTTTCCCGAAGCTGCTTGCTGATTTTAACAGGGAAAGGAATGTCCAGACCAAGCTCGACAAGCTCTTCATCCATCTGGAAGATTTCTTCAGGAGTACCTTCCCGATATACTTCGCCTTTATTCATAACAATGATCCTGTCAGCCTTTGCAGCTTCCTCGAGATCATGCGTAATCGAAATGACCGTAATTTTCTCTTGGTCCTGCAGTTTCATCATCGTATCAATGACTTCCTCCCGTCCACGGGGATCAAGCATGGAAGTAGCCTCATCAAGGATGATGATACCAGGCCTTAATGCAATAACACCAGCAATGGCTACCCGCTGCTTTTGCCCTCCCGATAGATGATGCGGTTCTTGATCGAGAAAAGAAGCCATATTCACTTTGTTCAGGGCATCGACAACGCGCTCGGCCATTACATCCGGAGGAATGCCGTTGTTTTCCAGACCAAAAGCCACATCATCCTGGACGGTAGTGCCTACAAACTGGTTGTCGGGGTTTTGGAATACCATGCCTATTTTACGGCGCACGTCCCAGACTGTCTCTTCCGTTAATTGAATGCCTGAAATGGTAATGGTCCCTTCTTTAGGGTAATGAAGCCCATTCAGCAGCCTGGCAAGCGTTGATTTACCAGAACCGTTATGGCCCACAATGGCAAGCCATTCCCCTTCATGAACCTCCAGATTTATGCCATTCAGGGCAGGCCGTTCTTGTGAATCATATTGAAAGCTTACATCCGATAAAGAAACAAGAGGTTCCTTCATGTTTGTCCTCCTCTCAACTATCCTTCTCTGTCTATACTATCCTCCTGGAAACCGTTTCTTTAGTGAAGGTTTCCATACAAGGTTTCTCTGTTAAAAGCAGCAAACGAAATAGTTCCAATAAAAGTTTTATATACAAAAAAAGCCTGCACCTCGACCCAGGCGGAAAAGCGGTTTCCGCGTAGAGCACTGACATCCAAGAGTGGATGGGGAGGAGGTGCATGAGCTAGACGAGTCATACAAGAAAAGCGGAGGCGCCTGTACAGGCCCGACAAGCGCTGGAGGGCCAGCTGATGAAGTCGTTCTTTGACTTCAACAGTTGGACCGAAGCGACTCGAGGGACTAGGCGCTGCAGCTAGACAAATGAAAAGCGGAGGCGCCTGTACAGGCCCGACAAGCGCTGGAGGGCCAGCTGATGAAGTCGTTCTTTGACTTCAACAGCTGGACCGAAGCGACTCGAGGGACTAGGCGCTGCAGCTAGACAAATGAAAAGCGGAGGCGCCTGTACAGGCCCGACAAGCGCTGGAAGCAGTTAATACTTGTTGTCTTTCTTTACCAGCTCCACCTTTCTCTTTCTGGGCATGCTCATCGTAACGCTCTTTTTGGCTTGTTTCTCGATTATTCTTTTAAAAAAAGGGCAATGAAACAAGTTTGTACAAACTGTCCATCGCCCTTGTTGTGAGTGTTTAAGTTATTAAACTAACTCGATGATTACCATTGGCGCACCGTCACCGCGGCGTGGTCCAAGCTTCATGATGCGAGTGTATCCACCTTGGCGCTCAGCATAGCGTGGAGCGATGTCAGCGAAAAGCTTCTGAACAGCGTCCTGGTTGTTCTCTGCGTTTGCCACTTCATTGCGGACAAAAGCAGCCGCTTGACGGCGGGCATGCAGGTCACCGCGCTTTCCAAGAGTGATCATTTTTTCAACAACAGAACGAAGCTCCTTCGCACGTGTTTCAGTTGTTTCGATACGCTCATTGATGATTAGATCAGTTGTCAAGTCACGAAGCATAGCTTTACGCTGGGAACTTGTACGTCCTAACTTTCTGTATCCCATGAGTGTTTCCCTCCTTTGTTGAATTCTGGAAGCTTCAGCTGTGTAACAGCAAAATGCCTAGTTAATCGCAATTAACTAGTCATCTTTACGTAAGCCTAAGCCTAGCTCCTCTAGTTTTGCCTTTACTTCTTCAAGTGATTTTCTTCCTAGGTTGCGAACCTTCATCATGTCTTCTTCCGTCTTGTGGGCAAGCTCCTGGACGGTATTGATTCCGGCACGCTTTAGGCAGTTATAGGAACGAACAGAAAGATCCAGTTCTTCAATGGTCATTTCAAGAACTTTTTCTTTTTGATCTTCTTCTTTTTCCACCATGATTTCAGCATTTTGAGCTTCATCTGTCAGGCCGACAAAGATATTCAAATGCTCAGTAAGGATTTTGGCGCCAAGAGCTACCGCTTCTTTAGGGCCATTGCTTCCATCTGTCCAAACGTCAAATGTAAGCTTGTCATAATTGGTCATTTGTCCCACACGGGTATTTTCAACCTGATAGGAGACACGTGATACCGGAGTATAAATGGAGTCGATAGGGATAACCCCAATCGGTTGATCTTCTCGTTTATTCTGGTCGGCAGGTGAATACCCACGGCCTCTTCTTGCAGTCAGGCGCATGCGAAGTGAGCCTTTGCTTGAAAGAGTAGCGATATGAAGGTCGGGATTCAGAATCTCGACATCACTGTCATGTGTAATATCGGAAGCTTTGACAGCTCCTTCACCCTGCAGATCGATTTCGAGTGTTTTCTCTTCATCAGAGTAGATCTTTAACGCCAGCTTTTTAACATTCAAAATGATGGATGTCACATCTTCAACGACACCTTCGATTGTCGAGAATTCATGAAGCACTCCGTCAATTTGAATGGAAGTAACAGCGGCACCTGGGAGTGAGGATAATAGGATACGACGTAAGGAGTTACCCAAAGTTGTACCATATCCACGCTCAAGCGGTTCTACGACAAACTTGCCGTATTTGGCATCATCGCTGATCTCAACCGTTTCGATTTTTGGTTTTTCTATTTCGATCATCAAATATACCCTCCTTCAAAACGTCGAAACCCCGGCAGGCTTTCCTTGCCGAAAGTCCCCATGTATACGTTCCCGTATGCGCACAACAACTGGACAATTTCTGTATATTTTTTTTGTATCATATCCCATTATAGACAGCGATACAAAATCTATACAGAAAAATTAAACACGGCGACGTTTTGGTGGGCGGCAGCCGTTATGAGGAACTGGAGTAACATCTTTGATCGCTGTAACTTCAAGACCGGCAGCTTGAAGGGCACGGATTGCAGCTTCACGGCCTGCACCTGGTCCTTTTACAGTAACTTCAAGAGTTTTCATACCATGTTCCATTGATGTTTTAGCTGCTGTTTCAGCTGCCATTTGCGCAGCGAATGGAGTGGATTTGCKGGATCCCTTGAATCCAAGCGCACCTGCACTTGACCAGGAAATTGCATTTCCATGTACATCAGTGATTGTTACGATAGTATTATTGAAAGTTGAACGAATATGCGCAACTCCTGCCTCAATATTCTTTTTGACACGACGTTTGCGAGTATTAGTTTTACGAGCCATTGATTTATTTACCTCCTTTACGCATTATTTTTTCTTGTTAGCTACAGTCTTACGAGGGCCTTTACGTGTACGGGCATTGTTCTTGGTATTTTGACCGCGAACAGGAAGACCACGGCGATGACGAAGACCACGGTAAGAACCGATTTCCATCAAGCGCTTGATGTTCAGGGAAATTTCACGGCGAAGGTCACCCTCAACCTTTAATTTATCAATGATATCACGAATCTTGTTCAATTCGTCTTCAGTCAGGTCGCGAACACGAGTATCAGCGGATACACCTGCATCAGCAAGGACTTTTTCAGCAGTTGATCTGCCAATTCCATAAATGTATGTTAAAGAAATAACTACACGTTTTTCACGTGGAATATCTACACCAGCAATACGTGCCATTGATGTGCACCTCCTTCAAATTTAGCCTTGTTTTTGTTTATGTTTAGGGTTTTCACAGATCACCATAACTTTGCCTTTTCTGCGGATAACTTTGCACTTTTCGCAGATTGGCTTAACCGATGGTCTCACTTTCATTATTCTAACCTCCTTGATAGTACGGAGCATCCAGTTTATTTAAAGCGGTAGGTAATTCTTCCGCGAGTCAAATCATATGGGGATAGCTCAACTGTTACCTTATCACCTGGCAGGATGCGGATAAAGTGCATCCGGATCTTCCCGGAAACGTGAGCCAATACAGTATGACCGTTCTCCAATTCTACCTTAAACATGGCATTTGGCAAAGTTTCAAGCACTGTGCCTTCCACTTCAATTACATCATCTTTCGCCATCGAACTGAGTCTCCCTTCTTCACTTCATATGCGATTTACAAACAGGGTTTTCGTCAACCTTCTAATTATATCATATCAGGCTGCATCCGTCTCTTAATTACTTGAGCAATATTTGCAGGGATGGATGAAACAATGTCCCGAGTTAATCGATCACCTGAGATCAGGCTTTTGTCAATACTTCAAAACCAGTTTCTGTAATAGCAATGGTATGCTCAAAATGCGCACATAACTTTCCATCTACTGTCACTACTGTCCAGTTATCGGCCAGTGTGTTCACATATCGGCTTCCTGCATTTACCATAGGTTCAACGCATATAACCATGCCTGGCTTTAGTCTTGGCCCTCTATTGGGTGGGCCAAAGTGAGGAACTTGAGGGTCCTCATGTAATTCTTGCCCGATTCCATGGCCGACATACTCGCGTACAATCGAAAAGCCGTTTGTTTCTACATACGTTTGAATAGCATGGGAGATGTTAGAAAGTCGTTCCCCTGGTTTCGCCTCTTCAAGGCCCCGAAAAAGTGCTTCCTCCGTAACGTCCATAAGACGCCGGGCCTCTTCATCGATGGTACCMACAGCGTAGGTCCAGGCAGAATCACCATGATATCCGTTATATTTCGCACCGATATCGATGCTGATAATGTCGCCCTCAACGAGAACCCTGTTGCCAGGAATCCCGTGTACGAGTTCATTGTTGACTGAAGCGCAGATGCTCCCGGTGAACCCATGATATCCCTTGAAAGAAGCTTCGGCACCATGTGAAGAGATAAACTCTTCCGCAATGCTGTCAAGTTCCTTCGTAGTAATCCCCGGGATAATGTGCTTTTTAAGCTCCCGGTGGGTAAGGGCAACAATCCGGCCAGCCTCTCTCATAATCTCGATCTCACGGGGAGTTTTGCAGACAATCATTAATTCAAATCTCCAAGCAGTTTCTCAATGTCAGCAAAAACTTCACTGATATCCTGCTGACCATTGATATTGCGCAAGTAGCCTTTGGTTTCATAGAAATTCAATAGAGGCTGTGTCTGCTGAATATTGACTTCAAGTCGATTCTGCACCGTATCGGCATTATCGTCAGCCCGCTGGTATAGTTCGCCGCCGCAGCGGTCGCAAATACCTTCCTGTGCAGGTGGGTTGAAGACCAAATGGTAAGTCGCCCCACAGCTTTTGCAGATTCTGCGTCCTGTCAGACGCTCCATCAGGATGCTTTGGTCAACATCAATATTGATCACATAATCTATTTTCCTATCAAGGCCTTCGAGAATATTCTCCAGCGCCTCCGCCTGTGCGACTGTGCGCGGAAAACCATCAAGGAGAAAACCGTTCTGGCAGTCTTCCTTGCTCAAACGTTCACGGACAATTCCGATTGTCACTTCATCAGGAACAAGAGCGCCTTGATCCATAAAGGATTTCGCTTTTAAACCTAATTCAGTGCCCTCTTTCATTGCTGCGCGAAACATATCCCCGGTAGAAATATGAGGTATATTGTATTTTGCAACGATCTTGTCGGCTTGCGTGCCTTTTCCAGCACCCGGAAGACCCATAAGAACTAAATTCACTAGAATTCCCCCTAGTTTCTAAATGAAGGCTTAGGGAGCAAAGCCCCTAAACCTTACTTTATAAAGCCTTTGTAATGGCGTTTTACCAATTGGGCCTCAAGCTGCTTCATTGTTTCAAGCGCAACGCCGACAACAATCAGCAGACTTGTTCCGCCAATCTGGACGGATTGTGGAAGCCCGGCAACCTTAATGAAAAACATCGGCAGGATGGAAATCACGGAAAGGAAGATCGCGCCAACGAAAGTGAGGCGATACAATACTTTGGTCAAGTATTCCTGTGTGGTTTTCCCCGGACGGATGCCCGGCACATATCCGCCTTGCTTTTTCAGGTTTTCAGCCACTTTCTCAGGATTCACCTGAATAAAGGCATAGAAATAGGTAAACGCAACGATTAGCGCAACATAGACAATCATACCGATTGGCTGCGTATAATCAAATGTGTTTTGAATCCAGATCGTCACATCATTGGTGCCGAAGAACTGGGCGATCGTCGGCGGTGTAATGATGAACGATATAGCAAAAATGACTGGAATAACCCCTGCAGCGTTCACCTTTAACGGAAGATGTGTTGACTGACCGCCAACAGGATTGTTTCCTGCAGCCATCCGTTTTGCATACTGAATCGGAATCTTGCGGATTGCTTCCTGGATGAAAATAACCCCAACGATGATGGCGATAACAGCAAGTGCAAGCAGCACGACAGTAAGGATATTCAGAAATAGTGCCTCTCCGGCATTTTCAAACTGCTGGGCATAAACCTGGTTCACGATGGTTGGCAGTCCGGCAACAATCCCGGCAAAGATGATGATGGAAATACCATTCCCAACTCCTTTAGCCGTAATTTGTTCCCCAAGCCACATTAAGAACGCGGTACCCGCTGTCAGGACAACTGCAATAAGCAAATAATTGCCGATCCCGTTATTGGTAATCAATAATCCGCCATACATATTGTTAAATCCGTATGACATACCAAGAGCCTGGACAAACCCAAGCACGATTGTAAAATAGCGGGTGAATTGGGCCAATTTGCGGCGACCCACTTCCCCTTGTTTAGACCATTCAGTGAACTTCGGAACCACATCCATCTGAAGCAGCTGGATGATGATCGATGCCGTGATATACGGCATGATTCCCATTGCAAAGATGGAGAAGTTCAGCAGCGCACCGCCGCCGAAAACATTCAGGACTCCGAAAACACTCATGTCATCCTGGGTCTTTAATATATCAGCATCCACTCCTGGCACCGGAATAAAGGCACCAAGGCGGAATACAATCAACATTAAAAGGGTGAAGAGAATTTTCTTTCTGATTTCACCCACGCGCATAAAATTGGAGATTGTCTGAAACATTAAATCACCTCAGTTTGACCCCCGGCAGCTTTGATTGCTTCTTCGGCTGCAGAGGAGAACTTATGAGCTTTAACAGTCAGCTTTTTCTCCAAGTTGCCCTTGGCAAGAACTTTGATTCCTGCAAGTTCTTTCTTGACAAGCCCTGTTTCGATCAAAAGTTCTGGAGTCACTTCGGTTCCATCTTCAAAACGGTTTAAAGCATCCAGGTTCACTACTGCAAATTCTTTACGGTTGATGTTCGTAAATCCACGCTTAGGAAGACGTCTTGCTAAAGGTGTTTGACCACCTTCGAAACCAGGACGTACTCCGCCGCCGGAACGAGCGTTTTGACCTTTATGGCCTTTTCCAGCTGTCTTACCGTTACCAGATCCGATTCCGCGGCCTTTGCGCTTGCGTTCATGACGGGAACCTTCAGCAGGCTTTAGTTCGTGAAGTTTCATGTTTGGCACCTCCTTGTTCTAAAGAAAAATCAATTATATTTCGTTCACCTTAACAAGATGGGAGACTTTGCTGATCATGCCTCGGATTGCAGCATTATCCTGATGTTCAACCGTCTGGTTAAGTTTTTTCAATCCAAGTGCTTTAACTGTTTCACGCTGGTCTTGAGGACGTCCGATCAAGCTGCGTGTGAGGGTAACTTCCAATTTAGTTGCCATTTGATTTCCCTCCTTATCCTAACAGTTCTTCTACTGTTTTGCCGCGTAATTTTGCTACGTCTTCAGCACGCTTTAACTGTTTTAGTCCATCAACAGTGGCACGGACCATGTTGATTGGAGTGTTGGTTCCAAGTGATTTGGACAGGATGTCACCGACACCAGCCAATTCAAGTACCGCACGGACAGGTCCGCCAGCGATAACTCCTGTACCTTCAGAAGCAGGCTTAAGAAGGATTTCACCAGCACCGAAGTGACCAATTACTTCGTGAGGAATGGTAGTACCAACCATTGGTACATTAATCAAGTTTTTCTTTGCATCTTCGATTGCCTTACGGATAGCATCAGGCACTTCCTGAGCCTTACCAGTACCAAAGCCGACATAACCGTTCTTGTCGCCTACTACTACAAGAGCAGTAAAACGGAAACGGCGTCCACCTTTAACAACCTTTGCAACACGGTTAACCGTGACTACGCGTTCTTCAAGTTCAAGTTTGTTTGGATCAATGCGACGCATCTATTTGTGTCCCTCCTTTTTCTATTAAAATTGCAGTCCGTTTTCACGTGCAGCATCTGCAAGAGCCTTGATACGGCCATGATACAGATATCCGCCACGGTCAAAAACGACTTCAGAGATTCCTTTTTCCACTGCACGCTTAGCAACCAATTCTCCGACCTTAACGGCTGCATCAAGATTGCTGGTAGAATCAAAGTTCAGATCTTTATCTAAAGTAGAAGCACTCGCAAGAGTTACTCCGTTTACATCGTCAACCAGTTGCGCGTAAATGTGCTTGTTGGAACGGAACACATTTAGACGAGGACGAGCTTCAGTACCGCTGATTTTGGAACGGACACGTGCGTGCCGTTTACGGCGAGTAGCGTTTTTATCAGCTTTCGTAATCATTTAGGTCACTCCTTTCTTTAGAGGCTTAAGCGGTCTTACTTACCAGTCTTACCTTCTTTACGGCGTACAAATTCGCCTTCATAGCGGATTCCCTTGCCTTTGTAAGGCTCTGGCGGACGTACTCCGCGAATGTTGGCAGCAAGCGCGCCAACGCGTTCCTTGTCTGTTCCTTTAATAACGATCTTCGTGTTAGAAGGAACTTCGATTTCAACGCCCTCTTCAGCTTCAATCTCAACAGGATGGGAATATCCAACGTTAAGGACAAGTTTCTTGCCTTGCTTTGCAGCACGGTAACCGACACCGATCAGGTCAAGAGATCTTTCGAATCCTTTTGATACGCCTTCCACCATGTTGGACAGCAGCGCACGAGTGGTACCGTGAATTGTACGGTGTTCCTTGGATTCTGAAGGACGTACGATTGTGATCACGTTGTCCTCAATGTTGATTTGCATATCCTTGTTGAAAGTACGGGATAATTCTCCTTTTGGTCCCTTTACTGTTACATGGTTGTTGTCGTTTGTAACCGTAACGCCAGCAGGAATTTCAATTGGTTTTTTACCTACGCGTGACATTCAGTGCACCTCCATTCTTTAAAGAAATCTATTACCAGACGTATGCTAGTACTTCTCCGCCCACTTGCTTCGCACGGGCTTCCTTGTCAGTTAATACGCCGTTTGATGTTGATACTAGAGCGATACCAAGTCCGTTCAATACGCGCGGCATTTCGTTGGACTTTGCGTATACGCGAAGGCCTGGCTTGCTGATACGCTTTAGACCTGTGATAACACGCTCGTTGTTGGCACCATATTTCAGGAAAATACGGATAATGCCTTGTTTGTTGTCTTCGATGTATTCTACATCACGAACGAAACCTTCACGCTTAAGAATTTCAGCGATTTCCTTTTTCATGTTAGAAGCAGGTACTTCTAATTTTTCGTGACGAACCATATTCGCGTTACGAATACGAGTTAGCAAATCTGCAATCGGATCTGTCATGACCATTGTTTTTACCTCCTTCCCAAACCTTGGTTTTACCAGCTAGCTTTTTTCACACCAGGAATTTGACCCTTGTATGCTAATTCACGGAAACAGATACGGCAAAGCTTAAATTTGCGGTATACAGAGTGCGGACGTCCGCAGCGCTCACAGCGTGTGTACTCTTGCACCTTGAATTTAGGCGTGCGCTTTTGTTTCGCAATCATTGATTTTTTAGCCACGTTTTCGCCTCCCTCTATTTAGAGATTACTTTTGAAATGGCATTCCGAATGATGTTAGTAGTTCACGAGCTTCTTCATCAGTATTAGCAGTCGTAACGATAACGATATCCATGCCACGCACTTTATTTACTTTATCGTAATCAATTTCAGGGAAGATCAACTGTTCTTTCACACCAAGAGTGTAGTTACCACGGCCATCGAAAGACTTCTTGGAGATACCGCGGAAGTCACGTACACGTGGAAGAGAAACTGAAATTAATTTATCCAGGAATTGATACATGCGCTCGCCGCGTAGTGTTACCTTCGCACCGATTGGCATTCCTTCACGAAGACGGAAGCCTGCGATTGATTTCTTCGCTTTTGTGATCACTGGCTTTTGACCAGAGATGATAGCCAATTCTTCAACCGCGTTGTCAAGTGCTTTTGCGTTTGCAACAGCATCGCCGACACCCATGTTGATTACGATTTTCTCAAGCTTAGGTACTTCCATTACGGATTTATAGTTGAACTTGCTCACCAGAGCAGGAGTGATTTCTTTGTTGAACTTTTCTTTTAGGCGGTTCATTTAGTGTACCTCCCTTCTTCTTTTGACTTATTTATCGAGAACTTCACCGGATTTTTTTGCTACGCGTACCTTCTTGCCGTTTTCCTCTTTATATCCAACTCGGGTTGGATTTCCGGATTTCGGGTCGATAGGCATAACATTTGATACATGAATAGGTGCCTCTTGGCTGATGATTCCGCCTTGCGGATTCACTTGAGATGGCTTCGCGTGTTTTTTCACGATATTAACGCCTTCTATTAGGACACGGTTTTGCTTAGGGTAAGCAGCCAGAACGTTTCCAGTTTTACCTTTGTCCTTGCCAGAGATGACCATTACTTTGTCACCTTTTTTGACATGCATCTGTCGCACCTCCTTAAAGCCATTTGTTTTAGATTATAGTACTTCTGGAGCTAATGAAACGATCTTCATGAAGTTGTTGTCGCGCAATTCACGTGCAACAGGTCCGAAGATACGGGTTCCACGTGGAGCCTTATCATCACGGATGATTACACATGCATTTTCATCAAATTTGATGTAAGTGCCATCCGCACGGCGTGCTCCGCTCTTTGTGCGGACAATAACCGCCTTTACAATATCACCTTTTTTAACAACGCCACCTGGTGTTGCTTGTTTGACTGTGCAAACGATAACGTCACCGATATTGGCAGTCTTGCGGCCTGTACCACCTAGTACCTTGATCGTAAGAACTTCACGAGCACCAGAGTTATCAGCAACTTTTAAACGACTTTCCTGTTGGATCATGTGAGTAACCTCCCTTCGGAATAGCTATACCGAACGATTTAGATAATAACAGCTTTTTCAACCACTTCGACTAAACGGAAGCGTTTGGTTGCAGAAAGCGGGCGAGTTTCCATGATGCGAACTACGTCGCCAACCTTTGCTGCATTTTGCTCATCATGAGCTTTGAATTTCTTAGAGTACTTAACGCGCTTGCCATATAGAGAATGTGTTTTGTATGTTTCGACAAGAACAGTAACCGTTTTGTCCATCTTGTCAGACACAACACGTCCAGTATACACTTTGCGCTGGTTGCGTTCACTCATTGCGCACGGCCTCCTCTCTGATTATCGATTGTTAACGCCGATCTCTCTTTCGCGAATCACAGTTTTCATACGGGCAATCGCCTTCCGGACTTCACGGATGCGTGCTGTATTTTCAAGTTGTCCAGTCGCTAATTGAAAGCGCAGGTTAAAAAGCTCTTCTTTCAAAGACTTTACTTTTTGTTCGATTTCGGCAGTGGTAAGGTCACGAATTTCATTAGCTTTCATTGGATTCACCACCAATTTCTTCTCGTTTTACAAACTTGCATTTAACAGGAAGTTTGTGTGCTGCAAGACGCAATGCTTCACGAGCGACCTCTTCGGATACGCCTGCGATTTCAAACATTATCTTTCCAGGCTTGACAACTGCTACCCAGCCTTCAGGTGAACCTTTACCGGAACCCATCCGCACTTCTAGAGGCTTTGCAGTATATGGCTTGTGTGGGAAAATTTTAATCCAAACTTTACCGCCACGTTTCATATAACGTGTCATGGCAATACGTGCTGATTCGATTTGGCGGTTTGTGATCCAGGAGGCTTCAGTAGCTTGCAGGCCAAATTCTCCAAACGCTACTTCTGTGCCGCCTTTAGCGCGACCGCGCATTTTTCCGCGATGTTCGCGGCGATATTTAACGCGTTTTGGCAATAACATAATTATTTGCCTCCTTCCTCAGTTTTCTTCTTCGCTGGAAGGACCTCTCCCTTATAAATCCATACTTTTACGCCAAGCTTACCATATGTTGTGTCAGCTTCAGCTGTTGCATAGTCGATATCTGCACGAAGAGTATGAAGAGGTACTGTTCCTTCGCTGTAGTGTTCTGAACGAGCGATATCTGCTCCGCCTAGACGGCCGGAAACCATTGTCTTGATACCTTTTGCACCTGCACGCATTGCACGTTGGATAACTTGCTTCTGGGCGCGGCGGAAAGATACGCGGTTTTCCAATTGGCGGGCTATGTTTTCAGCTACCAATTTCGCATCAATGTCAGCTCTTTTGATTTCAAGAATATTAATATGAACGCGTTTGCCAGTAAGAGCGTTAAGGGCTTTGCGAAGTGCTTCGACTTCTGTTCCGCCTTTACCGATTACCATTCCTGGCTTCGCAGTGTGGATCGTCACATTCAAGCGGTTTGCAGCACGCTCGATTTCAATCTTGGAAACAGATGCATCGCTCAAACGCTTAGTGATGTATTCACGAACCTTAATGTCTTCGTGTAAAAGATCAGCATAGTCTTTGCCTGCGTACCATTTAGACTCCCAATCACGGATGACTCCGATACGCAATCCGACTGGATTTACTTTTTGACCCACTAATTATCCCTCCTTCTTTTCTGATAGAACGATTGTGATGTGGCTTGTGCGCTTGTTGATGGCACTTGCACGTCCCTGTGCACGTGGGCGGAAACGCTTCAAAGTAGGTCCTTCGTTCGCGT
The DNA here is from genome assembly GCF_001273925.1 of Bacillus sp. FJAT-27251. GTDB lineage: Bacteria > Bacillota > Bacilli > Bacillales > Cytobacillaceae > Mesobacillus_B. Next base: position 1,241,888 of record NZ_LIGG01000001.1, on the reverse strand, counting down.
ATGCCTGTGAAATCACAAGGTTGTTTACATCCATTTCGTAGTTATGCTCTGCATTAGCCAACGCAGATTTTAAAACTTTTTCTACGATCGGGGAAGCTGCTTTCGGAGTTAGTTTCAGAATAGCTACCGCTTCGCCAACTTGCTTTCCTCGAATTAAATCCAATACTAACCGAGCTTTACGAGGAGCAATACGAACTGTTCTAGCAACAGCTTTTGCTTGCATTAGGATGCCCTCCTCTCATTAACGTCTTGTTTTCTTATCGTCAGCGGCATGGCCTTTATAAGTACGAGTTGGAGCGAATTCTCCAAGCTTGTGGCCTACCATGTCTTCAGTGATATATACAGGAACATGTTTGCGCCCGTCATAGACAGCGACCGTATGTCCAATGAATTGCGGGAAGATCGTAGAACGGCGGGACCAAGTCTTTACAACTTGCTTGCCCTCAGTCTCATTTAGCTTTTCGATCTTTTTAATTAAATGCTCATCAACAAAAGGTCCTTTTTTTAAGCTGCGACCCATGATTGAACCTCCCTTCGTGATTGTTCTACGGTTCTTTTGAACCGTAGCTCAACCGCGTTATTTTTTACGACGACGTACGATAAACTTGTCGGATTTGTTTTTCTTTTTACGAGTTTTATATCCAAGAGTCGGCTTGCCCCATGGGGACATTGGTGATTTACGTCCGATAGGGGAGCGTCCTTCACCACCACCGTGTGGGTGATCGTTCGGGTTCATTACAGATCCACGGACAGTTGGGCGCTTGCCTAACCAGCGGGAACGTCCTGCTTTACCGATTGTGATCAATTCGTGTTGTTCATTTCCTACCTGGCCTACAGTCGCGCGGCATTCTGCAAGAATCATGCGGACTTCACCGGAGTTCAAACGAACCAATACGTATTTGCCTTCTTTACCAAGCACCTGTGCAGATGTACCTGCGGAACGAACCAATTGTCCGCCTTTGCCTGGCTTAAGTTCAATGTTGTGGATTACAGTACCAACTGGAATGTTAACCAATGGCAGTGCATTTCCTACCTTGATGTCAGCCTCTGGGCCGGACATAACTTCCATTCCAACCACCAAGTTCTTAGGTGCTAGGATGTAACGCTTTTCACCGTCTGCATAATGAATCAACGCAATGTTTGCGGAACGGTTTGGATCATATTCAACTGTGGCAACGCGTCCTGGAATGCCATCTTTGTTGCGCTTGAAGTCGATGACACGGTATTGACGCTTGTGGCCGCCACCATGATGACGAACAGTTAACTTACCCTGGTTGTTACGGCCGCCTTTTCTGTGCAACGGAGCAAGCAAGGATTTTTCCGGCTTGTCAGTTGTAATTTCAGCGAAATCAGACGCTGTCATGTTACGACGACCATTAGAGGTAGGTTTGTACTTTTTAATCGCCATGTTCTTTTCCCTCCTCTTCTATTTGCGAGTGTATATTACACTTCGAACAATTCGATTTCCTTGCTGTCTTGAGTCAAGGTAATAACAGCTTTGCGGCGCTTGTTGGTGTATCCGCCGAACTTGCCCATACGCTTGAACTTGCCTTTATAGTTCATGATGTTAACGTTTTTCACTTTAACACCGAAGATTTCTTGTACAGCATCTTTCACTTGAGTCTTGTTCGCTCTGACATCAACTTCGAAAGTATACTTTTTATCAGCCATCAGTTCAGATGAACGTTCTGTAATTACGGGGCGCTTAATGATATCGCGTGCATCCATTATGCAAGCACCTCCTCTACTTTTTCAACAGCCGCTTTAGTCATGATCAATTTATCATGATTCAAAACGTCCAGTACGCTGATTCCTTCAGCGGAAACAACAGTGATTCCAGGAATGTTCCGGGCAGAAAGAGCAACAGTTTCGTCAACTTCAGCAGTAACGATCAATGCTTTTGTATCAACGGAAAGACCCTTTAATACCTGAGTGAATTCTTTTGTTTTTGGAGCGTCGAAAGCAAGGCTTTCAAGTACCAAAATGTTTTCAGCTGCAACCTTTGAAGAAAGAGCTGATTTGATTGCCAGACGGCGAACCTTCTTAGGCAATTTGTAGCTGTAGCTGCGTGGAACTGGTCCGAACACAGTACCGCCGCCGCGCCATTGTGGAGAACGGATGGAACCTTGGCGGGCACGTCCTGTACCTTTTTGGCGCCATGGCTTGCGTCCACCACCAGCTACCTCAGAACGAATTTTTGTTTTATGAGTTCCTTGACGCATGGAAGCTCTTTGCATAACAACCGCTTCGAACATAACGTGGTTGTTTGGCTCGATACCAAATACGGATTCATTCAATTCGACTTCGCCGACCTGTGATCCAGTTTGGTTGAATAATGCTACTTTAGGCATTCCTTTTTCCTCCTTTCCTTAGACGTTACTTCGCTTTTACCGCACTTTTAATTTTAAGCATCGCTTTTCTAGGACCAGGTACATTACCTTTGATCAATAGAAGATTACGCTCTGCATCAACTTTAACGATTTGCAGGTTTTGAACAGTGATTTGCTCTCCGCCCATGCGTCCTGGCAATAGCTTGCCTTTGAATACACGGTTTGGAGCTACAGGACCCATTGAACCTGGACGGCGGTGGTATCTGGAACCATGTGACATCGGTCCGCGGGATTGTCCGTGGCGCTTGATTGCACCCTGGAATCCTTTACCTTTGGAGATTCCTGTTACATCTACCATTTCACCTTCTGCAAAAATGCTTACATTGACTTCCTGACCAACTTCATAATCTGCTAAGTTTACTCCGTTGAATTCACGAACGAAGCGCTTAGGAGCAGTGTTTGCCTTCGCAACATGGCCTTTCTCCGGTTTGTTGGCAAGCTTTTCGCGCTTGTCTTCAAAACCAAGCTGAACGGCTTCGTAGCCATCAGTTTCAGCGTTCTTCACTTGAAGAACAACGTTTGGAGCTGCCTCAACAACTGTTACCGGGATAAGGTCCCCGTTTTCAGCAAATACTTGAGTCATACCGATCTTTCTTCCTAAGATTCCTTTGGTCATTCGTCACACCTCCTAATTTCTCTAAGTTTGAATTTATTTCATTAAAGTTTAATTTCGATGTCAACGCCGGATGGCAAATCTAAACGCATCAATGAATCAACTGTTTGTGGAGTTGGGTTGATGATGTCGATTAGACGCTTATGAGTGCGCATCTCGAACTGTTCACGAGAATCCTTGTACTTATGCACCGCACGAAGAATTGTGTAGACATTCTTCTCAGTCGGAAGCGGAATCGGACCAGACACAGCCGCACCTGAACGCTTTGCTGTCTCAACAATCTTTTCTGCTGACTGATCAAGAATCCTGTGATCATAAGCTTTTAAACGGATACGAATTTTTTGTTTTGCCATTATTTTCCCTCCTTTTCGCCTATTTTAAAATAGACATTCTCCGCGAAAATTTCCCACACACTCGCCATGGCAAAGCGGCCGGGTGTGTCGGCAACCTTCCGCATCATCGCAGTCAAAGACCAACATTGTCTATTATACCGAAAACACAAAGCCAGCGCAACACTTAATTCCGCTAATGTTTATGCTCAGCACACTTTTCCTATTATAGCGGCTGTTTAGGCGCATTTCAAGGGGAGGCATTAACTTTTATGTAAAAACCCGCCTGTAAGTGATTTCCAGTTATCTGTATTTTATTGAAACTCGCTTTTTGCCTGACCATACATGAATATCTTTTTAGCAATGTGGACACGGAAAAAGGCAGCTCAATGCTGCCTTTCATCTTTTTTTCTTTTTAGCTCTGTTATAGCTGAATGTTGTTCTCACCCTAATTAAAAATAAAGGGAGAAAGTCCGGTTAAGTCGCGATATAACCAAATTTCTCTTAAAATAAGAGGAGTTTTTCCGGTTATAGGGGTTAGGATCTATGATATTTGACTTGTTTTGAAAAGATAAGGGGAATTTCTTCCCTTATTTATGCTTTTTAAGGGTCCTCTGCGTACAATAAGCGGAAATTCTTCCCTTAATCATTCTCAAAAATCTAAAAAGATCAACTACGAATCATAACAGAACCTTCTTTTTAGCGGAACCTTGCATTCTCGCTTTGTAAGGCTTCTTCTGCCCGCTCCCGCAAAATTCCTTCTATATTATTGTGGTAACCTAGATAATCACAAAGTATATATTCCTTTTCAACGGTTTCATATTGCTTAATTGCCTGTTCGATTGTTTTCATTAATATACCTGTGAATAAAAGATATGGCATGATAAATACTTTGTTAGCAGCGCTTTGCTGTGCCATATCCAGGGCTTCAGGAAGCTTGGGCCTTGCGGCTGTCAAAAAGCAGGTGCGCACTCTGGCACCTTTTAGCCTTTGTTCGAGCTGACCGGCAATCAGGTTTAAATCCCTTTTCGAATCCGGATCACTGCTACCCCTGCCAACGAGGAGAACGAGGGAATCCGCATCTGCTTCTCGATTCGTCTTCCGAAGTTTTTCAAGGAGGATTTCGACCATCGCCTTATGTACTCCGATTGGCCTGCCATATCGCACTTCCACTTCGGGATATTTTACAGACACTTTTCTTAGTTCATCCGGGATATCCTCCTTGGCATGCGCAGCGGTAAGCAGCAAAACCGGTATTACGGCGATTCTTTCTGCCCCTCTCTCCACACAGGCGGCAAACCCTTCCTCAATGGTTGGCTGTGCCAATTCAAGAAAGCAATATTCCTGGATAGGGGCCGGATTCTTCCGCATACACTGTTTTATAAATTCCACAGCCTGTTCCCTTGCTTTTGGCACACGGCTTCCATGGCATACATAGAGTACAGCGTCCACTTTCCCACCCCTTTTTGTTCAATGACTTATATGAGTTCTTTTCCTTTTAGATATTGTATCACTTGGTCCACACACTCTTCAATTGAACTCCTGTCTGTTTCAATGACTAATTCCGATTGATCCGGTTCCTCATATGGGGAGTCAATTCCAGTGAAATCCTTGATCAGTCCCTTTCTTGCTTTCTCATACAGCCCTTTTGGATCGCGCTTTTCGCACTCGGCAACCGGGCATTTTACGTACACCTCGATAAATTCGCCTTCAGTCAGCAGGCTGCGAACGAGTTCACGGTCCGCCTTGAAAGGAGAGATAAAGGCTGTCAATACCACTTGACCGGCATCAACGAAAAGATTGGCTACTTCCCCGATTCGCCTGATGTTTTCTGTACGGTCTTCATCAGAAAAGCCTAGGTCCTTATTTAATCCATGCCTGACATTATCCCCGTCCAGCACATAATTTTTAATATTCCTGTCGTATAGCTCTTTTGCGACTGCATTGGCCACCGTGGATTTTCCCGATCCGGAAAGTCCTGTGAACCATAGGACAAAGCTTCCGTGGCCGTTCTGCTTTCTCCGTGATTCCTTTGTTATGGCAGCATCATGCCAGGTTATATTGGTGCTTTTGCTCAATTAGCTCTCCTCCAGTTTAGGCTTTCACCGTTTTTTCTTTAAGTCCCTCAATCAGCACTTCAACCACTTCTTTACGGCTGAATGTGCTTGGAGGGATTTCTCCATTGCGGAGCAGCTCTCTTACTTTGGTGCCTGAAAGAATAACGTGATGTTCTTTGCCATGCGGGCATGTTTTGGTTGATGCCATGTTTTCGCATTTTGCGCAATAGAAGCTGTGTTCAAAGAACAGAAGGGTGATTCCCAGCTCATCGTCGCTAAACTGACGGAAGATCAACTGTGCATCGTATGTCCCGTAGTAGTTGCCGACTCCGGCATGATCGCGTCCCACAATGAAGTGGGTACAGCCATAGTTTTTACGGACCATCGCATGGAAGATAGCTTCCCTTGGCCCCGCATACCTCATCGCTGCCGGAAAGACGGCCAAAAACACTCGGTCCTCTGGGTAATAGTTTTCCAGCAGGACTTTATAGCTTTTCATCCTGACATCAGCCGGGATATCGTCTGATTTGGTTTCACCGACCAGAGGGTTCAGGAACAGGCCATCCACAATTTCCAGCGCAGACTTCTGAATGTATTCATGCGCACGGTGCACAGGATTTCTTGTCTGGAAGCCCACAACTGATTTCCAGCCTTTATCTTCAAATACTTTCCTTGTTTCGGCAGGCTCAAGATAGTAAGTTTCAAATTGGTCCCGTTCCACTTTCTTCAGCCACTTTACCGGACCGCCTACATATACGTCGCCTCTTTGGAACAGCTTGGCGACTCCAGGGTGATTACGATCGGCTGTCTGATAGACTCCAACTGCTTCTGCCGTCTTATCAGGGCGGAAAATATCAGTAATGGAGATCACACCGTATGTTTCTCCATTAAAGACCAGCTTGGCTTCCTCTCCCTCGGAAAGTGCTTCGGCAGCTTTTTCACTTACCGGGAGAGTAATTGGAATGCTCCATACTGTTCCGTTAGCCAGACGGATGTTGCTGACCACCGATTCATAATCCTCTCTGCCCAAAAAGCCATTAATCGGACTATATGCCCCGTTGCCTATTAATTCAAGGTCGCTCAATGCCATTGCATCAAGTGCGATTTCTTTTTCAATTCCTTTTGTTGAGTAACTCGGTTCCCAAAGGTTAACTAATTTTCCTCCATGTGGTTTGCTTAATGACATGTGTATCTCTCCTCTATAATGTATTCGGGTAGAATTAGTCGGATTTTGGTCAAATTCCCCCGCTGTTTTCAAAAACTGATCTGTTCTCGTCCTTTATGGTTTTGGCCAGCGACAATGTCCCCAATGTAGCGGCACTTACACCAAATAGGACAAAAACCGTGTATATATCACTATTTATAAATAGCTTTACAAGACCATAAGACAGGACAAGCGCCAATACAGGCGACACAATCCATACTTTTAAGATTTTCGTGATGATCCTCTTTTTAAAAATCTCCCTGCCTTTTTGGGCCACTCCGATGCCTATGATGGCAGAACTGGTGACTTGAGTGAGCGGCACCGGCAGGCCAAAGATGGAGGCAAGGATAACGAGGAATGCTCCGGTACCGGAAATGGCTCCCCCTTCGAGCAGTGAAAAATTCGTTATTTTTTTCCCATTGGTCTGAAGCACTCTTCCGCCCATTGTTACCGCCCCCAAGGCAATGAACAGCCCCCCTATGAAAACACCAGTACCGAGAGGAATAATTTCTGCACCTACAAGCGGCCCGGCCGCATTGGCCACGTTGTTCATGCCTGCCGAGAATGCTTCCAAAAAGCCTACAGCAATGACGAAAATGATTAAGGGCTTTTTCATCTTTTCACTCTTTATTGCAGGATGTTTCTTTTCAACATATTGAATCAGTTTTCCAAACATCACCGCTAAACTGAATGCGATTATTGGCACGATAACCCAAAAACCGACAATGACAAGAATGTTTTTAATGTAAAGTGCCTGATAAGCCACACCGACGCCAACGACGGAACCGACCGTAATTTCACTGGTAGAGAGGGGGATTCCCATCATATTCGCAATAAATAAGGATAGTGCAGCAGAAGACAGGATGATAAGCACGACCTTTGGATCAAGAATATTTGCAGGGATGATCCCGGAACCGATTGTTTTAACGACTTCACGTCCTCCGATAACCGCCCCCAGGAAAATGGCCGCCCCGCAAATCAACAGTGCCTTCCTGCGGCTTGCAATGGCTCCGGATCCGTATGCAATGGAGATGGAAGCTGCAGCACCGCTTGCTCCAATGTTCATTGCCAAAAAAAGTGCGACAGCACATGCTGCATATACAATCAACATGATATTTACCCCTTATTGGTGGAGACCGCATTCAGTCTTGCCAGAACCAGTCCACCTTCCTGAGCGCATGTCATCTGCATTAAAAGCAGGAGCCGTACATGTTCGGCAGCCGATGCTTGGGTAGCCGTTATCATGCAGGATATTATATGGGAGGTCATTGTTGTGGGCATATCGCCAGACATCTTTCCATGTCCAATGGATAAGAGGGCAGATTTTCACACTTCTGAATTTATGGTCCAAATTAAGGAATTCAGTACTCCTTCGGGATTCAGACTGCTCTCTTCTAAGTCCGCTTAACCAGGCAGTCGCACCTGAAAGAACATGTTGCAGGGGCAGCACCTTACGGATTTCACAGCATTTGTTCGGGTTGGATTTCCAAAGTTCACCCCCGTGTTCTCTTGCCTGTTCTTCCAATGTCAGGTCAGGCTGCTTTAATTCCAGATTAAGTTCGGGATAACGTTCCTTAACCTTGTCGATTAGTTCATATGTCTCCTTGAAATGCATATTGGTATCAAGGAAGACCACTTTGGCATTTGGCTTGACCTTTGTTATCAGATCAATCAACACCATACCTTCGATTCCCAGGCTGCAGGCGTAAATCAGTTCGCCGTCTTCATAATGCCCATAGGCCCATTCCAATACTTCCAGTGCACCCTTCGTCTCACTGCCACTTGGAAATTCAGGCTGTATATAGTCACTGAATTGGTTGTACGACAGCTTTTCAACCATTTGATTCCCCCCTATTGTTCAATATTAAAATATACGCTCTGTTATCACTGAATGTTGATTTCACCCTAATTCAAAAAATAAAGGGAGAAAATCCGGTTAATTCGGGAAATATCCCTATTTCCCTTAAAATAAGAGGAGTTTTTCCGGTTATAGGGATCAGAATCATGAATCTTGCCTTCTTTTGAGAAGATAATGGGAATTTTTACCCTTATTTCTGTTTCTTAAGGTGCCTCTGCTACAATAACCGGAAATTCTCCCCTTAATAATTCTCATGCTTCTATGGGAATCAACAATGAATAATAATAGAGCCAAAATATAAAAAGGCAGTCTTAACCCAACGGTCAAGACTGCCTCCAGTTTATCTGGTCAGCAGAGCCATTATTTTAATCTTATTTTTTCGTTTTGTTCAATCTGGACAACAACACCATCTTGGATGATTAGAGTAATGGAGCCGAATTTCATTTTATTCAACAGCTCCTGAACTTTTAACAGCACCGCTTCCTGCTCACTCGCTTTTGTCACTTCAGCCCCTCCAAAAAGATGAACAAGTTTATTCCGACTTAATACATCGGTTTAATTAAATTTATAATAAACCGTATCCAATGTCAATAACTTTCACTGCATTTTCCTGTTTTTAGGTAAATAGTTGTGGGGTCAGGCACACGTTACCGCTTTAAAGCATTCGGGGTCAGGCACCTTGCGGTGCGGTGGGGTTTCAGTGTGTTGAAGGGAATATAAAAAACCAGATGGATTGGATCCATCTGGTTTTGGGTAAGTCGATTATTCTTGGATAGAAGCTACAACGCCAGCGCCTACAGTACGGCCGCCTTCACGAATAGAGAACTTAGTTCCTTCTTCGATTGCGATTGGAGCGATCAGTTCAACAGTCATTTCGATGTTATCTCCAGGCATAACCATTTCTACGCCTTCAGGAAGATTACAAATACCAGTTACATCAGTTGTACGGAAGTAGAACTGAGGACGGTAGTTAGAGAAGAATGGAGTATGACGTCCACCTTCTTCTTTTGAAAGAACGTAAACTTCAGCTTTGAACTTAGTGTGTGGAGTAATAGAACCTGGCTTAGCAAGTACTTGTCCACGCTGGATGTCTTCACGTGCTACACCACGAAGAAGCGCACCGATGTTGTCTCCAGCTTCTGCATAGTCAAGAAGCTTACGGAACATTTCTACACCTGTTACAGTAGTAGATTTTGGCTCTTCAGTCAAACCGATGATTTCAATAACGTCACCGACTTTAACTTGTCCACGCTCTACACGTCCTGTAGCAACTGTACCACGGCCAGTGATTGAGAATACGTCCTCGACAGGCATCATGAATGGCTTGTCAGTGTCGCGCTCTGGAGCTGGGATGTACTCATCAACTGCAGCCATAAGCTCAAGAACTTTTTCTTCCCACTCAGCTTCTCCTTCAAGAGCTTTAAGAGCAGAACCTTTGATAACTGGGATGTCATCGCCAGGGAAGTCGTATTCAGAAAGAAGATCACGTACTTCCATTTCTACTAGCTCAAGAAGTTCTTCATCGTCAACCATGTCGCACTTGTTCATGAATACAACAAGGTAAGGTACGCCTACCTGACGGGAAAGAAGGATGTGCTCACGAGTCTGTGGCATTGGGCCGTCAGCAGCAGATACTACAAGGATACCGCCGTCCATCTGTGCAGCACCAGTGATCATGTTTTTAACATAGTCAGCGTGGCCTGGGCAGTCAACGTGTGCATAGTGACGGTTAGCTGTTTCATATTCAACGTGAGAAGTGTTGATTGTGATTCCACGCTCTTTTTCTTCTGGAGCGTTGTCGATTTGGTCGTAACCGCGTGCTTCACTGCCGCCTGCTTTCGCAAGAACAGTTGTGATTGCAGCTGTTAGAGTAGTTTTACCATGGTCAACGTGACCAATAGTTCCGATATTGACGTGCTGCTTGGAGCGGTCGAATTTAGCTTTTGCCATTAGGATTTCCTCCTTTGATTTTGAAAAGTTAAGTATTTTTAAGGCTGTGAAAAAGGAAAGCCTTTTTCACAGCTATCTTACATTAGTAGTTATACTTGATATAAAAGGGAATTGCAATTATTCACCTTTATTTTTTTTGATGATTTCTTCAGAAACTGATTTTGGAACTTCTTCGTAGTGGTCGAAGTGCATGGAGAACACACCGCGTCCCTGAGTGCTTGAACGAAGAGCTGTTGCATAACCAAACATTTCTGAAAGTGGAACCATCGCACGAACTACCTGTGCATTACCGCGAGCGTCCATACCTTCAACGCGTCCGCGGCGGGCTGTAATCATACCCATGATATCGCCAAGATATTCTTCTGGGATAACGACTTCAACCTTCATGACTGGCTCAAGGATAACCGGCTGACACTTGGAAGCTGCGTTCTTAAGAGCCAGGGAAGCGGCAATCTTAAACGCCATTTCAGAGGAGTCAACGTCATGGTAAGATCCGTCAAACAATCTTGCTTTGATGTCCACAAGCGGGTAGCCTGCAAGGACACCGCGGTCAAGAGCGTCTTCAAGACCAGCTTGTACCGCCGGGATGTATTCACGTGGAACAACCCCACCGACGATGCCGTTCTCGAATTCGAATCCTTTTCCTTCTTCGTTTGGAGAGAACTCAATCCAAACGTGTCCGTATTGTCCGCGTCCACCGGATTGGCGGGCGAATTTACCTTCTACCTGCGCAGAAGCACGGAAAGTTTCACGGTAGGCAACCTGAGGGGCACCAACGTTTGCTTCCACTTTAAATTCACGCTTCATACGGTCAACGATGATATCAAGGTGAAGCTCTCCCATACCGGCAATGATAACCTGTCCAGTTTCCTGGTCAGTATGTGCACGGAATGTTGGATCTTCTTCCTGAAGCTTTTGCAGAGCTGTAGACATCTTATCCTGGTCGGCTTTTGACTTAGGCTCTACGGAAAGCTGGATAACTGGTTCTGGGAACTGCATGGATTCAAGGATAACAAGCGACTTTTCATCACATAGAGTGTCTCCAGTTGTTGTATCTTTCAAGCCTACGGCTGCAGCAATGTCACCAGAGTAAACCTTGGAGATTTCCTGGCGGCTGTTCGCATGCATCTGCAGGATACGTCCAACACGCTCACGTTTTCCTTTAGTAGAGTTCTGGACGTAAGAGCCAGATTCTAGAGTTCCGGAATAAACGCGGAAGAATGTCAGTTTACCAACATAAGGGTCGGTCATAACTTTGAATGCAAGCGCTGAGAATGGCTCTTCATCGCTTGAATGGCGTTCTACAACCTCTTCAGTATCAGGAATATGTCCCTGGATTGATGCAACATCTGTTGGAGCCGGCAGGTAGTCGATAACAGCATCAAGCATCAGCTGGACACCTTTGTTTTTGAATGCAGATCCGCAGATTACCGGATAGAATTCAACATTTACTGTTCCTTTACGGATCGCAGCCTTGATTTCTTCAATCGTCAGCTCTTCTCCGCCAAGGTATTTTTCCATTAGCTCTTCGTCAAGCTCTGCTACCGCTTCAAGAAGCTTTTCACGGTACTCTTCAGCCTGGTCCTTGTATTCATCAGGAATGTCGCCTTCAGTAACATCTGTACCAAGGTCATTTCCGTAGAATCTTGCCTTCATTTCAACCAGGTCGATAATGCCCGTGAATTCATCTTCAGCACCAATAGGCAGCTGAATAGGGTGTGCGTTCGCTTGAAGACGATCATGCAGAGTGCTTACAGAGTAAAGGAAGTCCGCGCCGAGTTTATCCATTTTGTTAACGAATACTACACGCGGTACTCCATAAGTAGTAGCCTGGCGCCAAACTGTTTCTGTCTGGGGCTCAACACCTGACTGGGCGTCAAGTACGGCTACAGCGCCATCAAGTACACGAAGGGAACGTTCAACTTCAACAGTGAAGTCTACGTGTCCCGGAGTGTCAATGATGTTTACGCGATGGTCTTTCCATGAAGCTGTTGTTGCAGCAGAAGTGATTGTGATTCCACGCTCTTGCTCCTGCTCCATCCAGTCCATCTGTGCTCCACCTTCGTGTGTTTCACCGATTTTGTGGATTTTTCCAGTATAGTACAGGACACGTTCGGTTGTGGTTGTTTTACCAGCATCAATGTGAGCCATGATTCCGATATTACGTGTTCTTTCCAAGGAGAACTCTCTTGCCATTGGGTCTTTCTCCTTCCATGTATGAGTGTTTTTTTGTTGAAGGTTAAATTACCAACGATAGTGGGCAAACGCTTTGTTTGCTTCCGCCATTTTGTGTGTATCTTCACGCTTCTTGACTGATGCTCCAGTGTTGTTGGCTGCATCAAGGATTTCGTTAGCCAGGCGCTCTTCCATTGTCTTTTCTCCGCGAAGACGCGCATAGTTGACCAACCAGCGAAGACCTAGAGTAGTACGGCGTTCAGGGCGCACCTCAACTGGTACTTGGTAGTTGGCACCACCAACACGGCGTGCTCTTACTTCTAGGACAGGCATGATGTTTTTCAATGCTTGATCGAATACCTCGATTGCATCTTTGCCTGTGCGCTCTGCGATGATGTCAAATGCAGAGTACAAAATCGTTTGGGATTTACCTCTCTTGCCATCGATCATCATTTTGTTGATTAAACGTGTAACTAATTTGGAATTGTAAATCGGATCCGGTAATACATCTCTCTTTGCAACAGGACCTTTACGTGGCATATAATTTCCTCCTTTCAGAAAGGGTGTTCTATTGTCTTATTATTTCTTTGGTGCTTTTGGACGCTTTGTGCCGTACTTGGAACGTGCTTGCATACGGTTGTTTACGCCAGCTGTATCAAGTGCTCCACGAACGATGTGGTAACGTACCCCTGGCAAGTCCTTAACACGGCCGCCGCGGATAAGAACAACACTGTGCTCTTGAAGGTTGTGGCCGATACCAGGAATATAAGCTGTTACCTCGATTCCGTTTGTCAAACGTACACGGGCATATTTACGAAGCGCTGAGTTCGGCTTCTTTGGTGTCATTGTTCCAACACGAGTACAAACACCACGTTTTTGTGGAGAAGTAAGGTTGGTCTGCGCTTTTTTGAAGCTGTTGTAGCCTTTGTTAAGCGCTGGTGATTTTGATTTTTCCTCGATGGATTTACGAGGCTTGCGTACTAATTGGTTAATTGTAGGCATTTTGTTTCCTCCTTTCACTTCTTTGGTAGACCCACACATCCAGGTGGTTCATTTTTTGCTAAAAACAAAGTCTTTGCAGTCTTACACCACAAAAACAGTTTTTTACATTAAAATTGCTACAGCTGCCGCTCCTACTTGAATCCCGCAAGCTCTGCCGAGTTTTGCCTTTGAATCAACGAAGGCCATTTCTACGCCTGTCTCAACAGCCGTTTTTTTCAGCAATGCTGTAATGGTTGGATCGGCATCCAAGGCTATGATTAATTCCTTCACCTTTTCAGCCTTTAGAGCTTTCACTGTTTGCTTTGTTCCTATAACAAAGTGTTTCGCCTGCGATACTTTTTCATAAGACATGATATCCTCCAAAGCATCTGGTAAATAGGAGCACCTTTGCTATATTAGCACCTTGAGTGGCGGATGTCAACAATCGCATTGAAAAATTTATTCTTCCGTTTTTTACCACTACCATAAAAGAAAAATGCGGCACTTCCCACTAACCAGGACGTGCCGCATTTGTATAAACAGTTCTACTCTACGGTCACAGTGTCTTCAGCTGTCTCATCCGTTAATACTGGTTCTGCTCTGCGATAGCGCTGCATGCCAGTACCGGCTGGAACAAGTTTTCCAATAATGACGTTTTCCTTCAATCCCAGGAGTTCGTCGCGCTTGCCCTTGATTGCTGCATCTGTCAGGACCCTCGTTGTTTCCTGGAAGGAAGCAGCAGACAGGAAGGAATCTGTTTCCAGGGATGCCTTTGTGATTCCCAGAAGCACCGGGCGTCCGGTCGCAGGCAATTTCCCTTCAAGAAGAGCCTTGCGGTTGGCATCTGTAAACTGATGGATTTCAAGCAGGGTGCCTGGAAGAACTTCCGTTTCACCGGCATCGATGACCCTGATTTTCCTCATCATCTGGCGCACCATGACTTCAACGTGCTTGTCACCGATTTCTACACCTTGCATGCGGTAAACTTTTTGCACTTCGCGAAGCAGGTATTCCTGAACAGATTTAACGTCCTTCACCCTCAGAAGTTCCTTCGGATCGATGGAGCCTTCCGTGAGTTCCTGGCCGCGCTCAACCTGGCTGTTTACTGCCACTTTCAGCCTTGCTGTATATGGAGCAGTGTATGTCCGTGATTCCACTTCACCTTGTACCACGATTTCATGCTGGCGGTCACGGCCTTCATTGATTCCGACAACAACACCGCTGATTTCGGAAATGACGGCCTGGCCTTTTGGATTACGGGCCTCAAACAATTCCTGGATACGCGGAAGACCTTGGGTAATATCGTCACCTGCAACACCACCGGTATGGAAAGTACGCATTGTCAACTGAGTACCTGGCTCACCAATGGACTGGGCAGCAATGATTCCGACCGCTTCGCCGACTTCCACTTCCTGGCCTGTCGCAAGGTTGCGGCCATAACATTTTTTACATACGCCATGACGGGTATTACATGTGAAGGCGGATCGGATCCAGACTTCTTCAATGCCGGCTTCGGTGATTTCAACAGCTAAATCTTCCGTAATCAGGCCATTTTCCTCGACGAGAACAGCACCTGTTTCCGGATGTTTGATTGTTTTCCTTGCATAGCGCCCAACCAGACGCTCATCAAGCGGCTCGATGATTTCCGTGCCATCACGCAACGCCCTTACATCAAGGCCTCTGTCTGTGCCGCAGTCGTCTTCACGTACAATGACATCCTGGGCAACATCAACAAGGCGTCGTGTCAGATAACCGGAGTCAGCCGTTTTAAGAGCCGTATCGGCAAGACCTTTACGCGCACCGTGCGTCGAGATGAAGTATTCCAATACCGTCAATCCCTCACGGAAGCTGGACTTGATAGGAAGTTCGATAATCCGTCCAGCCGGGTTGGCCATCAGGCCGCGCATCCCTGCAAGCTGAGTGAAGTTCGATGCATTACCACGGGCACCGGAGTCGCTCATCATGAAGATTGGGTTTGTTTTGCTCAAGGACTTCATCAATTTGGACTGAATTGTATCTTTCGCTGCACTCCAAATGGAGATAACCCGGTCATATCGCTCATCTTCTGTGATCAGACCACGTCTGAATTGCTTCATGACATTATCGACTTTCGTTTGTGCATCATTGATGATCTGCTCTTTTTCGCCCAAGACCACGATGTCCGCCACACCAACTGTAATTCCAGCCTTGGATGAGAAACGGAAACCAAGGTCTTTCATGCGGTCGAGCATTTTTGATGTTTCGGTTATCTGGAATTTCTTAAAGACTTCCGCAATGATGTTTCCAAGAATCTTCTTCTTGAAAGGATCGACAAGCGGCATACCTTTAATAATCTCCCTGACGTCCGCACCTTTTGGAACAAAATATTTCTCAGGAGTCTTTTCTTCAAGATTCGTTTTGGTTGGCTCATTGATATACGGGAATGAAGCCGGCAAAATTTCATTGAAGATCAGCTTCCCGACAGTTGTCAGCAGCAACTGTCCGTTTTGCTCTTCCGTAAAGGTCTGGTTGCCAAGTGAACCGGCATGGACAGCTACCCTTGTATGAAGATGGGCATAGCCATTCTGGTAAGCAAGCAGCGCTTCATTGGTATCCTTGAAGATCATGCCCTCGCCAACAGCGCCTTCCCTTTCAAGGGTAAGATAATAGTTACCCAAGACCATATCCTGGGATGGCGTTACAACAGGCTTTCCATCCTTAGGGTTCAGGATGTTTTGCGCCGCTAGCATCAGCAAGCGTGCTTCTGCCTGGGCTTCAGCTGACAGCGGCACGTGGACGGCCATCTGGTCACCATCGAAGTCGGCGTTGTACGCAGTACACACAAGCGGATGAAGGCGGATTGCGCGGCCTTCGACAAGGGTTGGTTCGAACGCCTGGATTCCAAGTCTGTGAAGAGTTGGGGCACGGTTAAGCAGAACCGGATGCTCCTTGATGACATCTTCAAGCACATCCCATACCTCAGGCTGGACTCTTTCAATCTTGCGCTTGGCCGATTTTATATTATGGGCAAGTCCTTTTTGGACAAGTTCCTTCATGACAAATGGCTTGAACAGCTCCAGCGCCATTTCTTTTGGAAGTCCGCACTGGTACATTTTCAAGTTTGGTCCGACGACAATAACCGAACGGCCGGAGTAGTCGACACGCTTTCCTAACAAGTTTTGGCGGAAGCGCCCTTGTTTCCCTTTCAGCATATGGGAAAGGGATTTTAACGGACGGTTTCCTGGTCCGGTTACCGGACGGCCGCGGCGGCCATTATCAATCAGGGCGTCAACGGCTTCCTGAAGCATCCTTTTTTCGTTCTGGACGATGATGCTCGGAGCACCAAGGTCCAAAAGGCGCTTTAGACGGTTGTTCCGGTTGATGACCCGGCGATACAAATCATTCAGATCGGATGTCGCAAAACGGCCGCCGTCAAGCTGTACCATTGGACGCAATTCAGGAGGAATGACTGGAAGTACATCAAGAATCATCCATGAAGGCTCATTTCCGGAGTTGCGGAACGCCTCCAGTACTTCAAGACGCTTGATCGCACGCGTACGGCGCTGACCCTGTGCTGTCTTCAGTTCTTCTTTCAGCGCATCGACTTCCTTGTCGAGGTCGATATCGGAGAGAAGCTTCTTGATCGCTTCCGCACCCATGCCCGCCTGGAACTTGTTTCCGTATTTGTCGCGGTATGCACGGTATTCCTTTTCCGATAAAAGCTGCTTCTTTTCAAGAGCCGTATCGCCTGTTTCTGTCACTACATAGGACGCGAAGTAAATAACTTCTTCGAGGGCACGAGGCGACATATCGAGCACAAGCCCCATTCTGCTTGGTATTCCTTTGAAATACCAAATATGTGAAACGGGAGCAGCCAATTCGATATGACCCATACGTTCACGGCGGACCTTCGCACGTGTGACTTCCACTCCGCACCGGTCACAGACGACGCCTTTATAGCGGACGCGTTTGTATTTTCCGCAATGGCATTCCCAGTCCTTAGTAGGACCGAAGATGCGTTCGCAGAACAAGCCATCTTTTTCCGGCTTCAAAGTACGATAGTTGATTGTTTCTGGCTTCTTTACTTCACCAAATGACCATGAACGGATTTTATCCGGCGAAGCGAGGCCAATCTTCATATATTCAAAATTATTGACATCCAGCAAGGGGCCTACCTCCCTTTTAATCTAGGGTTTTACCCGTAGTGAAATCATCAGCCAGCCTCTCTCAAAAAGCAGCCTGGCAGGATTGAAAGCCGGGCAGCCTTGCCAGCTGCCGGCTTTCCCCACCCATAATTTCACTTATTCCTTTGATCCTACTTTTTCAGAATCAAGATCCTCTGGTTCCGGAGCAATCGTTAATGATTCGCTATGCTGCAAGTCTTCATCATCATCGAAGTCGCGCATTTCAATCTCTTTTTCATCGCCTGAAAGGATTTTGACATCCATACCAAGACTCTGAAGTTCTTTCATCAATACCTTGAAGGACTCAGGCACGCCTGGTTCAGGGACATTTTCCCCTTTGACAATCGCTTCATAGGTTTTAACACGGCCGACAACGTCATCCGACTTGACTGTCAGGATTTCCTGCAGCGTATAGGCGGCACCGTAGGCTTCAAGGGCCCATACTTCCATCTCCCCAAAACGCTGGCCGCCGAATTGGGCTTTACCGCCAAGCGGCTGCTGCGTAACAAGGGAGTATGGTCCTGTAGAACGGGCATGAAGCTTATCGTCAACCATGTGGGCAAGCTTGATCATATACATGACGCCTACCGATACCCGGTTGTCGAACGGCTCTCCGGTACGTCCGTCATAAAGGACGGTTTTCGCATCGCGGGCCATGCCTGCTTCCTCAATCGTTGACCACACATCTTCTTCCGTTGCACCATCGAATACCGGCGATGCCACATGGATGCCAAGACTTCTGGCAGCCATGCCAAGGTGAAGCTCAAGCACCTGCCCGATGTTCATCCGTGAAGGTACTCCCAATGGATTCAGCATGATATCAACTGGCGTGCCATCCGGAAGGTAAGGCATATCCTCTTCAGGCAGGATTCGGGAAATAACCCCTTTGTTTCCGTGGCGTCCCGCCATTTTATCCCCTTCGGAAATCTTACGCTTCTGAACGATATAAACGCGGACAAGCTGGTTGACACCCGGCGGCAATTCGTCTCCATCTTCACGGTTGAAGACTTTGACATCCAGGACGATTCCGCCGCCGCCATGAGGGACGCGAAGAGAAGTGTCTCGGACTTCCCTTGCCTTCTCTCCAAAGATGGCATGCAGCAGGCGTTCTTCGGCTGTCAGTTCGGTTACACCTTTTGGAGTGACCTTACCAACAAGCAGGTCGCCGTCCTTCACCTCGGCCCCAATGCGGATGATGCCGCGCTCATCAAGGTTGCGGAGCGCATCTTCCCCGACATTCGGGATGTCACGGGTGATTTCTTCAGGCCCCAATTTCGTATCGCGGGACTCTGATTCATATTCTTCTATATGGATCGATGTGTACACATCGTCTTTTACAAGGCGTTCACTCATGATGATCGCATCTTCATAGTTATAGCCATCCCAGTTGATGAAGGCAACCAGTACGTTGCGGCCAAGGGCAAGTTCCCCTTTTTCCATGGACGGGCCATCGGCAAGGATTTCTCCCTTCGCCACATGGTCGCCGACACTGACGATTGGGCGCTGGTTGTAGCAAGTACCCTGGTTGGAACGGATGAATTTCAGCAGCCTGTATTTATCAAGGTCACCTTTGACCTCCTGGCCGTCAACATTCATGACGCGGCGCACCCATACTTCGCGGGCTTCCACATGTTCAACGATTCCTTCATGCTTGCAGATGACAGCAGCTCCTGAATCCTTGGCGGAAACGTGCTCCATACCTGTACCGACACGCGGGGCTTCCGGCTGCATCAATGGAACAGCCTGACGCTGCATGTTCGCTCCCATCAGGGCGCGGTTGGAGTCATCATTTTCAAGGAACGGAATACATGCTGTCGCAGCAGATACAACCTGTTTAGGAGATACGTCCATGTAGTCGACGCGCTCGCGCGGCACGACCGTGTTCTCGCCGCGGAAACGGGCGACAACCATGTCATCCACAAAGGCTCCTTCTTCAGACAGCACTGCATTCGCCTGGGCAACGACATAATTATCTTCTTCATCAGCGGTCAAATAATCAAAATGAGATGTGACCAATCCTGTCTCTGGGTCGACCCTCCGGTATGGAGTTTCAATGAACCCAAAACGGTTTACTTTCGCAAAGGACGACAGCGAGTTGATCAGACCAATGTTCGGCCCTTCAGGCGTTTCAATCGGACACATGCGTCCATAGTGGGAGTAGTGAACGTCACGCACTTCAAAACCGGCACGTTCACGTGTCAATCCACCTGGCCCCAATGCAGACAGACGGCGCTTATGAGTAAGCTCGGCAAGCGGATTTGTCTGGTCCATGAATTGGGAAAGCTGGGAGCTTCCAAAGAACTCTTTGATTGAAGCGATGACAGGGCGGATATTAATCAGCTGCTGCGGTGTAATTGTGTTAGTATCCTGAATGGACATCCTTTCACGAACCACACGCTCCATCCTGGAAAGACCGATTCGGAACTGGTTTTGAAGCAGTTCGCCAACGGAACGCAGACGTCTGTTGCCCAGGTGGTCGATATCATCCGTATCACCAACACCATGCAGCAGGTTGAAGAAATAACTGATGGACGCGATGATATCTGCCGGAGTAATATTTTTAACCGGCTCTTCCACATAGGCATTCCCAATGACGTTGATTACCTTCTCGCCTTCGTCATTAGGTGCATAGATTTTGATAGTTTGAAGCAAAATGTCATCTTCCACCACACCGCCGACAGGTCTGTGGGTCCCAAATCCTACGTCTTTTTCAAGGCTTGGAATCAGCCGGTCGAGCGTACGGCGGTCAAGGGTGGTACCTTTTTCCGCAATGATTTCCCCTGTTTCAGGGTCTACCAGTGTTTCAGCCAGCTTCTGGCCGAACAGGCGGTTTTTAATATGAAGCTTTTTATTTATTTTATAGCGGCCTACACTTGCAAGGTCATACCTTTTCGGATCAAAGAATCTGGAAACAAGCAGACTTTTGGCATTATCCACTGTAGGCGGCTCACCTGGACGGAGACGCTCATAGATTTCAAGCAATGCTTTCTCTGTGCTTTCCGTGTTGTCCTTCTCAAGCGTATTGCGAATATATTCATTGTCACCGATCAAATCGATGATTTCCTGGTCTGATCCAAATCCTAGAGCACGCAAAAGAACCGTAACAGGGAGCTTCCTCGTACGATCAATCCTTACATATACAACGTCTTTCGCATCAGTTTCATATTCAAGCCAGGCGCCGCGGTTCGGGATGACTGTGGCTGAAAAGCCCTTTTTCCCGTTTTTGTCCATTTTCCCGCTGTAGTATACGCTTGGAGAACGCACTAACTGGGATACGATAACCCTTTCGGCCCCATTGATAACGAAAGTTCCAGTTTCCGTCATAAGAGGGAAGTCGCCCATAAAGACGTCCTGATCCTTTACCTCACCCGTTTCTTTGTTAACAAGGCGGACCTTCACTCGTAATGGAGCAGAGTAAGTAACATCTCTCTCCTTGGATTCTTCCACTGGATATTTTGGTTCGGCAAGACTGTAATCAATAAATTCCAGCGACAAGTTGCCTGTGAAGTCTTCAATTGGAGAAATATCCTGGAACATTTCACGAAGCCCTTCATCAAGGAACCACTGATAGGACGCCGTTTGAATTTCTATTAAATTTGGCAGATCCAATACTTCACTGATTCTTGCATAACTTCTTCGCTGGCGGTGCCGTCCATACTGAACTAGTTGACCTGTCAACTGATTCACCCCTCAAATCAAGCGTAATTATTCCACTATTCGTGTTCTTTTGATGCTAAACATTCATAAGACAAAAAGAAAAAGGGTTTTCACGTCCAAAAACCACATTTTCTACAACGAACAATTATTTTGTTAGTTTTCCCTAATTACCCAAAATTATACTCAAAACGTTTTTTTTAGCAAAATAGAGAAAACTAATCTATTGGCATTTTATAATATTATCATAGCGTTTTTTCGTCGTCAACTTTTTTAGCTGCTATTATAAAATACCCTTTCTTTTTCTCTACCACATCCACACGGGCAAATAACTCCTCAAGCTTGGCAATGGCAGATGCAGCACCTTGTTTCTTTTGGATAACTACCCATAATTCTCCACCGGCACACAAATGGTCCACGCTTTGCTCAAAGATATCGTGAACGATATTTTTGCCGGCCCTGATTGGCGGATTTGTCAGGATCGCCTGAAATGGCCCGCCATCTACCTGAAGCAGCCGGTCACTTTCATAAATCCTTACATTTTCCACGGCATTCTGGGCTGCATTTTCCTTTGCAAGGCCAAGCGCTCTTTCGTTGACATCCACCATATGAACCACTGCATCCGGATATGCCTTGGCGATGGAAAGCCCGATGGGTCCATACCCGCAGCCGACATCAAGGATTTTTCCTCCGTCATGTGTATATTCAAAGGATTCGATCAGCAGCCGGGAGCCAAAATCAACTTCCTTCTTGGAAAACACGCCGCTATCCGTCTTAAACCGGAACTTATGCCCCTTGAGGTTGAAATCCCAGTACGCAGGCGCACTCTCCGTTCCCGGTTTCTTTGAGTAATAGTGATTTGTCATAACAGCCACCTCCAGGCAAGGGCTTCAATTGCAGTCATAGGGTTGGGGAACACCGTCATCCGGTGCAGGAAATGCTATTTTTGAACAGGTAAAGAAAACTCGCCGATTGGCAAGCCCCTAAGGGCGTAGACAGAGGCGTAGTTGCACTTATACTTTTCATTAGCCAAAAAAAGCCCGCTTGTCAGCGAGCTTTTTTCAGGTTTATTACTTAACTTCAACGTTTGCTCCAACTTCTTCAAGCTTAGCTTTAAGCTCTTCAGCTTCTTCTTTAGCAATGCCTTCTTTAAGAGCTTTTGGAGTGTTGTCAACAAGTTCTTTCGCTTCTTTAAGACCAAGGCCTGTGATTTCACGAACAACCTTGATAACTTTGATTTTTTGGTCTCCAGGAGATGCAAGTACCAAATCAAATTCAGTTTGCTCAGCAGCAGCGTCTGCACCAGCAGCTCCGCCCATCATTGCTACAGGAGCAGCAGCTGTTACGCCGAACTCTTCTTCGATAGCTTTTACTAAGTCATTTAGTTCTAAAACAGTCATGTTTTTAACTGCTTCAATGATTTGTTCTTTAGTCATTGTTAATTTCCTCCTATTGGTTGGTTGTTTTATTGTTTAAACGTATACTAGCTTACGCGCCTTGTTCTTCTTTTTGGTCTGCAACAGCTTTTGCAGCAAGAGCAAGATTGCGGATAGGTGCTTGAAGCACGCTGAGTAGCATAGAAAGCAAGCCTTCGCGGGATGGTAGTTCTGCAAGAGCCTTAACTTCCTCAACAGAAGCAACGTTCCCTTCGATTACACCAGCTTTGATTTCAAGTGCTTCGTTCTTTTTCGCGAATTCATTAAGGATCTTCGCAGGAGCGATAACATCTTCTGTGCTGAATGCAATGGCATTCGGTCCAGTCAATACATCGTTCAGACCCTCAAGACCAGCAGCTTCAGCGGCACGGCGAGTCATTGTGTTCTTGTACACTTTGAATTCTACGCCTGCTTCACGAAGCTGTTTGCGAAGTTCAGTAACCTCACCAACAGTCAAACCACGGTAGTCAACAATGATCGTTGATTGGCTGGCTTTGAACTGGTCAGCAATCTGACCAACTAGTTGTTTCTTTGTTTCGATAGCGCTGCTCATCTTTACACCTCCTGTTTATCTACATTCATACCAGGCAATAAAAAACCTCCAGGTCAAACAGACATGGAGGGAGTATACAATAGTGTATCTTGTAAATCTATCGTATGACCTCGGCAGGAGATTAAGCCTTTCGGCACCTGCTGTCTGCGGTACAAATGTTATTTTATTTTCACAACAGAATTTATTATATATAAATCAGCTGTAATTTGTCAATTGGTATTATTTTGCTGTTGCTGTAGCAGGATCTACTTTAACGCCAGGTCCCATTGTTGTGGAAACGGCAACGTTCTTCATGTAAGTTCCTTTTGCAGCAGCTGGCTTAACCTTCATCATTGTATCGAAAATGGTGTTGAAGTTTTCAACAAGCTTTTGGTCCTCGAAAGAAACCTTTCCGATTGGAACGTGGATGTTACCAGCTTTATCAACGCGGTATTCAACTTTACCAGCCTTGATTTCGTTAACAGCCTTTGTTACATCAAAAGTAACAGTGCCAGTCTTAGGGTTTGGCATTAAGCCTTTAGGTCCCAATACGCGGCCAAGCTTACCAACTTCACCCATCATGTCAGGTGTAGCTACGATTACATCAAACTCGAACCAGCCTTGCTGGATTTTGTTGATGTACTCTGCATCGCCAACATAGTCTGCTCCAGCAGCTTCTGCTTCTTTAGCCTTGTCGCCTTTAGCGAAAACAAGGACGCGCTGAGTTTTACCAGTTCCGTTTGGCAGGACAACCGCTCCACGGATTTGCTGGTCAGCTTTCTTAGGGTCAACGCCCAAACGGAATGCTGCTTCAACAGTAGCGTCAAATTTAACGATGCTTGTCTTTTTGGCAAGCTCGATTGCTTCCTGGATAGAATAAGCTTTCGAACGATCTACTAGCTTAGCGGCTTCTTGATACTTTTTGCCTTTTTTAGCCATTTTTATTTCCTCCTATATTGTGGTTTTAGCGGATAGACCTCCCACTTTTTAACGGACAAATGAAAGGTTGCGAGTGAAACTTGTCAGCATCGCAACCCCCATGTCCTTGCATCAGCAATTAGTCTTCAATAGTGATACCCATGCTGCGTGCAGTACCTTCGACCATGCGCATTGCTGCTTCAACGCTTGCTGCGTTCAGGTCAGGCATTTTCTGTTCAGCAATCTCGCGCACTTTATCACGCTTGACTGTCGCTACTTTATTACGGTTTGGTTCACCTGAACCAGACTGAATTCCAGCTGCTACTTTCAAAAGAACGGCAGCAGGAGGAGTTTTCGTAATAAATGTAAAGGAACGGTCTTCAAATACCGTAATTTCTACAGGAATGATCAAACCAGCCTGATCAGCTGTACGAGCATTGAACTCCTTACAGAATCCCATGATGTTCACACCTGCTTGACCTAGTGCAGGACCAACCGGCGGCGCTGGGTTTGCTTTACCAGCAGGGATTTGCAATTTAACCATCTTAATTACTTTTTTAGCCACGAGACACACCTCCTTAAAGTCCGTGATGTGGTAATAGGGATTCACCCTCCCACTCAAGTCCAGTCTTTATCTAAAATAAAGAACATAATAATTTATGTCTGTCCCGCTTGGCGAGACATACTGACCTTTGAAATATTACCACTTTTCATTTTCAATTTCAAGTTATTTCAAGTTATAATTTTTTAATCTGCGAAAATTCCAGTTCTACAGGGGTATCACGGCCGAACATATTAACAAGAACTTTAAGCTTGCCTTTGTCCTTGTCAATTTCTTCAATCGTTCCTGTAAAGTTGTTGAACGGCCCTTCACTTACCTGGACAGTTTCTCCCAATTCAAAATCGATATCCACCCGTTTTTCTTCCACACCCATGCGCTTCAGGATGGTTGCCACTTCTTCCGGAAGCAGGGCAGTTGGCTTGGATCCTGAACCGGCAGAACCAACAAACCCTGTTACACCCGGCGTATTGCGGACCACATACCAGGAATCATCGGTCATGACCAGCTCTACAAGCACATAGCCAGGAAACGTCTTTCTTTTGACAATTTTCTTCTGGCCATTTTTGAAATCAGTTTCTTCGTCTTCAGGCACAATCACCCTGAAGATCTTATCCTGCATACCCATCGATTCAACACGCTTTTCCAGGTTGGTCTTCACCTTGTTCTCATAACCTGAATACGTATGAACAACATACCAATTCTTTTCCATATTAGAGGACTGTAGCGTCCGTCCCTCCTATCTCGAAATGCGGAGGCGCCTGTCCAGCCCTTACGGCATAAGGCGAACCACTCGGAAAGTCGTTCTTTGACTTTAAGAGTGGGGCGACTTATGACGCGAAGGGCTAGGCGCCGCAGCTGGACCGCTGAAATGCGGAAGCGCCTGTCCAGCTCCGCCAGGCATAAGACGAGCCCTGCAAGAAGTCGTTTTTGGACTTCTGAAAGGGATTGGCTTATGACCCAAGGAGCTAGGCGCTGCAGCTGGACAGCTTGGCCAGCATTCCATTTTATTTTAAACAAACGAAAAAACCCGTTAACCGGGCTTTTGTACATTTATCCTGCGTTATTCTCCATTATACCATGAGAATGCAGGGGTTATTCAAGGATTAAACGAATCAATTCGGAAATTCCAAGGTCAACTACTGTGAAGAACAGGGCCATGAAGAGAACGGTCGTCAATACAATGACTGTATATCTCCCCAGCTGCTTGCGCTTTGGCCAGCTTACTTTTCTCATTTCACTTGCGACTTCAGGAAAAAACTTAGTGATGCGCATATTTGTAACCTCCAACTTCTGGGGATAGCATTAGACTTTGAGCTATTTCGTTTCCCGGTGGACCGTATGGGCGTTGCAGCTTTTGCAGAATTTCCTGACTTCCAGCCGCTCAGCCTGCTGATCCTTGCTGCTTGCGGTCGAATAATTGCGGGAACCGCACTGTGCACAAGCAAGCGTTATCTTTTGTCCCATAAAAAATACACCCTAAAATTATGTCTTTATAAAAGTATCATGGCTTACAGATTGTGTCAATAAGTGCCGAAGCATGTTTGAAGGATATATATTGCCTCAGGTGCTAAACAGAAAGCTCCCTTCCTTCCAGATATCTTTCCAGTTTCCGTTTCACCCTTTGGAGAGCATTGTCGATCGATTTAACATGCCGGTTAAGCTCCTCCGATATCTCCTGGTAGGACTGCCCTTCCAGATAAAGCGCCAGCACCTTTCTTTCAAGGTCGCTAAGCAGCTCGCTCATTTTTACCTCGATCTGGTCAAACTCTTCCCGGCTGATGATTAGCTCCTCAGGATCCATTGCCTTTGCTCCTGACAGGACATCCATCAGCGTCCGGTCGGATTCCTCATCATAAATCGGTTTGTCAAGGGATACGTACGAATTGAGCGGAATATGCTTTTGCCTCGTGGCTGTTTTAATGGCGGTGATGATCTGCCGGGTGATGCAAAGCTCGGCAAATGCCTTGAAGGAGGTCAGCTTGTCCTCCCGGAAATCCCGGATAGCCTTGTAAAGGCCGATCATCCCTTCCTGGACAATATCTTCTTTATCCGCTCCTATCAGGAAGTAGGATCTCGCTTTTGCACGGACAAAATTGCGGTACTTATGAATCAAAAAATCCAGGGCTTCGCTTTCTCCCCGATGAACGGCCTCCACTATTTCTTCGTCTTCAAGGTCCTTGTATTGGATGGCCTGTTCAACTCCGAAATCAGCACTCACACACAATCCCTCCGCCCCGAACTTTTCCATAGTTAGAAATATTATACAGCAGTCTTGGCCCTTTGTTCAACCGCTCATTCCCCGCCGCGGCGCCACTTTTCAAAAATTTCGGCCACTTCGCTGCTGAGCGGGATTTTACTGACCGGCTTCCTCTCCTGGATTTTTTGGACGCGCTTTTCAATTTTCTGTTCGATGACATTGATTTCCGTCAGCAGCTCTCTTGCCGATTTTCTCAATGCCCCCTGCCCAAAAATCGCCCATTGCTCCGTGAAGTCGGATGTAGCCACATGAATCTGGGTCAGGCGATTGCCCAAATCAATCGCCATCTTCTCAATCCGTTCGTCGGCTGTCTCATTTTCCCTGGTAAAAATGACTTCGACCTTGTGGTTTTTCAGCTTCTTTTCCGTGCCTTGCACATAATACGCATCAAATACGACAATGACCCGGTACCCTGTATAGGCCTGATACTCGGCCATCTTCTCCACCAGAAGATCCCGCGCCGACGCCAGGTCCTTATTCTTGAGGGCCCTGAGTTCCGGCCAAGCCCCAATGATGTTATATCCGTCAACAAGCAGGATATCCATGCTACTGTCCTAGGGGATGGCGTTTACGGTACACTTCATACATAAGAAGTGCTGCAGCTACTGAGGCATTAAGGGAGGTCACATGCCCTGCCATAGGCAGGCTGAGCAAGAAGTCGCATTTCTCGCGGATAATCCGTCCCATGCCTTTTCCTTCACTGCCAATGACCAGTCCTAGCGGAATGGATCCGTCAAACTGGCGATAATCTTCCTTTGCCGATGCATCAGTCCCGGCAATCCAGACACCCCGCTCTTTCAGCTCTTCAATTGTCCTCGACATGTTGGTCACACGGACTACAGGGATATGCTCGATTGCGCCTGTAGAGGCTTTGGCAACCGTGGCAGTGAGTCCAACCGCCCTCCTTTTTGGAATGATGATGCCGTGAGCTCCCGTTGCATCGGCTGTTCTCATGATCGATCCGAGGTTGTGGGGATCCTCAATTTCATCCAGAAGCAGGAAAAATGGTGCTTCATTTCTTTTCTCGGCGGCTGCGAATAAATCATCCAGTTCCGCATATTCATAGGCTGCCACCTGGGCAACCACTCCCTGGTGGTTTCCTTCATACAGCTGGTCCAGCTTTTTCTTCGGTACAAACTGGACGATGACATTCGCCTCTTTTGACAGCTTTGCCACCTGCTGCATCTGCCCTCGCTGGGAACCTTCCGCAATAAGGATTTTATTGATATCGCGGCCTGATTTTAAAGCTTCGATTACTGGGTTTTTCCCGGCGATATACTCCTCGCTCATGATGATATTCCTCCCTCTTCAACAATTAAAAACGCAGCCTGTATCAGCTCTTCCAGCCGCTCATTCCGGCCGGCAAGGAACAGGTAGCCGATCAGCGCTTCAAACGCCGTGCTGTAACGGTAGGTCTGGACGTCCGTATTTTTCGGGACTGTTCCCGATTTGGCGTTCCTGCCTCTTTTGACCACCGCCGTTTCCTCTTCCGTCAGGACCCCCTTGTCCATAAAATCATGGATGATCCTTGACTGCGCCTTGGCGGATACGAATCTGGTCGCCTCCTTATGAAGCTTATGAGGCCTTACCTTCCCGCTTTCCAGCAGGTGAAGCCGTACATATTTTTCAAAGACGGCGTCACCCATGTAAGCGAGTGCGAGGCTGTTCAACTGTTTTTCATCAATCTTGCCTGTATCCGAAATCATTCCTTACCCTCTTTTCCATCTTGTACCCTGGGCCGTGTCTTCGAGGATGATATTCATCTCTTTCAGCTGGTCGCGTATCTGGTCGGACAACTGGAAGTCCCGGTCTTTCCTTGCCTGGTTCCGTTTTTGGATCAGCGCCTCGATTTCCTCATCAAGCAGTTCTTCCTCCCCAAGATTAAGGCCAAGGGTTCCAAATAGCAGGTCAAACTCACTTGTGAATGCCTCGATGACTTCTTCCGACGTATTCTTTTCCAGCAAGTAAAGATTCGCAAGCTTGGATAAATCAAACAGGACTGATACAGCATTCGCAGTATTAAAATCATCGTCCATTTCGATTACAAACTGTTCACGGAGAGCCTTGATTTTATCCAGCCATTCCTGGTTATCCTGTGTCAGGTTCGTGCTTGCGCCTTTCCGGTGCTTAAGGTTTTGGTAGGAGGTCTTCAGTCTTTCAAACGCCGCTTTTGTATTTTCAAGCAATTCCTCACTGTAGTTGATCGGGTTGCGGTAATGGACCGACAGCATGAAGAACCTTAATACCTGCGGGTCATGCTTTTTAATGATGTCATGGACGAGGACGAAATTCCCAAGGGATTTCGACATTTTCTCGTTGTCAATATTAATGTAGCCATTGTGCATCCAATAACGGGCGAACGGTTTTCCTGTTAGGGCCTCGGATTGCGCAATTTCATTTTCATGATGCGGGAAGGCCAGGTCCTGTCCACCGGCGTGGATATCAATCGTATCGCCAAGATATTGCCGCGCCATTGCCGAGCACTCAATATGCCAGCCAGGCCGGCCTTTGCCCCAGGGACTGTCCCAGGCAATTTCGCCTTCTTTCGCACTTTTCCAAAGGGCAAAATCCAGGGCATCCTGTTTCTTTTCGCCCACCTGGATCCGTGCCCCCACCTTCAGTTCGTCAATCGACTGGTGTGAAAGCTTGCCATATTCCCCGAACTCACGGGTACGGTAATAGACATCCCCGCCTGATTCATAGGCAAATCCCTTTTCAATCAAAGCCTCAATGAACTCAATGATCAAATCCATCGTCTCTGTCACACGTGGATGGGCATCTGCCTTTTTGCAGCCCAATGCCGAAACGTCTTCAAAGTAGGCATTGATAAACCGCTCCGCGATGGCCGGCACCTCTTCCCCGAGTTCATTGGCTGCCCTGATAAGCTTATCGTCGACATCGGTGAAGTTTGAAATAAACCTCACATCAAAGCCCCTGAATTCAAGATAGCGGCGGACAGTATCAAACACGATTGCCGGCCGTGCATTTCCGATATGGATATAGTTATAGACCGTAGGCCCGCAAACATACATTTTGACCTTTCCCTCTTCCAAAGGTATAAAGTCCTCTTTTTTACGAGTCAGTGTATTATATATTTGAATTGGCATTCACTTTGCTCCTTTCTTCCTTCAATTCCGCAAGCTCCCTGTGAAGCGAAACCATTTCATCTTCAAGGGTTTTAAAACGGTCTGCAATCGGGTCTGGAAGGTCCGAGTGGTTCAAATCTTTTTTTACCCTCACTCCATCCTGCATCACTACACGTCCAGGAACTCCAACCACGGTGGAGTTTGGCGGAACATCCTTCAATACCACGGAACCGCCGCCAACCTTGGAGTTCTCGCCAATCGTAATGGAACCAAGAACTTTCGCTCCTGTGGCAATCAGTGCATTGTCTTTAACCGTTGGGTGGCGCTTGCCCTTTTCCTTGCCTGTTCCCCCCAAGGTAACACCTTGGTAAATCGTCACATTGTCACCAATCTCGCAGGTCTCCCCAATGACCACTCCCATGCCATGGTCAATAAACAGCCGCCGGCCGATCCTGGCTCCGGGATGGATTTCAATCCCGGTGAAGAACCGGCTGATTTGCGAAATCAATCTGGCCAAAAAGAAGAATCTCCGCTTATATAAGGCATGGGCGAGCCTGTGGGACCAAATCGCATGCAGGCCGGAATACGTGAGTATCACTTCCATGTAAGACCTTGCGGCAGGGTCCTGTTCAAATATTACCTCGATATCTTCCTTCAATTTCTTAAACATCTCTTCTCCCCCTTATCCTGCCTTTTTTCTGTAAATAAAAAACGCCCCTGTCGTTTCCGACAGAGACGCCTATTGCGCGGTTCCACTCTGTTTGGGCTTTGGGCCCCAACTTCAGCCTGTTAACGGGCGGACCCGCTCCGGACTAGTAGGTTCACTCGTTCACCCGGAGACTCGGAGGTGCATTTCAAAAAGCGAGGGGCCCGAACCACTTTCAGCCGCTGATGGTTCTCTCTGGTGAAGCATCACTTTTTTACTTATCCTCTTCAACACTTTCATTTTATGGAATTACTTTTACTATATTATATTTTGCCCTGTCTGTTAACCATCTTGGTAAAAAAGTTTTTAGCCAAGCAGGCTGGAGACTCTTTTCTTTACCGTTTCCTTGCCAAGAAGCTCAATTGCCAGCATCAAATCCGGACCATGTGTTTGTCCCGTGACTGCCGCGCGGATTGGCATGAACAGTTTCTGGCCTTTATGGCCTGTGCCCTTTTGGACCGCCTTAACGGCCCCTTTGATTTTGTCTGCCGTAAACTCGGGCAGTGCTTCAACTTCATCAAGGAAGGCAGAGAGCACTTCAGGAACCTGTTCCCCTGCCAATACTTCCTTTGCTTCTTCTTCAAACCGGACTTCATCCTGGAAGAAGATTTCCGACATCTCGACAATTTCGGCACCAAAGCTCATTTTCTCCTGATAGAGGGAGATTAAACTGCGGACCCAGCTGTCTTCTTCCGCACTGCGCTCCTTCTCAAGCTTTCCAGCCTTCTCCAAATGAGGGACAGACAGTGCGACCACTTTGTCAAGGTCAGCCTTTTTCATATACTGGTTGTTCATCCAGGTAAGCTTTTGGCGGTCAAACAAGGCCGGAGACTTTGAAAGACGGGCAGGATCAAACATCTCAATGAACTCTTCTTTCGAGAAGATTTCCTCCTCGCCTGACGGGGACCATCCAAGCAAGGCAATAAAGTTGAACAACGCTTCAGGCAAATAGCCCAATGCTTCATACTGTTCAATAAACTGGATGATCGATTCATCACGCTTGCTGAGCTTTTTCCTGCTTTCATTGACAATCAGCGTCATATGCCCGAATACCGGCGGAGTCCAGCCAAAGGCCTTGTAGATTAACAGCTGCTTTGGCGTATTGGAAATATGGTCATCACCGCGGAGTACATGTGAAATTTTCATCAGGTGGTCATCAAGGACGACCGCATAGTTGTAAGTAGGGATTCCATCTTTTTTTACGATGACAAAGTCTCCGAAGCCGTCCGACTCAAAGGAAACACTGCCTTTAACCATATCATCGAATTCAAGGACTTCTCCGGAAGCCACTTTAAAGCGGATGCTTGGCTTGCGGCCTTCCTTTTCAAAGCTCTCCCTGTCTTCCTCTGTAAGATGGCGGCATCTGCCGGAGTACTTTGGCGTCTCATTCCGTTCCATCTGAGCCTCACGCTCTGCCTCCAGCTCTTCTTCTGTACAATAGCATTTATAGGCAAGCCCCTTTTCAAAGAGCTCATCTGTATACTTATTATAAATTTCAATCCGTTCGGACTGTCGGTAAGGGCCATATTCCCCGCCGACATCAATGCTCTCGTCCCAATCCATGCCAAGCCACTTCAAGTAATGAAGCTGGCTCTCTTCCCCGCCTTCAATATTTCTTTTCAGGTCGGTATCCTCTATCCGGATAATGAATTTGCCGCCCMGGCTGCGTGCATACAGGTAGTTGAACAATGCGGTGCGGGCGTTTCCGATATGTAAATGTCCCGTTGGGCTCGGGGCATAACGAACGCGAATTTCTGACATATAAATCCTCCTTAAATAGTAAGCCTGCGAGTGCTTATGCCTTTTGCAGCAGAAGTGCCACCTGGGCGGCAATCCCTTCTCCGCGGCCGGTAAAACCTAGTTTTTCCGTGGTCGTAGCCTTTATGTTGACCTGTTCGGCCGATGCTTCGAGCAGCTCGGCCACCCGGTCCCTTATTTGCCCGATGTATGGAGCCATTTTAGGCTGCTGGGCAATAATCGTGCAGTCGGCATTCACCAGCTTGTAGCCTTTTTCCTTTACGATTTCCCAGACATGCTCCATCAGCTTTGCCGAATCAGCATCCTTGAACGCTGGGTCCGTGTCAGGAAAATGCTGGCCAATATCCCCTTCGCCAATCGCGCCAAGACAGGCATCGGCTACCGTATGCAAAAGCACATCTGCATCAGAATGCCCCAGCAGCCCCTTTTCATAAGGGATTTCAATTCCGCCGATGATCAGCGGCCTTCCCTCTGTCAGCTGGTGTACATCAAAACCTTGTCCAATTCGAAACATCTGAACTTGCTCCTTTTATTAAAGTTCATGGATGGCAGCATCAGGCTGCCTATCCTAACTGCTTCCGCTTTTTTAAAATTGCTTCGGCAAAAAACACATCTTCCGGTGTGGTCAGCTTTATATTATCATAATCGCCTTCAATTATCGCGACTTTATGCGGAAGCCGTTCGACCAGGCTTGCATCATCGGTGCCCGTGAACCCTTCCTTGACTGCCTTTTCGTGAGCGTTCCGGAGAACGGAAATGCGAAAAGCCTGTGGGGTTTGGACAGCCCACAAGCTTGAACGCTCAATTGTTTCTGTTACCATGTCGCCTTCTGCTCTTTTGATTGTATCCTTGACTGGTACTGCCGCGATGGCTGCACCATCCATTTCCGCCTCACGGACAAGGGAATGGATGGTCTCCTTTTTTATAAAAGGGCGGGCGGCGTCGTGGACAAGGACAATTCCTTCCTCCCCGAGCACCTTTACACCACTATAGACACTATCCTGGCGTTCCCTGCCTCCATGGACCATGGAGGTGACCTTCCGGATTCCATAAAAATGGATCAAATCCTTGAATTGGGCCTCATCTTCAGGATGAATGGCAAGTATCATTCCGCCGCATTCTTCATCCTCATCAAAGACCCTTAACGTGTGAATCAGAACCGGAGTATCCTCCAGTGTCAAATAAAGCTTATTCTTTCCTGCTCCCATCCTCTTTCCCTGGCCAGCAGCCGGAATAATGACCTGGTAAGCCATATCCAAAACTCCTATCTCTCTATAGCGCTTTTTCCAATAACTTGGGCTTGGCAAAAATCATTCTGCCTGCAGATGTCTGGAGAACACTTGTGACCAGAACATCAATTCGCTTGCCGATATAATCCCGTCCTTCTTCCACAACAATCATCGTACCATCATCCAGATAGGCAATGCCCTGATTATGCTCCTTGCCATCCTTGATTACCTGGATGCTGAGCTCCTCCCCGGGCAGGACAACCGGCTTCACCGCATTGGCAAGATCATTGATATTCAATACCGGAACTCCCTGAAGTTCGCATACCTTGTTTAAATTAAAATCGTTGGTCACAACGACACCATTTGTCAGCTTGGCAAGTTTGACGAGCTTCGAATCTACTTCATTGATTTCATCAAAATCTCCCTCATAGACCTGGACTTTGATTGCCAGTTCCTTCTGGATCCGGTTCAGGATATCAAGCCCCCGCCGGCCGCGGTTTCGTTTCAGGGCATCCGAAGAATCCGCGATATGCTGCAGCTCTCCCAGCACAAACTGGGGAATGACGATGATGCCTTCAAGAAAACCAGTCTTGCAAATATCCGCAATTCTCCCATCGATAATGACGCTAGTATCAAGGATTTTCCATGTTCCTTCGGCTTCCTTTTCCGTCTCTTCCTCTTCGCTTCCCTTTTTCTTGCCCTTTGAAAAAAGGCCGAGAAGTTCATCCCGCTTCTTGAAGCCTACCTGAAAACCGAGGTATCCGAATAAAAGAGTGAGCAGGATAGGGGCTACTGTATTCACGATTGGCACTTGGACTGCATTAAGGGCAAATCCGATTAAAAAGGCCACCAAAAGGCCGAAGAACAAGCCAATGCTGCCAAATAAAACATCTGTAATCGGCGCTTTAATCAATGACTCTTCTGCCCATTTGACAAAGTTTGTGACAGGGTCAACCGCCCAAAAAGAAATTAAATAAAAGATAAGTGCACCAAGTACAGCAGAAACATACGGGTTGGCAACCAGGTGAAAATCTTCCATGCCGACTAACGATAGCAAATCAGGAATTAAGAATATTCCAAGCGTTCCTCCAATGATGAGGAAGCAGGCTTGAATGATACGTCTTAACATTCCTTCACCTCCTTGTTCTCATTATAAACAAATTCTATAAATTGAAACCTTCGCTTAATAAGATTTTTACTGTTTGTTAATCGCGGGAACACTTTTAAAATGCATCTGTAATACCAATACCATCCACTCTGGTATTTCCTATAAAGTAGCACCAATGGCATTAATTTGTCAACATATGGAAAATTACCTATTTTTTGATGTGGCCATGGTCCAAATGGCCTCCCTTTTATGTCTAACCCTCAAGGACAGCCTTCAATGCCTCACTGACCGAAGTGACTCCAATCAGTGTGATGCCGGGAGGACAAGTCCAGCCGCCCAGATTGTTCTCCGGCAGAATGACTCTTTCAAAGCCAAGTTTTGCCGCTTCCTGCACCCTCTGCTCAATTCGTGAGACACGCCGCACTTCCCCTGTGAGGCCGACCTCACCGATGATGCAGTCTGAAGCGCGCGTCGGCTTATCCCGGAAGCTGGATGCAATGCTGACCGCAATGGCCAGATCAATCGCCGGTTCATCCAGTTTGACTCCGCCTGCCACCTTTAAATACGCATCCTGGTTCGCAAGCAGAAGACCGACCCGTTTCTCGAGTACCGCCATCAGCAGGCTTACCCGGTTATGGTCAATACCGGTCGCCATCCTGCGCGGATTTCCAAAGCTTGTCGGCGAAATCAGCGCCTGAATTTCCACCAGAACCGGGCGTGTCCCCTCCATGGACGCCACCACAGTGGATCCGGAGGCCCCCTGCGAACGCTCTTCCAGGAAGATTTCCGAAGGGTTGGCGACCTCCTCGAGCCCGGCCTCCTTCATTTCGAAAATACCCATTTCGTTTGTTGATCCAAATCGATTTTTAACGGCTCGCAATATACGGTAGGTGTGGTGCCTCTCTCCTTCAAAATAGAGGACCGTGTCCACCATATGCTCCAACAGGCGCGGCCCTGCGATGGAGCCTTCCTTTGTTACATGCCCAACAATGAAAATGGCCACGCCCTTAGTCTTGGCAATCCTCATCAGCTCGGCTGTACACTCTCGCACCTGAGAGACACTTCCAGGGGCCGAGGTGACTTCCGGATGGTACACCGTCTGGATGGAATCCACGATAACAAAATCGGGGTCGTTCTTTTCAATCGTCAGGCTGATTTCTTCCAGGTTGGTTTCGGAATAGACAAGAAGATTGTCGGATGCCACTCCCAGCCTGTCTGCCCTCAGCTTTGTCTGCCGCATCGACTCTTCGCCGGAAATATAAAGCACCGACTGGCCAATCTTGGCCAGCTGGAAAGAGACCTGCAGAAGGAGGGTCGACTTTCCGATACCTGGGTCGCCGCCGATCAGAACAAGCGAGCCCTTTACAACCCCGCCGCCAAGGACCCTGTTGAGCTCTCTCATTTCAGTATGTATCCTCGGCTCACTGATGGTTTCAATCGAGGTAATAGGCGTTGCCTTTGGTTTAATCCCGGTGGTGTTAGAGTGGATGAAGGCCCCTTTGCGGCCGCCTCCGGAGCTTTCCGTTTCCTCCACCATCTTGTTCCACTGGCCGCACCCCGGACATTTCCCCATCCATTTAGGAGACTCGTACCCACATTCCTGGCACATGAATTTTGTTTTACGTTTAGCCATTATTACTTCTACTCCTCATCTAGTAAAGCTCAAACGCCTTGGTCAGACCCGACTTGCATAAGACGCTCAAGAATAGAAGGCGTTATTGGCCTTCAATTCTTGAGTGGCTTATGACTCGAGCTGCTCAAAGCTCCGCTTATCGCAAGATATTCACGGAAGCTAAGCCAAGTTGAAAACTGGCTAGGCGCTGGAGCTGGACAGTTATCTAAGTGTCCAAATTCACACTATATCTTACTTCGAAAAGCGCAAGCGTGTTGGTTCCGATATGTATAAGACGATTCAGCATGAATATTGTTTCATTTCTTCAGCACTTGATACCTTATTGTAATAAAAGAGGTATACGTACACTGTCATACGTATACCTCTTTATTTTAAATATGGATCTTATTTATTCGTCGTACCCTCCGGTGTTTTTACGGTAAATTGGCCGTCCTCGACATCAATGGTGACTTTTTGTCCCTTAAGGACCGTGCCTTTAAGCAGCTCTTCAGAAAGCTGGTCTTCAATATGCTTTTGGATAGCCCGGCGGAGAGGACGTGCTCCGTATTCCGGATCGTAGCCTTCCTCCGAAATTTTTTCCTTGGCTGCTTCTGTCAGCTCAAGGTTGATGTCCTGTTCAACAAGGCGCTTCACAAGCTGGTCGGACATAAGCGTCACAATCTGCTTCAAATGCTCTTTTTCAAGGGCATGGAAGACAATGATCTCATCGATACGGTTAAGGAACTCTGGGCGGAACGCTTTCTTCAGTTCCTCCATTACATTGCCCTTCATATCCTTGTAATTCTGGTCTCCATCCTGGATATTGAAGCCGACATATTTATTGCGCTTCAGCGCCTCTGCACCGACGTTGGACGTCATGATCAGGACGGTGTTGCGGAAATCGACTGTCCTTCCCTTCGAGTCTGTCAAGCGGCCGTCTTCGAGCACCTGTAAAAGAATATTGAATACATCCGGATGGGCTTTCTCGATTTCATCAAGAAGCACAACGGAATATGGCTTTCTGCGGACCTTCTCCGTCAGCTGGCCGCCCTCATCATATCCCACATATCCTGGAGGGGAACCAACCAGACGGGAAGTCGAGTGCTTTTCCATGTACTCGGACATATCGACGCGGATCATCGCATCTTCGTCCCCGAACATCGCTTCTGCCAGCGCTCTGGCCAATTCTGTCTTTCCGACCCCGGTAGGCCCGAGGAAAATGAAGGATCCGATTGGGCGCTTTGGATCTTTTAATCCAGCCCTTGCCCGGCGGACAGCTTTTGAAACAGCCTTGACCGCTTCCTCCTGCCCAATTAGGCGGGAGTGCAAAATTTCTTCCAGCTTCAACAGTTTTTGCGTCTCTGTCTGAGCCAGCTTGGAAACAGGAACCCCCGTCCAGCTTGAGACAACATGGGCAATGTCATCGACCGTTACTTCGCTGTTTTCCTGGCCCTGCTTTTCTTTCCAGGATTTCTTGGTATTTTCAAGCTGCTCGCGGAGGCGCTGTTCCGTATCCCTCAGGGAAGCAGCTTTTTCAAATTCCTGGCTTTGCACAGATGCATCCTTTTCCTTGCGCACTTCTTCAAGCTTTGCTTCAAGCTCCTTAAGGTTCGGAGGTGTCGTATAGGAACGCAGGCGTACCTTGGAACCGGCCTCGTCAATCAGGTCGATCGCCTTATCCGGAAGGAAACGGTCGGATATATAGCGGTCAGAAAGCTTTACCGCCGCTTCAATCGCTTCATCGGTAATGGATACCCTGTGATGGGCTTCATAACGGTCTCTCAGGCCTTTTAAAATCTGAACAGATTCCGCTGCTGTCGGCTCATCCACCGTAATTGGCTGGAAACGGCGCTCAAGGGCAGCATCTTTTTCAATATATTTACGATACTCATCAAGAGTAGTGGCACCGATGCACTGCAGTTCTCCACGGGCGAGCGAAGGCTTGAGGATATTCGATGCATCAATCGCACCTTCCGCACCGCCGGCCCCAATCAGGGTGTGCAGTTCGTCAATGAAGAGAATGATATTTCCTGCCTGGCGAATCTCATCCATCACCTTTTTCAGGCGGTCTTCAAATTCGCCGCGGTATTTTGTCCCGGCGACAACTGTACCCATATCAAGAGTCATAACCCTTTTGTCACGGAGAATTTCCGGTACTTCATTATTTACGATCTGCTGGGCCAGGCCTTCAGCAATTGCTGTCTTACCTACCCCTGGCTCACCAATCAATACAGGGTTGTTCTTTGTCCGGCGGCTCAATACCTCGATTACCCTCTGGATTTCCTTGCTCCTTCCAATTACAGGATCAAGGCTTCCTTCACGGGCTATGGCTGTCAGATCCCTTGCCAGGCTGTCTAGGGTAGGCGTATTTGCATGGACGGCACCGCCTCCCTGATGGCCTGAAGACTCATTGCTGCCCAGAAGCTGCAGCACTTGCTGCCGCGCTTTATTCAAGCTTACCCCGAGATTGTTCAGAACCCTTGCAGCGACGCCTTCACCCTCACGGATAAGGCCAAGGAGGATATGTTCCGTTCCCACATAGGAGTGGCCCAGCTTTCTTGCCTCATCCATTGATAGTTCAATAACCTTTTTCGCCCTTGGGGTGTAGTGGATTGTCTGTGAGCCTTCCTGGCCCCTGCCAATCAGGTTTTCTACTTCCTTCTGAATCTTTTCGGCACCCAGGCCAAGTCCATAAAGTGCCTTCGCGGCAATCCCTTCCCCTTCCCGTACAAGGCCGAGGAGGACATGTTCCGTTCCAATATTGTTATGTCCAAGGCGAATTGCTTCTTCCTGTGCCAAAGCAAGTACTTTTTGCGCTCTTTCAGTAAACCGTCCAAACATCATAAAGCTCATCCTCCTTATTATTGGCTCAATTCCATCTTCATTCTTTCCCTGATCAGGGCCGCCCTGCGGATATCCCTTTCTTCAGGACGCAGCGGCCCTCCTGCATATTGTTGTAAAAAACCTGGCTGTGTCAGGATCATTAATTCATTCAAGATGTTCTTTGAAATGTTTTTGATATACCCCATATCTATGCCAAGCCGGACATCGGACAAGCAGCTGGCCGCTTCCTTTGTCTCGATGATCCTGCTGTTTGCCAATGTCCCATAAGAGCGGAACACTCGGTCTTCTAATTGTATGTTTGAGGTTTTGGCTAATGCTTCCCGCGCTGACCTTTCCTGAGAAATCAGCTGGGAAACGACACTTTTTAAATCTTCTACAATATCATCTTCCGATTTTCCCAAAGTGATTTGGTTGGAGATTTGAAAAATGTTCCCCAGCGCTTCACTGCCTTCGCCGTAAATTCCCCTAACCACCAAGCCAAGCTGGTTGATCGCCGGCAAAATCCTGTTTAACTGCTGGGTAAGCACCAGTCCAGGCAAATGCATCATCACGGAAGCCCTTAAACCTGTGCCTGCATTTGTCGGGCAGCTGGTCAAATAGCCATACTGCTCATCAAAAGCATAATCAATGCCCCCTTCAAGCCAGTCATCCATTTCATTCGCCACCTGGAGAGCTTCGGATAATTGATGACCCGGGAACAAGCATTGGATGCGGATATGGTCTTCCTCATTCAGCATGAT
Organism: Bacillus sp. FJAT-27251; assembly: GCF_001273925.1. Classification (GTDB taxonomy): domain Bacteria; phylum Bacillota; class Bacilli; order Bacillales; family Cytobacillaceae; genus Mesobacillus_B. The sequence continues at coordinate 1,201,726 of NZ_LIGG01000001.1, read as the reverse complement.
GCTTACCTGTTCATTTTCCGATAAAAGAATGGCGCCATGAGGCGAGTGCTCTGCAAGGTGCGGGCTGATTAAATGCTTCTCGACCAGCACTCTTTTTTGCAGAGGCTGGATCTCTTCCATTTTCAGCAGTTCCAGTGGACCAAACCTTGAGGGACACCCCTGCCGAAGCATCTCTTTAACATGTGAGATCACTTCTCCTGATTCCTTGCCGGAAGCAAGTGCCGGAAACTTCATCGCTTTAAGATTCCTGGCTAAACGAATACGGGAGCTGAGGACAATGTCTGAGTCTGGCCCGTCTTCACTCATCCAGGAGCTTACTGCCTGATTGATAAATCGTTCCAAAGACACCCTTATTCCCCTCCCCTTTGCTTTTCAGCCAGCTCTTTCTCCAATGCGCGGATTTGGTCTCTTAGCTCTACAGCTTTTTCAAATTCTTCCCGGGCGATGTGCTCGCTCAAGGTATTTTTCAATGACGCGATATTTCGCTGCAGTTGGATAGAGCCGCCAATCCGCTGCGGAACCTTGCCGTTATGGGTTGAATTCCCGCTATGCAGCCTGCGGATGACGGGAGAAAGCTGTTCACGGAAAGCATCATAGCAATGCGCACAGCCAAAGCGGCCTATTTTCACAAATTGCGGGAACGTCAGCGAACAGTTGTCACATTGGATGACCTTCTCCTGTGGAAAAGGCTCCTTGGCCTTAGTCTTGAAGGCCGGTTCCATATTCAGCAGCCCCGCCAGCAAGTTGTTAATGGAAAAACCAGGGCCCTGATTCATCATAAACATTTCGCCCTTCTCCTGTGCGCACCGTTCGCATAAATGCATCTCCGTTTTTTCTCCATTGCTGAAGTTGGTAAAATGCAGTGTGGCCGGCCTCTGATTACACTCCTGGCAAATCATGCTCTCACCTCTCACCATATCTTACAGTTTTATTTATACTTGATTGCTATTAGCATTGCCTGCAGCATTCTTGACCGAAGTTCATCGCGCTGCGGCAGGTCGATGTGCAGAACAGACCGATCCAGCACACTTACCATGATTTTTGCTTCCCTGTCTGTAATTACTTCCTCTTCCACCAGCCTGAGAATGATACTCTCCGCATTGGCCTGTGAAATCCGGTGACTGACGAGCGAAAGCAGCTGGTCGATCAGATGCGCATGGTCATGGCTTTGCACTTTCATAATCCGGATATAGCCCCCGCCGCCTCGCTTGCTTTCAACAAGGTATCCCCGTTCAATGGTAAAGCGTGTATTTATGACATAATTTATCTGGGACGGCACGCATTGAAATTTATCGGCAATTTCACTGCGTTTGATTTCAACGAGGTCCTGTTCACTCATCTCCAATACCTGCTTAAGGTAATGTTCAATGATATCCGATATATTCCTCACTAAACCTCCCCCATTCTGACTTTGACTATCTTTGACATAAATTATACATAAAAACATGCCACGATGCAATTCTTCCAGTGGTCCTATTCTGCCCATATTTATGTAGAGGTAAAACCCGTTAAAGGAATAATACTTTTTACCCTATAGGGCGTTTTTAAAACTTTTTTTGTTCGACAAAGAGTGCGGACCGGGAACTTTTTTGCGAGTCTGGAAAAGGCGGTTAGTTTGGAAATTTGGAGTGTTGTAAGATTATGGTGGTTGTAGAGTAAATGGGGGATTTTGTAGAGTAAAATGCAGAAAGTGTAGAGAAAAACTCAAGAAGTGTAGAGTAAAGCTGGTAAAGAAAGTGTAGAGTAAAACCCTCAAACTGTAGGGAAAATTAGATTGAGGGGGTTTTTAAAATGGATATCTACATGAAAAATGGCTTTTTCTTCATGAACCGGCAGCTTTTCTACACAGATTGCTATTATATCTACACCGTTTGGGAGGATATCGACATAATTCATCCCGATATCTACATTTCCTGATTTTTTTATTTAAAAACAAGGCTCTGTTATTATCCATTGTTGATTCCCAAAGAGGCATGAGAATTATTAA
>NZ_LIGG01000001.1:1130794-1188469 GCF_001273925.1 Bacillus sp. FJAT-27251 | reverse complement strand
GTGAGCCGTTACCTCACCAACTAGCTAATGCGCCGCGGGCCCATCTGTAAGTGACAGCCGAAACCGTCTTTCAGCATTCCATCATGTGAGGAAATGAATTATCCGGTATTAGCCCCGGTTTCCCGGAGTTATCCCAGTCTTACAGGCAGGTTGCCCACGTGTTACTCACCCGTCCGCCGCTGACCATCGGGAGCAAGCTCCCTCAAGTCCGCTCGACTTGCATGTATTAGGCACGCCGCCAGCGTTCGTCCTGAGCCAGGATCAAACTCTCCAATAAAGAGTATGAGTAAGCTCATAAAATAAAACGTTGGCTCATGTCTTCTATAGTAGAAGGCATGAATATTATTGTTTTGTTGACGCTTGTTTGTTTAGTTTTCAAAGAGCAATTTTTCATTGTTACTTCTTGTGAAGCAACTCTTATATATTATCAGTTTAAAGAACTGATGTCAACAAGTTTTTTTATCATTTAACTTGCCGGCTTGCTGTCTCGCAGCAACAGATATTAATATACCACCGTTATTATGTGATGGCAATATCTTTTTGTAATTTTTTTGTCTCCGATTTGAAATAAAAGTATTCACACAACTCCATATAAAAAAAGAGCAAAGCGAATTCGCTTTGCCCTTTTTAATCTTATCGATGACGCATTAATGGGAATAACAGAACGTCACGGATTGATGGCGAGTTTGTCAGAAGCATGACAAGCCTGTCGATTCCAATTCCCAATCCGCCGGTTGGAGGCATTCCGTATTCCAGCGCTTCAATGAAATCCTCATCCATTTCATGCGCCTCATCATTGCCTTGCTCTTTTTCTTTCAACTGTGCTTCAAAGCGCTCGCGCTGATCGATTGGATCGTTCAGCTCCGTAAATGCATTAGCATGCTCACGGGCAACAATGAAGAGCTCGAAGCGGTCTGTGAAGCGAGGGTCCTCATCATTCTTTTTAGCAAGCGGAGAAATTTCAACCGGATGGCCATAAATAAACGTTGGCTGGATGAGTTTCTCTTCTACCTTCTGCTCAAAGAATTCATTAACGATATGACCATATTGCATATGCTCGGTAATTTCGACTCCGTGCTCCTTGGCAAGCTGGCGCGCTTCTTCGGTGCTCGTTTCTTTCCAGAAGTCTACCCCTGTATATTCCTTGACCGCGTCCACCATATGGAGCCTTTTCCACTCTGGTTTAAGGTCAATTTCATGATCCCCATACTGGACGGTAGTTGTTCCAAGGACTTCCTGGGCAACATGGGCAATCAGGTTTTCAGTGAGGGACATGATATCGCGATAGTCTGCATATGCTTCATACAGCTCAATCATGGTGAATTCAGGATTATGCCTGGTGGATACTCCTTCATTCCGGAACACTCGCCCTATTTCGTACACTTTCTCCATCCCGCCGACAATCAGCCTTTTTAAATGGAGCTCAATCGCGATGCGCATATACAGAGTCATATCCAACGCATTATGGTGGGTAATGAATGGACGGGCAGATGCTCCGCCGGCAATCGAATGCATCATCGGCGTTTCCACTTCCAGATAGCCTTGGTCGTCAAGGTAGCGCCTCATCGCCTGGATGATCCGGCTGCGGTTAATGAAGGTCTGCCTGCTTTCATCACTAACAATAAGGTCAAGGTAACGTTGGCGGTAGCGCTGCTCAATATCCTTCAAACCGTGGAACTTGTCAGGCAGCGGGCGCAAAGCTTTTGTCAAAAACACAAAATCAGTAACTTTAATGGACAGTTCCCCAACCTTGGTTTTGAAAAGAGTGCCTTCAACCCCGACGAGGTCTCCAAGGTCGGCCTCATTAAAGATGGCATACTGCTCCTCGCCTACGGCATCCTGGCGCACATAAATCTGAATTTGCCCGGTCAGGTCTTTCAGATGGGCAAATCCCGCTTTCCCTTTGCCCCGCTTGGTCATAATCCGGCCGGCAATTTTAACAGCCACCTCATTTGAGTCAAATGCTTCCTTTTCAAGTTCTCCATATTTCTCAACGAGCTGCTTTGTATCGTGGCTCCTTTCGAAGCGTTTGCCGAAGGGATCAAGTCCTTTTTCCCTGAGGGCATTCATTTTCTCTCTTCTGACCTGCAATTGGTCATTTAATTCTTCACTCATTTATTTTCACTCCAATGGTTGAATTGTTGTATGTAAGCCTTGAATAGATACTTTTATTATTTTACACAAAAGAGACGGTTCAGACATCATAAAATGCATATATACAAAAAAACTGCCAGTCTTCCACTGGCAGCCGTTGTCAATTACATTGGTATTATAGAAAAACAGCCTTGGAATGTCAAATTAAACCGCCTGTGATTCTGCCGCAGCCTCCACTTCATTTGCATGATTGGTGAGCAGAGTCACAAGTTCGTCGCGTGTATTGCACTCGTTAACAAGGCTGCGGATTTTCCCATTTCCCGCGACACCCTTAAGATACCATGCTGCATGCTTGCGCATTTCGCGAACGGCGATATGTTCATTCTTCAGGGCAATCAGGCGGTCAAGATGGAGGATGCATACATCCATCTTTTCACGAGCAGATGGCTCGTCCATCAATTCACCAGTCTCAAGATACTTAACCGTCCTGTAAATCATCCACGGATTGCCCAGTGCCGCACGGCCAATCATCACGCCGTCAGCACCTGTTTCATCCAGCATTCGTTTTGCATCCTGCGGTGTCTGTACATCCCCATTGCCAATCAGCGGAATGCTGATGGATTGCTTCACTTCACGGATGATGTCCCAGTTGGCGTTTCCTTCGTACATTTGAACACGGGTCCGGCCATGAAGGGCCACCGCGCTGCCGCCTGCACGTTCAACCATTTGGGCATTTTTCACGGCATAGATATGATCCTCGTCCCAGCCTATACGCATTTTGACCGTAACAGGCTTGTCTACAGCATCGACTACAGCCGCCACCATATCATAGATTTTGTCGGGATCAAGAAGCCATTTCGCTCCGGCATCGCATTTTGTGATTTTGGGAACCGGACATCCCATATTAATATCAATTATCGCGGCATTGGTATTTTTGTCGACGAACTGGGCCGCCTGTACAAGTGTTTCTTTTGCACCGCCAAAGATTTGCAGGCTGAGAGGATATTCGCGATCATCAATAAACAGCATATCCATGCTTTTTTCATTTTGGAACACAATGCCCTTGTCACTTACCATTTCCGCACATACAAGGCCTGCACCGAATTCTTTGACTGTCAGCCGGAAAGCAGAATTGCATACTCCGGCCATCGGTGCAAGGACGACCGGGTTGTCTATTTGAACATCTCCGATTTTAAGCATCATTCTACCTCCCGCTCTTCATTCTATTATTTAACGATTGTTCTTTTCCCCGGGAGGTGCGAGTTCTTCCACGCTGATATCCAGCATGCAGGCAACCAGGCTGCGAAACGATTCGTCCGGCATCCTGTTGCCTCTCTCTATTTCTCCCAGCACGGAAACCGAAACCCCAAGCTCTTTTGCAAAACCTTCCTGTGTAAAACCCTTCAGTTTTCGAAAAGCGCGAATACGTCTTCCCCATTTTTCCGCTTCCATATTCGGACTCCTTCTATGTCGGTTATACTGTCACTGCCTGGCAGTGACACAGAATCAATCTCCAATAATGGAATCATGACAAAGGCACGCTCCTGCATACGCGGATGCGGGACTGTCAGTTTCTCCGAGTTAATATTCTCTTGATTATACAGCAATATGTCAAGGTCCAGAGTCCTTGGACCCCACCTTACTTCCCTTTTTCTCCCAAGTTCTTCCTCAATTTTATTGACAGCGCCCAGCAAATCAAGTGGGCCCAAACCAGTCCGGACCTTGACCACCATGTTTAAAAACGCATCCTGATTCGTATAGCCTACCGGATCGGTTTCATAAATGGAAGAAGTATTTACCACTTCTATTTTTTCATGCCGGTGCAGAAGCTCAACAGCTCTCCCAAGATACCCAAAACGGTCTCCTAAGTTGGACCCTAATGCAAGATAGGCGATATTGTCCATTTTACCGGCTCCTCGTAATTTCTACAGCTACTGATTCGTAATGCCCTTGGATAGGAGGGTCCGGCTTAATGACGGTAACATGGCAGACTGCCACTGCGTTATAGTTGCTTAAGACCGCGGAAGCAATCTTCTCCGCTACTGCTTCAACGAGCTTAAGGGGCTCGCCTTCGACTACATCCTTGCAGATTTGATACAGCTCGGCATAGTTGATGGAATCCTCAAGCCTGTCGCTTTTGCTTGCTGCAGACAGGTCTACTTCCACCGTAAGGTCAACCGCAAAGCGCTGACCAAGCTTCGTTTCCTCAGGGAAAACCCCATGATATCCATAAAAACCCATTTTTCTAAGGTGGATTTTATCCACGGCCATCACCCTTTCCGAGCAGCGCATCCATCATTCTGGCCATCCGGGCCATTTCTTTTACATCATGGACCCTGACGATATGGCACCCCTTTTGAATGCCGTAGCAAACAGTAGCACCAGTCCCTTCCATGCGTTCGTTGACAGGGAGATCAAGAACTTGTCCGATGAAACCTTTTCTTGAAGTTCCCAGCAGCACAGGATAGCCAAGGGCAGCCATTGTATCCAAATGACGCATGATTTCGATATTCTGATCAAAGTCCTTCGCAAACCCGATCCCGGGGTCCAAGATGATTTTTTCCGGCTTCACCCCTGCAATTCTCGCCAAGCCGATGCTTTTGTAAACATCATTAAGCACATCACGGACAAAACGGGAATAGTCGCGGTTGTCCCGGTTATGCTGGAGGATAATCGGAACATCATACTGTGCCGCTACTTTGGCCATCTCGGGGTCGGCCTTAACGCCCCATATATCATTGATGATATGAGCTCCTGCCTTCAGCCCCGCTTCCGCAACTTTGGATTTATACGTATCGACCGATATGGCTACATCAATATTTTTTGAAATCGCCTCGATGACCGGCACGATCCGCTCAATTTCTTCCTCATCGGAAATCCTGGTATACCCCGGCCGGGTGGATTCACCGCCGATATCAATGATATCCGCTCCATCTTCCTTCATTTTGCCTGCATGCTGCAGCGCCGCATCAATTCGTGCATACTTTCCGCCATCTGAAAAGGAATCTGGGGTGGCATTCAAGATTCCCATGATCAGCGTCTTTTTTTGGTAATCCAGCTCATACGGCCCCGCCTGTATCACTTGCTTTTGTTCCATATGTTAAAACCTCCTATTGCAAACTGTTTCTATTCCAAAGTTTCCTCCGGTTTTCCCCATATAGCCTTGATAATGCCTTTACGACCCTGCCCTCTTTCCCAGGAAATGTTCTCTTTCCAAACATGGAAACAGGCACAACCTCCTGGATGGAATTGGTTACAAACAGCTCCTCTGCCTCCAGCAATGCCTCTTGATGATAAAAGCCTTCCTGCACTTCCAATTGCAGTTTACCTGCCAGCTTCATCACAAATTGACGTGTAATGCCGTTGAGGATCCCCGTCTCGACTGACGGCGTAAAAAGGGTTTCACCATCTGTCCAGAACAGGTTGGAGACAATCCCTTCAGCTAGAAAGCCCTCTCTTGTCAGGAAAATGCCCTCCACTTCGGAGGTTGCTCCGAGCTCCCGTTTCGCGAGAATATTATTAAGATAGTGGTGCGATTTTAGGCGGATGTCTCCTTCCGGGGTATTCCGCTTAAGGTTTAGCAAAACCAGTTTCTTTTCCACCATTCCGGAAGACGTTCCGAGCGGCTTCATAAAAACAAGGAGATTGGGATGCTCATACAGCGCAGTCTGCAGCCCGATCTCTCCTACCCCTGCCGAAACATTCATCCGGACATAGGCATTCTCCAATGAATTGGCTGCCAGGAGCCCCTTCAATATCGGCAAAACTTCGTGCCGACGGTATTCCGCTTTGATTCCCAAGGTCCTCAGGCCCTCATTAAGCCGGACCAGATGGTCATCCAGCAGAAAAGGATGTCCACCATAGATGCGGAATGTCTCAAATAGCCCCAGCCCGTATAAAAAACCATGGTCGAAAGGTGAAATTTTCACTTCATCACCGCTGATATATTCTCCGTTTGCAAAGACAATCAAGTTATTCAGCACCCTTGCCTGCCAGGACGGGGTTTTTATTGGCCCCATAGGCATCGATAAAGTTGCGCAGCAGCTGCTTTCCAGCTGTGGTCAGGATTGATTCGGGATGAAACTGCACTCCTTCCATTGGCAATGTCTTGTGGCGGATGGCCATGATTTCCCCTTCGGCCGTCCACGCAGACACTTCCAGGCAGTCCGGAAGGTTCTCCTTTTTTACAATCAGGCTGTGGTACCGTGCCGCTGGGAAGGGGGATTCAATGCCCTTGAAGATGGTTTTGCCATCGTGATGGACCATGGATGTTTTCCCGTGCATCAGCCGCTCCGCCTGGACCACTTCCCCGCCAAACACCTGTACAATCGCCTGGTGGCCGAGACAGACGCCAAACACCGGCAGCTCGCCTGCATACTGCTCGATCGCCTGGAGGCTGATACCCGCCTCATTGGGCGAGCAAGGCCCGGGCGAAATCATGAGGTATTTAGGCTGGATTTCCGCAATATCGCCTGTTGTCAGCTGGTCATTGCGGATGACTTTCAATTCTTCCCCCAGTTCTCCAAGATACTGTACGAGATTATAGGTAAAAGAATCGTAATTATCGATCATTAAAATCATGTTTTCTCACCTTTTTCTGATTCTGCCAGTTCTTTTGCCCTCCACAGTGCAAAGGCCTTTTTGAGCGACTCTTTATATTCATTTTGCGGATTTGAGTCGATGACGATTCCGGCCCCTGCCTGGATATGGGCTTTACCTTCCTTGGCAAGCATGGTGCGGATGATGATATTCATATCCATATCACCATTAAATCCAACCCATCCAAGCGACCCTGTGTAGGGCCCTCTTCTGACCGGTTCAAGTTCTTCGATGATTTCCATTGTCCGGACCTTCGGGGCACCCGTGATTGTCCCGCCTGGGAAAACAGCATGGATGACATCATCCCAGTTACTGTCAGGGCGCAGTTCTCCCTTTACATTCGAAACGATATGCATAACATGGGAGTATTTCTCAATTACCATGAACTCATCCACTTCAACAGTGCCATACTGGCATACCCTTCCCAGGTCATTTCGCTCCAGGTCGACAAGCATAACATGTTCCGCCCGTTCTTTTTCGTTATGGATTAACTCTGCAGCAAGTCTGGCATCGTCCAATTCATCCCGGCCCCTCGAACGCGTTCCCGCAATCGGGCGGGTGCTCACTTCCCGTCCCTTTTTCTTTACCAGCAGCTCAGGCGATCCGCAGACCAGCTGAAAATTTTCAGTATGATAGTAGCCCATATAGGGAGAGGGGTTGAACTCTCTCAGTTTACGATACACATCGAGAGGGTGGGCTTCCAGCGGCCGGGTCTGCCTGACAGAAAGGTTGACCTGAAAGACATCTCCCTGGGAAATATAGTGCTGAATCTTTTGAACCGCATCGATGAACTGCGATTCACCCATGGAAACCTCCAGCTCTTCCTCCGCTGAAACCCGCTGGGGCAAATGGCCGGATTCCCCTGTCTCGGTCCATCTCTTGAGCCAGTCTTCCGCTTTTTGCTCAGCCGCTTCCTCCCGGCCCTCTTCTGCAAGCAGCATGATCCAAAGCTGCTTGGTCACATGGTCAAATACAAACCACTGGTCAAATACAAAGAAATGGACTTCAGGAATCGCCAGATCATCAGCACCTACTTGCGGGAGCTTTTCAATGGAACGGGCATAATCATAGCTGATAAAACCGATGGCCCCTCCCCGGAAATCTGGCAGGATCTCATCTGCTGTTTCCACCTGATATGTCTCCATCCACTTTTTCATCTCGGCCAGCAAATTTCCGTAAAGCTTGGTTGTGCCATGCTGGTCCCTGACAGTCAGCTCCCTGTCTTTTCCTGTTAAAACCGCCGCCGGACCAAAGGCTGCCACGGAATAGGTACCGCCCCTGCCGCTTTCGAGCAGCACATGTTCTTTAAAATCTTTTGCTATAATTGCATACTGGTGAAAAAGTCTGTCATGCTCATATGCAAGCTTTTTATAATAAATACCATATTTCGGCATCGTTTGCACCCCTATTAATTGTCTCCCTATCATCATACATGAAGCTTGGGCTTGTTTCCTATTTTTCCACAAAAAAAGAGGCACGCCCGAAGGCATGCCTCTTCACGAACATCTTAGTCAAATTGATAAAGCGGTGTGCTTAGGTAGCGTTCGCCGTTGCTCGGGATGATAGCAAGCACCTTTTTGCCTTTTCCAAGCTTCTGGGCTACTTGCAGTGCAGCATAGATGGCTGCGCCTGAGGAGATTCCCCCAAGAATGCCTTCTTCCTTCGCTGCGCGGCGGGCATATTCAAATGCCTGCTCGTTCTGCACCTGGATGATTTCATCATAGATCCCGGTATCGAGGACATCCGGCACAAAACCCGCACCGATTCCCTGGATTTTATGTGGTCCGGGCTTTCCGCCGGAAAGTACCGGAGAATCTGTAGGCTCTACAGCCACAATCTGGATTCCTTCGTACTTTTCACGGAGGACTTTCCCCGCACCTGTAATCGTTCCGCCTGTTCCAATTCCTGAAATAAAGGCATCAAGCTGGTCGCCCATTTGCTCGACAATCTCAGGTCCGGTTGTTCTCTCATGGACAATCGGGTTGGCTTCGTTTTTAAACTGCTGAGGCATGAAGTAGCCGTTTTCCTTTGCCAGCTCTTCCGCCTTGCGGATCGCACCGCCCATTCCTTCTGGCCCTGGAGTCAGGACAAGTTCTGCGCCATATGCCCTTAAAAGATTGCGGCGCTCCATGCTCATTGTTTCCGGCATGACAAGAATTGCTTTGTATCCTTTGGCAGCAGCCACCATTGCAAGGCCGATTCCCGTATTGCCGCTTGTTGGCTCAATCAGGGTGTCTCCTGCTTTAAGCTTTCCGCTTTCTTCGGCTGCTTCAATCATCGCCAAAGCAATACGGTCTTTAACACTGCTCCCCGGGTTCATGTATTCCAGTTTTAGATACACATCCGCACTGTTCTCGTCTGTCAGGCGGTTCAGTTTAACAATTGGTGTTTGGCCAATCAGTTCCGTAACGGAGTTTGCAATCCTTACCATTTTTATCCCCCTATCATTAATCCGAGTAAATTAATTGGTTTAATTTAAATTTATCAGCCTTTTCAGGTATTGTCAAACATTTTCTGCCAGCATGGAGACCAATTTTAAGCTTAAGTTAGAAAAAAGCACAAACCATTTCTGATTCATGCTTTTTAAATTAGTTTTTTTCCTATTTCCCGTAAAACCAGCTGACTTCCGCTTCGGACCAGAAGTTCCGCGCTGAAACCGGAAGATCCATTTGCTCCACCGCCATCTGCCTGCGCACCCGGTCTTTGACTTCCGAAAATGCGTATTTCTTCCCTTCCACTTTCTCATGCAGATAAACGATGCCATAACCGGTCTCGAGCTTGATAGGTCTGCTCCAGCTTTGTTCTTTCATGCCTCGGACTTCGGCAAGGACCTCGGGTTCCACTCGTTCGCTTTCCTCACTCACAAACCCGAGTTCTCCCCCCTGGTTGGCGGAAAACTCGTCCAAGGACCGCTCCATGGCCAGGGCGGAAAAGCTGGATCCTTCCTCAAGCTCCTTAATCGTCTGCTGTGCTTCTTCCTCACTTTTCACAATGATCTGTGATAAACGGTAGGCAGCCGGAATCTCAAATAAGCTCATGTTTTGGCGGTAGTACTCTTCCAATTCTTCCTCCGAAAAAACAGCATCCTTGGTCAGCAGTTCCTCAAGCATCAAGCCAAGCTTCACCTGTTTCTGCCATTGTTCATCGTCAAAATTCTGGCCCTGCGGCCCATAGAGCACCTTATACATCGTTAATTCCTGTTCAACATCAGTATCCGAGACCTTGATTTTATATTTGTCCGCCATTTTTTCAATGACCTTCTGATCCACCAAATTCCGCAGGGTTTCTTCCCCATACCTTGCTTCCATTTCCCCCAGCCATTCCTGCCTGGTGATTTCTTCCTTTCCGACCGTGGCAACAGTTTCCTTTCCTGCTCTGTAATCCGGCCGCGACAGGAAGAAAGAAAGTGTCAGGACATTAAGGATAACTAAAGCAACAACGGCCATCAAGAGCTGTCTTTTCCCCAATTTGTCTTCCCCCAGGTTTTTATTGCGCCTGATTCATCATTTCTGTCAATTCAGCTTTATCAAATACATATTTTTCGTTGCAGAAATGGCACTGGGCCTCCGCCTGGCCTTCCTTGGCAATCATGTCCTCGATCTCTTCCGCGCCAAGGCTGATAATCGCGCTTCCAAAGCGGTCCTTCGAGCACTTGCATTTGAATGAAACAGGAATAGTCTCAAGGAATGTCACATTTTCCTTCCCCAAAACCTGCTCGAGAAGTTCTTCAGGAGTCAATCCTTTCTCAATCAGTTTTGATACAGGCGGAATTTCCTTTAACCTACGCTCAATCTCGTCAATCGTTTCTTCGGCGGCCCCAGGCATCAGCTGGATAATGAAGCCCCCGGCAGCCAGAATGCTGTTGTCCGGGTTTACAAGCACGCCCACCCCAACGGATGATGGAAGCTGTTCCGAAACCGCAAAGTAATAGGTGAAGTCCTCGCCCAGCTCGCCAGACACAATCGGCACCTGGCCAGTGAAGAAGTCACGAAGGCCGATGTCCTTTACAACTGATAGCATTCCCTCGGTGCCCACAGCAGCCCGGACATCAAGCTTCCCTTGCTCATTCAAGTCAAAGTGGACATGCGGGTTGGAGACATAGCCCCTGACATCCCCTTTTGCATTGCTGTCGACAAGAATGACCCCAATCGGGCCTCCGCCCTCGACCTTGATCGTCAAGTTATCATCACCTTGCAGCATCGCACCCATCATGACACCCGCCGACATTGTGCGGCCGAGTGCTGCCGATGCAACCGGCCATGTATAATGCCTCCTTTGCGCTTCAGCTACTGCTTCTGTCGTCCTGACAGCATAGGCTCTCACTTGTCCGTCAAAAGCCAATCCTTTTACCAAATAATCATTCATTAGTCTGCTCCTTTCTCGTCGGTGTACTATTTTGCCATATCAAGATTCCGCTCGTAAATAAGCTGCAATCCTTTTAAGGTCAAGTATGGGTCGACAATGTCAATTACGCTGGATTCGTCCGCAATGAGGCCTGCAAGCCCTCCCGTGGCAATCACAGTCGGGTCAATATCCCCTTTAGCTTTCATCCGTTTAACTATTCCCTCTACCTGCCCGACATATCCGTATAAAATCCCCGCCTGCATGGCAGAAACGGTGTTGCGCCCGATAATGTCATCCGGCCGGGTAATTTCAATCCTCGGCAGCTTGGCTGCTCTTGAGTATAGAGCCTCCGTGGAGATGCCGATGCCAGGCGCAATCGCCCCGCCCATATACTGTTTCTTGTCATTTATATAGCAATAAGTGGTTGCCGTTCCGAAGTCAACAATGATCAGCGGACTGCCGTATTCATGGATGGCAGCCACCGCATTCACAATCCGGTCAGCACCTACCTCGCGTGGATTATCATACTTGATGTTCAAGCCTGTTTTGATTCCAGGGCCGACAACCAATGGTTTTATATCAAAATATTTTTGGCACATTCTTTCAAGCGCAAACATGATCGGCGGCACGACCGAGGATATAATAATGCCATTAATGTCGGAGGAAGACAGGCCAGCATGGTCGAATAAAGCCTTTATCGTCATGCCATATTCATCTTCACTTCGATTCCGGCTTGTCTCAATCCGCCAATGATGCTTTAGTTCATCCTGTTTATATACCCCCAATACGATATTCGTATTGCCCACATCTATAACAAATATCAAGTATCTCACCACTTTACGAAATTTTTCAGACAGAAAACACTGCCAACATCATACCATAATCTTCAAAAACCAAAAAGGAAAAGCGCAGGCGCCCGCTCGATCGCTTTTTATTGTCTGTTTTCCTCGTTCTATTTGCTGCTTTCGCATTTCTATTTGCTGATTTCGTAATTTCATTTGCCGTTTCTGGGTTTCTATTTGCCGATTTCGCACTTCTATTTGCCGTTTCCCCGCTTCTATTTGCCAGGACACCTTTCTATTGTCCGGTTTCCTGATTCTATTTGCCGATTTCGCACTTCTATTTGCCGTTTCCCCGTTTCTATTTGCCAGCGCACCTTTCTATTGGTCGATTTACTCATTCTATTTGCCGCTTCCGCACTTTTATTTGCCGTTCACCCCGTTCTATTTGCCGAATTCCCTGTTCTATTGTCCTCCCGGTTATAATTTCAGCAATAAATACCCAAACAGAAAAAAGACGCCCTGTTAAGAGCGTCTCTTTCGTTATTCTTTAGGCTTATCTTCGTTCGGAGTGTTTTCGGAAGCCTCTCCGGAGTTTTCGTCTTTCTTCGGAGCTGTTTCATCCTTTTTGGAGTTGATGGTGACTTTGACGTCGTCTCCTGCATCGACAGTTACTGGCCCACTGCGGTCAGGAAGCTTGCCATGGTCTGCTAGGTGCCTGATTTGTTCCTCATCCAGGGTTTCTACCTCGAGGAGTGTGTTGGCAATCAAGTCAAGCTTGTCACGATGCTCTGTAAGAATTTGCTTCGCTCTTGCATAACAGTCCTTGATGATACGCTGGATTTCCAAGTCGATTTCATATGCAATCGCATCGGAATAATTCTGTTCATTATGAAGGTCGCGGCCAAGGAAAACCTGCCCGCCCTGGGCCTGGCCAAACTGGAGCGGCCCAAGCTTGTCGCTCATTCCATACTCTGTTACCATCTTTCTCGCGATGCCTGTCGCTCTCTGGAAGTCGTTATGGGCGCCTGTACTTACCTCGCCAAAGACGATTTCTTCCGCGACGCGGCCGCCGAGGAGCCCGGTGATCTTATCAAGAAGCTCTGGCTTCGTCATGAAATAACGATCTTCCTTTGGCAGCATAACCGCATACCCGCCAGCCTGGCCGCGAGGTACGATGGTTACCTTGTGGACAATGTCGGCCTCATCAAGCACAAGCCCGATGACGGTATGCCCTCCTTCGTGGAAAGCAACGATATTCCGTTCCTTCTTGGAAATGACGCGCGTCTTTTTGGCAGGCCCTGCAATGACGCGGTCGGTTGCTTCATCGATATCTTCCATCTCGATTTTCTTCTTGTTTTGGCGAGCCGCGACGAGGGCTGCTTCATTAAGAAGGTTCTCGAGGTCGGCACCGGAGAAGCCCGGTGTCCGCTGTGCGATCGCCCTCATATTGACCGATTCGGCCAAAGGCTTATTGCGTGCATGCACTTTCAGAACAGCCTCACGTCCATTGACGTCCGGACGGTCAACGGTGATCTGGCGGTCAAAGCGGCCTGGGCGCAATAGCGCAGGGTCGAGGATATCAGGACGGTTTGTTGCCGCTACAATGATGATTCCTTCGTTGGCCCCAAAGCCATCCATTTCAACAAGCAATTGGTTCAGCGTCTGTTCACGTTCATCGTGTCCGCCGCCGAGGCCCGCACCACGCTGGCGCCCAACTGCATCGATCTCATCAATGAAAATAATACAAGGCGCATTCTTTTTCGCATTTTCAAACAAGTCACGAACACGGGAAGCACCGACACCGACAAACATCTCGACGAAGTCGGATCCGCTGATCGAGAAGAACGGTACGCCCGCCTCGCCGGCAACCGCACGGGCTAGCAATGTCTTACCAGTACCCGGAGGTCCCACAAGGAGGATCCCCTTTGGTATCCTTGCACCAAGCTCCGCAAATTTGCGCGGGTCTTTCAGGAATTCGACTACTTCAACAAGTTCCTGCTTTTCTTCATCCGCACCCGCAACATCCTTGAAGCGGACCTTTTTCTTCTCGTCATTATACAGCTTGGCTTTGCTCTTGCCAAAGTTCATGACCCGGCTTCCGCCGCCCTGTGCCTGGTTCAACAGGAAGAAGAATAAAATGAAGATGATGATGAATGGAATGATGGAAGTAAAGAAAGTTACCCAGCCGCTTGTTTCTTTCGCCGGCAAGACTTCAATATCTGCCTGTGCAGCAGCGTCCCTCAGTTCCGCCAGCTGCGCTTCGCTATTCCACACATAAGTCAAAAAGTATTTGCCCTCTTCGTAGCCTTGAAGCTGGCCTCTTATCTCGAACACTCCGCGTTCAGGCTGCAGAGTAAAGTTGGTGACGTTACCCTGTTCAAGTTCGCTGATGAATTCGTCATACTTAATGTGCTCGGTAGGCTGATTGCTCCCATTAAAAAAGCTGACAACCCCTATAATGACTAAAAATATTAATAAATAAAAGATGGTGTTACGGAAAATCCGATTCATCCCTTACCTCCTCCCACAGTAAAACAAACTATACTAAATAGTATCATATGGAAATGCAGCCGCACAAGGAATTACCCTCGTCTGAAACGTTGGTCCCACTAAGCTTCAGACCGTTTTCCCAATCCAGCTTTCCCTACTCGCTTTTCGTGTAAACTTCCGGCTTCAAAACACCGATGTATGGAAGGTTCCGGTACTTTTCCGCATAATCCAGGCCATACCCGACAACAAATTCATCCGGAACGATAAAACCAATATAATCTGCCTTAAGGTCGACCTTCCTTCCAGTCGGTTTGTCCAGAAGTGTCACAATTTTAATGGACTTTGCTTTTCGATAACGGAAAAGTTCGACAAGATAGCTCAAAGTCAACCCACTGTCGATAATGTCTTCAAGAATCAGAATGTCCCTGCCCTCAACCGAAGTATCAAGATCTTTCAGGATCTTCACTTCACCTGATGATACAGTCGAGTTTCCATAGCTGGAGACATCCATGAAATCCATTTCCAAATAGGTATCCATTCTCTTCAGCAGATCCCCCATGAATGGCATTGCTCCTTTCAGGACGCCAATCGCTAGAGGAAAGCGGTCTTTATATTCTTCTGTTAGTGCAGCGCCGAGCTCCTTTATCTTTTCCTGAAGTTCAGCTTCTGTTATCAATACTTTTTCAATATCCTGTTTCATGGTCTGTGCCCCCTGGAAGAATTCATTGCCTGTATATAAGCTTCATTACTTCCTCTGTTTCTGCCCCGTCAGGTAGATGGCTTGACTTCTTCAAGCCTGGCAGCCAGAGGATGCGGCCATTGCGGTCTGTCACCACCGGCCAGCGGTCCCTTTCGGAAACCGGGATTTTTTTATCAATAAAAATATCCTTTAACTTCTTTGTACCTGCCATCCCTTTTAACGTCATCCGATCCCCCGGCTTCCTTGTCCTGACGATAAGCGGAAAGCCGGTTTCCCTGACACCAACCAGAAACGAGCCAGCGTCCGCGGGATCAAATGGTCCTGACTGCCAAAAAGCCTCAATCTGGCCTCCGCCTGGCAGCTGCACCAAACCCGGGCCATGAAGCTCCACGTAAAATGGCTTCCACTCTGCAGGATGGAGCTGGAAAAAGCAATTTCCGTAAGAGCGGGTAATTTTCAAACCATTTGGAAAGTCCAGCGTACCGGATGGGTGGGGATTGCATATGATTGAAAAGATGCTTTCAATATGTACAGCGGAAAGGGAAGAAGGGTGTTCTTCATATAGATAGTTTAATATTAGTTTAATCCCTCTTCTTTGTAAAGGCATTGGCATCTCTAGAAAAGGGCCAATATCCAGCGTTACTGCTTCCTCTGTTTTCTTCATTACTTTATTCATTTTGGCCGCAGTTAATTCAGCAAGATAATGTTCATCACTTTCCAATTCTTCACTAAAACGCTGAAAATGCTCATGGACCAGCGGGTTTTCCTGATGCAAAAACGGAAGGACAAACTTTCGGAAACGATTGCGGCTGTATGCCTCTTTCGTATTGCTCGGGTCCCTTCGCGGTTCAAGCTGGTGAAGCTTACAATACTCCTCAATCTCCTTGCGGGAAAGGCATAGAAACGGGCGGACAATCATCCCCCGGCCAAGCTTCCGTACAAACGGGATGCCAGCTCTGGCCTTCCCGGTACTGCCGCGCGTCAGTCTCATCAACACGGTTTCAACCTGGTCATCGCCATGATGTCCAAGTGCAAGGCATTGCAGGTCATGTTTTATGATCATCTCTTCGAAGAAGCTGTATCTCCTCTCACGGGCAGCCAGCTGGGGATTCTTCCCCGTCTCCCTGATGTAACGGGGAACATCCGAACGGCACATTTCAAAAGGAATGTTTCTTTGGTGACAGAAATCCCGGACAAACAACGCTTCCTGATAGGACTCTTCCCCCCGGAACATATGATCCATATGGAGGGCCATAAGGTAAATATCCAAAGGTTCCTGCCATTTCCACAGGAAATGCAGCAGAGCAAGGGAATCCGGTCCCCCCGAAACTCCTACAGCTATCCTTTTCCCTTTAAGCGAAAAAGAATGCCTCTCCAGAAAAGACTTTACTTTTTGTTCAATCATTTTTTTGCTCTTCCTTCTGCAGATGATATCTCTATTATACGGACAATCTTGACGATAGTTTCAACTATTTAATGAATTTGGACATAAATATAAAAAAAATAGAGCATCGATATAACGGTGATAATCAGAAGCGTTTCCCCAAAACCGCCGCTTTTTTTCTGCTGGCTGCCTGCGCCCCTTGCTGTCCTTGCAGCTGCCCTTTTGGAATCGGCTGCTGCCCTCTTTCTCCTGGCGGGCTGAAGGACCTGCAGGATGCTGCTTCTCATTTCTGAAGCTGACTGATAGCGTCCGGTCAAAGCCCCTTCAATGACTTCGGCATACTTGGCCAGTTCGCTTTGCCTCACAAGCGGCATAAGCTGGTCCAATCCTCCCCCTTTTTTGGCAAACCGCTTTGGGTAGGCTGTGTTGACCATCACCATGGCAACCGCAAACAGGTCATAGGCTTCATCAGCCTTCCTGGAGCCCAGGCCCCAATAGCCTCTGTCAAAAAACTCGGTGAATTCCTTGATCGCCCTCCCCTTTAAGGTGGTTCCTCCCACGTCAATGCAGCGGACTCTTGGAGGGGGGCCGGTCACAATCAAATTTTCAGGCTTTAAGTCACCAAAGACCCAGCCATTCCTATGTATATCCTCCAGGTCGGATAAAAGCTGCAGGGTGAGCACTCCCAGCCAATCGGTGCCTTTCTGCTGAATGAATGAAAGCAGGTCAGGACCTTTAATAAATTCCATGACATAAAAGCTCGTCCGTCCCCCCCTCTGCTCCCAGTCGTCTACATCCAGCAAAGAAGGCCCAAGGGCAGATCCCTGGACCTTGGTAAAAGATTTTAATACATTCACTTCCGATGTGATGGAAGAAGCATTGTCGCTCATCTTCAGTGCAGCCTGTCCGTCTGCTGTCCGAACGAGATAAACGACTCCATTTGCCCCATAGCCAAGCTGTTTGATGACCGTATAATGCTGGCCGTGCCATTTTCCGCGAATGGCTGTTCCCTGGGCGAGGTTACACAGACTCTTCATAGAATGATTCATCATCACGGGAAAGCAGGCTCCTTAACGATCGTTTTTTCTCAAAATAACTAATGGCTTCCCTAATCGCCGGCCCTGTGGGCGTAATGCCCCCGACAGCCAGCTTTGAAAAAACAGATGAGAGAGATTCAAGCCTTGGCGTCCAATCAAGCAGCATCTCGACCTCCTCGCGTTCCCCAGGGAAGGCAAACACTGTAAACCGGTTATCGCCACTGCGGGCATTCAGGCTCAAACTTAAATCAAGCAATGCTTCCTTGACGGTTGGCAGCTTGTGTTTCATGCTTGCACTTGTATCGACCAGGACCAGCACTTCAAGCTGCACCGTTTCTCCCAGTTCCTCCACCACTTCCATGATTTCACCGCGTTTTTCCGGCGGCAGGTCCTCCATCGTCCCTGCCCCGCCCAAAATTTGTTTGAGCTCGCGGTTCACCACACCTTGCAAGGTCTGGGTCATCGCTTTCCTGGTCACCATCTGGACCGTCTGTGACAGCTGCTGGGCATAGACAATCTGGCTGACTCCGCCTCCAGCCATCGCAATGCCGTCGATTTCCTTTAGTCCCTGGTCATCTATGACATCCTCTTCCATAACCCCGATGACATTGATGGTAATGCCCTGCTCTTTAGCGAGGGCAGCCATTGCAATCGGATCTTCACCTTGATTGGAGCAGCCGTCCGTGATCAGCAATACTTGCTTTAAAGTCCCCGTTTTCATTGAATCTCCCTCCAAGTCCTAATTTTGTTACCATTTTTGACCTGGAGGGGAATAAATATACTTTTTATACATAAAATAAACGTTATGCCTGCTTTTGTACCGGGATGGAGGCCCACTTTGGAATATTGTGATTGATTTTTGCGACCACCACGGTCATGTCATCTTCAATCAGCCCTGAGCGCGAACGGATCACTTCTTCCATGATTAAATCGGCTACAGCCTGCGGGTCATCGGTCTGCAATTCATGAATTTTGCGTTTCATCCACACATCATAGTTTTCCACATGTTTAGGCCCTTCAAAAACGCCGTCGCTCATCATGATCAAGAGGTCTCCCGCCTTCAGCTGTTCACTTACGACATCCACTTCGAATTCCTGGAGGATTCCCATTGGCAGATTGCTGGCCTGAATTTTATGAACCTTGCTTCCGCGCTTGATAAAGCTTGGCGTTGAGCCGATTTTCAGAAAACGGGTGGAAGCATTCTGGAGGTCAATCATCGCCAAATCGAGCGTCGAGAAAATCTCATCGGTTGTCCTTAATGAAAGAATGCTGTTAACCGACTTGATGGCCACCTTTTCTTCAATCCCGGATTGAAGGATCTGCTGCAGCAGCAGCAAGGTTTCCTGGCTTTCCGAATGGGCCCGTTCGCCATTTCCCATCCCATCGCTGATGGCAATCGCAAACTTTCCTCCTCCCAGCTCAATGGTAGAATAGCTGTCCCCGGAAACAAGGTCGCCGTCCTTGGCGGCATGGGCCACACCTGTCATCACAACGTAGGCCTTGGCCGACCTGAAAGTTGCATGGCAGAATCCATTCGGAAAGGATGCACACTCTTCGGAACTGACCACAATCGTCTCACCTAGTATGTCTGACAGCATTGGAGCGATGATTTTTTCGCATTCACCGTGGCCGCGGCAATAGGGGATCGTCATATCGATATCCACATTTCCCTGTTCAAGGCTATAAATTTCGACATGTTCAATCTGGAGTCCGAAATCCTGAATCGCTGATAAAATCTGCTCCTCCTGCTTATGATGGTTTTCACGCTCCCGCTGTATCTCTTTCGCGAAGTCTTCCATTACCTCGGAAACGCCAAGAAGCTGGTCCGCCACAAGTTTCCGGCTTTCCTGCACCTGCTTTTTGAGCTTGCGGTTTGCCTGGTAAAAAGTTAGCTGCTGCTGCATGATTTCAAGGACTTTCTTCGACCGGGTGCAATGCTTGTCCCACTCTCTTGTTAGCCGGGGAGACACCGCCCCTCCCTGCCCGTCCATTTCATGCATAATGTCACGCATATAGTCATAGGTTGTATTAAAGTTCCTTGCCCAGCAATGATCTTTTTTAAAGCATGTTTGACAAGTCTTTTCGGTCACATTGCTTAAAAAATAATCTAGCTCGCGGTCCGCATCTTCCCCGTCCGTATGGGCCTCCATTGTCGAAAAACTTTTGGATAAGGCCTGAAAAACATTGGAAAATTGCGAAACCCTGCGGGCCGTGACATCCCTGATCTTCCTCATATATTGCTGCTGTTCTGCCGAATACTCGGGCGTGCCCGGAATATGTTTCGCAATCCTTGAAGTTAATGAATTTGGGGTCAGCAAAAAGAGCAGGATGGCAGCAGCAGATTCAAGAACCGACTTGCTCAAGGTACCACCAGCTTCCCCATACATGCCAATCAGCAAAGTGGCAATCATCAAACCAAGTGCTACACCAAACTTTTTCCCTTCCTTCAATAGCCCTCCCAGCAAGCCTGCAAATGCCAGAAGGCTCATATGGTAAAAACTTGACACACTGGCCAGGCTGAAAATCAGGCCGGTTACGACTCCAACTGTGGAGCCGACCGTAGCACCAGCTACAAACGAAAACACAAGCACAAGATAACGGGCCAATGTGTGTTCCACCGAAACGTCATAGACCGTCCAGCCAATGGTGCCGGTCATCACAGATGCCAGCATGATGATCAGGCAGACAATTTCCTCCGTCTTTAATGAAGGCTTCCGCTTCCCGGCCGTTAAAAGCGGGATTCCCTGCAGGAAGATAAACGTCAATATCAGGCCCAACCCTGCTTCAATCCCTGCCATCGCACTTTCATAGACAGTCATGTTCCCGCTTGTCACAAGGATTTTCAGCATCTTACCTGTTAAAATAGTGATAAATACAAGGAAGGGAAGGCTTGTCAGTTCATTTTTTAGATATTTGGACGTCAGGCGATAGAGCAGGAGATACAGAAAAATGGACCCAAGGGTAAACGCCGCTTCCACTAGGCCCAATGTAGCAGCGCCAGCTACAAGGCCAATGAGGGCAAGGGGGGCGCGGTCCTTTCGGATATAATAAACAGCGGCGAAGAAGGGGAGGCTGAATGGAGTCAGCTGCGCGAGGATCAAGGCCCGGCCAAGCAGGAACCCAATAATCAGAAAAAGATATCCCTTCTTCAGAAAGACGCTTTCGATTTTCATCTGCAGTTTGGCACCTAAACCCGATAGGTCAAACTTTGGCTTTATAACCTCTCTTATCGGCTCAACGATATTCCTTTCCGCATTTTGCATTTGATCCACTCCCTGCATTTTTTTCATTATTTTTCATTATAAAAGGATAATTATCAGAATTTTGTCAAAAATAAGGACAAGTCGCTCACTTTCGTTCGACTGATTCCCAGTTTTGTCCCGACAAATTTCTTTGTAATTCTTATTGACATAAATCCATTCGCTCGGTATTATATATCTTGTGCCTTAACAAAGGCGAAACATGGCGGTGTAGCTCAGCTGGCTAGAGCGTACGGTTCATACCCGTAAGGTCGGGGGTTCGATCCCCTCCGCCGCTATACAGAAAAGCGGAAGGCGCCCGTTTATCGGCGACCAGCACAAGGCGAGCCGGCAGGAAGGTTGCTCTTTAACCTTTCGGACGGATTGACTTGTGACTCGAGCCGATGGCGCCTGCAGCTGGACAACGAAATGCGGAGGCGACTGCCCAGCCCCGACAAGCGCTGGAGGGCCGGCAGGTGAAGTCGTTCTTTGACTTCATCGGACGGACCGAAGCGATTCGAGGGGCTAGGAGCCGAAGCTGGACATCACGAAAAGCGGAAGCGCCCGCAAATTTTATCATGGCCCCTTGGTCAAGCGGTTAAGACACCGCCCTTTCACGGCGGTAACACGGGTTCGAATCCCGTAGGGGKCATCCCAAAAGCACTGGACTTGTTCCAGTGCTTTTTTTGCATGCACAGAAGAATTTTATTATTGTCCAATTGGCGAGTTGTCTTACGCTTTAATGCAGTACTCGGTTTAAACGCCAAGACCTGGTCAATTTAATGCTAGTACTAGGATTATATTGACTGCTTTAAACCTAGTACTGGCATTATACTTGCTCTTACCAGCATTAAAACCCCGCTAACCAGCATTATAATAACCCTTACTGGTATTAAAGGTATATTTAATACTAGTACTCGCATTATCATATACCCAAATAGGTATATAAATAGCGAAATAGCTACATATGAATGAGTCATTTTAAATAAGAACCGCCCATTTTGATTATAAAACCCCGCCCCATCTACCATAAGGCTGCTAAATGCAAACATTTTACCGAACAATTATCCCTTTCGGATGATATTAAAAAAAGACAAGCCCGCTCGACTTGTCTTTAAGGATATCTATATTATGTTCAGCAGCAAGTTACCCTCTTCTGGCTCCTCTGCCGCCGCGCTTTGATTCAGTATGGCGCTTCAGGGATGTCAGGCGGTCTTCACTGTCCTTTAGAAACTTAGCCATCTTTGATTCAAAGTTTTCCGGGCGGCTGTTGCGGTTATCATTTGTCCTTCCATGGCGCGGGCGCTGGGAGTAGGGCTTAGAATCCCTTTCCGGGCGGGCTGGCCTCTCCGGTCTGTCGATTGCCTTTTTAATGGATAAACCAATTTTGCCGTCTTTCTCAACATTGAGGACTTTAACCTCAATTTGATCGCCGACTTTCAGGTGGTCGTTAATGTCCTTGACATAATTATCTGCGACCTCGCTGATATGGACAAGCCCTGTTGACCCTTCCGGCAGCTCCACAAATGCTCCGAAATTAGTGATGCCTGTTACCTTCCCCTGTAACTTGCTGCCTACTTCGATTGACATAAAAAGAATGTTCCTCCTTAAAGAATTAAAAAATCATGCTTGCTGTATATTATACCGAACATGGAAAAAGAGTGTCAATAAGCCATCGCTTCAGCCCTTTTTTCCTGTTTTTCTATGGAAGGCTGAAGATGATTTCCCCTTTTTCCGACAGGAAATAATCCCTTCTTGCCAGTTTGGCAATATACTCTTCATCATTCAATTTTACGATTTCTTCTTCGAGAATCTCTTGCTTCTTCTGCAAATCGGCCAGCTCGCTTTCCCGCTCTGCCTTTTCCTCGATTTTTTGTTCAAGGGCGGATGTCTGCGATATAAAGGTAGAAACCATAACGACGGAAATAACAGCAGCAAAGACAAAAAAGACTGCGAGGCGCCTAAATAACAACTTTCGCTTCCTGGTTTCTGCGATTCCTGCTAACTCACTTTGCTGTACATACTGGTTCTCCAATTTTGCGATTTTGCGTTTTTTAACGGCACTCATTCCMCGCGGTCCTCCTTATTTTTTTATGTTTTTCACCTTGTTTATGACCTTATAAGTGTATTTCTTGAGCCGATGGATAAATCCTGCCATTTCATTATATAATCTCTCGACGCTTTTTTTAATCTTTTTCGGCAAAAGCTTCCAAAAAAGTGTAAAGAGCAGCTGAAATGGTTTCCAGGCTACCTTTAGTACCCACAAAGAAATCGCCCAGGCTGTTTTCCCCAAAAGTAAAAGGCCCTTTCCCGCCAACAGCAGCAGGGAAAGGATCGATAATCCCAAAAAGCGAAGCGGACGAAGAATGAGGGTACGGACAATGCCGACCATGATCCGGTATGTCGAAACAGCAACGGAAATCAGCCATTCAAGCAGTTTCAGGTATAGACGTCTCATCAGGCTCTGATAGGCGGCAAACCCGCATAAAAGAGCCAAGAAAATATAAAAACGCAGCTCTCCCTGGTTAACCGAGAAAAGTACATAAAAAATGGACAGCCCCTGGTACACCCAAAAAAGAACATCATTGATGAACACAATCCAGGTTTTTCGCCTTTGCCTCTGCAGGAAGCGGTTATACGTATCCAGCGAGACACCGAACAGGCTGCCCATTCCAATCATGGCGAGCATGGTGATGAATTGGGTGGTAAGCGTCATCGAAACAGCTTGCTAAAGAATCCTTTAGCCTTCTCCCCATGCTGGTCATCCAAATAGACCAAGTTAAAGACTTTTCCCTTAATTGAGACAATCCCTTTATCCACATCAAGGTTCTTCATCTGCAGATTCTGGCCTTTGATTGCCAGAAATCCCATAACTGTTTCCAGGAGGAACTCTTCGTTATCAAAGCTCTCTACCTGTTTTACACCGGAAATCTCAAGCGTGCGCCTTCCTCGCATGATGACATCATGGTCAGGAGTGCTCTTTTGGTTGGTTGATTCATAATATTGGCTCATGTTTATCCCCCACAATCTCTTTATACAGAGTTTGTACATATGTATGTTGGTAGGGGGATAAATAGAACAAGCCTGTTATTCTGTATCGTTCAGCCGTTCTTCGCTGACAATGGTGTACATCTCCGCTGCTTCTTCTTTGCGGGAATTTTCCTGGATTCGATCAATTTTGGCGGTCACTTGTCTTTGGCCAAAGCGGATGGAAAGCTCATCGCCCACTTTGACATTGGTGCTCGCTTTTGCCGGAACTCCATTCACAAGGATCCTTCCCTGATCGGACACTTCCTTTGCCATTGTTCTTCTCTTTATCAACCGGGAAACCTTTAGAAATTTATCCAATCTCATTTTCTTTAAACCTCCTATTTCTCCTTTTCTTTTGCTTCCTCCCAAAATGCATCCAAATCCTCAAGCGTATAGTCTGAGAATGGACGATTGCTTTCCGCAACTTTTTGTTCAATGTATTTAAAACGGCGGGTAAATTTCTGGTTGGTCCTGAACAAGGCTTCCTCAGGATCTATTTTATAATGCCTGGCCACATTGACGAGGGCAAACAACAGATCGCCGAATTCCTGCTCCTGTTCTTCTTTATTTTTACCGCTGACTGCTTCCTCAAACTCACCTATCTCTTCTTTTACCTTGTCAATGACCGGTTTGATGTCTGGCCAGTCAAAGCCAGTCTTGGCCGCTTCCTTTTGCAGCTCTGCAGCCTTTAGCAATTGCGGCAGGCCCTTTCCCGCACCTTCAAGCAGGGAGGCAGGTGCACTTCCTTTCTCCTGCTGCTTAATTTGCTGCCAATTTTTCAGTACGGCTTCCTCATCTTCCGCCACTGTATCTCCAAAGACATGAGGATGCCTGCGCACCATTTTTTCCGATATACCCGCTATCACATCTTCAATGGAAAAATAGCCGTCATCCTCGCCAATCTGGGCATGCAGCATCACCTGCAATAGAACATCGCCCAGTTCTTCCACCATATGATCGATATCTTCATTGTTTATTGCCTCTATTAATTCATATGCTTCTTCAATTAAATATTTTTTCAATGACATGTGGGTCTGTTTTTTGTCCCAAGGGCAGCCATTCGGCCCGCGCAAATCTGCAATGATGCGGCGCAGTGTCGAAAACTCGCGGTATTGGGCCTGTTCAGATCCTACAGGTGGAACGTACACGGAAGTAAGGTTATTTACCTCTGTTTCATGATCCAGCTCGTACAGAGGAACCCAGGCGATTTTTTCTTCACTGCTTCCGGCTGCGGTCACAATCGCAACCATATATTCATCAGGCAGCTTTTCCATTAAAGTCAGTTTAACGTCCGAGGCAACAAAACGGTCATACACCTGGCCGATAATCATATGGCTGCCTATGGCAAGCTGATCCTTGGAGAGACCAGTCCCGTCAAGAAGCTGGAAACCTTCAATTGGATCGACTTTCAGCGCCTGGAAAATGGCATCAATAAAACTCTGGCCTCCGCCAATTTTGATTTCAATCCCCCGCTCAGGCCCTCTTTCCAATAACAGCTGTACAGACCGTTCCGCCACAAGCGGGTGGCCTGGTACAGCATAGACAATTGCTGACTTTTCCGCTTCTGCCAAAAGGGTTTCGCATATTTCTTCATACACGGCAGGAAACTCGCTGTGCTTTTCATAAATATGGTCAAAGGACAGAAAGCTTGCACCCTCCTGCTCAAGCTGCGCAACAACAGGATGTTCCTTTGTCCTTAGATAAACGGTTTGGCCCCCTATCAGCTTCTTATAAACGCCGAATGGGATTTGCTCCAGATCTCCGGCCCCAAGACCGAGTACTAAAATGTTTTTCATATCTTCTCTCCTGTCTTGTTTGGCAAAAGAAACAGAAGCTTGCTGCCAAACGGCAGCATCAGCAGTTCCGCTTCACCCAATGCCTTTGTTCTTATGACAATGATTATATAGATCGCTGCACCCAGGAAAACCGCGCTGACGGCCTGAATAGCCGACACCAGCCTCAAGGGCTGCAAGTAGAATTCAAGGTAGGCAGCAAGTTCAAGGTAAAAATGAAGAAAAACCCCCATGGACCCGGCAGCAAACAGGATCTTTCCTATGAACAGCGCAGGGAGAACGCGCTGCCCCACAGCACTCCGCAGTTTCCATATCGATACGCCCATCATGGAAAATAAGGAAATGAGGGATGCAACAGCAGCTCCCATCGTGCCATGCAACGGAACTAAATATTGGTTTAAACCATATTTTAACGCGAAACCTGTCAAAATCAAAACAGCAGGGAAGTATAACCGGTTTAGCCCCTGGAGGACACCCACAAGGGTAATTAGGACGGTTGCTGGAAGAATCATTACACTTAATACTGCCAGAACTGCGGAACCATCAGCATTTTGGAACAGCATTACATTGGTTGGCTCAATAATGCTGAAGAGCCCCGCCGCGGCCGCGGCCCCAATGAGCAGGCTCATCTGAAGCGCAATCCGCACATGCTTAACCACATATCCCTTCCGGCTTTCACCCGAAATGGCCG
Source organism: Bacillus sp. FJAT-27251 (assembly GCF_001273925.1). Taxonomy (GTDB): domain Bacteria; phylum Bacillota; class Bacilli; order Bacillales; family Cytobacillaceae; genus Mesobacillus_B. The sequence continues at coordinate 1,162,286 of NZ_LIGG01000001.1, read as the reverse complement.
GGACCAGTGATAATGCAATCGAGGTTGCTGCCACGGCCCCCAGCTGGATCAGCGGCTGGCCGCGGTCAAAGATGCCTTTGGCTGTTTTAGCCTCTGGTGCCTCCATAATGTGCAGCAGCTGCTGATAAAGGTTAAGGGAATCGGCCAGCTGCATGAGTATGAGCACCATCCCGCTTATGCTTACCGCGAACCCTTGAAATGCCAGCGCCTTAAAGACGGCTGGCGCTTCACTCGCAAGTTCCTTTGGTTTAAGGGCGGACCCGAAAACATGATGGCTGTTCCGCAAAAAAAAGAAGCACAGTATCCACAGCCCGACGAGCCCTCCGGTCACTGAACCGAATACCGCTGCGCTTCCAGCCTGATATAACGAGTATTCCCATTTAACCAACAGGAACGAAAGCGCAAGGATGGTTACAACCCGGACAAACTGCTCTCCTACCTGGGAATAGGCAGTGGGGATCATATTGCCTCTTCCCTGGAAATACCCTCTCATAACCGCCGTGAAGGGCAGAATCAAAAACGGGAAGGCCATAACCCGAAACAATCTGGAAAGCTGGGGATCTCCCATCCAGGCAGCCATCATTTCGGCGCCAAACAGGAAAGTGAAAAAAAGGAGTATTCCAAGCAAAGCGAGAAAAAACAGGGAAATGGAAAGCAGCCTTATCGCCTTTTCCTGATTCCCTTTTTTGAGCTCATCGCTGTAAAGCTTGGAGATGATGACCGGGAATCCGGTGGTCGACAAAACGAGCATCATCCCATAAAAAGGATATACCTGCTGATAAATATAAAAACCAACATCCCCCACAATGTTTTGAAAGGGAACCCGGTAGAGCGCACTCAAAATTTTTGTAATTAGGGCGGCCGCTGTCAGGATCATTGCTCCCCTGAACAGTTCGTCCGCTTTTAAAACGGGCTTCATAGCCAGCTCCTTCCATGGAAGAAAGTATCTCAAGTATTATAATCACAATGGTTTGATTTGGCAATCAAAAGGGAGAAGGCGGAAGGGCAGCATTTGAACTGGTCTTGCTTACGGTGCTCCTTCATTCGGACTTCAGCCCGGCATTTTCCTACGTTCCTGTCCGAATGCAGCCTCTATTCGGACTCGCCCCCCCACTTTTCCTCTTCTCCTTTCCGAACGCAAGTCTGCTGTATAGATAACAGCGGGAAATACAGCCGTGTCCAGGAATACCAAAAAAAGCGGCCCATGGCCGCTTTTTTTAATTATTGTATTATTGCTCCATCTGCCTGGCAAGGAAACCTGCCGCTGTTTCAACTGCTTTTTGCTCTACTTCTCCCAAAGAATTTTCTTTAGAGAAGATGATTACCGCTCCAATAGGGTCTCCATTCGCGATGATTGGGCCAATGGTATAAGCGGAGATGGTATCTTCATTACCGTCCGAGATTGAAACGGTTCCTTGCTGGTTGACGAGGACTGAGCTGCGCTCTTCCATTGTTTTTTCAACGAGTTCACTAATATTCTTATTCAAATAGTCTTTTTTAGAGCCTCCGGCAACAGCAATAAAAGCATCCCTGTCACAGATGAGGACAGGATTTCCAAGGCTGTCGTAAAGCGCCTCTGCATATTCTTTTGCAAAATCGCTCAACTCGCTGATTGGGGAATATTTCTTCAGAATCACTTCCCCATCCCGGTCCACGAAGATTTCCAGTGGATCTCCCTCTCGGATTCGAAGTGTTCTGCGGATTTCTTTTGGGATAACGACACGACCTAAATCATCGATACGACGAACAATACCAGTTGCTTTCATCCAACGTTGCCTCACTTTCATCTGATGATTGTGTTACTGGCAGTGGTGGTCCTCAAGTTAATTTCCACCTTTGCCAAGATTGAACTTAGTATCTTTCATATGGAAAGTTCTATTCACAGACTAGAAATTTTTCTCTTGAGTGATAAACATGCCAGAAACGGATAATCCTTCCATTAGCTTCCACTCTTTGAAATACCCTTGTCTATTCTGTTTGAAACACTTTCCAATTTACAGTTTTGTTACAAAGCTGCTCTTAAGATACGGAGTTCTCCTCTTTAACAGAATCATGCAGTCCTTTGACCATTTCGAAAGTAATGGCGAACCACTGGTTTTGGTCCAGTCCCTTTGTCTGGATGACCATCTTCAGTTTCTTGCCTTCCATTCCTAATCCTACCTGGCGGCGATATTGATTGCTGATTTTAAAGATTTTCTGGCCATCGACCCGGCTGCTTCCATCCTCGGAAAGCAGGATGGTTATTTCCTGCTTGCTCTGCTTGACGGATTCCACTCCGGCCATGCCGGCAAAGATTTTAAGTTCAGCCACATTAAAGAGGTTCAGCACCTCGTCAGGATAGTCGCCATACCGGTCTACCATCTCTTCCTGCAGCTCTTCGATATCCTTTAACGTCTCCAGCGCGCGGAAACGCTTATACATCTCGATTTTCTGGTGTCCATCCCTGATGTAGGCATCAGGAATATAGGCATCCACTTCAAGGTCAATTTCAACGCTTGGCCTGGTTTTCTGTTCATGTCCAGGCTTGCGTTCTTCGATTGCCTCCTTAAGCATTTGAGAATAAAGGTCGAAACCGACAGAGTCGATGAATCCGTGCTGTTCGGCCCCCAGAAGGTTACCGGCACCGCGGATTGACAAGTCGCGCATCGCAATTTTAAATCCGGAGCCAAGCTCGGTAAACTCCTTGATTGCCTGAAGCCGCTTCTCGGCGACTTCTGTCAGAACCTTGTCTTTCCGGTACGTAAAATAAGCATAGGCAACGCGGTTGGAGCGGCCGACACGCCCTCTCAGCTGGTAAAGCTGGGACAGGCCCATTTTATCTGCATCATGGACAATCAGTGTGTTCACATTGGGAATGTCCACGCCGGTTTCAATGATTGTCGTGCTGACGAGCACATCATATTCGCCTTCGAGGAAGCCCAGCATGACCGATTCCAGTTCGTTTTCCGTCATCTTCCCATGCGCATAGGTTACCCTTGCGTCGGGAACAAGCATGGAAATCTCCTCTGCCTTCCGCTCGATGTCTTCCACCCGGTTATAGAGGAAATAAACCTGGCCATCCCTTGCCAGTTCCCTTTCAATCGCTTCCCGGACCAGACCACCATTGTATTCCATGACATACGTCTGGACAGGGAACCGGTTTTCAGGAGGAGTTTCGATAACAGACAGGTCACGAACACCAAGCATCGACATATGCAGGGTTCTTGGGATTGGAGTGGCTGTCAAGGTAAGGACATCTACGTTTGTTTTCAGCTGTTTGATTTTTTCCTTGTGCGTAACGCCAAAACGCTGTTCTTCATCAATGATCAGCAAACCAAGGTCACGGTAGGTAATATCTTTTGAAAGAATCCGGTGGGTGCCAATCACAATATCGACCGTTCCAGTTTTGAGTCCTTTTATTGTCTCATTTTGCTGCTTGCGGGTGCGGAATCTGCTTAACAGTCCAATATTGATCGGGTAGTCCTGGAACCTTTCCCTTATCGTCTCATAATGTTGCTGGGCAAGGATGGTCGTCGGGACAAGGAGAGCGACCTGCTTTCCATCGGCAATCGCCTTGAAGGCTGCCCTGATCGCCACTTCTGTCTTGCCATACCCAACATCCCCGCACAAAAGGCGGTCCATTGGCCGCTCATTTTCCATGTCCTTTTTGATTTCCTGGATCGACCGGAGCTGGTCTTCTGTTTCCTGATACGGGAACGAGGTTTCAAATTCCCGTTGCATATCGCCATCCGGCGAAAAAGCATAGCCTCTGCTCGCTTCCCTTTCGGCGTAAAGCTTGATCAGGTCGTCGGCGATATTTTGGACCGAGGACTGAACCTTGCTTTTCACACGTTTCCAGTCGCTGCCGCCAAGCTTATAAACCTTAGGCTCCTTTCCTTCCGAGCCTACATACTTTTGCACAAGGTCGATTTGCTCGACTGGGACATACAGCTTGTCTGTTCCCTGATAACGAATATGAAGATAGTCTTTATGGACACCATTAATGACCAGTGTCTCAATGCCCAGGTATTTTCCAATCCCGTGGTTGACATGGACGACATAGTCGCCCGCTTTCAACTCGGAATAGCTTTTGATCCGCTCAGCATTGGACAGCTTTTGGCGCCGTGCCGACTTCCTCGTCTTTTTATTGAAAAGCTCTTCCTCGGTTATTACGGCAATCTTTTGGATCGGCATTTCAAATCCGGTGTTCAGGCTGCCCCGCAGAATCTGCACTTTTTCCGGCAGCAGTTTGTCTTCCTTGACGACAAGGGCTTCCATTTCATAATCTTCGAGAACACGCTCAAGCTTGTGCATCCTTTCCTCATCGGCTCCAAGGAACACAATCGTATAATGGCTCTTTTTCCAGCGCTCTATCTCGCCTTTTAAGACATTCATCTGCCCATGGAAATTCTGCATCGGCTTGCATGATATATTAATAATATTTTGCGGATTGGTGTTCGGAACATGCCTTAAAAACAAGCTCAAATAAACAATATGATGCTTTGTTTGCTGCAGCAGTTCGGGAAGGTTATGGGAAATCTTCAGATCATGGATGATTTGCCCTTCCCCAAGCAGACTGGTGTACCATTCCGCTTCCTCTTTATTGAGGGATTCGTTCATTTCCTGAACTCGTCCAATTTCATCGATGAACAGCATCCCATTATCCGGCAAGTAATCTAGCAAACTTTGAGGCTGGCCATAGGCAATCGACAAATACTTGAATAATTCATCAGGCTTCTGGCCATTCCTGAATTGTTCCAGCTCATACCCGATATTTTGGGACAGCTGTGTCTTTGCCTTATCATCCTTAAGTTTCTTCAGACTTGAGGACAGTCCTTTTTCAAGGCCGGCAATCAGCCTGTCGGCCATTCCTCCATCAAGCAGATTCTCGGCTGCAGGGCCGATTGACACCTCGTTCAGCTTTTCCTTGGAACGCTGGTCCTCCAGCGAGAAGGTACGGATGGAGTCTACTTCCGTGTCAAACAATTCAATCCTCAGCGGATCAACGGCCGTGAGGGGGTAAATATCGATAATCCCGCCCCGGACACTGAATTCACCAGGTGCGGCGACCAGCTCGGAACGGATATAGCCCATATCCACAAAGGTATTTAATACTTTCTCTACTTCAATATCCTCGCCAACAGAAAATTGCAGCTGAAATTCACTCCAAAGCTCTTTAGGAGGCAATATTTTTCGCAGTCCCGCCACAGGCGCTACCACAATGCCCTTTTTTCGGCTCGCCAAATGATTGAGAGCCTCAATGCGCTGTGCCCTCAATTCTGGTGAAGAGATGCTTAATTCAGCTGCAATCAGTTCATTGGCCGGATAAAGATAGACCTCTTCTTCCCCAATAAGGCCAGCCAGGTCATCATATACCTTTTGAGCCTGAAGCAGATTATGTGTGGCCACCAGCACCGGCCGGCCTGTTCTTTCATAAACAGATGCTAAAAAAACAGTTCTTGCCGAGCCTGACAGACCGGCTACCAACTGTTCTTTCAACCCTTCTTCCATACCAGAAACAACAGAATGTATATCATCCTGCTGATTAAAAAGAGCTTTCAGCCCTTGCATCCCAACCTCTCCCTTGATGATCCATGTATTCGCGTTTAGTAAAAAACAGAAAAATGCTTTGGAGCAGAGTGCCCAAAGCGCAGTTGTCAGTGAATCAGATAATCATTTTCATGATATCCGGGGTTGCGTTCCAAAGATTCCTGACAATCTTCACAGATCGATTTTATATGAATATCACCATTGTTTACATAAGAAATCATATCATGGCGTTCCTCTTCTGTCAGCTTATGGAAGCCCAAGTTCTCACTATGGACAGACATTTTGTCCAGAGAACCTATCTTTGTTCCACAATGCCGGCAATGATAGTGCAGTGCCATGCCAAGTCCCTCCCCGCTCATTCTTTCTCTATTATTCACAGCAAGGGAGGAACTTATTCATTTAAATATATTCAGCTGTGAACCAGATATGTTCACTGATTGTACGTATTCATGACCTGGAGGAAAGGCTTTTCCAGCCATGCCTCGCAGGCTTCGCACGCCTTTTTGACGGCATGCTCCATATCAGGCTGTTCTTCCTTAGAGAATTTCCCTAGGACATAGTCAGTAATGGCCATTCCGTTTTGCGGACGGCTTATGCCGACCCGAATCCTGTTAAACTCCTGGGATCCCGTATGGGCAATTGTCGACTTGATGCCGTTATGCCCGCCGGCACTTCCCTTCTGCCGCAGGCGGATTTTCCCGGTTGGCAAATCAAGGTCATCATAAACCACAACAAGGTCATCAAGTTCAATATCAAAATAATCCATGACGGCCCTTATTGACTCACCTGATAAATTCATATACGTCAAAGGCTTTAATAAAATGACCTTTTCACCTTTCACAACACCCGCACCATACAGGCCCTTAAACTTGGCCTGGCTCAATGGGATATCCAGCCTTGCGGACAATTCATCAATGACGTCAAATCCGATGTTATGTCGCGTTTTATCATACTGCTTTCCTGGATTCCCCAGTCCCACAATCAGTTTCATCTATATTCACCCATTTTCTATCAACGATAAAAGACGCAACCCTTGAGGTTACGTCTATTCTGCTAGCTTTCGCTGGCTTCTGTTTCTCTGCCTTCTTCATTTTCAGGGATCCCGGGTTCCTGTTCCTCACCCGTGCTGATCTCTTCTTCCTGCTTAGGCGGAAGGATGGAAACAAGCACAAGCGATTCATCTTCATTGATTTGATAGCTGGCTCCTGTCCGGATGTCAGCCACAGTAAGATTCTCGCCTACCTGGAGGTTCGTAATATCCACTTCAATGGCCTGCGGAATATTGCCTGGAGTCGCTGTTACCGGCAATTCATGGACTGGCTGCTGAACCACACCGCCATCCTTGGCCCCGGCAGCTTCGCCGACCAGCGTGATCCTGACATTGGCTGTGACTTCAGACGACATATCAACCGCCCGGAAATCGACATGAAGAATTTCCCTTTTAATGGAATCCTCCTGATAATCACCCAGCATGACATCCGTGCTGCTGCCGTTGACATCCAACGAGATGATTCCGTTTCTGCCAACTTCACGGATTGTTTTAATAAAATCCTTACTATCGACGAAAACTGGCTTGCTATCCGTATTTTTCCCATACACGACAGCTGGAATCTTCCCTTCGGCACGCAGTTTCCTTAAATTTGAATTCTGTGCCGCTCCGCGCTCATTCGCTTTTAATACCGCACTCATAGATAAGTCCCCTTCCAAGTGAAAGTTTTTTAAGGCTTCTCCTATAAAAAATGCCCTAAATTGGACTAATCTAAACGTAGAAAGAAAAGCGGAAGCGGAAGCACCTTCGGAACAATCTAAGAGCGGATTGTTCCTGCGATGCCTATTATTGGAAGCTTTCCTTAGTGCTCAGCCCCTACAAGCGATGGAGCTAGACAGTTATCTAAGTGAAGGAATTTTTTTCATTTACACTCTGTTATCGCTGAATGTTGATTTCACTCTTATTCAAAAAATAAAGGGAGAGATTCCGGCTAATTCGGGAAATACCCATATTTCCCTTAAAATAAGAGGAGTTTTTCCGGTTATAGGGATCAGAAACATCAATTTTACCTTCTTTTTCACTAGCTTTGCAAAGTTGTACCAAATACTGGTATATCATTGAATTAGGTTTTAAACAGAAAAAATCCTCCTATGTAGAATTGTAATCAACAGGTTACCAAACACCCCAATTCTACAAGAGGAGGATTCATATGAACTCTATGGAYTCTATACCCAATCCATCTGTAGTTCAAAAGTGTTTGGAACTGTTAAATCTTGAGAATTATCGTGACCCCTTTATGGACCATAAAGCACATAAACTTTTTTCTGGACATGTCATTACCATGACGGTGGAAGGAATGCTCATGAGACGTGAATCCTTATGGGATTTGAGCGAGAACCTCAAGTCCAAAAAGGTGTTCAAGGAACTGCTTGAACTGGAGAGTATTCATGGTTCTTCTATTAACAGGAAGCTTCAAAAGCTGCCAACCGGTCTCCTTCAGGAGACTGCAATTMGAATCTTCAAGCAGGTTGACCAGCATTATAAACGCCTGCCAGGCTTTGACATACTGGGCAAGTTGGCTGCAGTAGACTCTTCTCAGCTCTCGCTTCCTTCCAAGGCGGGTGAATKGGCTTATTCCACCAGGAAAAACAATGGAGTAAAGCTTCATCTCTGTTTGATTGTCGCTGATGAAAAAACCTATTATCCGGGGAAATCCATTTTTTCAACCATTGKGGTAGATGACAAGGAAGTTGCGCTTKAACTGGTGATTGATCAAGATGTCACCTACATCTATGATCGAKGGTACATCAGTTATGGCTTCTACTCGGAATTGGTTGAAAGKGGCCTTCAATTCGTTGCCAGGGTAAAGGGAAATTCAAAGCTTACAATCCTGAGTAAACGTGACAACACAGAGGATTCGAACATTGTTTTAGACGCTGARGTGCAGGTCAARAAGCCAAAAACGGACGAAATGSTTTCACTGCGTCTCGTAGAATTTCTTGATGAAGAAGCCAATAAATATAGGGTMGTCACGAACCGCCGGGACCTTACTGCGAGTGAAATCGCRGAGATTTATCGCCAACGATGGAAGATTGAACTCTTTTTCAAGTGGATCAAACAGCACCTCAAACTGGTGAGATTCTACAGTCACACCAAGGAGGCCGTATGGAACCAGTTGTGGCTGGCCATGATCGCTTATGGGCTCTGCGAATTAGTCAGAATTCAGACTGGTTCAAAAAAATCCACTTGGGAAATACTCAAATTTCTCCGCCAATATTGGTATGACACATGGGACAATTTTATGGGGGCCCTTCTAAGGGAGCCGAGTAGAAAGTCCAAAGGAAGACGAAAAAAAGGAAAACCCGGGCGGCCAAGAAAATATCCCAAGAAGCTGAAGACCGTTCAAATTGTCCAAAGGTAATCGGATAATCAGGTGCTAACTTGCTTGGTAACTATGTTGATTTAGTCAGGAGTCCTTTTTTTTGTTTTAAAAGCTAACTAGCTAAGTAACTACATGTAAAAATTAACCTTGAATGGCGGTGTTTTCCACCTTATTGCAAAGCTAGTGCTTCTTTTTAGAAGATAAGGGAAATTTCTCCCCTTATTTCTGCTTCTTAAGGTGCCTCTGCGTACAATAACCGGAAATTCTCCCCTTAATAATTCTCATGCCTCTATGGGAATCAACAATGAATAATAACAGAGCCTTCTTTTAAAAGGAAAGGCCTGCCTCTGGAGCAAGCCTTTTACCAAATCAATCAAATAAAGTGCTGACAGATTGTTCTTCATGGACACGAATGATTGCTTCCCCAATTAACGGAGCTACAGACAGCTCGACAATCTTGTCGATGCGCTTTTCTTCGCCGAGTTGAATCGTATTCGTAACGACCAATTCCTTAATCTTGGAATTTTCAATCCGCTCGATTGCAGGTCCTGAAAGGACAGGGTGTGTACAGCAAGCCAGCACTTCGAGAGCGCCATTCTCCACAAGCGCATTGGCCGCAAGCGTGATGGTGCCGGCTGTGTCAATGATGTCATCAATCAGGATAGCTACTTTCCCTTCGATGTTTCCGACAATGTTCATGACTTCGGCCACATTTGGACGAGGACGCCGCTTGTCAATAATGGCAATTGGAGCTTTCAGTCTCTCCGCCATTTTTCTTGCTCTTGTCACTCCGCCGTGGTCAGGGGAGACAATGACAATGTCGCCGTCAAAGTGACGGTTTTTAAAGTGCTCCGCCAAAATCGGTACACCCACCAACTGATCCGTTGGAATATCGAAAAACCCTTGGATTTGCGGTGCATGCAAATCAAGCGTAATGACGCGTGTCGCCCCCGCGGTTTCAAGCAGGTTGGCCACAAGCTTGGCTGTAATCGGCTCGCGTGCCCTAGCCTTTCGATCCTGACGGGCATAACCGTAGTAAGGGATCACAAGGTTAATCGTCTTGGCCGATGCCCGCTTCAGGGCGTCAATCATGATTAGCAGCTCCATGATATGTTCGTTTACGGGACCGCTCGTGGACTGGATGACAAATACATCACAGCCGCGGATGCTTTCCTCAATGTTAATCTGGATTTCGCCATCACTAAATCGGGATACAGAGCATTTCCCTAGCTCAACACCAATCACTTTGGCGATTTCCTCTGCCAGAGCCTTATTGGAATTGAGGGTAAACACCTTTAAATTCGGGTCTAAATATTGATTCGTCATCATGAACCTCCAAGTTATTTCTTTCGATTCAATTTCTGGGCATACTCTTCTTTATTCACCTGGCGGGCACGGGCGATAGCCAGGCCTTCCCCGGGTACATCTTCCGTAATCGTTGAACCTGCTGCTACATAGGCTCCCTTGCCAATTGTCACAGGTGCAACCAAATTGGAATTGCAGCCAATGAACACATTATCTTCAATTTTGGTCAGGTGCTTATTTTGTCCATCATAGTTTACCGTAATCGACCCGCAGCCAATGTTGACGTCCGTTCCTACTTCAGCATCCCCAATATAGCTCAAATGCGAAGCTTTGCTGCCTTTTCCAAACACCGCTTTCTTGATTTCGACAAAGTTGCCGATTTTCACTTCATCATGAATATCCGATTGCGGCCTGATATGGGCAAATGGGCCAATGTTGACACCTGATCCAATTTTGCTGTCGAATGCCGCGGATTGGCGGATAACAGTATTATTGCCAATTTCGCAATTGCTGATTTCACTGTTCGGCCCAATGAAGCAGTCCGGCCCGATAGAAGTGCTGCCTTCAAGAGTAGTCCCTGGATAAATAACGGTATCCGATCCAATGATGACATCTGAACCAATATACGTATTGGAAGGGTCAATAAGGGAAACACCATTCCGCATATGCATTTCATTGATTCTTTTTCTCATGATCCGCTCTGCCTCTGCAAGAGCGACCCTGTCATTAACTCCCATTGTTTCCTCAAAGCTTTCTGTGACATAAGCAGAAACCCTGTCACCCTGCTTCTTCAGAATTTCAACGACGTCCGGCAGGTAGTACTCCCCTTGCACATTGTCATTTGAAACATTCTCCAGTGCGGCAAACAAAGCTTTATTATCAAAACAATATGTACCTGTATTGATTTCAGTAATTTTCCGCTCTGCTTCCGTTGCATCCTTATGTTCAACAATTTTTTCAACATCGCCATCATCACCGCGGACGATGCGGCCGTATCCGGTTGGATCGTCCGCAAGCGCTGTAAGTATGGTTGCTTTTGCGCCTGTTTCCTCATGATGGCGGAACAGCGCCTCCATCGTCTCTCCTTTGACAAGCGGCGTATCTCCGCAGACGACCAGCGTCACTCCATCATTGTCCGCAAGTATATCCTTGGCCTGCTGTACGGCATGGGCTGTCCCAAGCTGGGCTTCCTGCAGGGCATACTGGCTGGTGTCGCCAAGCTGCGCTTTCACCTTTTCCGCCCCATGGCCCACAATTGTTACAATATCGTTTATATCAAGACTTTTAACCTGGTCAATTACATGTTGAACCATAGGCTTCCCGCAGACAGGGTGCAGAACTTTGTAAAGTTTTGATTTCATTCTCGTTCCCTGGCCGGCAGCCAGTATTACGGCGTAGCGGTTTGACATCCAACAGGCCTCCAATTCACCTTTTTATCCATTACGAATATATCCTAAAATCCGATTCTTTTCAACATGCGGGTCCAGTGGACAAATATTGGAATTTCTCCCGGAGGAAACGAAATGTGTGCAAGGAGGTTTATAAGGGGAGGAAAGGGGGTAACAAAAAAGAGCCTTACTTGTGAGTAGGCCCCCTGATGAATAAACGTAATTTTATTATGCTTTATGCTCCAGCTTCTTCGAACTCGACTTCCAGTTCACCGAGGCGATGGTATTCCGCCAGTACCGCGTCCTGAATCTTGCCGCGCGTGCCAGAATTAATTGGATGGGCGATATCGCGAAACTCTCCATCCGGAGTGCGTTTGCTAGGCATCGCAACAAACAGGCCATTATTTCCGTCGATAACACGGATATCGTGTACGACAAATTCGTTATCAAGCGTGATTGATGCAATTGCCCTCATCCGTCCATCTGTGTTTACCCGCCGCAATCTAACGTCAGTTACTTCCATTCTGTTCACCACCTTCGCAAAAGATGAATTTCTAAGTTTACATATTCAACAGACATTTCCATTTTCCTTCTTTACCGTAAAAATATTTTCAATAAAAAGAGAAATTTAAAAGCTTGAAATGAAAACGACTGCTTTTTAGGTAAAAAGCCTTATTGACTTTAATGATTATATACATATTCCAGGGAATTAAACCCTCAATTTCATGGTTGGTGTCTGCCGGGTAAAAAATGGCCAAAAAAAAGCACCCGTTATTTAACGAGCGCAATGACTTCAATCTCAACTAGTGCATCTTTTGGAAGCCGGGCTACTTCTACAGTAGAACGGGCTGGCTTATGGGTCCCGAAATATTCGCCGTATACTTCATTAATCGTGGCGAATTCATCCATGTTTTTAATAAATACAGTTGCTTTTACGACCGTATCAAGGGATGCCCCTGCCTCTTCAAGCACAGCCATCAGGTTCTTAAATACCTGGTGCGTCTGGGCAGCCACATCACCTTCTGTCATTTTGCCTTCTGCGGTAAGCGGAATCTGCCCTGAGCTGAAAAACATGTTGTTGACAACAATTCCTTGCGAGTATGGGCCAATGGCCGCTGGGGCCTTGGAAGTCTGAACAGTTTTCATTTGCTGATCCTCCTGTATTTTCCCTCGCTGACGGTAATCTTTTTCCCGATTACATCGACATTTGACAACCGGACAAGCGAGATATAATCATCAACTAGCCTTTCTTCCGTTTCTTCCGATTCGACAAGCACAGAAATCCCCGCCACTTGTGCGTTGAATTCCTGCAGCAGGTCAATCATCCCTTTGACAGTGCCGCCAGCCTTCATGAAATCGTCCACGATCAGGACGCGGGAACCTTCGGAAAGGCTTCGCTTGGACAGCACCATCGTCTGGATCCGCTTGGATGAGCCTGAGACGTAGTTAATGCTGACGGTGGACCCTTCCGTTACTTTCGGGTCCCTTCTGACTATAATAACGGGCACATTGAGAAAGCCTGCAACCGCATAGGCAATGGGAATCCCTTTTGTTGCCACCGTCATGACCGCGTCAATTTCCGCTTTGGCATAGGCTGAAGCGATAACACGCCCCACTCTCCTGAGCAGTCCCGGATTTCCAAGGATGTCATTCATGTAAAGATAACCTCCCGGCAGCAGCCGGTCGGGGCTTGCCATAATGCTGCACAGGTCATCGATCAGGCTGGAAGTTTCCTTTTCATCAACATTGACGTAGAACTTCACTCCCCCTGCAGCGCCAGGGACAGTCTGGAGCACGCCGATTCCCCGCTTCTCAAAGGTATCCTTGATGATTCCCAAATCCTCGCTGATGGACGACTTGGCCGAACCATACTTCTCGGCGAAATAGGTAAGAGGAACCAGTTCGCGGGGATGATCCAGCAGATAGTTCGTCATATCTATCAATCGTTCACTCCGTCTAAATTTCATTCCTGAACCCCCAAATTAAAATCCGAATATTTACTAACTAATATACCATTAATATACGGATTCATTCAAGGCTTCTTCATTAATCAAGGGTATGACGTTCTCCAAGCATCCGAACGGCGAATACCTGGTCGCAAAACCCTCTTAACCCATTATAAATCCGATGCATCCGTGAATCGTGCTCGACAAGGCTGAAAACGGTCGGTCCGCTTCCGCTCATCAAAACAGCATCTGCCCCGAACCGCTTCATCTGGTCCTTGATCTGGGCTACCTCCGGATAGAGGTCGAGCGTCACGTCTTCGAGAACATTGCCTACGTTCTGGCAGACACCCCTGAAATCGTGATCCCTGATGCATTGAATCATGCCCTGCGTATCAGGATGGCGGATACCGCCAATGTTCAATCGCCGGTAGACCTCCGCAGTCGACACACCAATAAAAGGCTTGGCAAGGACCACCCAGCAGGTTGGCGGAGGAGGCAGCTCCTGAATCATCTCGCCTCTCCCTGTCGCCAATGCCGTACCGCCATATACGCAAAACGAGACATCCGAACCTATTTCCGCACCGAGGGCTGCCAGCTCGTCGAGCGAGAGACCCAAATCCCACAGTTTATTCAAACCGCGAAGGGCTGCAGCGGCGTCACTGCTCCCGCCTGCAAGACCAGCTGCAACCGGGATCATTTTTTCAATCATGATGGAGACGCCCTTCTTGACATTAAAGCGTTCTTTCAGCAAAAGAGCAGCCTGATAGGCCAGATTCCGCTGGTCATCAGGAACAAAGCGGTTATGGGAAGTAATTTTGATGATATCCTCTTCCAGCAGACTCAGTTCGACACGGTCTGCCAAGTCAATCGTTGTCATCACCATTTCCACTTCATGATAACCATCCGGCCGCTTATGCAATACATCCAGCGACAGATTGATCTTAGCCGGCGCTTTTATTAAAAGCTTCAATCCTTCCACCTACTTTTAAACATAACAACGATGTCCATTTTTTTGTCCTATTTTACCACAAAAAGCCTAAGAAAAATATAAGCGCCTGCCAAGCCTCCTGCCTCCTGGCATTTTCCTGTCCATACACCTCTTTGTTTTCTGTTCTTTTCCTACTTTCTTCCCAAAAACAGGCTGCTCTACACTTGCCGGGAGGATAAATGGAATGAAAGACAAAAAGGCCGAAGCGAAACGCCTCGGCCTGCCACAGTGACATATGAATTTAGTATTCGTGAAGACATATCGGCAAGCGCAAAACAACCTGCTCCCGAAAAGTTACCGGTTCTGGTTCATAAGCTGCTGTTCGGCAAGTTCAATGGCGCGTTTGACCATGTTTCCTGCATCCCTGGCCCTTATGCCGCCCCAGCCTTCCTTTTGGACTACATCATAAAAGCCCAGTTCCTTTGCCAGCTCTTCTTTAAACCCTTCAGACATAACTCCTCTTCTTCTGCCCACGAGAACCCGCTCCTTTCGTCACCGTGGCTTTATTAGTATACATTGGCAAGCCGATTTTCATTAGAACCTTAATTATCCTGTTGTGGCCTGTTGATCTCCGTTCCAGGCCTTCGATTTCCGCGGGCGGCCTGGGCAAAATAAAAAGCAGCAAACGCGATGTCCACTGCCTGTCTTGCTTTAAGCCATTAGCTTAAAGCCATATTTCCTGTAGTATCTTCGTAGAAAGTAATTTGTACCGTTTCCGTCAAAACATCTGCATAACTGTATGAAACGCGTTCGAAAGCATTCTCCTCCTGATCCAGTTCAATCACGAACACGGAAGGGTAGGTTTCAGCTAAAACTCCTGAGCGTTCAATCGTTTTTCTGCGTCCGCCATTAGCCTTAAGTAAAAGTCTTTTCCCTAAATTTGAATCAAGAGCTTTTTTGATATCCGATAATGTTTTTGGCATTCGGTCCACCTCACTATGTCAAGTATAACATGCTGACACATTTACGTCAAATAAAAACATAAATTATAACAGTCCTTAAAAATAAATGTCAATATATTTTCTTCTTCATTTTCTTCTATTTTTCAACATGGTTAGCATTTCCGGCAATCGCAAATTTTATGTATGCGATTTTCGTACAGTGTTCCTGCCCCGTTTAACACCATTGCATACACCAAAAAAGCCGCTGTCCGCGGCTTTATGGCTATTCTTCTTTTTCCGGCTTATTGTAAGGCATCCCGGTCCTCAGCACTCCCCTCGTCTCAATCCCTCCAAGGCCTTTTTCTCCGGTCAGTGTGTTCCTGAGCACATCCCAGACATTGATCCTTTCGACAAATGGGGTGAAGCTTATTTTAGCCACAATGTAAACCGGGTCGAGAGCATGGATATTCACCCGGGAAGGAGAGCTGGCAAAATTAGCTCCGGCCTGGATCAGCGACTCAAAATGAGATTGGCATGCACCCGCAAAGATGACAAGCTGGTCAAGGTGGGGAATTTTTTTTCGTGCTTCCTTTACGGTTTGGACGAAATGCCTTGAATGCCGGTAAGCATTCAGGTCCCCTATTTTACCCTTTGACTTGGAATAGGCGTCATGCCCAGTTATCACAAGGATATCAGGCCTGTAATAGTCAATGAGGCTGCCTATTTTCAGCGGCATCTCCTTTTCATTGCAATGAACACCATATACAGGCACGCCCACTCTCTCATAAAGCAACAAGCACTTTTTCAAATAATTGGGATCCCCATCGAGGTGGAGCACCTTGCCCGGCATTTGAAAATAATTCAGGGCTTTGCTGTATCCGTCTGTTACTTCGTACTCCTGCTTCTGCTTCAGCAATTCCACGTCCTGGCGGAACAGGATGTAAGACTGCTCCTCCCGCGAACGGCCCTCCTCGGCCATCCGCCTCCGTACATTCGCTTCCATTTTTATCAAGTCTTCATAAGGAGCATCGGCAGCCAGGCGATATTCCTCCCCATATAAGATGGCGATCCTCCTGCCGTTTTCCACTCTTATATCAATGACGCGGAATAGAATGTCACAATTATAGGAAATCCTTCCCACTACATCCATTGTTTTTATGGTCACACTCGTCACTCCAAGTAGGCTCCTGCCTGAGAGTATTGTTTCTTTGTCAGGCTATGCAAACCGCCTTGGCAATGTGAAAGGACAAGCCACCATAGCTGCTTCCTGGGGAAATGAATGAGGCCCCATTCGGACTCGAACCTCGATCTCTCTCCCAAAGCTGTCCGAATGCAGGGGCCTTCCGGCACACGCAAAAAAAGCCCTGGTTTCCCGGGGCTTACTTAAATAATTCATACAAGGCGTCACTGAGGGCGCCGAATTCTTCGATGGACAAGGTTTCTCCTCTTCTTGTCCCCTCAATGCCTGCCTGCTTCAACGCGGCCTGGATGCCTTCCTTTTTTTCTTTTCCGCCAGGAAGCTGGCTGGTCAAATTATTAAGGATGGTTTTGCGCCTTTGGGCAAAGCTGGACCTGGTGACTTGGAAAAAGAATGTTTCATCCTTTACTGCAACAGCCGGCTTTTCCCGCAATGTCAGCCTGATGACGGCGGAATCCACATTCGGCTGGGGAATAAACACCGTTTTCGGCACGATCATCACGGTCTCCGCCATCGTGTAATACTGCACCGCAATCGACAGCGAGCCATATTCCTTCGTGCCTGGCTTTGCTGAAATGCGGTCGGCCACTTCCTTCTGAAGCATTCCGACAATGCCCCGGATGGGCAGCTTTTCTTCCAGCAGCTTCATGATTATCGGCGTGGTGACATAATAAGGAAGATTGGCCACCACCATTATATCCTCAAATCCAGCCAGTATTTCGTCAATGCGGGACTGTACGTCCGCTTTCAGAATATCCTGATGGACAATGGTGACATTGTCATAAGGGGAAAGCGTATCTTCCAGAATTGGCAGCAGCCGCTGGTCGATTTCGAATGCCATGACCTTTTTGCTTCGCTTTGCCAATTGCTCTGTAAGGGCGCCAATGCCTGGGCCGATTTCAATCACTGCCGAAGATTCCGTCAGTTCTGCATGATCGACAATCCTGCGTAGTATATTGGTATCAATCAGAAAGTTCTGACCTAGGCTCTTTTTAAAAGAAAACCCATATTTTTCTAAAATTTCCCTCGTTCTCGCCGGGGTAGCGATGTCTTTATGCATGTTGTTCCTCCTGTCTAATAGCCTCCATGGCGGCAGCAAATTCTCCGGAGCTGACCTGAAACATCATCAGGCGCTTATGCAGCTGCTTCCCGTTCGTATAGCCAATCTTTAACAGCTTGCCCAATTTTTCGCGCCTTTCCCTTGCGCCCGGGCCTGCAATCAGTCCTGCATCTATTAAATCCTCACGGGTAATTTCCTCCGGGGCATTGTCATCCATTAACTGGGCGTCCTTCAAAGCCTCCCTGATCACTTCAGGAGCTGCATGCTCGACGCCAATTCCGCGCCCTGATTTCGGAAGCGCTTTTTCCTTTGGAATAAAGGCATGGCGGCAACCAGGGATATGTTCAGCAATGGTTTTCCGGATTTTTTCACCAGGATAGTCCGGATCCGTGAACACGATGACTCCTCTCGTCTGCTGCGCCTTCTGGATCATTGCGATTGTATCCATGCTGATGGCAGATCCGTTTGTTTCAATCGTATCGGCATTGACTGCCCTCCGGACAGCTGTTGTGTCATCCTTGCCCTCCACAACAATCAACTCTTTGATTTTCATTCAATACTACATCCTTCGTAAAAAAAATAATAAAAGACTGAAACATATTTGAAATATTAACCGTCTATATATATAACAAAACCATTTTCTTATTATAACTCAAAATGGGTACAGAAAATAAAAAATGCAGAGGAAAGCCCCCTGCATTGAATGAATGAAGAATGAATCAGTTTAGGATTTTAACTTTGACACGTTTATTGCCCCAGCGATAGGCTTGGGATTTGTTCGGGAAGAAGACATCGATCTTGTTGCCTTTGATGGCGCCTCCTTTATCGGCGGCAACCGCATAGCCATACCCTTCGACATACACCTTCGTCCCCAATGGGATGACACTTGGATCGACCGCGATCACCTTTGCGTTCGGATTGGCCTTCAGATTCATTCCTGTCGCCGTTACCCCCGAGCATCCATTACAGCTTGCCGTATAAGCCGTCGAGCTTACATAAAACTCTTTGCCTGAGCCCTGGCTAGCTCCCTGGCCTGCTGCCTGGCTGGACGGTGCCGCAGCTCCCCTTGAGACCTGGACGGCAACTTCCCTCGTGCCCATGGCAACGACTTTATCCTTCTTGTCCCTCACCTTGGTTTCACTGACAAGGTTCCTGGAAACTTCCTTGCCGTCTTCCAGTGTGACTTCGTACTTTTTGGAAAGAACACCTTCCTGTCCCTCCGTCACAACTTTTTGTTTCCCTTTGTCCAGACTGCGGTCCTTTTTGGTGACGACTGCAAACTTGATTGGTTCTTCCACTACATCGGTGACTTTTTCAACTCGAATGACCTTGATTAAGGCATTGCTGGTGACTGTTTCTGTCAGTGCAGGTTCAACTCGGTCCAATTCATTGAGTGTGATTCCTTGCTGCGATAAAAAGTCAGCGACCGTAGTCGAAGTCGACCATCCTTCTTGCTCTTTCCCGCCAACTGTTACCTTTAGGGGAAATGCCCTCTGGATATCGATCTTCATATCCTTTTTAAGCTCTGTTTCCGGGTTTGGGGTTAACTTGTCGTGTTCTTTCACTTCAATATTTTGTTCTTCAAGAAATTCCTTTACCGTGTCCGAAGCGGACCAATACGTTTTCTCTTCCTGATTTTCCACTAGGTGCACCTGTTTTGCCGGCTTCCACACAATTTCAAGCTGATCCTCTACTTTTGTGTTTGCGGCTAATGACAAATAGTCTTTCTCGCCAAGAGAAATGTCCAGTTCTCTAAATATATCCTGAATGGTTTCTGCATGTGTTTTAACGATTTTTTCTTGGCCGTCCAGTGTTAGTGCGACTGTCTTCTTGGTGCCTTCATACAGAAAGTAGCCAAGGACAGAGACAAACACTAGCAAACTAGCTGAAAGGATCGCCAGCTTTTTCTTACTCAAAGACTTGGAAAACAGGTTTTTCATAAGTTTGGTGTCTATGAAAAACGCCTCCTTTTCTCTCGAGTGATTATATAGAGTATGCTGTCGACGTGTCAACCCAAACACCTTTCCCCCAAACACAGTCTCTATTATGCGAGATGATTTCCTGAAAGGGAAGGAAGAGTTATCGACAAGGTTATCCTATGTGCATCCCCAAACATGTAGAACTCTTTGTTTTAAGAAAACAATTGGACAAACTCTCTCACGAATCGACAGCATTTCCTATCACTTTATGCCGAATATTTTTTTTGCATTCTTCGTTGTAGCCTCAGCCAATTCCTCATAGCTCATGCCTCTCAATTCGGCAATTTGCTGTGCCACCAATTTGACGTAGGCAGGCTCATTCCTTTTTCCGCGGAATGGGTGCGGCGTCAAATACGGGGCATCCGTCTCAATCAGCAAACGGTCAAGCGGAACCGCTTCAGCCACTTCCTTTGGCTTTTTGGCATTTTTAAAGGTCACCGGGCCGCCAAGGGAAATATAAAAATTCATGTCGATGCATTCCAACGCAATCTCCACACTGCCGCTATAGCAATGCATGATGCCGCCGACTTCCCTGGCATCCTCTTCTTTAAGGATTTGGACAATATCAGCGGTTGCTTCCCGGTTATGTATGATGATGGGCAGATTGACTTCCTTTGCCAGCCTGATCTGTTTTCTGAAAACCTCTTTTTGGACATCCTTGGGAGACTTATCCCAGTGATAATCCAATCCCATTTCGCCAAGGGCAACAACTTTCGGGTGGGATGAAAGCTCCCTAAGCCACTCCAAATCCCCAGGCGTCATATCAATGGCATCAACCGGATGCCAGCCAACACTGGCAAACAGAAAATCGTATGATTCACAAAGCTGCAATGCCTTGTCAATGGTCGGTCGGTCAAATCCGACAACCACCATTTGTGAGACTCCTTCACCCTGCGCCCTATCAATGACCTCCTGCAAATCCTCGCTGTATTGCTCCGCATTTAAATGTACGTGTGTATCGAAAAGCATGCTGTAAACTCCTTTTGCCTAATATAACATTCTAACTTACCGGCCTTTTTATGTCCCTATTTTCCTTCAACTTATCGTTTCCATGTATGGAAAGATAGGGATATGCTTGAAATTTTTATAAAAATTTGACAGTATCATAACGATTTTCCAAGTGTATCGTCAACCTAAAAGCCTTTATAGTAAATAAAAAAACATAGAAATGTTACACATGAAACATTTCTATGTTCTGAAAAATTTATGCTTTTTTACTTTACCCTGGCTCCAAGCGGCAAGGACTCAGCCACTGTTGCCAATGATAATTTCCCGTCCTGCGACCCGGCCAGGATCATTCCTTCCGACAGCTCTCCGCGCAGTTTCACAGGCTTCAGATTCGTTACACAAATCACTTTGCGGCCAACCAGTTCTTCGGGCTTATAATGCTGGGCAATCCCCGATACAACCTGCCGTTTTTCATATCCAAGATCGAGCTGGAGCTTGAGAAGCTTATCCGCTTTCGGAACTGGCTCGCAATGAATCACCTCTGCAACGCGCAATTCCACTTTCATGAAGTCATCAATCAGGATTTCAGGCATTGATTCCGGCTTCTCCGGTTTTTCCGGCTCCGCGGGAGCGCTGCCCTGCATCTTTTCCTTGATGTATGCCACTTCTTCTTCCACTTCGAGGCGAGGGAAAATTGGTTCGCCTTTTTGCACCTTCGTACCTGCCGGAATGCCGCCAAATGTCTCAAGGCTTTCCCAGCCAGTCAGCTTTTCTCCGGTCACATTCAGCTGTTCGAAAATCTTTGCCGGTGTCCTTGTCAGGAATGGCTGAAGCAGGATGGCAGTCTCGCGCAAGGCTTCCGCAAGATGGGCCATCACACGGCCAAGCTCTGCTTTTTTGTCCTCATCCTTGGCAAGCACCCATGGCTGGGTTTCATCGATATATTTGTTTGTACGGCTTACCAGCTGCCAAACAGCGGTCAATGCCACTGAAAACTCCATTTTTTCCATTGCTTCTTCATATTTCCTGATTGTCTCCCGGCTTGTGTTGAGCAGCTGCTGGTCAAACTCGCCTTCAGACCCGGTATAGGCTGGGACTTCCCCATCAAAATAGCGGTTGATCATCGCGACCGTGCGGTTCAGCAAGTTGCCTAGGTCGTTTGCCAGATCAAAATTCACTCTTTCAACGAAGCCTTCCGGGGTGAACACGCCGTCTGCGCCAAATGGAACTTCCCTGAGGAGGTAATAGCGCAAGGCATCAAGGCCGTAACGGTCAATGAGCGTCACTGGATCGACCACATTGCCTTTTGATTTGGACATCTTCCCATCCTTCATCAAAAGCCAGCCATGGGCGAACACCTTTTTAGGCAGCGGCAAATCCAATGCCATCAGCATGATTGGCCAGTAAATCGTATGGAAACGGACAATTTCCTTTCCGACAAGGTGGACATCGGCCGGCCAGTATTTTAAATACTTCGAGTCATCTTCCGTCCCATATCCAAGTGCTGTAATATAATTCGACAGGGCATCCACCCATACATAAATAACATGCTTCGGATCTCCCGGCACTTTTATTCCCCAGTCAAAGGTCGTTCTCGAGACAGCCAGGTCCTCAAGGCCCGGCTTAATGAAGTTATTGATCATTTCATTTTTGCGTGATTCAGGCTGGATGAACTGGGGATTTTCTTCATAGTACTTCAGGAGTCTGTCTGCATATTTTCCCATCCTGAAGAAATAAGATTCTTCTTTCACTTTTTCCACTGGACGGCCGCAATCAGGACAGTTGCCATTTTCAAGCTGGCGGTCTGTATAGAAGGACTCGCACGGTGTACAGTACCAGCCTTCATATTGGTCAAGATAGATGTCCCCCTGCTCGACAAGGCGGGCAAAGATTTTCTCCACCACCTGCTTATGGCGGTCCTCGGTTGTCCGGATAAAGTCATCATATGAGATATCAAGCTTTTTCCAGAGGTCCTGGATGCCGGACACAATCTCATCGACATACTGCTGCGGAGTAACCCCTTTTTCTTCGGCTTTCCGCTGGATTTTCTGGCCATGCTCATCTGTTCCAGTCAGGAACATGACGTCGTAGCCGCGCATTCTTTTATAACGGGCCATCGCATCCCCGGCCACAGTGGTATAAGCATGTCCAATATGCAAATTCCCGCTCGGATAATAAATCGGGGTAGTAAGGTAAAATGTTTTTAACTTTTCCTCCATCAAAACTGCCTCCTTAGAGCTCCAATGATTCTAATTACTTATTATACAATTCTTCCCTTTACTTTTCCATGCTGTCGAAAGTCCTGTAGGATTTTGTCGAATGCAAAAGGAATAAAATTACATAATGTTTTAGCACTCATAATATTTTTTTTAAGAATACCCCCATAAATTCGAGCTTCTTTTCGAAGCTTTTTTATTGAAGAACGGTAAAATCCCTATATAGCAATGTTTTTGAGGCTTCAAAAAAATACCATCCATTAACCAAATAAAGTAATTGACGGTTATGGGAATGGCTGGTATTATTAGATTTATAAAAATGACATGTCGAAAAATGACGAATAAAATAAGATTACATACACTGGAGAGGGGAAATCACGATGAAATCTACTGGTATCGTACGTAAAGTTGATGAGCTTGGCCGCGTGGTCATTCCAATTGAATTGAGAAGGACATTKGGCATTGCCGAAAAGGATGCACTTGAAATCTATGTGGATGACGACCGCATCATCCTTAAGAAATACAAGCCAAACATGACTTGCCACATCACTGGCGAAGTTTCCGACAACAATATCACTCTTGCTGGAGGAAAACTGATCCTTAGCCGTGAAGGAGCAGAACAGCTTCTCAGCGAAATCCAAAATTCCTTCGAACCTGTCAAAGCATAATAAAACCATTAAAGCTTCTCCTTAAAAGGAGAAGCTATTTTTTTATTCTATAATAAAGTGTAAATTCCTAAACTTAGATAACTGTCCAGCTCCAGCGCCTAGCCAGTTTTCATCCTTGAGTTTACTTCTCGAGTATCTTGCGAGAAGCGGAGCTTTGAGCAGCTCGAGGTCATAAGCCACTCCAGAATCGAAGGCAAAAAACGCCTTCTATTCTGGAGCGTCTTATGCTTGTGGGGCTGGGCGAGGCGCTTCCGCTTTTCTTATTCGACATGATAGGCTTGGTAAACGTCCCGTTTATTCAAGCCCCGCTCTTTGGCGGTCTGCTTGATGGCTTCTTTTGAAGACATCCCTTTTTCCATGTTCTGTTCGACATGGCCTTCAATCGAGAGCTCTGCCCACCAGGCTGTTTCCTGCCCGGCTTCTGAGTGCTCCGCCCCCTCGACAATCAGGCAGAACTCTCCTCTTGCTTCACCGCTTTCTGCCCACACTGCTGCTTCCTGTACGGTTCCCCTGATAAATTCCTCAAATTTCTTGGTGAGTTCCCGGCAAAGCACAATCTGCCGTTCACCGCCTAAACTCTCGCTCATCAGCTGAAGTGTTTCGCGGAGCCGGTGCGGTGCTTCATAAAATACCATTGTTCCGGATTGCCTTGCCAGGACTTCCAGCTCCTTGCGCTTTTCCTTCTTGCTGCGGCTGAGAAAGCCGTAGAAGTAAAAAGGCTGGGGGTTGATTCCGGATGCGATCAATGCTGTCAGGGCCGCATTGGCGCCCGGCAGCGGAACAACCGTAAGGCCTTCGGCTATCGCCTGGTCCACAAGCTCATAGCCTGGATCGGAGATGGTTGGCATGCCCGCATCACTGACGAGCGCTACCTTGGCTCCATCCTTTATTTTCCCAAGGAGCTTTTTGCCGCTTTGCTCCTTATTATGCTCATGGTAGCTCATGACAGGCGTTTCTATTTCAAAATAGTTGCACAGCTTCCTGGTGTTCCTTGTATCCTCGGCGGCAATCAAATCCGCTTCTTTTAAAATCCTCAAGGCCCTGAAGCTCATATCTTCAAGATTGCCGATTGGCGTTGGCACAAGGTATAATATCCCCTTTTCCTGTTCATGTTCAAAGCTTTTCTGATGCTGCATTTTTCTCCTCCAGCTCCATCGCTAAAAATTGGTCTTTCCTGGCTCGCGGCAGCTGTTTAAAGGCATACTCAGCCTTAAGCGCCTCGCTCTTTGTTTCATACTGTTTGGCATAAATGAGCTCAACCGGGCCCCGTCCTTTTGTATATTTTGCCCCTTTTCCTTCATTATGCTGCCTGAGCCGCCGTTCGAGGTCATTGGTATATCCCGCATAAAGGCTGCCATCCCGGCAGGAAAGCACATAGAAATAATGCTCATTCTTTTCCATATAAAATCTCTCTCAGCTCGGGAGTGTACTCATCATTCTCATTATAGACAATCAGCGGGTTTTCAATCTTCAGGTCCGGGCTTCCATGCTTGATGGCCTCTACCAGTATGGTGTTGGCTTCCTTTCCGGCTTTCGGATAGACAAACTGGATCCGTTTTGGCTCAAGCTTGTATTTTCGCATCAGCTCGATGATATCAATCATCCGTCCGGGGCGGTGGACAAACGCCACTTTCCCGCGTGCACGGACAAGCTCGCTGGAAGCCTTGATAGCATCCTCCAGCGTACAAAGGATTTCATGGCGGGCGATTGCCAGATGTTCATTTTCATTGATTTCCCTGGTTGCCGGGGTCTTAAAATAGGGCGGGTTGCAGGTAACCACATCAAATTTTCCATAGCCAAGCTGTTTAGGCATTTCCTTGATGTCCCCATGCACCATCTTCAGCCTGCCGCCGAGCTGGTTGTATTCAATGCTCCTTACTGCCATATCATAAAGGCGTTCCTGAATCTCCACGCCTGTGATCCCGCCCTTTGTACGGGCACTGAGAAACAGCGGGATCACCCCATTGCCGCTGCAAAGGTCAATCAGGCTTCCCTTTTGGATCGGCACATATACGAACCTCGCCAGCAGCACGGCATCAAGGGAAAAAGCGAACACAGAGGGGCTCTGGATGATCCGCAAATCCTCTGCCAGCAGGTAGTCCAATCTTTCATCATCTCTTAATTCAACCATTAATCAGGCTCCTTTGCTGCAAAAAAGCCTTCCCCCGATAGGGAAGGCTGCCAATTATTTTTTATTGAGAAAAGACAGGCAGAATATGCAATCCCCTTCTTTTCTTGGGCTGCCAAAGTTCAAATTGCAGATATGGAAACCTTCCTGGTACAGCCGGGCCAGATTGTCATAGCCCTCGCCAATGTCGACAGGGTTGCTTCCAGGTTTGCCTTTCTTTTCCCTTTGGTCTTTCTTCTTTGTAGTTTGATCCAGACGGCGTCTTAAATTGTCATTTTCCAGCTTCAAAGAGTTATTCTCTTCCAGTATTTCCGCAACATGCTGCTTTAACTCGCCAAGCTGCCGATAAAGAGTGCCGATTTGTTCTTCCATATTGCTTACTGAGTCAAAGATCTCTTTTTTATCCACCTTTTCCACCTCATTAATCTGTGGATGATTGTATCGAAACGGCGCCTTCCTTCAGCACTTCTTCCAGCGTATATTCAAGCACCCGCTCCTGGCCGGCGAACTCAACCTGCATGACGCGTTCCAGAATGTTCAAGCCGACTACTTTGCCGCGTCCATTTGGAGTCTCAATGATTTCCCCAAGGTCAGGAAGGGCTTCCTTCGCCGCCTCGTATTCATCATTTTCGTACTTCAGGCAGCACATTAAACGTCCGCACAATCCCGATATTTTCGTAGGGTTGAGCGAGAGATTCTGGTCCTTGGCCATTTTAATGGATACAGGATCGAAATCGCCCAAAAAAGTCGAGCAGCAAAGCATCCTGCCACAAGGACCGATGCCCCCCAGCATTTTCGCTTCATCACGGACGCCAATTTGGCGCAGTTCAATCCTTGTCCTAAAAATGGAGGCCAAATCCTTGACCAGTTCGCGGAAATCGACTCTTCCATCCGCTGTAAAATAAAAGATGACCTTATTCCGGTCAAAAGTATATTCCACATCAACCAGCTTCATGTCCAGCTGATGTTCACTCACTTTCTGCCCGCAAACATCATAGGCTTCCTTCGCAGCTGCCTTGTTCTCGTCTACAATGAGACGGTCCTTTTGATCTGCGATCCTGACAACCTTTTTCAAGGGCAGAACCACGTCGTTTTCGCCTACCTTCTTGACCGGTGTGACGACTCTCCCGAATTCGACCCCTCTGACAGTTTCGACGATGACAAAGTCATCCTTCTGAATTGCGAGATCTCCGGGATCAAAATAATATATCTTTCCCGCTTTTTTAAAGCGGACACCTACTACATCATACAAGTGAAGATCCCTCCTGCAATTTTAACACCAGCTCTTCCATTAACAGCTGGGCATTCATATTGGCATGCAGTTTCCTTTTCGCCTCCAGGACTGCTGCCATTTGTTCGGTCAGACGCCGTCCGGATGTCTGCAGCGCATATTGCTCCAAGCGGGAACTTTCGCTCAAAAAGATGATCTGTTCTTTCTTCCCTAGCTGGATATATAATAAATCCTTAAAAACAAGAAGTAATAAATCCAATCCGCGATCGATTTGCTCTTTATCCTTAAAGTGTGTATGCCAATTCTCCTGAAGGGATACCATCGCTTCAAGAGGATGCTTTTTTAACACTTCATACAATTTTACCACTATCTTTTGTGCTTGTGCAAACCAATCATTTTGGCTGAACTCCAGTGCCTCATCAAAATTATTCGTCAATTGGGCCAGCATTGGCGCGGTTTGCGGGTTTACCCCATGTTCTATCAGCTGTCTTTCCATATTTTTAGGAGATAATGGTGTAAAACCAATTATTTGGCATCTCGATAGAATGGTAGGCAAAATTTGCTGTACCTGTTCCGTAATAAGGATGGCAACTGTACCAGGATGCGGCTCTTCCAGGAATTTAAGCAAGCTATTGGCCGCGTTGGTGGTCATGCGGTCTGCATGCACAATCAAATAAAGTTTTTTACGCGATTCAACGCCAGTCTTTGAAAACTCTTCCTGCAGGGCCTGGATTTGTGCTTTTTTTATGGATAAGCCATCAGCCTCGACAACGTGAATATCAGGATGATTGCCATGGTTGATTCGCTTGCAGTTTGTACATGCCTCACAGGGCTTGAATCCGCTGACAAGCTGCTGGCAAAACAGGCTTTTAGCCAGCAAAATCCCAACATCCTTTTTCCCTGTTCCCCTCATTCCTTCGTAAAGATAGGCATGGGCTACTCTTTCCTTCAGCATGCTGTTTTTCAGCATCCTCAAGACAGTTGGCTGCAATTCTTCAAGCTGCTCCCAATTTTTTGTCACTCCGCCATCACTCTCTACCTTCAAATTATGGTTTTACCTTTTAAAACTGGTGAAATTGTTCTACTGGCATCACGAACACTGTAGCTCCGCCTACCTCCACCTCTACCGGGTATGGGACATAAGAATCGGCATTGCCGCCCATCGGCGATACAGGAGCGACAAGCTGGTCACGCGATTTGCAATTATCCTTAATAACCTGCAAGGCTTTTTCCACACGGATATCTTCGGTTCCAATAATAAACGTGGTATTCCCCGACTTAAGGAAGCCGCCTGTGCTGGCAAGCTTTGTCGCACGAAAATTATGGTCAACGAGCGCCTTGGAAAGCCGGTTGCTGTCCTGATCCTGAACTACCGCAAAAATTAACTTCATCTAATTCCCTCCAAATAGAATGTTCCGGTTGACGTTTATCCTTATTATAGCAGTAATTTACCCATCACACAGCGGCAAATTCGCGCATTCCAGTTTCATCCATACAATGTACAATAAAAAACCTTAAAAGCACTTTAAGGTTTCTTTACAAGTAATTCTTTAATTCTATTTTCAGCCTCTTTAAATACCTCGTCTATAGGCTTGGAGGCATCAATCTTCATGATGCGTTCCGGAAATCTTTCCACAAGCAGCAAATATCCCTCGCGCACTTTCTGGTGAAACTCGATTTTCTCCAAATCAAGCCGGTTCACTTCCCGGCCATTATGCCGGCTAATTCGCTCAAGTCCAATGCCTGGTTCAAGGTCGAAGTAAAAAGTCAGCTCCGGCATCATCGCTTCAATCGCAAATTGATTGATAGTGAATACCTCATCCACTCCAAGTCCTCTGGCATATCCTTGATAGGCGAGGGAGCTGTCAATAAACCTGTCGCAAAGAATGACCTTTCCTTCATCTAGGGCAGGCTTTATTTTTTCAATCAAATGCTGCCTCCTTGCAGCGGCATATAACAATGCCTCGGTTCTGGGATCCATCGCGGTATTTGCCCTGTTGAGGATGACTTCGCGAATTTGTTCAGCGATGTCGATTCCTCCGGGCTCCCTTGTGGCCATTACCGGTATCCCCTCGTTGCCAAGCCTTTCAGCAAGCAAAGAGATAATTGTGGTCTTTCCGGCGCCCTCCGGCCCTTCCACGGAGATAAACAATCCTTGATTCATGTTGTACAGCCTCCAAATGCTATTGTAAGGTGAAACTTCATTCAGTAGGGGTTTTCCTCATCCCCTACTGAATGTTAGTTGAACCAATCGGGCATTTACTGGCAGTTGATCCCCCACTTTTCCTTTTTAGTTCTCTCTAAAGTCTTGAAGTGGGGGTCCTACTGCCAGTTAATGCGGGATAAAAATTTTAATCTGTCTATGTTCAATCCGTTCCCCGCCCTGGATTTTTGCTGATTGAGCAAGCAGGTCATGGAGTTCTTCCAATGCAGCTTCGGTAATGACCTCACCTGGCATCAGCAGCGGTATTCCGGGCGGATAGGGGATCAGTGTCTCTGCACAAATACTGCCTGCCGACTGGGCCAGAGGTACAAATGTCTCGTTCCTATTTTCCATTTCCCTGTATCCCACAGCAAGTGTCCCAATAACAGGGGTATTATTTTGCTTTACTGGCAAAGTGGCTGGCATTATTGTCCCGACCTGTGTGGCGGCTGCGGTAAGTTTTTCTATTGCCTCCTTATAAGGGCCTGGCATTCCCGCTTTTAAAAGAGGCAATACGAGCAGCACATTATATGGATCGGCCATCTCGGCATAGATGCCCTGCTCTTCAAGCACTTTTTGCAGCTGGAATCCCGAGCAACCAGGGGAACGGACAATCATCTTCAACGGGTCGCTGTCTCCTGAAGGCAGTACCTCCAGTCTGTCAATTTTCCCGGCATCCTCCCGAAAAGCGGTGATGCCATCCATCAAAAATTGAATATCTTCCCTCCCAAAGGTTCCTAGATAGCTCCTGGACGCATCCAGCGAAGCCATAATAGGATACGAAGGGGAACTGGACTGAATCATTTGCAGGTAGCCTGCCAGCTTTGACAGCGGAATATACGTGCTGTTGTAATGCAGATAGGCTCCCATCGTCATCGCCGGCAGCGTTTTATGTGCAGACTGGACGACCACATCCGCACCCAGAGAGAGAGCGGATGGCGGAAATGGCTCCCCAGCTATGAAATGGACTCCATGTGCTTCATCGACCAGAACCGGAATATGGTGTTCATGCGCCAAATCAATGATATCCTTCAGATTATAAACCATTCCATAATAATTGGGATAGGTAAGAAGCAATGCTTTTGCCTCAGGGTATGACTGGATCGCTTCCCTGACTGTCTTCAGGCTGACTCCGCCTGCAGCCAGCGAATCAGAATCCCACTCCGGGCTTAAAAAGACAGGTTTGGCCCGAGCGAGCCTAATCCCGTTCATCACGGATTTATGGGAGTTTCGCTGTACGAGGACAACATCATCTTCATTCAACGCCGCCATGATCATCGCGATGTTTCCGGAAGTTGAGCCGCCGACGAGGAAGAAACTCTTCCTAGCTTGATACAGGCCGGCAAGAAGCTTTTCGGCTTCCAGGATGACACCTTCAGGGGAATGCAAGTCATCGAGGCCTGTAAGCTCGGTCGCATCCAGCCTCAGCAAGGACCGGAAATGCTCCACCATCTTTTCGGGAAGCACTTCGCCATACTTATGGCCGGGAACATGAAAGGAAATCGGCTTTTTGCTCCTATGTAAAAGCAGTTGGTCCAGCAAAGGTGAATAGCGCTGGTCCATATGTTCACCACCTATTTCAATAAACAAGTTTATACTTCAGTCTATTTTACCAGAACAGTAAGCAAATGCCACGGAATCACGGAATAGCCATATATTTTTTTATTTGGAATGGGGTTCGGCTTTTTGAACACAAAAAAATAAAGCCCTTTGAGAGCTTTAAGAATAGATTTCTGGTTTATTCACTTTTCTAAGTTTATCAACATAATATTTATATTTTGGATCGCTAGTCTCCGTCTGAATCATGGTTTGTTCACAGTCTGTGCAAATAAACGAAGTGTATAGATGTATTCCTGCCTGCCTGACTTGTTCGCAAATGACACAAGATTCTCCAACTTGCTCCTTGGCAATAACTCTTTCCACAATCTCCACCTCCATACACCTATTCTGCCCCGCCGCCCCCAGTTGTATACAATTTTTCGAATAATCATTTCCTAAGATTACTTGATTAATATTGTATGTCGAGCGAAATCCTTGCGTGTATGTCTATGGTAAATTCAACTTGTATTAATTATTTTGAGGTGCGAGTGGTGCAGGGGAACGGTTCTCGTGCCTCATTTACAGAATTCTACATGGAAAGTGGGTTTTTCTTCACGAACCGGCAGCTTTTCTACACAGTTTGCTATTATATCTACATCGTTTTGGAGGATATCGACATAGTTCGGCCCGATATCTACATTTCCTGATTTTTTTATTTAAAAACAAGGCTCTGTTATTATCCATTGTTGATTCCCAAAGAGGCATGAGAATTATTAAGGGGATAATTTCCGGCTATTGTACGCAGAGGCACCATAAGAAACAGAAATAGGGGGAGAAATTCCCCTTATCTTCTCAAAAGAGGGCAAAATTCATGATTCTGATCCCTATAACCGGAAAAACTCCTTTTATTTTAA
>NZ_LIGG01000001.1:1113952-1130704 GCF_001273925.1 Bacillus sp. FJAT-27251 | reverse complement strand
TCGGGAGCAAGCTCCCTCAAGTCCGCTCGACTTGCATGTATTAGGCACGCCGCCAGCGTTCGTCCTGAGCCAGGATCAAACTCTCCAATAAAAGAGTGATTAGCTCATAAAATAAAACGTTGGCTCATGTACTTCTATAACAGAAGCCATGAATATTATTGTTTGTTGACGCTTGTTTGTTTAGTTTTCAAAGAACAATCACCGCTCGTAAGCGACTTTATTAATATATCATACTGGCAACTTTGTGTCAACACTTTTATAACTTTTCTTTATTTCATGTCAGCTGTTCATCAGCGACGTTTAATATAATAACACCTATATCTTTCATCGTCAACCTAATGTTCAAAAAAATTAAAGCTGCCTTCCCGGCAGCTTTTTACATTATATTATCCACGTTTCTATCGCCACCAGGGCCAGGACACCCGGAATTCCCAAAAAGCCTGAGACACTGGCTGTCACCAGATTGATCGGCACATTCAGGCCCAGGCTGCTGCCGAATGCATTCAGGAAAAACAAGAACAGCGCACCAATCAGAATTTTAACAACTCCCTGTCCGATAAAACGCAAAGGCTTCGCCGGGGCACCGATGAACAATATAATTAAGGCCAACCCTGCAAGGATTGAAATGACGATAACCGGATCCATTTGCTGCCACTCCTTTATTTAGGACTTGTACTAAAGCATATGAACAAGCCTTTCAAAAAAGAACGTGGTGTTTTATCGCCGCTATCTTCCTTTAATAGAGATTTTTCTTTCTTTGGCTTCCCTGAAAAGGAAGAAATACTTCGCTTCAGCCAGTTTTGCCTCGGCAATGAATTCCCTGGATKGGTCAAAGCTTCTTTCAACCAGTTTCTTTTTATTTGTCCATTCTGTCTTTACCTGGCCCATTTGCTGCATCAATTTATCATTGAATTCCCGTTTGAGTCGCCCTTTCCTTCGAAACAACATCCTGTCTCCTCCTGACCMACAATTAGACTTCCCTGCGTCCTTCCAATGCTTTTGAAAGTGTTACTTCATCTGCATATTCGAGGTCTCCCCCGACCGGTAGACCGTGKGCAATCCTTGTAATCCGGATGCCTGATGGCTTGAGGAGCCTGGAGATGTACATGGCGGTTGCCTCGCCTTCAATATTGGGGTTTGTCGCCAGAATGACCTCCTGGACAGTCTCATCCTGAAGCCTTTTTAACAGGTCGGGGATATTGATATCCTCCGGCCCGATTCCATCCATTGGAGAAATGGCGCCTTGAAGGACATGGTATAGCCCGTTAAATTCCTTCATCTTTTCCATGGCTATAACATCTTTTGGATCCTGCACCACACAAATCACGGTGCGGTCCCGCCGCTGATCCTCACAGATATAGCATGGATCCTGGTCCGTGATATGTCCGCATACGGAACAATAACTCAGGTTCCTTTTTGCATTTACAAGAGCCTTGGCAAAGTCGAGGACGGTGTCTTCCTTCATGCTAAGAACAAAAAAAGCCAGACGGGCAGCCGTTTTCGGGCCGATACCTGGCAATTTCATAAAGCTGTCGATCAGCTTTGATATTGGTTCAGGATAATGCATTTATTATTCCCCCCTAGAACATTCCTGGAAGGTTCATTCCCTTGGTAAACTGGCCCATTGTGGAATTCGCCAGCTCATCGGCTTTTTTCAGGGCGTCATTTGTTGCCGCAAGTACAAGGTCCTGAAGCATTTCAACATCGTCGGGGTCCACTACATCCTGTTTAATCTGGACATCGACGATCTCTTTATGGCCTGTAACAACCACTGTCACCATACCGCCGCCAGCTGTGCCTTCCAGCCTCTTTTCACCTAGTTCTTCCTGGGCCTCAGCCATCTTCTTTTGCATTTTTTGCATTTGCTTCATCATATTTTGCATATTACCCATTCCACGCATTGTTTAACTACCTCCAGTTTTAATCTTGAATTTGAATTAGTTCTTCCCCAAACAGTTTTTTGGCCTCAGCAATCAGCGGATCTTCTTCGCTCTCGCCATCTTCCCCGGAACCATCGTTCTGCTGGCTGCTAATGAAGCTTTCGCGAATTTTCAGCCACTGTTCTTCCGGCACCCCTACCACCTGGAGCTGTTTTCCTGTCAGCTCGCCCAGGATGGCTCCAATGGCCTGGATGAATCTTTCATTCTCCATTGCCATCTGGCAGTGAATTTCGTATTTAAATTTTATCACTAAAGCGCTGCTTGATGAAGCGACAGGCTCTGCTTCATTCAATAAGGCAGCCTGGGATCGCATCTGCCTTCCGACAAGCATCCMCAGCATTTCTCCCCAACGGCCTTTGACCTCTTGAAGATCCTGTTTGGTCGCCTGTTTCAGGACTTCTTTAATCTTGCCGGCAGGCGCCTGGAATCCTTTCCGGTTTGTACGCTGCGGCTTTTTCTGTACAGTACCTTCCCCCTGGGCAGCAGAAGCCGGCGGGTTTTCTGCAAATCTTGTCAGCTTTTCCTCAAGCTGCTCAATCCGCCTTAGGAGCGGTTCCACTTCAGGGACAGCCCCTTGCTGCTGCTCCAGCTGGCAGAGTTTTACGATGGCTACTTCAAGAAATACCCTTGGATGATTGGTCCATCTCATTTCCTGCTGCGCCTTATTCAAGCCGTCAATGACCTCGTAGATTTCCCCGCTTCCTGTTGCGGAGGCGAGCTGCTGGAACTCTTCGTCCAGCATGACCCTTTCCATTGACTCTTCAAGACCTGGTGCAGCCTTGTAAAGGAGCATATCCCGATAGAAGTAGATCATGTCTTCAATAAATCTTGCAGGATCCTTGCCGGCCTGCAATAATTCATCCAGTGCTTCCAAACCGCTGGCCGCATCTTTTTCATGAATGGCTTTGCCAAGCTGTGTTAAAAAGGACTGGGAAACCGAACCGGTAACGGTAAGCGCATCTTCCACCGTCACCCTGTCCTGGCTGAACGATATCGCCTGGTCGAGCAGACTGAGTGCATCCCGCATTCCGCCTTCCGCTGCCCTGGCAATTACATGGAGCGCCGCGTCATCGCAATCGACTCCTGTTTCATCCACAATCAGCTTCATCCTGCCGACAATCGCCTGCGAGGTGATCCGTTTGAAATCAAAGCGCTGCGTCCTCGAGATAATCGTCAGCGGGATTTTGTGTGGTTCAGTAGTTGCGAGGATGAACATGACATGCCGCGGCGGCTCCTCAAGTGTTTTCAGCAGTGCATTGAAGGCCCCGATGGAAAGCATATGGACCTCATCCACTATATATACCTTATATTTAACCGCGCTTGGTGCATATTTTACCTTGTCGCGGATATCCCTGATTTCCTCAACGCCGTTATTTGAAGCGGCGTCAATTTCAATGACATCCGAAATGGATCCATCCGTAATTCCCCGGCATGAAGCACACTCATTGCAAGGCTCGCTTACAGGTGCCCTTTCACAGTTCACTGCTTTGGCAAGAATTTTGGCGGCACTCGTTTTCCCTGTTCCCCTCGGCCCCGAGAAAAGATAGGCATGGGAGATTTTCTCCTGAAGCAGAGCATTTTGCAGTGTCGTTGTGACATGTTCCTGGCCGACGACATCAAAGAACCGCTGCGGCCGCCACACACGATATAATGCCTGATAAGCCAAAAGACACCGCTCCCTTCCGTTTATAATCTCTCCTATTATAACGCATATATTTTTTTTACAAAACTATCTCATAAAACAAAAAACCCATCCCCTGCTGGAGATGAGCTGGTTGTTTATTATTTAACTGCCGTGCACCTTCCTTCGACTGACTACCATAAGCGTTACTCAAGCAGTTAGCTCGACCCAGGCTGCCCTGCGGCACATGAGAGCGTCCACTTAATGCTGCTTCCTTCCGGATCTGACATGGTTCATGGATTCCCATTGCGCAGGACCCGGGTGTCAACACCACTTACTTAAGGCAGACCCTACAGTACATCAGCCTCAGGAAGGGATTCAGCCCCGCTGGAGCGGATTGCGGGTACAGGGCACCGCTACCTCCCCGCCTAGCACGGCAAAATTGAAACCTTGTTTAAGTGCGTCTTAAGTGACGCATAATCAGTATACTAATATCTCGAAGAAATTGCAATGCTTATTCATTGTTAAATCCTGTATGATCTTCAGGGAACAAACGCCGCTGCTCCCGCTCCTGTTTCTTTCGCGCCCTAAGCTGGCGGAAGAAATCAGACAGGAGGGACCCGCATTCAGCTTCGAGGACTCCTGTCGTCAGCTCGCTCTGATGGTTGAAGCGCTCGTCCTGCAGCAGGTTCATAAAGGTCCCTGCACAGCCGCCCTTAGGGTCGGCCGCACCGTATATGACCCGCTGAATCCTGGACAGCATAATGGCTCCGGCGCACATCGGGCATGGTTCAAGGGTCACATAAAGCTCCGCCCCCTCCAGCCTCCATGTGCCAAGCTTCCGGCAGGCTTCTTCAATCGCCAGCACCTCTGCATGGGCAATCGAACTTTGGTTTGTCTCCCGGAGATTATGGGCACGCGCGATGATTTCCCCATCAACCACCACCACTGCGCCGATGGGGACCTCTCCTGCTTCGCCCGCCTTTATGGCCTCGGCAATAGCTTCCCTCATGTAAAGCTCATCCTGATTTTTCTCCAATATGTTCCCTCCTCCCTTTCAGGTGGTTTATAATCCTGCTCCCGGTCTAAAAATAGAGAAAAGGAGAGGATGCATAAATGGACAACGATATAAAACCTGCTCTGCTCATCATAGACATGATCAACGATTTTGACTTTGAATATGGAGAGGCTCTCTCCAGAAAGGCAGCTGAAATCACAACGCCTATCTTAAACCTGAAACAGAAGTTCCAGGAGAGAAATCTGCCTGTTGTCTATATTAACGACCATTTCGACTTATGGAAAGCCGATATCGATAAAATTATCGAGCATTGCAGCAATGAACGCAGCAAAGAGATCATCAGCAGGATTTCTCCCGGGAAAGATGATTATTTTTTAATCAAGCCAAAGCATTCGGCATTTTACGAAACGGCTTTGCATACCCTGCTTCAGCAGCTTGAGGTAAACACACTCATTCTCGCTGGCGTTGCCGGGAATATTTGCGTCCTGTTTACCGCCAATGATGCCTATATGAGGGAGTACA
This sequence comes from Bacillus sp. FJAT-27251, assembly GCF_001273925.1. Lineage (GTDB taxonomy): Bacteria > Bacillota > Bacilli > Bacillales > Cytobacillaceae > Mesobacillus_B. The sequence goes on along the minus strand of NZ_LIGG01000001.1, from coordinate 1,125,603 downwards.
AGCTGTATATTCCCGAAGATTGCGTTGCATCCAACAGCCATGAGGACAATGAGTATGCTCTGGCAATGATGCGGGAAGTGCTCAGTGCCAATACCGACCCTTCTGCTAAAATTTTTAACAGGTAAAACATAGCCCAAACCTTTCCCACATAAAATGGTTGTAGCGTTTATCCGCCAGGAGGAGGGAAGGCAATGCAGATACATGTGATTCAAAGAGGCGAGACACTAACCGGGATTGCCCGTACTTATGGTTCAACGGTTGAAGATATTGTGGAAGCGAACGCAATTCCCAATCCAAATAACCTTGTCATCGGCCAAACCCTGGTCGTTCCCATTATCGGCAGCTTTTATTGGGTTCAGCCGGGTGACAGCCTTTATTCGATTGCAAGAAGGTTCAATCTGAACTATCAGGAGCTAGCCCGCATCAACCAGATTCCGGTCACCCAGCCGCTGAGGGTGGGCCAGCGGCTGTACATTCCACCACGGCCAAAATACCGGGCTGAAGTCAATGCCTATGTGGAGCCAAGAGGAACGACGGTTGCGCCAGCCCTCGAAACGGCAGCCCGCGAGGCGGCCCCCTATCTGACCTATCTTGCTCCGTTCAGTTACCAGGCATTGAGGGACGGCAGTTTGAAGGAGCCTTTGCTCAATAATTTTCCGGCGATTGCCGAAGCGAATAATAACACGTTGATGATGGTGATAACCAATCAGGAGAACGACCAGTTCAGCGATGAGCTTGGCCGCATTATCCTGAATGACATGGCTGTGCAAAACCGCTTCCTGGATAATATCGTTGCCACCGCCCGCCGTGTCGGGTTTCGCGATATCCATTTCGACTTTGAATTTCTCCGCCCTGCCGACCGCGAGGCCTACAATACCTTTCTCCGCAAAGCAAGAGACCGGTTCAGGCAGCATGGCTGGCTGATTTCCACAGCGCTTGCTCCCAAGACAAGTGCCACACAGCAAGGGGCCTGGTACGAAGCGCATGACTACAGGGCTCACGGTCAAATTGTCGATTTTGTCGTCATCATGACCTATGAATGGGGGTACAGCGGCGGGCCGGCCATGGCGGTTTCTCCTATTGGACCGGTACGGGATGTCATTGAATACGCCCTGACCGAAATGCCTTCCAATAAAATCATGATGGGCCAAAACCTGTATGGATACGACTGGACCCTTCCATTTGTACAGGGAAGCGTCGCCCGTGCCGTCAGTCCGCAGCAGGCGATTGAAATCGCCGCGGCGAATAATGTGGCCATCCAGTATGATGCCCGAGCCCAGGCGCCATTCTTTAATTATACCGATGCAGAGGGGCGGCGGCATGAAGTCTGGTTTGAAGATGCCCGCTCCATTCAGGCAAAATTCGATTTGATCAAGGAACTGAACCTCAGGGGAATCAGCTATTGGAAGCTTGGACTTAGCTTCCCGCAGAACTGGCTGTTAATTTCCGAAAACTTTGATGTGGTTAAGCGGTAGGTTCACCGCCAGCCGCATCCACAGCCTCTCAATCGGGCCTGCTATTATAAGACAATAAAACCGGCTGGGTTTTGTTGTCTTTTTTTCATTCTTCTCCCACAAATAATCCATATCCTTGAATAACGATAATATGTTAAAATGGTGCTTGTGCCTTAAAAAGAATGCATTAAATAAATCAAAAATAGATATCCGATTATAGAAGGAGGACAAACTGTGGGGGGAACACCTTTTGTCACGGTTGAGGGGCCGATTGGCGTCGGAAAGACATCCCTTGCCAAAGCAATCTCAGAACATTTTCAATTCGCCTTGTTAAAGGAAATCGTGGATGAAAATCCATTCCTTGGAAAGTTTTATGACAATATCGAGGAGTGGAGCTTCCAGACGGAAATGTTTTTCCTGTGCAATCGATATAAGCAGCTTGGGGATATTAATGAACATTACATCAGCAAAGAAAAGCCTGTCGTTGCCGACTATCATATTTTTAAAAATCTGATTTTCGCCCAGAGGACGCTAAACCAGCAGGAATACAATAAATACCTGAGCATCTACGAAATCCTTACCCAGGACATGCCGCGGCCAAATGTGGTCATTTACCTGCATGCCAGCCTTGATACTCTTCTGGACAGGATTGCGATGCGCGGCCGGGAGATTGAGAAAAATATCAGCCCTCTTTACCTCAAACAGCTTTCGATCGATTATGACGAAGCCATTGCAAGGTTTGAGTCCCAGTATCCCGAAGTGCCGGTTCTGCGGTTCAGCGGCGACGAAATTGACTTTGTCAAAAAGGAACAGGACCTGGATTCCATTATTGGACAGCTTACGGAAACACTATCCAGAAGGAGCGTACAACGATGAACTTACGAACCAAATACGATATACCCCAAAATGCCGTCATCACAATTGCCGGCACTGTGGGAGTCGGAAAATCAACGATGACCAACGCATTGGCTAATGCCTTGCAATTCCGTACCTCCTTTGAAAAAGTGGATGCCAATCCATACCTTGACAAGTTTTACGCCGACTTTGACCGCTGGAGCTTCCACCTGCAGATTTATTTTCTTGCAGAGCGTTTTAAAGAGCAAAAGAGGATTTTTGAATACGGCGGCGGCTTTATCCAGGACCGTTCGATTTATGAGGATACTGGCATCTTTGCGAAGATGCATTATGAAAAAGGGACCATGTCTCCAGTTGACTATGAGACGTATAAAAGCCTGTTTGACGCAATGGTGATGACACCCTATTTCCCTCACCCCGATCTATTGATTTACCTTGAAGGAAGCCTGGATGATATCATTGAACGCATCCAGGTGCGCGGGCGCCCGATGGAACAGCAGACACCTGTTTCTTACTGGGAAGAGATGCATGAGCGTTACGAAAACTGGATCAACACCTTTAACGCCTGCCCGGTCCTCCGTTTGAACATCAATGATTATGACCTCGTCAACAATGAACAGTCGGTCGAGCCAATCATCGAGCGGATCGGATCCTTTATCCGCCAGACCCAATTATTGAAGAAATAGCAATAACCGGCCTTTTGGGGCCGGTTATTTATTTTAGGATAAGAACAAAATACATATCCCTGCACTTAGATAACTGTGCAGCTCCAGCGCCTAGCCCCTCGAGTCGCTTGTCAGGGCTGACCAAGGCGCTTCCGCTTATTTAAATAAAAAAAACCTGCAGTACTCGTCTGCAGGTTTTCAACAATTCTCCAATTGTTTATGCGCGTATGTTACTAATTGTGATATGGAGGAGGAAAGGGGATTCGAACCCCTGCGCGGTTTGACCCGCCTGTCGGTTTTCAAGACCGATCCCTTCAGCCGGACTTGGGTATTCCTCCTTATCGACGTAGTATACTTTATCACAAAGATAGTGGAGTGTCAATCAAAAATCATAAAAAATTCGGGCAGGACTTTTCCCGCCCGAAATACACTTTAAGCTTGAGGTGAAATCACTTCGGCATTTCTCATGTAAGGACGGAGTGCTTCCGGGATGACGACACTGCCGTCTTCCTGCTGGTAATTCTCAAGGATGGCGGCTACTGTGCGGCCAACCGCAAGCCCGGAACCGTTAAGGGTATGCACATGCTCAGGCTTCGCCTTAGGCTCGCGGCGGAAGCGGATATTCGCCCTTCTGGCCTGGAATCCTTCAAAGTTGCTGCAAGAAGAGATTTCGCGGTAGGTTTCGTAGCTTGGAATCCACACTTCGATATCATATTTCTTCGCGGCAGTAAAACCAAGATCAGCCGTACACATGCTGAGGACGCGGTATGGCAGTCCCAGAAGCTGAAGGACCTTTTCCGCATTATTCGTCAACGTCTCCAATTCATCGTAGGACTCTTCAGGCTTAACGAATTTCACCAGCTCCACCTTGTTGAATTGGTGCTGGCGGATCAACCCGCGTGTATCGCGGCCGGCAGACCCTGCCTCGGAGCGGAAATTGGCGCTGTAGGCCACGTATTTCAAAGGAAGCTGGTCGGCGCTTAATATCTCGTCGCGATGCATGTTCGTAACCGGCACTTCGGATGTTGGAATCAGGAAATAGTCAGTATCAGCTACCTTGAACGCATCTTCCTCGAACTTCGGCAGCTGACCAGTTCCTGTCATGCTCGCACGGTTGACCATATAAGGCGGCAGCACTTCCTTATAGCCATGCTCATCAGCATGAAGGTCCATCATGAAAGAGATCAGTGCGCGCTCAAGGCGGGCCCCAAGCCCCTTATAAAAGGCAAACCGGCTTCCTGTCACCTTTCCGGCCCTTTCAAAATCGATGATATCAAGGTTATCGGCAATATCCCAGTGCGGTTTAGGCTCAAATGTAAACTGCGGAATTTCTCCCCACTTCCTGATTTCCACATTGTCATCCTCTGTTTCGCCAACAGGGACACTTTCATGCGGAATGTTCGGTATGCTCATCAGCAGCTGATCAAGCTCCTCTTCCACGCTTCTTAGCTCTTCGTCAAACGCTTTGATCTTGTCGCCGACTTCACGCATTTCGGCAATCAGCTGGTCGGCATCCTGCCTTTGTTTTTTTAGAACAGCTATTTGCTGGGAAACCTCGTTCCGCTTGCTTTTTAGCGTTTCCGTTTCCTGCAGGAGCTCACGGCGCCGGCTGTCGAGGTCCTCAAACTTCCCAAAGTCTGTGAGGTCCTCTCCGCGATGCTGCAGCTTTTGCTTTACTTCTTCAAAATTGGCTCTCAAATACTTGATATCCAGCATATTATTCTCCTCCTATTCATTCTTTGGCCTATTCTTAAAAACACAAAAAACTCCCGTCCCCTGGAAAGGGACGAGAGTTACCCGCGTTGCCACCCTGATTGAAAGCATGTGATGCTTCCCTCTTGACAGGATAACGGCCTGCACCGAGAATGCTTACTTGCCATATGGCTTTCCGCATTCTGCTCAAGGATGGATTCACTAGCTTCACCCGCCGGTTTTCACCTGCCACCGGCTCTCTGAAAGGAATGAAAGAAAGCTACTAGTTCCTGTCACTGCTTTTTCATATCAGGTTCTATTACTTCATAATGTACTACAATTATTTCCTGTGCGCAACCGATTTATACCACATTAACCGGCAGCAAAACCCAACTCAAAGAAGTTTCACCTTATACAGCCGCAGGCTTTTCCTTTGCTTCGGCCGCCATTTTAACAAAGTAGGCTGTCAGGCGGTGGTCATCGGTCAACTCCGGATGAAACGAACATCCAAGGAACTGTCCTTCGCGTGCGGCGACAATCCTGCCATTGCACTTCGCAAGCACTTCCACATTTTCACCGGCCTCGACAATATGGGGAGCCCGGATGAAGACTGCGGAGAAATTTTCGGCAACACCGTTGATGTCCAGGTCTGCCTCAAAGCTTTCGCGCTGCCTTCCAAATGAGTTGCGCTCCACCTTTACATCCATTACGCCGATGTGCGGCTCTTCATATCCGACTACCTGTTTGGCGAGAAGGATCAGTCCGGCACAGGTGCCGAACATTGGCTTTCCTTCTGCAGCAAATTGTTTTAAAGAAGGCATAAAATTATATTTATCAATCAGCTTTCTCATTGTGGTGCTCTCGCCGCCCGGGATGATCAGTCCATCCAGCGCTTCAAGCTCCTCCGGCCACTTTACTGTCACCGCTTCTGCCCCGCAGGCTTCAATCGAACGGATATGTTCCCTGACTGCACCTTGAAGTCCAAGTACCCCTATTTTCATTCTCTTCACCTTACCAGCCGCGATCCTGCATGCGCGCTTCCGGAGCGATGGTGGCAATCTCAAGGCCCTTCATTGGCGTCCCAAGGCCCTTGGAAAGTTCAGCAATCAGTTTGTAATCCTGATAATGAGTCGTTGCTTCCACAATCGCACGCGCGAATTTCGCAGGGTTGTCCGATTTGAAGATACCGGAGCCAACAAACACGCCATCTGCACCAAGCTGCATCATCAAAGCTGCATCGGCAGGTGTCGCCACTCCGCCAGCTGCGAAGTTTACGACCGGCAGGCGGCCAAGCTTCTTGATTTCAAGCAGAAGTTCGAAAGAGGCCCCAAGCAATTTCGCTTCGGTCATCAGTTCCGCTTCATCCATGCCTACAACCTTGCGCACCTGGGCATTCACCTTGCGGATATGGCGGACTGCCTCCACAATGTTTCCTGTTCCAGGCTCCCCTTTTGTACGGAGCATTGCGGCGCCTTCGCCAATGCGTCGTGCAGCTTCGCCAAGATCACGGCAGCCGCAGACAAACGGTACTGTATATTCACTTTTCAAAAGATGGAACTCTTCATCTGCAGGGGTCAATACTTCACTCTCGTCAATATAGTCAACACCCATTGCCTCAAGCACTCTCGCCTCGACAATATGGCCAATTCTCGCTTTTGCCATAACCGGGATGCTTACCGCATTCATTACTTCTTCAACGATACGCGGCTCGGCCATTCTCGCCACTCCGCCGGTAGCCCGGATATCGGAAGGAACTCTTTCCAGTGCCATAACCGCTACTGCGCCGGCCTCTTCGGCAATCTTAGCCTGCTCGGCATTGATGACGTCCATGATGACGCCGCCTTTTTGCATCTCTGCCATTCCTCTTTTAACTCGATCCGTTCCTGTTCTCATGTTTAGTTTCCCCCTCGGTCTCTTTGCTAGCAAATATATTTTAACACGAAAAACCGATAAATTATATCGGATTTAATTATATCCCTATTGCAAATAAACAATAAAAAAGGTTTCCTGTCAATACAGGAAACCAAATAATCTCATTTGTTAAAATAATCCTTTAACCGCAGAGGCCACACTTCCAAACAGGTCTCCAAAGAACCCGCCCACGCCTCTCATAGCGAGGACAAACCAGTTTGCCTTTTCAACTGTCTCGGCAGCCACCACATCTACCTGTGCCAGGCTTTGGCCATCCTCGGTCAGGAAGCTGATTGGCTCGCCGTCCTTCGTTTCAACCGTGACATAGCCGACTTTATCGCCTTCCTTAACCGGTGCGGTCAGTTCGCCTTTTTCATTTAGTTTGTCTTTATCCAGTACTAATTTAGGAACATATTGTTCCTTTTCGCCATTTTTGATGGTTAAAGCGAGCGCATCACCGGTTTGGACCTTCACGCTGTCCTCTTTCCCTTTCACAACCGGCACAGACTCGTGTCCCTTAACCTTTTGACCCTCGGCAACAAGCTGTTCCTTTTTAAAATTGCTGAATGCATAATTCAGGATTTGCTCTGTTTCCTTAAAGCGGGTGTCTCTCGTATCAGTTTTCATCACAACAGAAATAAACCGCTCATCGCCCCTCTTTGCGGTAGCCGTAAAGCCATATCCTGCAAAGTCGGTTGATCCCGTTTTCAGCCCGTCAACGCCCTCATAGGCATGTACCAGCGTTGGCAGCATGAAGTTGAAGTTGTCATAAGTTCTTCCGTCCCTGAATTCAAGCCTTGGTTTGCTTGCTGTTTCCAACACTTCCGGATAGTCATTGAGCAAATGATACGCAAGCCTAGCCGTAGACCGGGCAGACATTACATTCTCTTCGTCAGCTGCACCAGCCGGATGGTTCCCCATCAGGGAGCTGTTATTTAAGCCTGAGGAATTGACAAACTTAAAATCCTTCAGTCCAAGTTCTTCGCCTTTTTTATTCATGAGTTCCACAAAGTTTTTCTCCGTGCCGGAAATCAATTCCGCAAGTGCTACGGTAGCAGCGTTCCCGGAATGGATGGCCATCGCTTCATACAGCTCTTTTACTGTATAATCCTCGCCCTGGGTCAATCCCACATTGGAAAGCCCTGGAGCTGCGGACAGCCTGTGAACATATTCATTGATTTTGACCGTCTGGTCCCATTTGATTTTACCTTCATGGATTGCTTCAAGCACTAGATACTCTGTCATCATTTTCGACATGGAAGCAACGCCAAGCACAACATCTGCATTCTTCTCATAGAGCACTTTTCCTGTGTCGGCGTCCACCAGTATGGCTGCCTCTGCGCTTAAGCCCAGGATGTCTTCCTGTGCCTGCGCCTTATCTGCAAAACCTGTAAACAACGTCGCAATGCTTAACACAAATACCGCAACAAAAACGGATAATCTCTTGTACTGCTTCAACGAAAATTTCCCTCCAGCTCTTTTTGTCTGTCTATTCATATGTTAGTAGATTGGCCCCTTCAAAAATCACACCCGTTAAGTTTACCATAAACAAAATAAAAAAAACAGACAGAGAAAAGGCCTCTGTCTGCCAAAAATGAATTTAGGAAATTAGACACGGTCATGATGAGTAATTTGGTGCTTCCTTCGTAATCTGCACATCATGTGGATGGCTTTCCCTCAAGCCTGCTCCCGTCATCCTGATGAATTGGGCGTTTTCCCTAAGCTCACTCAGGCTGGCGGCCCCGCAGTACCCCATGCCGGATCTTAGTCCACCCACAAGCTGGTAAATGGTATCTGCAAGCGGCCCTTTGTAGGCAACCCGCCCTTCGATTCCTTCCGGTACGAACTTCTTATTGTCTTCCTGGAAATAACGGTCCTTTGAGCCCTTTTCCATCGCGCTGACCGAGCCCATTCCGCGGTATACCTTGAAGCGGCGTCCCTGGTAGATTTCGGTCTCCCCAGGACTTTCCGTCGTTCCTGCAAGCATGCTTCCAAGCATAACCGCATGTCCGCCTGCAGCAAGAGCCTTTACGACATCCCMTGAGTATTTGATGCCTCCATCGGCAATGATGGCCTTGCCATGCTTGCGTGCTTCTGTAGCACAGTCATAGACCGCGGTGATTTGCGGCACGCCAACGCCGGCGACCACCCTTGTAGTACAAATGGATCCTGGGCCAATTCCCACCTTGACCACATCTGCACCAGCCTCAAACAGCTCCCTGGTGGCCTCCGCTGTCGCTACGTTACCAGCAATGATGGCCAGTTCAGGAAAAGCAGCCCGGATTTCCCTCACCGTATCCTGGACTCCCTTGGAATGTCCGTGGGCCGTATCAACAACAATGGCATCAACCTGGGCCTTAGCCAAAGCCTCTACCCGTTTCATCGTGTCGGCTGTTACACCCACTGCTGCGGCGACTATAAGCCGTCCCATTTTATCCTTTGACGAATTTGGAAACTCAATCACTTTTTCAATATCCTTAATGGTGATAAGCCCTTTAAGGACTCCTTCATCATTTACGAGCGGGAGTTTTTCAATTTTATGCTTTTGAAGGATTTTCTCGGCATCCTGCAAAGTAGTGCCAACTGGCGCGGTAACTAGGTTTTCCTTTGTCATGACATCCGATATCAGGATGGAATAATCCTGGATGAAGCGAAGATCACGGTTTGTCAATATGCCAACCAGCTTCTGCTCTTCTTCATTGTTCACAATCGGAACGCCGGAAATGCGATATTTTCCCATCAGATGCTCAGCATCGAATACCTGGTGTTCTGGTGTTAAAAAGAAAGGATCCGTAATAACGCCGCTTTCGGACCTTTTCACCTTATCGACTTGCTCAGCCTGCTGTTCAATCGACATGTTCTTATGGATGACACCCATGCCGCCCTGTCTTGCCATGCTGATAGCCATCTCCGCTTCCGTTACCGTATCCATGCCAGCGGAGATAATAGGGATATTCAACCTGATTTTCTCTGTCAATTCAACCTGAAGATTAACATCCCTAGGCAATACCTCTGATTTTGCCGGAACAAGCAGGACATCATCAAATGTTAATCCTTCTTTTAAAAACTTGCTTTCCCACATCGTAAATAAACCCCCTTCAGATGAAAATATTATTAGTAGGTTATCAATTGGTTAAAATACTGTCAAGAAAGCTTGTAATAATTAGATTTTTCAATTTATTATTGGAGGGTTCCTCTATGAGTTTGCCCTATAGAGATTGGAGCAGTTTCTCGTATTTTTTCTCGGCTGACTATTCGCGCATGTACCTGAAAAAGAGCTATCTTCGGCTTCAGATTGACAATGCAGACCAGAAAAGCTTCGAAAACTGCTATCCGTTTATTTATTATTTGGAGCATGGCAAAATTTATTACGAACAAGCTGCTTCCTCACCTATTCATATTAAGCCGATCTTGCTTTTTTATGGACTGATTCATCTTGTTAAGGCGTGTATCTTAACCGTCGAGCCGGACTATCCGGAAACCACTGCCGTACTGGCACATGGACTTTCAACAAGAAAACGGAAAAAACAGCAATACAGCTTCTTTGAGGACGAAGTGAAATTCCAAAAACACGGGCTCTTTCCACTTATGGCAGAAACGTTGTTCCACATGAAACAGATTGAAGGGGAAAAGGCAAGGATGGGGGAAATCCTCCAGCAGATACCAGAATTGTCGCCGCTCTTTCAGCAATTAAAGGGAAGGCCCACCTTCCTGAAAATAAACCAAGAGGGGAAAAACTTCTCTCTCTCGAAAAAAATTCTTGATGCCTACCATATGACGGAAAACAGGTTCATGGACTTTATTTCCTCAAAATCGAGAATTGCCTTTGCGGAAAGCCATGGGGAAAAACTCGTCTTTCAACCCGACCTTTCAGGGATTGCCGATCCCGTCCCCTTTCGGTTCAATTTGACTGACGTCCATCCATCCTTTCCATTGAACAAGGATGGATGGTTTCTGCTGCCAGAATTGCTGCTGCATTACCTCCTGCTTTATAATCTCGGCATGATTGCCCGCTATGAGATCGACTGGTGGAGCGAGCTGATCAAAATGATGCCAAGCGAGGACTTTCCCTTTATTCAGTCGTTTCTCGATATAACGCTGCATAAAGGACCTTATTTAATTTATCAATACCTGTCTTCCAGATAATGGAGGGGGCTATCCGTTTATTTTTATGTGAKAGGGGAATTTCTTTAACATGCAAGACAAACTCACCTCAGGAGGGACACACATGAAAAATAAAATGATGATGACAACTGTCGCTTTAGGAGCCGCCTATTTGCTGAAGGATAAAAAGTCCCGTGATAAGGTCATGAGCCAGCTGCAAGGAATGAGGAATAAAAAGAAGTAGTACTGTAGAGGCTGTCTCAAAAGGCCGTGGTGTACGCCTTTTGAGACAGCCTCTTTTGTGGTGCAGGGGGGACGGTTCTCATTTAAGGGTACGCGAACCAGAGTGATTGTAAAATTATGGTGTTTGTAGAGTAAATGGGGGATTTTGTAGAGTAAAATTCAGAAAGCGTAGAGTAAAACCCATAAATCGGAGAATAAAGCGGGTAAAGTGTAGAGTAAAACCCTCAAGCTGTAGAGAAAATTAAATTGAGGGGTTTATTAAAATGGATTTCTACATGAAAAATGGCTTTTTTCTACATAAGCGGCCTCCGTTTCTACAGATTTTTCGATTATATCTGCATCGTTAGGGAGGAAATCGACATATTTCGGCCCGATATCTACAATTCATGGTGTTTTTTTAAAAAGCACAAAAAAGAACAGCGTATTTCAGCTGTTCTTTTCTTTTGCCTGGCAGCGTCCTACTCTCACAGGGGGAAACCCCCAACTACCATCGGCGCTGAGAAGCTTAACTTCCGTGTTCGGCATGGGAACGGGTGTGACCTTCTCGCCATCACCGCCAGACTATTTTATAGAAATGAGGGTTGTTCCCTCAAAACTGGATAATGTATTTTAGAAGGACTTGCATTCGAGTATCAGCCTATTGTCCAGCTCCGGCTCCTAGCCTTCGCTTTTCGTTTTGGTTAAGTCCTCGATCGATTAGTATCAGTCAGCTCCACACGTCACCGCG
>NZ_LIGG01000001.1:1079014-1113447 GCF_001273925.1 Bacillus sp. FJAT-27251 | reverse complement strand
CCCTCAAGTCCGCTCGACTTGCATGTATTAGGCACGCCGCCAGCGTTCGTCCTGAGCCAGGATCAAACTCTCCAATAAAGAGTATGAGTAAGCTCATAAAATAAAACGTTGGCTCATGTCTTCTATAGTAGAAGGCATGAATATTATTGTTTGTTGACGCTTGTTTGTTTAGTTTTCAAAGAGCAAGTTTGTCGCTCGCAAGCAACTATATTAATATAGCATTTCCGAACAACCATGTCAACAACTTTTCGAAAGTTTTTACGATTGAATGTGTCATCTTGTTGCTGACTTATAAGATTATAACAGCCATATAATTGTTATGCAACCCCCTTTTTGTTTTTATGCATGAATTGCTTCATTATAATTTCGGATAACAAAAAAAAGCTTGTGAAGATGGATCCATCCTCACAAGCTTTTTAAAATTATTCTTGTTCTCCTTCATCATCAGAAGGATCTGCCGGCTCTGTTTCGGCTTCCGTCTCTTCACCGGTCACATCTTCATTTTCTGCACCTTCGATCACTTCTGCTTCTTCGCCTTCAGCAAGGTCTTCGGCTTTTTCCTCTTCCTTGTCGACTTGTGCCACAGTCGCAACAGCTTCATTTTCCTCTCTATTGAGAGAGATTAGTTTTACACCCTGCGTGTTGCGGCCTGTAATGGAGATTCCGCCGACTGGTATCCGAATCAGAACCCCGCCAGTCGTAATCAGCATGAGATCTTCTTCTCCCTCGACCACCTTCATCGTTACAAGGCTGCCGTTTTTATCGGTAATGTTGCAGGTCTTGATTCCTTTACCACCGCGTCCCTGTCTGCGATATTCGGTTGCCGGTGTCCTCTTGCCGTAACCATGTTTGGTTACCACAAGGATATCCGCACTTTCATCCAGGACTTCCATGCCTACTACTTCGTCATCACCAGAGAGTGAGATGCCTTTTACCCCGGTTGCGGTACGGCCCATGGTCCGCACATCCGTTTCAGGAAACCTGATCATCAGGCCATTCTTGGTTCCGATGATGATTTCCTTTGTACCGTCTGTCATGCGGACGGAAATCAATTCATCGCCCTCGCGGAGGTTCAGGGCAATCAGGCCATTATTGCGGATATTCGCAAAGGATGTAAGAGGAGAACGCTTTACAATTCCCTCTTTTGTTGCAAAGAACAGACTCCAGTCATCAACAAATTCTTCGATATGGATCATGGCATTGACCCATTCTCCCTTTTCAATTCCCAGGAGGTTGATGATTGGCAGTCCTTTTGCCGTTCTGCTGAATTCAGGAATTTCATACCCCTTCGAACGATAAACCTTCCCTTTGTTAGTGAAGAACAGGATGGTGTCATGCGTTGAGGTAGTCAGCAGGTGTTCGACAAAATCATCTTCATTTGTCCCCATTCCCTGGATGCCTCGGCCGCCCCGCTTTTGGGCCCGGTAGGTAGAAACAGGCAGGCGCTTAATATAGCCATTATGAGTCAGGCTGATGACGACATTTTCCCGGGGAATAAGATCCTCGTCCTCGATCATTTCAAGACCGCCGCTGACGATTTCCGTCCGGCGCTTATCATTGAAACGCTCTTTGACTTCAAGAAGTTCCTCCCTGATAATGTCAAGCAATTTCTCTTCATCAGCCAAGATCGCCTTTAGTTCGGCAATCAACTGCATCAGGTTTTGGAATTCTTCTTCAATCTTCTCGCGTTCCAGGCCGGTGAGACGCTGCAGGCGCATGTCAAGGATGGCTTGGGCTTGCTTTTCAGAAAGATTGAACTGGGTCATCAAACCTTCGCGGGCAATCTCGGTTGTACGGGAACCGCGAATCAGGGCAATGACTGCATCGAGGTTATCAAGGGCGATGCGCAATCCTTCGAGGATATGCGCCCTGGCTTCCGCCTTGCGAAGCTCGAATTGAGTCCTGCGCCTGATGACCACTTTTTGGTGTTCCAGGTAATATACCAGGCACTGCTTGAGGTTCAGAACCTTCGGCTGGCCGTCAACAAGCGCCAGAGTGTTGATTCCGAAGCTTGTCTGCAGGGCCGTTTGCTTATACAGGTTATTCAGAAGGACATTCGCATTGGCGTCCCTGCGGACCTCAATGACAATGCGGAGCCCATCGCGGTCGGACTCATCGCGCAAATCGGTGATGCCGTCGATCTTTTTATCACGTACCAGCTCGGCGATTTTTTCGATTAAGCGCGCTTTGTTTACCTGGTAAGGAATCTCATTGACAATGATTACTTCCTTGCCATTCGGCTTCGTTTCAATCTCCACTTTCGCCCGGAGCGTGATGGAGCCGCGGCCTGTTTCATAGGCTTTGCGGATACCGCTCCTGCCAAGGATCAATCCACCCGTCGGGAAGTCCGGACCCGGGATGATTTCCATCAATTCCTGGATGGTGATCTCAGGATCCCTGCTTACTGCCAGGACACCTTCAATCACTTCTCCAAGCTGGTGCGGCGGGATATTGGTCGCCATTCCAACGGCGATACCTGATGTTCCATTGACCAGAAGATTTGGGAACCTGGCCGGCAGGACGATCGGCTCGCGTTCGGAACCATCATAGTTATCCTGGTAGTCAATTGTGTCTTTATTGATATCGCGAAGAAGCTCCATCGAAATTTTCGACATGCGGGCTTCTGTATAACGCATCGCAGCCGCGGAGTCGCCGTCGATGGATCCAAAGTTTCCATGGCCGTCCACAAGCATATATCTGTAGTTGAAATCCTGGGCCATGCGGACCATTGTTTCATAGACCGCAGAGTCGCCGTGCGGGTGGTACTTACCAATAACCTCACCCACGATACGCGCGGATTTTTTATATGCTTTATCTGCATGCATCCCAAGGTCGTGCATCGCATACAGAATGCGGCGGTGGACCGGCTTCAGGCCGTCCCGGACATCGGGAAGCGCCCTCGCGACGATAACACTCATGGCGTAGTCCAGAAAGGATGTACGCATTTCTTGGCTAATATTTATTTCTTTCACACGGGAATTAGGCGTCTCAGCCATAGGAAGGAAACCTCCTTTAATAGAAAAGCGCAAGCGCCCTGGTCAGCCCCAAAGCGATTCGAGGGGCTAGGCGCTGGAGCTAGACAGTGATCTAAGTTCAGCAATTATACTTTCTTCTCTTATAGGAAAAACATCAACGCCTGCCCAAACATGCGGCAGGCAGTGAGGGTCTTTAATAGAAAAGCAGGATAGACAGATATCTATCCTGTTAAATATCCAGGTTTTTAACGTAAACGGCATTTTCTTCGATAAATTGGCGCCTTGGCTCTACTTTATCGCCCATCAACATCTCAAAAGTCTCATCGGCTTCAATGGCATCCTCAAGGCTTACCTGAAGCAGCAGGCGGTTGTCCGGATCCATCGTTGTTTCCCATAGCTGTCCCGGATTCATTTCACCAAGACCCTTGTAGCGCTGGATGCCCGGCTTTGGCTGGGAAGGCAGTTCGCCCATGATCCGGTCCATCTCCTTATCGTTATAGGCATATTCAATCCGTTTGCCCTGCTGAATTTTATACAATGGCGGCTGGGCAATATATATATAGCCTGCTTCGATAATCTGCCTCATATAGCGGTACAGGAACGTCAGCAAGAGCGTCCGGATATGGGCGCCATCAACGTCGGCATCGGTCATGATGACGACTTTGTGATAACGTGCTTTGGCAATATCAAAGTCCTCGCCGATTCCGGTTCCAATTGCCGTAATCAACGCTCTAACTTCATTGTTGGACAGGATCCGGTCCAGGCGCGCCTTTTCTACGTTCAGGATCTTCCCCCTCAGCGGGAGAATCGCCTGGAAGTGGCGGTCCCGTCCCTGCTTGGCGGAGCCTCCGGCAGAGTCACCCTCAACAATGTAAAGTTCTGAGATCGAAGGGTCCTTCGAAGAGCAGTCGGCCAGTTTGCCCGGCAGGCTCGAAACCTCCAGGGCGCTTTTCCGCCTTGTGAGCTCGCGCGCTTTCTTCGCAGCCAGCCTTGCTCTTGCAGCCATCAAGCCTTTATCGACAATCCTTCTGCCTACAGAAGGGTTTTCAAGCATGAATTTCTCGAAGTGTTCCGAAAACGTTGTATCTGTAACGTTCCGAACTTCCGAATTGCCGAGTTTCGTTTTTGTCTGGCCCTCGAACTGGGGATCCGGATGCTTGATCGAGACGATGGCAGTCAGGCCTTCACGTACATCCTCACCGGAAAGGTTGGCATCGTTGTCCTTGAAGATACCATGTTTTCTTGCATAATCATTGATCACCCTTGTGAGTGCTGTTTTGAATCCGGACTCATGGGTTCCGCCTTCATACGTATGGATATTATTGGCGAAAGAGTAAATATTGCTGGTGAAGCCATCGTTATACTGAAGGGCAACCTCAACCGTGATGCCTTCTTTTTCCCCCTCAATATAAATCGGCTCTTCGTGAAGCACGTCTCTCGTCCTGTTCAGATGCTCAACATAGGACTTGATTCCGCCTTCGTAGTAGTATTCATTCTGTTTCTTCTCTTCGCGCTTATCCTCAATCGTGATTTTAAGGCCGCGGTTAAGGAAGGCGAGTTCGCGAAGGCGGTTCGCAAGCGTATCGTAATCGTACTCGAGTGTCTCTGTGAAAATTTCATCATCGGGAACGAAATGAATTGTTGTTCCTGTGTGGTCCGTGTCACCAATCACTTTTAGTTCGGATTTGATGGCCCCGCGCGAGAATTCAATATGGTGGACCTTTCCATCCCGGTGGACCTCCACCTCAAGGGAAGTGGAAAGGGCGTTTACCACGGATGCACCAACGCCGTGGAGTCCTCCGGATACCTTATATCCGCCGCCTCCAAACTTGCCTCCGGCGTGCAGGACGGTCATGATGACTTCAACCGCAGGCCGGCCCATTTTCTCGTGCATTCCTACAGGTATGCCCCGGCCATTGTCCTTTACGGTGATGCTGTTATCTTTTTCAATAATGACATTGATTTCATCGCAATAACCGGCGAGGGCTTCATCAATGCTGTTGTCGACAATTTCCCAAACAAGGTGATGGAGGCCTTTTGCACTCGTTGATCCGATATACATTCCCGGCCGTTTCCTGACAGCCTCCAATCCTTCGAGGACCTGTATCTGGTCTGCATCATATGTTTGTCCCTGCATGGCCTGTTGCTCCATTGCCACATCGATCACCTACACTTTCCTTTTGCGTTGCATATATTTAAAATTCCTGAACGGATAATTTTTGCGAGCGTTTTTTCAGCGTCCCGGCTGCCAGTGGAGAATAATAAACCTGGTTCCTGGTGATGACAATCGACTTGTACTGGCTTTTGGAAAGATTGACCACTCCGTCTTCCCTGTGCCCGAGGAATTCTTCAAAGATAGGGGATGAACCGGCACTTTCCCTGTCAATAATGGCAATGATTTCATTTGTCCTGATCAATGTTTCTTCTCCTATATGCAAATACATACAGTCACCTCATTGCGTTCTTTCCATGACACCGGAGGTTACCCGGTAAGCAGCCGCTTCTTTCAGGGTCTGGTGGTCAATCCCTTCGACACTGGTGGTCGTCACAAAGGTCTGTACCTTTCCCTGAATGGTATTTAATAAATGGGACTGGCGGTAATCATCCAGCTCGGATAAAACATCGTCAAGCAGCAGGATTGGATATTCGCCAATTTCCTTGTTGATTAGTTCAATTTCAGCGAGCTTAACCGAGAGGGCGGTCGTCCGCTGCTGTCCCTGGGAACCAAATGTCTGCACATCCCGTCCGTTGACCAGGAAGGCAAGGTCATCGCGATGGGGACCGAACATCGTAACTCCCCGTTCAATCTCTCTATTCTTTATTTTAGCAAACTTTTCATGGTATACTTCTACCATTTTCGACAAATCCTGTTCTTCTGATACCTCAGCCGACGCTTTATACTCGATTTTCAGCGTTTCCAGCCCGCGCGAGATGCCCTGGTGGATAGGCAAGGCCCACTGTTCGAGCAGACGGAGGAACTCAAAGCGTTTAGCCACAATCCTGGCCGCGAAACCGATGAACTGCTCGGTCAGGATGTCAAGCATTGCATGGTCGGTCTGCTGCCTTAGCTGAAGCTGTTTCAGGTAGGAGTTGCGCTGCTGGAGTATCTTTTGATATTGGCTGATATCATGCAAATAGACAGGGGATACCTGTCCAATTTCCATATCAATAAAACGGCGCCTTACTTGCGGACTCCCCTTGACGAGGTGGAGATCCTCAGGCGCGAACATCACTACATTCATGTTTCCCACATACTGGCTCAGTTTGCGCTGCTCAATATGGTTATACCTGGCCCGTTTACCTTTCTTGGATATGACGAGCTGCATTGGGAGCGATCCTCTGGTTTTGGCAATCCTGCCTTCTATTTTAGCATAATCTTCATCCCAGCGAATAAGTTCCTTATCATTGGATGTCCGATGTGATTTGGCCATCGCCAGCACATAGATGGATTCCATCACATTGGTTTTCCCCTGGGCGTTTTCACCGAGAATCACATTCACCTTGTTTTCGAAATGCGCTTCGAGTTGTTCATAATTCCGGTAGTTCTTTAAAAATAGCTCTTCTATATGCATGAAAGGCCCATCCTTTGATTACTGAATACGGAACTCGCCAAAACCCGGAATGGCGATGATATCTCCGCTTCGCAGCTTCCTTCCCCTGCGCTGGTCCTGTTCTCCATTAATGAACACTTCATGCTCACTTAAAAACCACTTGGCCATCCCTCCGGACTGGATGACGTCTGCCAGCTTAAGGAACTGGCCCAATGTTATAAATTCAGTATCGATATTTACTTCCTGGCTCATGTTTATCACCCTTTTCATAAAAGGAGCTAATACTTTATTTTACTAAATAATCAGGCAAGAGACAAGGGCTACCAACCCACCCTGGAGAAAACAGCAACCCCCAGCTCATCCAGCAAGGGGGTTTTTGAATATTTTAATTAATAGGTTCTCACCGGCAAAATCAATTGCAGGGTTGTGTCATCATTCATCGGGCGAATGACAAACGGACGCATCGCTCCCGTGAAGGAGACCTGGATTTCACTGCCTTCAAGGGCTTTCAGGGCGTCCATCATATATTTTGCCGAGAAGGAGATCTTCAGTTCTTCCCCCTCAATGGACTGGCTTTGGATCTCCTCGACGACTTTGCCGATTTCCGGAGTATTGGAGGAAACCTCAATGGCATAGTCCTCCACCGTTGAGAATTTGACAACATTATTCCTGCCTTCCCTTGCAAGGAGGGAAGCGCGGTCAATCGCAGAAAGGAATTCCTTGGCGTTGAGGACGACATCCGTTTTGCTGTCATTCGGAATCAGCCTGGCTGTATCAGGATAATTTCCTTCCAGCAGTCTTGAGAAGAACAAGAGATGCTTGGCCTTAAAAAGAACCTGGTTTTCAGTAATGACGATGTCGACCTTTTCCGCAGAATCATCGAGAGTTTTGCTTAACTCGGTCAGGCTCTTGCCGGGGATGACCACATTATGTTTTCCTTCGACTTCCGTTTCAAGCAAGGCTTTCCTCAGTGCAAGACGATGGCTGTCTGTTGCAATACAGGTTAATTCATTGTTCTCCACCTTCCAGTTGACACCTGTCAAGATGGGGCGTGTTTCTGAGGTGGACACTGCAAACACAGTTTGGCGAATCAGCGCTTTAAGCAAATCAGTTGGTACCCGAAACAAATTTTCTTCTGCAATTTGCGGAAGGTGAGGATACTCCTCTGCATCCAGGCCATTTAAGTTGAACTCAGACTTTCCTGATCGGATGACTGTTTGCAAATGGTTCTGAACCTCGATCTCAACTGTATCAGTCGGCAGTTTCTTAACAATTTCACTGAAGAATTTAGCCTGGAGGACGATAGCGCCTGTTTGTTTGATTTCGACAATTTCCTTGTCATCTTCTTCCCTTGGAATAAAGGATTCAATGGAAATATCCGAATCGCTGCCTGTAAGAGTAACTCCCTCTTCAGTAGTCACAATTTTAATACCCGTCAAAATGGGAATGGTAGTTCTGCTTGTAACTGCCCTCATTACATCCTGGACACTTTGCAATAAATGATCCCGCTGGATTACAAACCTCATTTTTTGATCCTCCTGGTATGAAATTCTTTTTAAAAGCATATATATATTTTTTTTTAATAAAAATAGTAAAAGTACTAGTAGGTCCTGTGGATTTGTGGATAACTGATATTTCGACAAGGAAACACAGCCTATCCACATGTGGACAGACTGTGCGCAGGTTAGTACTAGTTATTCACATTATCCTAAATCTTTAATTCCTCATGAATGTCACGCAGCTGTCTTTGCAGGGCTGAATCAGTGGAAAGCAGCTTTGAGATTTTTTCATGGGCATGGATGACGGTCGTATGGTCCCGGCCGCCAAATTCTTCGCCAATTTTCGGAAGCGAAAAGTCGGTCAGCTCCCGGGAAAGATACATCGCGATCTGGCGCGGGAATGCAACAGACTTTGTCCGTTTCTTCGCTTTGAAGTCCTCCAGTTTCACGTTGAAATGCTGCCCGACGGTCCGCTGGATATCAAGGATTGTAATGACCTTGGGCTTGGAGCTCGGAATGATGTTCTTCAGCGCTTCGGCAGCAA
Source organism: Bacillus sp. FJAT-27251 (assembly GCF_001273925.1). Classification (GTDB taxonomy): domain Bacteria; phylum Bacillota; class Bacilli; order Bacillales; family Cytobacillaceae; genus Mesobacillus_B. The sequence continues at coordinate 1,104,878 of NZ_LIGG01000001.1, read as the reverse complement.
GATCCGCGTTGATATCCTTGTTGATCAGGGAGGAAAAAGCGACCACCCTTATCAACGCCCCCTCGAGTTCGCGGATGTTGGAGTCAATCTGGTTTGCGATATAAAGCATCACTTCATTCGGAATGTCAAGCCCTTCCGCTTTCGCTTTTTTCCTCAGGATGGCAATGCGTGTTTCCAGGTCCGGAGGAGTAATATCGGTAATCAGCCCCCATTCAAAGCGTGACCTTAAGCGGTCTTCAAGGGTTGGGATCTCCTTTGGCGGACGGTCGCTGGAAATGATGATTTGCTTGCTTTCCTCATGGAGCGTATTGAAAGTATGGAAAAATTCCTCCTGAGTTGATTCTTTTCCGGCCAGGAATTGAATATCGTCTATTAAAAGGACATCCACTTTTCGATATTTATTGCGAAATTCTACGGCCTTATTGTCCCTGATCGAATTGATGAACTCGTTTGTGAATTTCTCGGAAGACAGGTAGACAACCTTGGCGGACGGGTTATGATCCTGTACATAATGCCCGATGGCATGCATCAGGTGGGTCTTTCCGAGTCCAACTCCTCCATAGATAAACAGCGGATTGTACGCCTTTGCCGGCGCTTCCGCGACCGCAAGTGAAGCCGCATGGGCAAAGCGGTTTCCGGAACCGATGACAAATGTATCGAATGTATACTTAGGGTTCAGCATATTATGTGGAAGATCGTGCTGGTCATCGTCCTTTATGGCCTTTTTAGGCGGAACAGGAACGCTGAATTCCTCATCATTCTGATTTTGCGGAATAATGAATTTGATTCCAAGTTCCTCTCCGGTAATTTCATAAAGAATTCCGCTAATAAGCTGCGAATAGCGTTCTTCCAGCCAATCGCGGGCAAATTCATTCGGCGCTGTAATCGTCAGCGTGTCTCCCTGCAGGGAATGGGCCTTCGTGGATTTAAGCCATGTATCAAAACTGGGCTTGCTTATTTTTTTCTCAATTTTGGACAAGGCATTATTCCATAGATCCGCAATGTTTTCCAATCGGTAACCCTCCTTTTAACGGAATTTTGGTGAATGCATAAAAAATGCATGGAAAATTGATGGTGGATTTATAATTATACAAATCTATTAATGTGGAGAAATATATAATAAGGAAGAATAGTGGTTTTTCGACATTATCCACTTGTTGTGGACAAAATTCCACACACAGGAGTGAATAACCTGTCCACAGCTTATCCACAAAATGGGGATAACTTATTTCATCAACACCAATTATCAAGAGTGAAAACACAAATATAATATCAAAAAAAACAGTATTAAGCAACGCTTTTCATTACTTTATCCACAATAGCCCGTCCTTGTGGGGAATATTTGTCCACAGGCCTATAGTTTGTTTAAAAGCTGTGAATTGGTGCTGTGGATAAAAAAATCCGTGTCGATTTTTGTCCACAACCAGCGAAATTGCCTTTTAAAGAGAAAATGAATAATTGGGCTTGGGACGTAGGAGAAGTACAATCCATTTTAGGTGAAATAATTTCCAGCAGGCGGGATCGACTCTTTTCCGCATAGACTATTGACATTTTTAGGCTTACGTCCTTATAATTAGTAGGACTGTCTGAAAGAAGCAGCTAATTCCTCAGGGAGGTGTCATATAATGAAAAGAACTTACCAACCAAATAAACGTAAGCACAGCAAAGTTCACGGCTTCCGCAGCCGCATGAGCAGCTCAACCGGCCGCAATGTTCTTGCACGCCGCCGTCGCAAAGGAAGAAAAGTGTTATCTGCTTAGGCCACTGAACTGTCAGTGGTCTTTTTCTCTTTTTGCGCCGATTTTTATTTTTCTTTCACATACAGTAAAATAAACGCAGGGGATCACAGGCCACTTGACTTGATTGAAGGTGTATGAAATGAAAAAAGAATTGCGAATTAAGAAAAACAAGGATTTTCAGGAAGTTTTCAAAAAGGGAAAATCCTTTGCCAATCGCCAGTTTGTGGTCTATGTGCTTAAGAAGGAAGAACAGGAAACCTTCCGGATTGGGCTTTCAGTGAGCAAGAAGCTTGGCAATGCCGTGACAAGGAACCGGATAAAAAGGTATATCCGCCAAAGCTTCCTGGAACTGCAGGAAGATATACATACTGGAAAGGACTATGTCATCGTTGCGAGGAAACCGGCCTCGGATATGGGGATGCTGGAAGTGAAAAAAAGCCTTGAGCATGTCCTGAAAGTGGCAAGGGTTTTGAATAAAAGAAACCCTGGTCATAATGAAGGTGTGAAATAATTTGCCAGCTTGGCAATATTTTAAAGCGCTTGCTATAAAAAGATGGTAAAATACACTTGCCTGGTATTAATGTATCTGCCGGATGACGGTTGGACCCGTTATTGAGTGAAATCCATCATCCTGAAAAAATAATAGATATAACGTGATTGTTTCACGGTTAGGAGGAAAGTTCGCTTGAAAAAAAGAATAATGCTGGTAGCCGGTTTGCTGCTTCTCATGGCCGTCCTGACGGGATGTACGGAGTACAATCAGCCGATTACGGAGGAAAGCTCCGGCTTTTGGAATGAATATATCGTTTATCCGCTTTCCATGCTGATTGTTAAGATGGCAGAATGGATGAACGGAAGCTTTGGATTGTCGATTATTATCGTTACGCTTCTTTTGCGTTTTGCGATTTTGCCTTTGATGATCAAGCAGACGAAAAACTCGAAAGCCATGCAGGCAATTCAGCCGGAAATGAAGAAACTGAAAGAAAAATACAGCTCAAAAGACCAAAAAACACAGCAAAAACTTCAGCAGGAAACGATGGCTTTGTTCCAGAAGCATGGCGTCAATCCGCTTGCAGGATGTTTCCCGCTGCTCGTGCAAATGCCGATTTTGATTGGTTTTTACCATGCAATCGTACGGACAAGAGAGATTGCCAACCATAATTTCCTCTGGTTTGATCTTGGGTCGCCGGATCCGATTTATCTTTTGCCGCTCATTGCCGGCGTGACTACTTTCATTCAGCAAAAAATGATGATGGTGGGCATGGAAGACAACCCGCAGATGAAAATGATGCTTTATCTTATGCCGATCATGATCGTTGTGTTCGCTGTTTCGTTCCCGGCAGCTTTATCCCTTTACTGGGTAGTAGGGAACATCTTTATGATTGTCCAAACTTATTTCATTAAAGGGCCGGACCTGAGGAAACAGCAAGCAGCCGGCAGCGCGGGAGGAGCAAAAAAGTGAAACAGATAACTGCTACCGGACAAACAGTCGAAGAAGCAGTAGAATCAGCACTAGCTCAGCTAAAAACAACTAGAGACCGCACAGAAATCAATGTGATCGATGAGGGAAAGAAAGGGATTCTTGGAATTTTCGGAACCCGCCCAGCTGTCGTAAAGGTAACGAAGAAGATTGACCCGTTTGAAGAAGCGGTCAATTATTTGAAGCAGGTTGCCCAGCAGCTTGGCGCACCAGCAGAGGTGGAAGTGAAAACAGAGGGCAAGCAAGTCACTTTTATCCTGAGCGGGGAGAAAATCGCGCTGTTGATCGGGAAAAGGGGACAAACCCTCAATTCGCTTCAATATTTGACACAGCTTGTCATGAACCGTCATTCCGAACAGTTTTATACCGTTCTTCTTGATGCGGAGGACTATCGGAAGAGAAGGAGTGACACGCTGGTGCAGCTTGCTCAGCGCCTTGCGCAGCAGGCAGTGAAAACAGGGAAGGAAGTGGCGCTTGAGCCAATGCCTTCCTATGAACGAAAAGTCATCCATACCGCTTTGATGGGAAACAGGAAGATCAAAACCTACTCCGATGGCAGCGATCCCCATCGGCACATTGTTATTTCACCTATTAAATAAAAAACAAAAACCGGTCTGGCAGCAGACCGGTTTTTTATGCCCAAAATTCTAATTGTGGCCAGGCTCAGCTTCCTCGTCCTTTGTCCAAAGGGAAGTGGGTGTACCCAGCAATAGTAAATAAGCGGAGATTTTTCGGTTAAATGAGAAATTTAGCTTTTTCCATGACATATAGGGGGAAGTTTTCCGGTTATGCAAAGAAAAATAGCCTATTTTCACGTTTTTTGAATCAATAGGCGGAATTCCTCCTTCTATTCAGGGGCTTTTTCGTGCGATTTACAAATTAAGAGAAATTTCTCCGTTTATTTATCGGAAAGGGTGCTTACCCTGTTCTCCAGCTGAATGAAGGTTGCGCTGTTATTGTTATTCACATGTGGATAAGTTAAAATATAAGATATTTCTTTTTTTCTTGTGGATAAAAGGAGTACGGATTTATATGTTTTTGGCAAAAGCTGTGATACTCTATAAATTTGGGAAACGATACGTAAGTCACATAGATATATTTAATGTAGAAGCAAAGAGGTGAATAGAATGGAGTTTGATACAATTGCGGCCATTTCGACCCCGATGGGAGAAGGAGCGATTGCCATCGTCCGGTTAAGCGGAGAGGAAGCCTTTGCGATTGCGGACAGGCTGTTCAAGGGGATCGGGAGCAAAAAGCTGAAGGATGTTCCGTCCCATACGATTCATTATGGCCATATCATCGATCCCGCAACTGGCGAAACAGCCGAAGAAGTGATGGTTTCGGTTATGAGAGGTCCAAAGACATTCACAAAGGAAGATGTCGTCGAAATCAACTGCCATGGCGGACTGGTATCGGTGAACAGGGTGCTGCAGCTGGTCCTCAACCAGGGGGCGAGGCTGGCGGAACCAGGTGAATTTACAAAACGGGCCTTCCTGAATGGACGGATTGACCTTTCACAGGCAGAAGCGGTAATTGACCTTATCCGGGCAAAAACGGACAGGGCGATGAATGTGGCCCTAAACCAAATGGATGGCCGTCTTTCCAGGCTGATCAGGAAGCTTCGCCAGGAAATCCTTGAGACGCTTGCCCATGTAGAAGTTAATATCGATTATCCGGAATACGATGATGTGGAAGAAATGACGCATCGCATGCTGCTTGAGAAGTCCACGTTTGTCCAGCAGGAAATCGAGAAGCTGCTGCAAACCTCCCAGCAAGGAAAGATTCTGCGCGAGGGACTGTCGACGGTTATTGTCGGCCGCCCAAATGTAGGAAAATCGTCGCTGCTTAACAGCCTTGTGCATGAAAATAAAGCGATTGTCACGGATATTCCCGGAACCACAAGGGATGTTATCGAAGAATATGTAAATGTCCGCGGCGTTCCGCTGCGCCTGCTTGATACAGCTGGCATCAGGGAAACAGAGGACATTGTCGAACGGATTGGCGTGGAACGCTCACGCCAGGTATTAAAAGAAGCGGATTTAATTTTACTTGTATTGAACTATTCGGATGATTTTACAGAAGAGGACAGGAACCTTTTCCGGGCGGTAGAGGGTATGGATGTCATCGTCATTGTCAATAAAACGGATTTGCCGCAAAAGCTGGATATGGCGGAAGTCAGGGAGCTTGCCAGCGAATATAAAATCGTCACCACCTCGCTGAAGGAAGACGAGGGCATCGACGAGCTTGAAGAAGCCATTTCCTCATTGTTTTTCTCAGGTTCCATTGAGGCAGGCGATATGACATATGTATCGAACAGCCGCCATATCGCCCTGCTGAACCAGGCAAAGAACTCAATTGAAGAAGCGATTTCAGGCGTTGAAATGGGAACACCAATCGACATCGTCCAAATTGACCTGACCCGATCCTGGGAACTGCTCGGTGAAATCATCGGCGACAGCGTGCATGAAAGTTTGATTGACCAGCTGTTTTCACAGTTTTGTCTAGGGAAGTAGAATAAGGGAAGATTCCATAAAATAAAGGAGGCAGCACAATGCCATTTGAAGCAGGTAATTATGATGTGATTGTCATTGGGGCGGGCCATGCGGGCAGCGAGGCGAGTCTTGCGGCCGCACGCATGGGCGCAAAAACACTGATGATCACCATCAATCTTGATATGATTGCCTATATGCCATGCAACCCGTCCATAGGTGGTCCGGCCAAAGGGATTGTTGTCAGGGAAATTGACGCCCTTGGGGGAGAAATGGGCCGTAACATCGATAAAACATATATCCAAATGAGGATGCTCAATACCGGGAAGGGACCGGCCGTAAGAGCGCTTAGAGCCCAGGCGGATAAGTTCGCCTACCAGCATGAAATGAAAAAGACAATGGAAGAGGAACCAAACCTGACGATGATCCAGGGAATGGCAGAACGGCTTATTGTCGAAGATGGTGTCTGCACAGGCGTGATTACGCAAACAGGTGCCGAGTACCGTTCAAAAACGGTCGTCATTACCGCGGGAACCTTCCTGCGCGGCGAAATCATTCTTGGCGAACTGAAATACTCCAGCGGCCCGAACAACCAGCAGCCATCGATTAAGCTTTCGGAGCACCTTGAAGAGCTCGGCCTTGACCTGGTAAGGTTCAAGACAGGCACACCGCCGCGGGTCCACAGCAATACGATTGATTACTCAAAAACGGAGATTCAGCCTGGTGACGATGTCCCGCGCGCTTTCTCCTATGAAACAACCAAGTTCATCACCGACCAGCTGCCATGCTGGCTGACGTATACGAATGAGAAGACCCATGAACTGATTGACCAGAACCTGCATCGTTCACCGATGTTCTCCGGAATGATCAAAGGGACTGGACCGCGCTATTGTCCATCGATCGAGGATAAAGTGGTCCGTTTCAATGACAAGCCGCGCCACCAGATCTTCCTTGAGCCTGAAGGGCGCAATACACAGGAAGTATATGTCCAGGGCTTGTCGACCAGCCTTCCTGAGGAGGTCCAGCACAAGCTGCTCCGTTCCATCCCGGCCCTTGAAAATGCTAAAATGATGCGGCCAGGGTATGCGATTGAGTATGATGCGGTCGTTCCGACCCAGCTATGGCCGACGCTGGAAACGAAAAAAATCAAAAACCTTTACACAGCCGGCCAAATCAACGGAACTTCAGGTTACGAAGAAGCAGCCGGACAGGGCTTGATGGCTGGCATCAATGCCGGCAGAAGGGCATTGGGGAAAGAAGAAGTCATTTTAAGCCGTTCCGATGCCTATATTGGTGTCATGATCGATGACCTGGTTACAAAAGGAACGAGCGAACCGTACAGGCTTCTGACATCGAGGGCAGAATACCGCCTGCTGCTGAGGCATGACAATGCCGATCTGCGCCTGACCGGCATCGGCCGCGAGCTTGGCCTGATTTCCGATGAGCGCTACGACCGCTTCGTTGCGAAGAAGGCTGCGATTGAAGCAGAAACCAAAAGGCTTCGGAACATCATCATCAAGCCTTCCGAAGAAGTCCAGGGGCTGATCCGCTCCCTTGGCGGAAGTGAACTTAAAGATGGAATCCGCGCTTCCGACTTCATTAAGCGTACCGAAATTTCGTATGAACATATTAAAGCCTTGATACCGCCTGAAACCCAGCTGGATCCAGAGGTTGAAGAGCAGGTCGAAATCCAGATCAAATATGAAGGGTATATCGAAAAATCGCTTCAGCAGGTGGACCGCCTGAAGAAAATGGAAGACAAGAAAATTCCGGAGAACATTGATTACGATGCGATTACCGGAATTGCGTCAGAAGCGAGGCATAATCTAAAAACAGTCCGCCCGCTTTCGATTGCCCAGGCTTCCCGGATTTCAGGGGTAAACCCGGCTGATATTTCGATTTTGCTTGTTTATATTGAACAAGGGCGGATTGCCCGCATTTCGAACCAGTAAGACAAACTTTTTTTGAGAGGGCAGGCTTATGAACCCAGAACAATTTAAAGCATCTCTGGCTGAAAAGGGGATTCTTCTCACTGATTGGCAGATGGAACAGTTCGAAACCTATTTAAGAACTCTGGTTGAATGGAATGAAAAAATGAACCTGACGGCAATTACCGACAAAGAAGAAGTGTTTCTGAAGCATTTTTATGATTCTGTTTCAGCGGCCTTCCATTTCGATTTTGACCGTCAGCTGAATTTATGTGATGTAGGCGCAGGGGCAGGCTTTCCAAGCATTCCCCTGAAAATCGCCTTTCCAAAGCTGCGGGTTACAATTGTTGACTCCTTAAACAAACGAATTACGTTCCTTGAGAATTTGGCAAAAGAGCTGAAGCTCGAGAACGTGACCTTCATCCATGACCGCGCCGAAACATTCGGCCAAAACAAGCAGCATCGCGAACAATACGAAGTCGTAATGGCGAGGGCGGTTGCGAGGCTTTCCGTCCTTAGCGAACTATGCCTGCCGCTTGCGAAGGTCGGCGGACAGTTCATTGCGATGAAAGGCGGACAGGCCGAGGACGAGCTTCAGAAGGGCAAAAAGGCGATCCATGTGCTGGGCGGGAGGCTCCAAGGAGTCCATTCCTTCAGGCTGCCTGTAGAAGACAGCGACCGCACGGTTTTGATCATTGAAAAAGAGAAGAAAACGCCGAAGCAGTATCCGCGCAAACCAGGTACCCCTAATAAATCTCCCATCGAATAGGGGTACCTAAAGCTCGAATTTGGTTTATAATTATTTATAGGCAGGAACTTGTCTTTCTTATAGAGAAATATGATATAGGGAGTTTCATAAAGGTGGTGCAGGGGAATGAAGCCTTCTTTTTCACGCTTTTTTGGCCTGGGAGAAAAGCAGGAACCAGTCACGGCAGAAAAAACGGAAGAGAAAGATGAAATAAGAAAAATTCCTATTGACGATATCGTACCTAATCGATTTCAGCCAAGAACGGTGTTCGATGATGAAAAAATTGAGGAGCTCGCCCGTACAATCCACACGCACGGAGTGATACAGCCCATCGTCATCAGGGAATTTGAAGACGGAAAGTACGAGATCATCGCGGGTGAACGCCGCTGGCGGGCGATGAGGAAACTTGGCTGGGAGGAAGTCCCGGCAATTGTCAATAACTTAACCGACGCAGAGACGGCCTCTGTTGCATTGATAGAAAACCTTCAGCGGGAAGAGCTTTCCCCGATTGAAGAAGCAATGGCCTATGGAAAATTGCTGGAGATCCATAACCTGACACAAGAGGCTCTTGCCCAGCGCCTTGGGAAAGGACAATCAACGGTAGCCAATAAGCTCCGCCTCTTGAAGCTGCCTCAGGAAGTTCAGGATGCCTTATTGAACAAGCAGATTTCGGAACGTCATGCCCGCTCGCTGATTCCATTGAAAGATGCGGACAAGCAGGTCCAGCTGCTTAATGAAATCATTGAGAAATCCTTGAACGTCAAGCAGACGGAAGCCCGCGTCGAAAAGATGATGAGCCAGGATGACAAGCCTCCGAAGCCAAAGCGGAAGGCATTCAGCAAGGATATGCGCATTGCTGTCAATACAATCCGCCAGTCCTTGTCGATGGTTTCCGATTCCGGAATCAACCTCAAGTCCGAGGAAGAGGAACACGAGGACTTTTACCAGATTACCATTAAGATCCCAAAGAAAAAATAAGGAAAAATGTGAGAAGCCACCGCTGTTTCTCGCATTTTTTTTTTGCAAGAATCGAAGTTTGCCAGACTGTGATATTTTTCTAAAAAGCCTTTCGACCGTGTTTTTTCATGGTAAAATAGAATACATGACTGTTTGACAAAATTTAAGGGAAATCCATGATAAGCTCCCTCCAAACGGGAGAATCTTAAAGGTTTTGAAAGTAGGTGACAATGTGGGCAAAATCATTGCGATTGCCAACCAGAAAGGCGGGGTTGGAAAAACGACTACCTCGGTTAACCTGGGGGCCTGCTTGGCATACATAGGGAAAAAAGTGTTATTGGTCGATATCGATCCGCAAGGCAATGCGACCAGCGGAATTGGCATTGAAAAGGCCGATGTCGAACGCTGCATTTACGATGTCCTTGTCGATGATGTGGATGCCAAGTCTGCAATCAGGCCGACAGCTGTCGATAATCTGTTTGCGATTCCGGCTACCATCCAGCTGGCTGGCGCCGAAATTGAACTCGTGCCGACTATTTCCCGGGAAGTCAGGCTGAAACGGGCCCTTGAGGAAGTAAAAGAAGACTATGATTATATATTGATAGATTGCCCGCCGTCGCTGGGATTATTGACATTGAATTCCTTAACGGCATCAGACGGGGTGCTGATTCCGGTCCAATGCGAATATTATGCGCTGGAAGGCTTGAGCCAGCTGCTTAATACTGTAAGGCTGGTGCAAAAGCATTTAAATCATGACCTTAAAATTGAAGGCGTCCTGCTGACGATGCTGGATGCCCGCACCAATCTCGGAATCCAGGTCATTGAAGAAGTTAAAAAGTACTTCCAGGATAAAGTATATAAAACGATTATTCCCCGCAATGTCCGCCTTAGCGAGGCTCCAAGCCATGGAGAGCCGATTATCATCTATGATCCAAAGTCGCGAGGAGCCGAAGTTTACCTAGAACTTGCAAAGGAAGTGGTTGCAAATGGCTAAAGGCTTGGGAAAAGGCTTGAATGCTTTCTTTAATATGGAAGTTGGCAAAGAAGAAACCGTCAAGGAAATCAGCATCAAGGAATTGCGTCCGAATCCTTACCAGCCAAGGAAAGTCTTTCAGAAAGAGGCAATCGAGGAGCTGAAAAACTCAATCCTTGAGCATGGCATCCTCCAGCCGATCATTGTCCGCAAGACAATAAAAGGCTATGAAATCGTGGTAGGCGAGCGGCGTTTCAGGGCAGCCAGGGAGGCGGGCCTTGAGACAGTTCCCGCTGTTGTCCGGGAGCTTACCGAACAGCAAATGATGGAGCTTGCCATCCTTGAAAACCTTCAGCGTGAGGACCTCAATCCAATCGAAGAGGGAGCCGCGTACCAGAACCTGATTGAAAAGCTGGGCATCACCCAGGAAGAGCTGGCAAAGCGTCTTGGAAAGAGCCGTCCTCATTTGGCCAACCATATCCGCCTGCTAAGCCTTCCTCCAAAGATCCAGGAACTGATTTCGGGCGGGAAAATGACAATGGGCCATGGCCGGGCGCTGCTTGGTTTGAGGCAGAAAGACAAATTGCCGTTGATTGCCGAAAAGACGATTAAAGAGGGGCTAAATGTCCGTCAGCTTGAACAGCTGATCCAGCAGCTTAACGAAACCGTTCCACGTGAAACAAAGAAAAAGCCTCAGCCAGGCAAGGATATCTTCATTGCCGACAGGGAAAACCACTTGCGGGAACGATTTGGCACGACCGTCCATATAAGGCAGACCAAAAATAAAGGGAAAATTGAAATTGAATTCTTTTCGAAGGAAGACCTTGAAAGGATTTTAGAGTTGATCGGCCAATCAGACTCTTAAGCTGTCTTGCGGGATGGCTTCTTTTTTTGGCCAAGTTCGCCTGCTAATAAAGAATGAATGGGAAATTCACTTTTTTTATGGTAAATTATAAGAAAAATTTCGCTGAACGAAATATTGGATTTGGGTGAAAATGATGTTTTTACTAGGAACAATTGTGAACGGCCTGCTGATTATCATTGGTACATTTCTAGGCAAGCTGCTGCATCGGATTCCCGAGGGAATGAAGACGACAGTGATGTATGGAATCGGCCTTTCGGTTATGGTGCTCGGCCTGCAGATGGGCTTTAAGAGCGAAAACTTTCTGATTGTCATAATCAGCCTGGTCATCGGAGCCGTGATTGGAGAGTATCTCCATCTTGATGACCAATTGAACAGCCTTGGCCATTGGCTTGAAAAGAAGATTGGCAGTGAAGGACAGGGCAGCATTTCCCAGGGGTTTGTGACGGCCACCCTGATTTTTGTCATCGGAGCGATGGCGATCATCGGGGCACTCGACAGCGGCATCCGCGGCGACCATGATGTGCTTTACACAAAAGCGATCATCGATGGTTTCACCGCCTTGATTTTGACGACGACGCTTGGCATAGGTGTCATCTTTTCGGCTGTCCCTGTCATGCTCTACCAGGGAACAATTGCTGCCTTTGCGACGCAGATTGACCGGATTATCCCGGCAGAACTGATGGACAGTTTCATTGTGGAAGTGACGGCCACAGGCGGAGTGATGATTTTTGCCATTGGCCTGAACCTTGTCGGCCTGACAAACATCAAAGTGGCGAATCTCCTGCCGGGCATAGTCGTTACTTTGCTGGCTGTAGCAGCCCAATATGGGTATAATCTTTTATTTTAAAAAATAGAGGAAGGCCGATTGTCAACGGCCTTCCTTTTATTATTATTCAAGTTGTCTGTTCACGGTTTATATCCCACTTGATCTCGGTCCATGTCTGTTTTCTTGGCAGGAGAAGACTTGTCTCATGGATTCCTTCAGCAATCGTTTTGGCCATTTTAACGACAAGGTTCAGTCTTGTGTTTTGGAGGACAAAAAACTCCATGAAGCCGCTGACATTGACGATCCCGGTGAGGTGGATGTCCCCGACTTCAGGCAGATTCTTGTTGACTCCTGCCCCTGGCTTTAATGGGCCGGAATTGATATGGATGGAGCCTACACTTTTCAGCCTGCCGAGGCAGGCATCAATGCCAATGATGAATGGATGGACATGCTTTTGCTTGATTTCGTTCAGCTTGTCTTCAAGATTCACGGCATGGATGGGGTCTTCGAGTGTGCCATAGACATAAAAAGGGGAAATGCTCTTTTCTTCCAGAAAGCTGCCGATCAGTGGACCCAATGAATCACCTGTAGACCTGTCGGTTCCAATGCAAACAAAGACGATGGGGCGATTTGTATAGGCAGGAAGAAGGCTAAGCATGCTCTCGGCAAGCTTGGCGGCAGCATGGGTATCTTCGTGATTGATTTTGATTGGGCTGCCCTTCCTGTCAAAAAAATTAAGATTCATTGGCTCCACTCCCTTACATTCATAATACCAGTATACGGAAATTTTTTTTAATCTATACATACCTGTAAAAAGAAACATTTAAACAAAAGATAGGTGTGTAACTTCCTCCAATATTATGAAATGCACTCTTGAATTGGCATGATGGAAGGATACTTGATAAAATGGATATGTTTCATTATTTTAGGCAGGTGATGTTATGAGCAAGACAGAAAAGTTCTGGCAAATGACCGCTGATAGATTTACCAATGAAGAGATGTGGTTCACTATTGGCGAAGGACTGCTTAAAATTATCGCCATTCTCATCATTTCGGGATTGGTAATTCGTTTGGGGAAATCCGCCATACGCAAGTTTTTCAATTTGAAAACGAAGACTCCATTGGGATTGGTTTCAGAGCGCCGGGATGCGACGCTGATCAAGCTTTTGGAAAATATCCTTACTTATGCAGTCTTTTTTATTTCGATTATGACCATCCTTTCCGTGTTGACGATCAATGTGCAGGCCATGTTGGCAGGTGCCGGGATTGTCGGCCTGGCGGTGGGCTTTGGGGCACAGAGCCTGGTGAAAGATGTAATCACCGGATTTTTCATCATCTTTGAGGACCAGTTTTCAGTTGGTGATTTTGTCCGGATTGGCCAGTTTGAAGGAACAGTCGATGAAATCGGCTTAAGGACAACCAAAATCAAAAGTTTTACGGGCGAAGTACATATTTTGCCTAATGGGAGTATTACGGAAGTCACCAATTTCTCTTTGCATAATAGTGTGGCCATCCTTGACATTGGAATTGCCTATGAAAGTGATATCGACAGGACAGAGCGTGTGCTGCAGGATCTTTTGGCCGGGCTTACCGAAAAATATGAAGAGATTGTGAAGGAGCCGGAATTGCTTGGAGTCCAGCAATTTGGAGCCTCCGAGCTGGTGCTGCGGATTGTGGCGGAAACCCAGCCAATGAAGCATTGGTATATCGGCAGGATTCTTCGCAAGGAGATAAGGCAGGTCCTGGATGCAAATGGCATCAATGTTCCTTATCCGCGTCTTGTTATGACATCAAGGGAGGAAGAGGAAGCAAGGAGAAAACAACCGGGAAGTTGAAGGAGGGAAAACAGTGGAACAAAAAGAGTTTCAGCTCAATGATGTGGTCGAGATGAAAAAACCCCATCCTTGCGGAACGAACCGCTGGAAAATCATCCGTCTGGGCATGGATATCCGCATTAAGTGTGAAGGCTGCGGGCATAGCGTCATGATCCCAAGAAAAGATTTTACCCGCAAAATGAAGAAGGTACTGGAAAGGCAGGAGCAGGGGGAGTGAACCTGCTTCTTTTTTAAAAAGATAACGGAATCTTGCATTCTGGATAAATCTCTATAAGGTTTGGGGATGGAGTAAATGGCGAACGTTTTTCATTCCGCATGTCCGCTTAATTGCTGGGACAGCTGCGGCTTCAAGGTGACAGTCGAAAATGGGAAAGTGACAAAAATCGAGGGCGATGAAGATCATCCGATTACCAGGGGGAAGATCTGCGGAAGGGGCCGGATGCTGGAGCAGCGTGTCAACTCTGGTGGCCGCCTGCTGTACCCGTTGAAAAAAATAGATGGTGAGTTTGCGAGAATCAGCTGGAAGCAGGCTTTGGATGAGATAGCCGGAAAGCTGCAGCATTACAAGGAAGCCTATGGAACAGCCTCTGTGCTCCATAGCCATGATTATGCGAATGGCGGCCTTCTTACCAAACTGGACAGCCGGTTTTTCAATGCATATGGCGGAGTTACGGAGCTTACGGGTTCGATTTGCTGGGGAAGCGGAATCGAAGCGCAGTGCTGGGATTTCGGCGATGCCTACAGCCATGCTCCCGGAGACCTTTCCAACAGCAAGAGCATTGTTGTTTGGGGAAGAAATGTCGCCAGGACCAATATGCATCTGTTTGAAGCCCTGCAAAAGGCGAAAAAAGCAGGCGCAAAGGTGTATGTGATTGATCCGCTTTACAATGCCACAGCGAAAATGGCAAACCGGCATATTACGGTGAAACCAGGATTTGACGGGCTGCTGGCAGCCGGAATTATCAAGGAAATGCTTAGACTTGGCCTTGAGGACAGGAAGTTCATTGAAAACCATACCATCGGTTATGCCGATTTAAAAGAGCTGATTGATAGCGTAACCCTTGAGGAACTAAGCGCCTATACGGAAGTGCCGCAGCTCACTTTTACCGAGCTGGCGGAAGTTTACGCACAGCGGCCCGTTGCGACTTTGTTTGGCCTGGGAATGCAGCGTTATGCCAATGGAGGGAATACAATCAGGCTGATGGATGCCCTTGTGGCCGTGAGCGGGAATATTGGGATTCCCGGCGGAGGAGCGAACTATGCGAACCGGCAGGTAGGACAGAGTTTCGACAGTGCCAGCCTCACCTTGCCTCATAGAAAGACAGCACACCGCAGCTTCAGCATGATGCAGCAGGCGGAGGGAATCCTGACTGCTGCCGACCCTGGTATCAAGATGGCCATCGTCACTTGCGGAAATCCGCTAACCCAGGTGCCAGACAGCACAAAAGTCCATGATGCCTTTTCCTCGCTGGAAACTTTGGTCGTCATGGAGCAGGTCATGACAGATACGGCACAGCTTGCCGATTATGTTTTACCGGTTGCCTCGGTCTTTGAAACAGAAGATGTGTATTATTCGTCCATGTACCATCATTATGTCAATCACGGGCCAAAGCTTGTGGAACCGCCTGGCGAGGCAAAAACGGATGCCTGGATTTGGACGGAGCTGGCGGACAGGCTTGGTTTTGGCGAAGACTTCGCCTATACCCGGGAGGAGTTCCTTGGGATGGGACTTTCCAAGCTGGAGGAGCAAGGCATCAATCTCGAGCGCTTAAGAACTGATAAGCATGCAGAATTGCCTGTTGACCATATTCCGTGGAGCGACTATAAATTCAGGACGCCAAGCGGGAAATATGAGTTCACTTCCGCTTCTGCGGAAAAAGCAGGATTCGGAGGACGAATTTCCTTGTCCCTGCCCAAAGAAACGAAGTGGACCGACCCCAACCTCGCTGAAAAATATCCATATACGCTGCTGACCATCCATCCGCTCCGTTCCAATCATTCACAGCACTTTCATCTGTTTGCGAAAGAGCCGGAGGTCAAGGTAGAGGTGAGCCCCGATATTGCAGAGGCTAAACAGCTAAAGGACGGGGACCTTGTCCGGGTATGGAACGGGCGCGGGGAAATCCGCGGCAAAACGGCTGTTTTAAAAATTGCCCACCCCGGGACAATCAACATTGATGAAGGGATCTGGCGCAAGTTTGGCGGGCCGGTCAATATGCTCACATCCGATGCCGAGTCTGACAACCGCCAGGGAAGCACCGTTTATGATTGTCTCGTCAATCTTGAAAAAGCATAATGCATGTGAAAGCCGCCATCTCCGGCGGCTTGTCTTTTTATGGTGAACTCTCTATAATTGTGAGAGGCAAATTCGTTTAAACTGACTGGTTTGAATAGATATTTTTATAGAGGAGTGACAAGGATGGCCTTAACAGCAGGTATCGTCGGGCTTCCAAACGTCGGGAAGTCGACCTTGTTCAATGCAATTACACAGGCTGGAGCCGAATCAGCCAATTACCCATTCTGTACCATCGACCCGAACGTCGGCATTGTTGAAGTGCCTGATCATCGTTTAAACAAACTAACTGAATTGGTGCAGCCAAAGAAAACTGTTCCGACAGCGTTTGAGTTCACTGATATTGCCGGCATTGTCAAAGGCGCGAGCAAAGGCGAAGGCCTTGGGAACAAGTTCCTGGCCCATATCCGTGAAGTGGATGCCATCTGCCAGGTGGTCCGCTGCTTTGCTGATGAGAATATTACCCACGTATCTGGTAGTGTGGATCCGATTGACGATATTGAAGTCATCAATCTGGAATTGATCCTTGCCGACCTTGAGTCCGTTGACAAGCGGATAAGCCGCGTTGAGAAACTGGCCAAGCAGAAGGATAAGGAAGCTTTAGTGGAGCATCCGGTGCTTGTTAAGATCAAAGAAGCGCTTGAAAATGAAAAAGCGGCACGCACTGTAGAGCTGACAGAGGAAGAAGCCAAGGTTGTCAAGGGTCTTCACCTGCTGACCACCAAGCCGATGCTATATGTAGCGAATGTTGGTGAAGATGATGTAGCGGATCCGAGCGGCAATGAATATGTTCAAAAAGTGCGTGAATATGCTGCAGCCGACAATGCGGAAGTGATTGTCATCTGTGCAAAGATCGAGGAAGAAATTGCCGAGCTTGAGGGCGAAGAAAAGGAAATGTTCCTGGAAGAGCTTGGCATCGAAGAATCCGGCCTTGACCAGCTGATTCGGGCGGCCTACAGCCTGCTTGGCCTTGCGACCTACTTCACAGCAGGAGTGCAGGAGGTCCGCGCCTGGACTTTCCGCCGCGGCATGAAGGCGCCTCAATGTGCGGGCATCATCCATTCCGACTTTGAAAGAGGCTTTATCCGTGCCGAAACCGTGTCCTATGACGACCTGTTGGCAGCCGGCACCATGGGCGCAGCCCGCGAAGCAGGCAAAGTGCGCCTCGAAGGAAAAGAATACGAAGTAAAAGACGGAGACGTCATCCATTTCCGTTTTAATGTGTAAGTTATTTGTTCCCTCGCAGCGTAAGGCTTGCGGGGGTTTTTGTCCGTTTGGGCTGTGTTAATCATAACCATTTATTTTAACCCTGTTGATTGGAGTGGAAGGTGCGAGACTCCTCGAAAATGCTAACGCATTTTCTTCGTGCGTGGGCAGGTTCAAGGAAGCACATTCAATGTCCTGCGGGAGTACAGGTCAGGGGAGACCCCGCAGGCGTGTAAACGCCGAGGAGGCTTCCCGGGCCGTCCGCGGAAAGCGAAGCGCCTGGAACGGAAATCAACAGATTCATTTAACACAGCCTAGAAATAAATAGAATGGACAAAAATACGAACGTATGTTAGTATTTGATTATACCAAAACAATTTTAGCAAATCATGGACAAGCCCAAACAAGAGTTGCGTTTGGATTATTCCTATGCTATAATTTTACCTTGTGAGTAATGAATAATTGCTCCTTGCCCATTTATGGGCCGTTAGTCCAAAAGGAGGTGACAGTGATGAGAAAGTACGAAGTTATGTACATCATCCGCCCAAACATTGAAGATGAAGCGAAAAAAGCGTTGATTGAGCGTTTTAACGGCATCTTGACTGATAATGGTGCGGAGGTTAGCGAAGCTAAGGATTGGGGCAAGCGCCGCCTTGCATACGAAATCAATGATTTCCGTGACGGCTACTACCAACTCCTTCAGGTGAATGCTGAACCAGCTGCGGTTGACGAGTTCTCCCGTCTTGCTAAAATCAGCGAAGATATCATTCGCCACATCGTAATCAAAGACGAAAAGTAATAATTTATATAAAAGAACTTTTGGCTGACGTTTCCTTCTGGAACACAGCTGGAAGGAAAGGGGTTGATACTGATGATGAATCGTGTAATTCTTGTCGGCCGTTTGACCAAGGACCCGGAACTCCGCTATACACCGAATGGAGTAGCGGTAGCATCCTTCACCCTGGCCGTGAACAGATCGTTTACGAACCAGCAGGGAGAGAGGGAAGCTGACTTCATTAACTGTGTTGTTTGGCGCCGTCCGGCTGAAAACGTCGCAAACTTTCTTAAAAAGGGAAGCCTTGCAGGTGTTGATGGACGCATCCAGACCCGCAGCTATGAAGGACAGGACGGAAAGCGCGTCTACGTTACGGAAGTAATGGCAGAAAGCGTCCAGTTCCTTGAGCCTAAGAGCCAAAGTCAAGGTCAAAGCCAGGGCCAGAATTTTGACCGCGGAGGGAATTATCCTTCCCGCTCGAATGAGCAAGATTCTCCATTTGGAAATCAGAATCAACGACAGCCCCAAAGAAACACGAGACTGGATGAAGATCCATTCGCTGGTGGCGGACAAATCGACATTTCGGATGATGATCTTCCATTCTAACTCAAATCGGACGTTACTATATAATCTGATCAAACAAGGAGGGAATTGACCATGGCAATGGGAGGACGCAGAGGCGGACGTGCGAAGCGCCGTAAAGTTTGTTTCTTCACAGCAAACGGAATCACTCACATCGACTATAAAGATGTAGATCTTCTGAAAAAGTTTATCTCCGAGCGCGGCAAGATTCTGCCACGCCGTGTAACTGGCACAAGCGCTAAGTATCAGCGTAAACTGACAGTTGCAATCAAGCGTGCACGTCAAATGGCATTACTGCCATACGTGTCAGGCGAGTAATTAGAAGCGGAAGCGCCTTCGGAACAATCTAAAAGCGGATTGTTCCTGCGATGCTTATTCTAAGAAGTTTTCCTTTGTGCTTAGCCCCGACAAGCATAAGACGCTCCGGGATAGAAGGCGTTTTTTGCCTTCAATTCCGGAGTGGCTTATGACCTCGAGGGGCTAGGCGCTGGAGCTGGACAGTTATCTAATTTCAGATGCATATACTTTGGTATATACTTAACAAAAGGCAGCGGGCTTTCCCGCTGCCTTTTGTCGTCATAGGCCCCCTTAGTTGAATCTGGGACCGCTACTCGCTAAAATAGTTTTTATGGAGATTTTTTTGTTGTAAAGAGGTGGAGACTTGAAGAATAGAAATACATATAAACTGACAGAGGGTGCCATACTGCTGGCCATCTTAGCTGTCCTGCTGCTGATATCGCTGTATGTTCCTGGGCTTGGCCTTGTGGCCACACTGTTCATGCCGTTGCCATTCATGATGTTTGCAGCGAAGAATGATGGCAAGAGTGCTGCTGTGTTTACAGTTGCAGCTGTGCTGATCTCACTCATCTTTGGATCCTTGCTGGCGATTCCTCTTGCATTGGCCCATGGCTCCACAGGTGCAGTAATGGGGTATATGATCTCAAAAGGGAAAGGAAGACTGGCCATCTTTGTGGCAGGGTCCCTTGTTTTCCTGGTAAATACCGTTCTTCAGTATGCAGCAGCTGTAGCCCTTTTCCAAATCAATTTTATTGATGAGATGCTTGCGGCTTTCAGGGAATCCATTTCAATGTCTGCCGAAATGATGGAACGAATGGGCCAGACCGTGGATGATGGCGTAATGAAGCAGCTGGAAGGCACTGTTGAGTTAATGGAAACCTTGATGCCCAGCATGTTTGTGCTCGCGTCCTTCCTGATTGTATTCCTGGTGCAGCTTGTGTCGATTCCGATCCTGAAGCGATTCGGCATCGACGTTTCCCGCTGGAGGCCATTCAGGGAGCTGAGACTGCCAAAAAGTGTTCTCTGGTACTATTTGTTTTCGCTGATTTCCTCCATGCTGATTTCTCCTGATACGGGAGGCTATTGGGTATGGGCGGTGACCAATCTGCTCTTTGTCCTGCAATTCCTCATTTTGCTGCAGGGTTTCTCGCTTATCGCTTATTTTTACCATGTTAAAGGGTATTCTAAAGCCATCTTTGTGGTTACGGTCATCCTGGCTCTTCTGATACCAATTCTCCTTTATATTGTCAGGATATTAGGTATAATTGACTTAGGTTTTGATTTGCGGAAACGTCTTGAGGAAAAGAAGTAATCGGAAACTAATGCTATAGGAGCTGAGTCCATGCCTTCACATTTGGAAAGGCGACAAGTTCGTTTACCATTATACGGATTAATAGCTGCGGTCCTGGTGCTTCTTGGAGTGCTGTCCTATTATAACTGGATGATAGGAGCCGCTGGCTATATCGTTACAGGGCTGTTTATCTTTTTCATCTTCCGGATGATTGAAAAGGCCAAACAGGAAACCGAAGAATATATATCGACCCTTTCCTATCGTATAAAAAAAGTCGGCGAAGAAGCCTTGATGGAGATGCCGATTGGAATTATGCTGATCAATGATGATTACTATATCGAGTGGACCAATCCGTTCATCGCATCCTGCTTTCAGGAAGATTCCCTTGTGGGGCGCTCCCTGTATGACGTGGCGGATGCCGTGATCCCATTGATCAAGCAGGAAGTCGAAACAGAAATCATTTCCATGCATGACCGGAAATTCCGGGTCATTCATAAGGCTGAGGAAAGACTGCTTTACTTTTTTGATGTAACAGAGCAGTCAGAGATTGAAAAGCTTTATCATGACGAAAGAACGGTTATCGCCTTTATTTACCTTGATAATTATGACGAACTGACGCAGGGAATGGATGACCATATGCGGAGCAGCCTGAACAATCTGGTTACTTCGATCCTGAATAAATGGGCAACCAATAATGGTGTTTTTCTTAAAAGGGTTTCGTCCGAACGATTTATGGGCGTCTTTAATGAACATATTCTTCAGCTTTTGGAAAAGAGCAAGTTTTCCATTCTGGATGAAGTGAGGGAAACGACATCCAAGCAGAATGTACCGCTGACGCTGAGCGTGGGAGTTGGAACGGGTGTGTCTTCGCTCCCCGAGCTGGGCGAGCAGGCCCAGTCGAGCCTTGACCTCGCATTGGGGCGCGGCGGCGATCAGGTGGCTGTAAAGCAGCCGAACGGGAAAGTGAAATTCTACGGAGGCAAGACGAATCCGGTGGAAAAGCGGACCCGGGTAAGGGCGAGAGTCATCTCCCATGCGCTGAGGGACCTGGTCGCAGAAAGCGACAAAGTATTGATTATGGGACATAAGAATCCCGATATGGATGCGATTGGTTCGGCCATCGGCATTTTAAAAGTCGCCCAGATGAACAATCGCGAAGGCTATATTGTGGTCAATAAGCAGGAAATCGATGTTGGTGTCCGAAGAATGATGGAGGAGATCAGGCAGAAAGAGGAGCTGTATTCCTGTTTTATCACTCCGGAGCAGGCTTACGAAATCGCCACTGATGATACGCTTCTTGTTGTTGTCGATACCCATAAACCGTCACTGGTGATTGATGAACGCCTGCTGCACAGGCTTGAGAATATCATTGTCATTGACCATCACCGCCGGGGAGAAGAATTCATTAAAAACCCGCTGCTTGTCTATATGGAACCATATGCGTCATCTACTGCCGAGCTGGTCACCGAGCTTCTGGAATACCAGCCGAAAAACGGCAGGATTCAAATGCTTGAAGCGACAGCCCTGCTGGCCGGGATTATCGTTGATACGAAGAGCTTTACGCTTCGGACAGGATCGCGGACCTTCGATGCCGCTTCCTATTTGCGGAGCCATGGAGCCGATACGGTCCTTGTCCAGAAGTTTTTGAAGGAAGATATCCATACCTACATCAAGCGGGCGCGGATCATTGAAAATGTGTATTTTTATGAAGAAGGCATCGTGATTGCTGCCTCGCCGGAAGATGAAATCAGCGATAATGTGCTGATTGCCCAGGCGGCGGATACGCTGCTGACGATGGATGGGGTGTCCGCTTCCTTCGTCATCGCCAACAGGCCAGACGGCCTTGTCGGCATCAGTGCCCGTTCACTTGGAGAGGTGAATGTCCAGATTGTTATGGAAAGCCTGAATGGCGGCGGACATTTAAGCAATGCAGCAACCCAATTGCCTGACAGTACAGTGGAAGAGGCTGAAAAGGCCCTCCAGAATGCAATTGCCGAATACTTGGAAGGGGGAAACAAAGAATGAAAGTCATATTCTTGAAGGATGTTAAAGGAAAAGGTAAAAAGGGCGAAGTGAAAAATGTGGCAGATGGCTACGCGCATAACTTCCTGATCAAGCAAGGCCTTGCCGTAGAAGCTTCTTCAGCGGCAATGAGCTCCCTGAGCGCCCAGAAGAAGAAGGAAGAAAAGCAGGCTGAGGAAGAGCTGAAGCAGGCGCAGGAATTGAAAGAGAAGGTCGAAAAGCTGACAGTGGAGCTTACAGCCAAGTCAGGAGAAGGCGGCCGCCTGTTTGGTTCCATCACTAGCAAGCAGATTGCCGAAGCCCTGCAGAAACAGCATAAAATTAAAATTGACAAGCGCAAAATCGAACTGGACGATGCCATTCGTGCCCTTGGCTATACAAAGGTTCCAGTCAAGCTCCATACCGATGTGACTGCTACCTTGAACGTGCATGTAAAAGAAGGAAACTAATTTCCAGTTCCTTATCCAGCAAAACATGATAGAATAAAAGTGCCGGCAGAAAAGCGGACGACGATGCTTTTCTGTCTTTCTTCTGTGATTAGTCTTTTTGCTGATCACTTTTTTTCTTTAATGATCCTCTTAKGGAGGTTTGCATATGAATGATTTATTTGCCAACCAGCTGCCGCCGCAGAACCAGGAAGCGGAACAGGCTGTGTTGGGAGCGATATTCCTTGAACCATCGTCATTGACAGTTGCTTCTGAAGTTTTGATTCCCGAAGACTTTTACAGGGCGGCGCACCAAAAAATCTTTGATGTGATGCTAAACCTGAATGACAAAGGGAAAGCGGTCGACCTGATTACCGTCACCGAGGAACTGGCTGCAGCAAAGCTTTTGGAGGATACCGGCGGGGTCAGCTATTTGAGCGAGCTTGCGGCCTCTGTTCCGACGGCGGCCAATATTGAATATTATGCCAGGATTGTCGAAGAAAAGTCCTTGCTGAGAAGGCTGATCCGGACGGCGACAGGGATTGCCCAGGATGGCTATTCCAGGGAAGATGAAGTGGAAGCCCTGCTGAGTGAGGCGGAAAAAAGCATCCTTGAGGTGGCCCAGCGGAAGAATGCGGGCGCCTTTCACAATATTAAGGATGTTCTTGTACGCACATACGACAATATTGAGCTCCTTCACAACCGTGTTGGCGATATCACGGGCATTGCCACCGGTTTTGCCGAGCTGGACAGAATGACAGCCGGTTTCCAGCGGAATGACCTGATCATTGTGGCCGCACGTCCTTCGGTTGGTAAGACAGCGTTCGCGCTAAACATCGCCCAGAATGTGGCGACCAAGACCGCTGAGAATGTCGCCATCTTCAGTCTTGAGATGGGAGCTGAGCAGCTGGTCATGCGTATGCTTTGTGCCGAGGGCAATATCAATGCCCAAAACTTAAGGACCGGCTCCCTTACGGATGAAGACTGGGGAAAGCTGACGATGGCCATGGGCAGCCTATCGAATTCCGGTATTTTCATAGACGATACTCCAGGGGTCAGAATCAGCGAGATCCGTTCCAAATGCCGGCGCCTGAAGCAGGAGCAAGGCCTTGGAATGATTCTGATTGATTACTTGCAGCTCATCCAGGGTAACGGACGTTCAGGGGAAAACCGCCAGCAGGAGGTTTCGGAAATCTCCCGTTCCCTTAAAGCTTTGGCGAGGGAACTTGAGGTTCCTGTCATCGCCCTGTCCCAGCTCTCCCGCGGTGTTGAACAGCGCCAGGATAAGCGCCCGATGATGTCTGACATCCGTGAATCCGGAAGTATCGAGCAGGACGCCGATATTGTAGCATTCTTATACCGTGATGACTATTATGACAAAGAATCCGAGAACAAGGACATCATTGAAATCATCATTGCCAAACAGCGTAACGGCCCGGTTGGCACGGTCCAGCTTGCGTTTGTAAAAGAGTACAACAAATTCGTTAACCTCGAAACGCGCTATGGGGAATCTTCCATTCCGCCTGGGGCTTAAAGATTAACCTTCATATGGTTAGTCTTTTTTTTATCATAGAAAACTAGTTTTCACGAACATATTTTGAAATATTCATATAAACGTTCGTGTTTAATTGACTTGAATGTACAGGAACTGGTAAAATTAATTTGTTGATGGAGAATATTACTTTTACATAGACCTTTGGAGGTGCATCTCATATGTCATCAGTTGTTGTTGTGGGAACACAGTGGGGAGACGAGGGCAAGGGGAAGATTACTGATTTCCTGTCCGAGAATGCTGAAGTCGTTGCGCGTTACCAGGGAGGAAACAATGCCGGCCATACCATTAAGTTTAACGGTGAAACGTATAAGCTGCATTTAATCCCATCCGGAATTTTCTATAGTGATAAGGCATGCGTTATCGGCAACGGAATGGTTGTCGACCCGAAAGCGCTTGTGCAGGAGCTTGCCTACCTGCATGACAAGGGAGTCGACACAGGCAATTTGAGAATCTCAAACCGTGCTCATGTTATCCTTCCGTACCATCTAAAACAGGATGAAGTTGAAGAAGCACGCAAAGGCGCCAATAAAATTGGCACAACGAAAAAAGGGATCGGCCCTGCCTATATGGATAAGGCAGCGCGCGTGGGCATCAGGATTGCCGACCTTCTTGACCGCGAAGTGTTTGAAGAGAAACTGGCCCGCAATCTCGAAGAAAAGAACCGTTTATTTGAACGGATGTACGAAATAGAAGGCTTCAAGCTTGAAGACATCCTTGACGAATATTACGAATATGGCCAGCAGATCGCCCAGTATGTGTGCGATACGTCTGTTGTCCTCAATGATGCCCTTGATGAGGGCCGCCGTGTCTTGTTTGAAGGTGCGCAGGGGGTTATGCTCGACATTGACCAGGGAACATACCCGTTCGTAACGTCATCCAATCCGGTTGCCGGCGGGGTAACCATTGGTTCAGGAGTCGGACCAAGCAAAATCAACCATGTGGTCGGTGTCTGCAAAGCCTATACAACAAGAGTCGGCGATGGTCCGTTCCCAACGGAACTGGATAATGAAATCGGCCATCAAATCCGTGAAGTCGGCCGCGAATATGGTACAACAACCGGAAGGCCCCGACGCGTCGGCTGGTTTGACAGTGTGGTTGTCCGCCATGCCCGCAGGGTCAGCGGCCTGACAGATCTGTCGCTGAATTCCATCGATGTCTTGACCGGTATCGAAACACTTAAGATTTGTGTTGCTTATCGTCTGAACGGTGAAGTAGTCGAAGAGTTCCCTGCAAGCCTCAAAGCCCTAGCACAGTGCGAGCCTGTTTACGAGGAGCTGCCAGGCTGGACGGAAGACATTACCGGCTGCAAATCCCTCGATGAGCTGCCAGCGAATGCAAGGCATTATATCGAAAGAGTATCCCAGCTGACGGGAATTCCATTATCCATCTTCTCCGTAGGCCCGGACCGCAACCAGACCAACGTCGTCCGCAGCCCATGGCGCCAAAAATAATAGTTAGTTTGTTAAAAGCCTCCCAGGTGTTGGGAGGCTTTTTGTCTAGGGAGGAAAGGGGGAAGCAGGAAACAGAGGTGATGGCGAACGGTTTTTGCAGAAGCAGCCGGGAGAAGGTCCTTCATGAAGGGAGGAGGACCGTTTTGGGTGATAAAGGGTACTGACAAGGTGTCTCAGTGCCTCTTTT
>NZ_LIGG01000001.1:1038732-1078166 GCF_001273925.1 Bacillus sp. FJAT-27251 | reverse complement strand
GTCTCAGTGCCTCTTTTACGGTTGACCCGGTCAAAAAAGGTACTGACACGCTGCCTCAGTGACCTTTTTCGTTGAAAGAGTTCTTCCATAAGGTCGATGGAGATCCGTTTTGGGTTTAAAGTTAGAAAAGAGGTTACCCATAAAAATAGCATATTAAAAAAATCTTAAAAAAAGCATTGCACTCTCCTAATTTTGTATGCTAATATAAACAAGTCGTCTAAAACGGCTAAGAAATTTGTCGAACGATAGACGATTAGCGAATTTGCGATAGGGTAAATTCAATTATAATAAAGAGCCATTAGCTCAGTCGGTAGAGCAAGTTTCTTGCTTCATTGATCAGCATCAGTGGAAACTTGCGAGAAAGGCCGGGAGGTCTTTCGAGCATCTAAGATGCGGTATAACTTATCTGAGTATGGTAAGCAGTAATAGGTTATCAAGTATAATAAAGAGCCATTAGCTCAGTCGGTAGAGCATCTGACTTTTAATCAGAGGGTCGAAGGTTCGAGTCCTTCATGGCTCACCATGTTTTTTTAACATGGCCCCTTGGTCAAGCGGTTAAGACACCGCCCTTTCACGGCGGTAACACGGGTTCGAATCCCGTAGGGGTCACCATTTTTACATAGATCAGTTAGGCTCATAGGCTCAGTAGCTCAGTCGGTAGAGCAGGTTGCTAACCTCTCTGAGACAGCTTCTGCGGCAACCTGCGAGAAAGGCCGAAGGTCTTTTGAGCAAAGGACCCGCACCAACTCTTAAACGGGAAAATAACTCAATACGGCTCAGTAGCTCAGTCGGTAGAGCAAAGGACTGAAAATCCTTGTGTCGGCGGTTCGATTCCGTCCTGAGCCATACAAAGAAGGAATGCGTACATGGCGCATTCCTTCTTTGTGTTTATGCACTGTTATAATGCTGTAATATATATCTTTTCAATCTGTTCAGACAGGGATTCATCAAAAATCAACAGCAGAAATCTCCAACAAAGGCGATAATCCCTTATTATCCTGGACTTTTCGACTAATTTTCCCATGGGCATCTGCCATTTTCCTCATCCCCTTCTTACAATTAATTTACAAAACAGGATGAGAAATGTCAGTAATTATACAATTTTGTTACATAACAATGCATCGCCCCATTTTCCATTTCTTTTTATGTTAAGGTATAGGGGTATTGTTTATAAATCTATTAGTCTATTGGTACTAGTCCCTTGTTCGTGTACCTGCAGGAGGATATCATGGGAAATTTGAAGAAGAAGCTGCTGAGCTTGCGAAGCAAGTTGTCCGTTCAAATAAAACCGGCGTTTAGACAGGTTGCCGCTGCGGCAATGGCTGTCACTGCATTGACATTTGGAACAGGAAATACAGCTGCAGCAGAAAAGACAGACCTGACAACGGTCTATCATGTATATGTAGAAAATAAATTTGTGGGTACAGTGGCTGATAAAGGCCAGGTTGAAACCTTGCTTGAAGAAAAAACCGCTGCCATGGAAAAGCTTTATGAAGGAATTGAACTGGAACTTGGAGAGGAACTTTCCTATGTTCCGGAACAGGTTTTCCAGTCTGTCTCGCAGGCAGATTCGGATGAGGTCGTTCAAAAGCTGGACAGCGAACTTAGCATCCAGGCGAATGCCTATGCCCTTGTGATCGGTGAAAAGGAAGTCGCCCATGTCAAGGACCAGGAGTCAGCAGAAAAGGCCATCCGCAATCTCAAGCTGGATTATGTAACAGAAGAGCAGCTTGCAGAGCTGGAGGAACAGCAAGAGGCTCCTGTTAATCCATTACCCCCGTTAAAAGAAAATGAAACTCGCTTATTAGACGTTTCTCTCAGTGAAGAAGTTTCAATGTCGGAGGCGAAAGTTGACCCGAAACAACTTTTAAGTGTAGAAGAAGCAGTCAATCTATTTAAAAAAGGCACCCTGGAAGAAAAAAGCTATAAGGTAGAGCAGGGTGATGTTCTGAGTACAATCGCCAGCAGACATGACTTGACCCTGAAGCAGCTGATCAGCCTGAACGCAGGAATGACGGAGGATTCGGTGCTTAAGCCAGGCCAGGAACTCAAGGTTACCTTCCATAAGCCATTTGCCGAGGTGATCGTCAGCAAGGAAGTATACCAGACGGAAGAAATTCCTCACGAAAGGGAAGTTGTCGAAGATGCTTCCATGTTCAAAGGCGACACAAAGGTGAAGCAGGAAGGAAAGGACGGCCTGAAGGGAATTACATATGGAGTTTCGGAACGGAATGGCAGGGTAGTTGAAAAGAAGGCCCTTCAGACAACCGAGATCCAGAAACCTGTAAAAGAAATCATCATCAAGGGAACCAAAGTGATACCTTCCCGCGGTGAAGGAAGTTTTGTATGGCCTGCAGGCGGAGGGTATATCTCCAGCCAAATGGGATATCGCTGGGGAAAGATGCATAAGGGCATCGACATAGCGAGACCAGGCGACCTTGGCATCAAAGCCGCAGACAATGGCAAAGTGGTTTCAGCCGGGTATGATGGCGGATATGGGAACAAGGTAGTCATCGATCATCAAAATGGCTATCGCACCGTATATGCCCATCTTGCTTCGATTTCGGTCAATCCCGGCCAGACGGTGGAGCGCGGCTCAAAGATTGGCGTAATGGGCAGAACAGGCGATTCTACCGGAGTCCATCTGCATTTTGAAGTTTATAAAAACGGAAAGCTTGTCAACCCGATGAGTGTTCTCAAAAGATAGAAGGAAAGCCTCTAGACTCTGGTGACTAGAGGCTTTTCAATATTTACCAGTAAATTGCCAATAAGAAGTTTCCTAGTTAACCATCACAGGAATTCAGTTTTCGCTCTTAATGAAGTAAAATAGATAAGATAGGTCTTTTTTAAAAATACTTCAATATTTAAATAGACATTAAATGGGAAAAGGAGAATGGACATGCAAAAGAAAATTCTCGTAGTTGATGACGAAAAGCCAATTGCAGATATCCTGCAATTCAACCTAAAAAAAGAAGGCTATGAAGTGCATTGCGCCTATGACGGCGATACCGCTCTTGAATTGGTGGAAGAGGTCCAGCCGGACATCATCCTGCTTGATATCATGCTGCCGATGCGCGATGGAATGGAAGTCTGCCGGGAAGTCCGCAAAAAATATGAAATGCCGATCATCATGCTGACAGCTAAAGATTCAGAAATCGACAAGGTCCTGGGGCTGGAGCTAGGAGCGGATGACTATGTTACAAAGCCTTTCAGCACAAGGGAACTGATTGCACGTGTGAAAGCCAATTTGCGCCGCCACCAGCAGGTTGCAGCCAAACCGGAGGATGAAGTGGAGTCCAATGAAATCACAATTGGTTCTTTGACCATCCACCCGGATGCCTATGTGGTTTCCAAGCGCGGGGAAACGATTGAACTGACACACCGTGAATTCGAGCTTCTGCACTATCTGGCAAAGCATATTGGCCAGGTAATGACCAGGGAGCATCTTCTTCAGACGGTATGGGGCTATGATTACTATGGCGATGTGCGGACGGTAGATGTGACGGTACGGCGCCTGCGCGAGAAAATTGAGGACAACCCAAGCCATCCAACCTGGATTGTGACACGCCGTGGAGTGGGCTATTATCTCCGCAATGAGCAGGAGTAATTCAATACGATGAAAAAAGTTGGTTTTTTTCGTTCGATCCACCTTAAGTTCGTCATCATCTATGTGCTGTTAATTTTGATTGCGATGCAGATCATTGGCGTTTATTTTGTCAGGCAGCTCGAAGACACGCTCATGACCAATTACCAGAACTCCCTGAAGCAGCGGGTAAATATGCTGGTTTACGATGTCGAGGAGGAAATGGTCAGGGAGCGCGGCAAGGAAGACCCTACGAGGGAAGAGGATATCAGCGATATTTTGCGAGATTATGTAGCCAAGGATATTTCGGAAATAAGGGTGATTGACGGCAGCAATTTCCGAATTATCGGCATTTCCGACGACAGCAAGCAGGGAGTGGTTGGACAAAGGACGACAGAGCTGAAAATCAAACGTTCGATTCTCCTTGATAAGGAGGAAGGCAGCATCCAGGTGGATATGCAAACAAACAAACCCCGTCGCATCTGGGTACAGTCCACGCCCATCCATTCAGGCGGTGAGGTGATTGGCGCAATTTATCTGGTAGCCAAAGTGGAAAACATCTTTTCACAAATGAAAGATATCAACCGGATTCTTTTTACCGGGACAGGGATAGCGCTTATCCTGACAGCGCTTTTGGGAATCCTGCTTGCCCGTACCATCACCAGGCCGATTGCGGACATGAAAAAGCAGGCGCTTGCGATGACAAGAGGCAATTTTTCACGGAAAGTAAAAGTATATGACCAGGACGAAATTGGACAGCTGGCCATGACTTTTAATGATTTGACGAAAAAATTACAGGAAGCAACTGCTACGACCGAGGGAGAAAAGCGGAAGCTGAGTTCGGTCATTTCGAATATGACAGACGGTGTCATCGCCACGGACCGTAAAGGGAAAATCATCCTGATCAATGAACCGGCTGCCAACATGCTGGATGTTTCACGTGAAACAGTCCTGTCCGAACCGATTGTGTCGGTATTGGGACTTGAAGAGGATTATACGCTGGAGGATCTGCTTCAGGAACAGGAATCGGTAATCCTAGACTACAGCACAGCGACCGAGCCGTTTGTTTTGCGGGTCAATTTTTCAGTCATCCAGAAGGACAGCGGATTTGTAAACGGTTTGATTGCCGTGCTCCATGACATAACTGAGCAGGAAAAGATTGATATGGAGCGGCGCGAGTTTGTCGCAAACGTATCGCATGAATTGAGGACGCCTCTGACCACGATGCGGAGCTATCTTGAAGCGCTGGCTGATGGGGCCTGGAAGGATGAAGAAATAGCCCCGGTATTCCTGCAGACGACCCAGACCGAGACGGAACGAATGATTCGCCTGGTCAACGACCTGCTGCAGCTTTCGAAAATGGATAGTACGGATTACCGGCTTTCAAAAGAATGGGTGGATTTCCCGATTTTCTTCAACCGGATCATTGACCGTTTTGAGTTCACCAAAAACCAGAATGTGACGTTCATCCGCAAGATTCCCAACGATGCCATCTTTGTCGAAATTGATGAAGACAAGGTCACCCAGGTTCTTGATAATATCATCTCCAATGCGATGAAGTATTCACCTGAAGGGGGAAGGATCACCTTCCAGGTGAAACAGGAAGAAAGCAAGATAACCATCAGCGTTTCAGATGAAGGGGTTGGAATACCGAAGGATAACCTTACGAAAATATTTGACCGCTTTTACCGGGTTGACCGGGCCAGGTCACGCAAACTGGGCGGAACAGGTCTTGGGCTGGCCATTGCCAAGGAAATGGTTACGGCCCATGGCGGCGAAATCTGGGCAGAGAGTGTGGAAGGAAAGGGAACCACCATATCGTTCAGCCTTCCATATGACGCAGCAGAGGATGATTGGTCATGACATATGAAAATTTTAAAACAGCCACCTTAACGATTCTCATCATCCTTAGCGCCATTCTTACGTGGAATATTTGGACCTTCCAGCCAAACTATGAAATGGTCGGGAATGAGAAAACGGTGAACGAAGTCACAATCGGGGCAAAGCAGGAAATCAAAAAAATTGTGAAGCCCCATCAGGTAATCTACCATCTTGGCGGGAAAACATATGGAAGCATCCGCAATAGCGAGATGGATAAAATTGTGGCGATGATTAGCAGATGGAAGTATTACGATGTCGCGAAAACCCCTGAAAAAGGCAGTGAGCTTCTGAACAGGCTGTCGCAGAGAGAGCATACAGAAATCATTTTTCCGGAAGAAGTTCCCGTAGAGCTTTACCGGAAAGTGCTGAATTTTGAAGACAGGGACTTGCCCAAATTCGAGTTTGACCGTATTTTGATTCATTCGGAATCAGGCGGGCAGGAAGCGTCCATTTACTTTTACTCTTCAAAGAACCAGAATGCCTATAAAAGCCATGTAAGCCTGACGGCTGTTTCCGAGTTTGTAGATGAGTTTCAGGCAAAAGGCGCCCGACAGAATGAGTACTTTGCTTATCAGCTTCATAACGGGAAGAATATTTACCTGCCCGCTGAGCAGACCGAAATGCTGAAATATACGTATTACCGGAATCCAATTGAACCTGAAATGCTAAAGGAAGCCTTGTTCAGGGACCCGAGCTTCGTCCAAAGGAGCTCGGTATCGGATGGGGAAGAGTATGCCGATGAAGCCAGTAAAATGACAGTGGACCGCAATACCAGCATGATTTACTATATCAATCCATTCAAGGGGAATGAGGCGGTCATCGGGACCACCAACCTTGTCCAAAAAAGCATCGATTTCGTCAATGCGCATGGCGGCTGGACAGACAATTACCGCTATGTGTACAAGGATGATTTTAACCAGAGGGTCATTTTCAGGATCTACAGCAAGGAAGGCTACCCTATCTTTAACCAGCTTGGGATGTCGGAAATCCTCCAGGTATGGGGGCAGAGTGAAATCAACCGGTATATCCGGCCAAGCTTCCACCTGGAGCTGCCGCTAAATCCGGAAATGAATAATTCAGTAAAGCTTCCTTCCGGCCGGGAGATTGTAGAAATCCTCGAACAAAAGCCCGATTTGAAGCCTGAATTGCTAAAGGATATTTCACCTGGCTACTATATGACCAGGGATTCCGAGGACTCCTCGCTTGTCTTCCTGGAGCCGGGCTGGTTTTACCAGTACGATGATGTTTGGCGCGAGCTGGTCTTGAATGGGGGTGAGGTAAAAAATGGATTGGAGCAGAATTAAAACCATTTTTATCATCTCCTTCCTTCTTCTTGATATCTATCTGGCCTATCAGCTCATCTCCACAAGGGATGAAGCAAACTATGAATTTATGAAAGAAGTTTCGCTGGAAGAAAAGCTGAAAAACGATGATATCACGTATAGTGGGCTGCCGCAGGAACTGGTGAAAGAACGGTATGTCAGTGTAAGGCAGAAGGTGTTCAAGCCGGAGGACTTGTCTCCCAACCAAGTCCAGAAGCTTGGCAGCAGTGAAGGGGCCATTATTACAGGCTACCTGGAGAATCCAGTGGAATTGACAGGCAAGTTTAATTCCGACGAGTTTATCGCTGCGGTCCGGAATGATATCAAACACGCCGACCAGTACCGATTTTGGGAAAAGAACGACGATGAAGGCACGATTACGTATTACCAGCAGTACGAAGGCAAAACCATGTACCATAACCTGAATGCGAAACTCACCTTCTTTATCAATGAGCAAAACGAAGTGGATACCTTTGAACAAACCTTTCTGGAAGTGATTGAAGAGCTTTCGGACGAACAGGAAGTCCTGGCCCCGCTTAGTGCGATTGAAACGCTTTATAAAAGAGGCTTTTTGAAACCGCGGACCGAGATTACCAAAGTGGAACTCGGCTATTCAACACTCGTACAGCTCACGGCCTCACAGGTTCTTGCCCCGACCTGGAGAATCGTCGTTAATGGGGAAGAGAACCTGTTTGTCCATGCCTTTGAAGGCCAGGTCATCCAGTTGGACAGCAGTGAAAACCAAACAACGGAGTGAATAAATATGACTTTGCATTTTAGTGTTCTCGCCAGCGGGAGTACGGGAAATGCGATCTATGTGGAGAGTGGAAACCAGCGCTTTTTGGTCGATGCAGGTTTGAGCGGAAAGCAGATGGATGCTTTATTCGCCCAAATCGGCCGGGAAATGAAAAATCTTTCGGGAATCCTGGTGACGCATGAGCACAGCGACCATATCAAAGGTCTGGGGATCGTTGCCCGTAAATACAAGCTGCCGATTTATGCGAATGAAAAAACATGGAAAGCGATGGACGGACTGATTGGGGAAATCCCGGTTGAACAAAAGTTCACGTTTGACATGGAGACAGTCAAAACCTTTGGCAATCTCGATATTGAATCTTTCGGAGTTTCCCATGATGCGGCAGAGCCGATGTTTTATGTTTTCCATCAGGATGGCAAGAAGCTTGTCCTGATCACCGATACAGGCTATGTAAGCGACCGGATGAAGGGGATTATCTCCGATGCGGATGCCTATGTTTTCGAGAGCAACCACGACGTGCAGATGCTGAGGATGGGCCGATATCCATGGAACATAAAAAGAAGGATCCTTGGCGATTATGGCCATGTGTCCAATGAGGATGCGGCGCTTGCCATGAGTGAAGTGATTGGCGACAAAACAAAGAGGATTTACCTGGCTCATTTAAGCCTTGATAACAACATGAAGGACCTGGCAAGGATGTCGGTGGCACAGACTCTTGAAAGCCGGGGAGTCGTCATTGGCGAACAGGTGGACCTTTATGATACAGATGCGAAAATACCAACAGACCTGACAGCGGTATAGGTTTTACCGTGATTATAATCAGGGAAGAGAAGAAGGGAAATGTTCCTTTCTTCTTTTTTTTACACGTATTGCAGGGGTTTATTAATTAAAAATCTTTTTCGCAGAGAGTATAATAAAGATGGATGGAATAGTACATATTGATGAAATCGAAAGGACTGAGAGGATTTGGGCTATTATGATGATGACCACACCCGCATTCAGCGGAAAAAGGGAAGCAGGGGCGGTTATTTTCTCACATCCCTCGCTGGAGCTCTTATTGGCGGCTTATTGATTATTTTCTCGACGCCGCTGCTTTCCGAATATGGCTTGCTGCCTTATAAGGTGGAGCCGCAAAATGGGCCGGCACAGCCGGACTCCCGTGATGAGTCTCCGGGTGCGGCAAAAAACATCTCGGTGGATGTCGTGACAGAAGTTACCGAAGCCGTTGAAAAAACAGGCAGTGCGGTAGTTGGGATTACCAATATTCAAACCGGGGGCGGCTTCTGGTTTGGCAGTGTCCAGGGACAGGAGGCTGGCACTGGTTCTGGTGTGATTTATAAAAAAGAAGGAGACAACGCCTACGTGGTGACCAACTACCATGTAATCGAAGGGGCGAATGAGCTGGAAGTAAGCTTGAGCGATGGCACGAAGGTCCCTGCGATCCTTAAAGGCGGCGACGAGTGGACCGATTTGGCCGTGCTTGAAATTTCCGCAGAAAACGTCGAGACGGTCGCGGAGTTCGGCGACTCTGACAATCTCAGGATTGGCGAACCGGCCATCGCGATTGGAAACCCGCTTGGGCTGCGTTTCTCCAACTCTGTGACACAGGGGATCATCTCGGGATTGGAGCGGGCAATCCCGATAGATATCAACCAGGATGGGCAGCCTGACTGGCAGTCGGAGGTCCTTCAGACAGATGCAGCCATCAACCCTGGGAACAGCGGCGGTGCCCTTATTAATATTGATGGGCAGGTCATCGGCATCAATTCGATGAAAATTGCCCAGTCGGCCGTTGAGGGAATTGGGCTTGCGATTCCGATCAACTATGCCATCCCGATTATCGAGGACCTTGAGGAACATGGAACAGTAAAACGCCCATATATGGGAATCCAGCTTGGCTCGGTCAACCAGATTCCTGAGCGTTACCAGCAAAGCGAATTGAAGCTGCCTAAGGACGTGAATTATGGGGTGGCTGTACTGGATGTGACGGACAACTCTCCGGCACAGGAAGCAGGCCTGCAGGCTTACGATGTCATTGTCGAGCTTGACGGAGAAAAAATCGAGGACGTCGTTGCCCTCCGAAAGCATTTGTATAATGAGAAGGAACCTGGAGAGGAAATGCAAATCAGCTTTTACCGTGATGGCAAGCTCCAGGAAACGAAGATGACGTTGGTCGAGGATAAAATGACGGTCGAGCAATAGGACAGGATGGGCAGAGGGGAGACTCTCTGCCTTTTTTGTGGATAGGAGGATGCTCCGGTATGATAAAATGGTCTGTGGATAAATTAAAGATAGCTTAAAATTACATGATGGGAGAATGGAACAAAATGATATATTGCTGTGACGAACATGTCGAGTTGGCGCTGGATGAAGCGGTAGATGAACTGGAAACTGCTCCTCAGCTGGAGAAGCTCGAGGCTGTGGAAAACCACCCTTTTAGCTGTGGATACTGTGGAAAACCTGCTGTATATATTGTGGGGAACGAATGATCGCCTACTAAATGTGGATACCGGTGTGAATATGTGGATAACTATTGTGGATATGTTGTTTGTAAGTTGTTTGTAACCTGTTCGTAAAGTGGGGATAATGTATGAATTTGTCGATTATTGCTGTCGGAAAGTTGAAAGAGAAATATTTAAAACAAGGAATAGAGGAATATGCCAAGCGCCTGAACAGCTACGCAAAGCTTGAAATGGTTGAGGTGCCTGATGAAAAGGCGCCTGAGGAATTGAGCAACCTGGAGATGGAGCAAGTCAAACAGAAGGAAGGCGAGCGGATTTTGTCGAAAATTAGCAGCGATGCCTATGTCATCGCACTCGCCATCAACGGCAAGCAGAAATCGTCCGAAGAGCTGGCCGACAGCCTCGACAAACTGGCCACCTATGGAAAAAGCAAGGTGGCCTTCGTGATTGGCGGCTCACTCGGACTGAGCGGTGAAGTCCTGAAGCGGGCAGACGAGCAGTTAAGTTTCTCAAAGATGACCTTCCCGCACCAGCTGATGAAACTAATTTTGGTCGAGCAGATCTATCGGGCTTTTCGGATTAACCGGGGGGAACCTTACCATAAGTAAATGAGGTTTTTATTTAAAACACATATAACCAAACTATATTTGGTGTAATTAAATAATTTTGATAGGATGACAACATGAAAAAAGATGTCACTTTAACGGTAAAGGGCAAGTTTGTAAATAAATATAAAAGTGGCTATCCCCTCATATCAAAGGAAGCCATAATGAATTGGAACGATGTTACTGAAGAAGGAACCAGTATCTCACTCGTTGATGAAAGGAATAAGTTCATAGCAAAAGGCTATTTTGGCAAACAAAACAAAGGGTATGGATGGATTCTTAGCCGGAACGAGAGTGAACAGCTCGACCAAAGGTTTTTTGTGAATAAAATGAAGGCTGCAATCAAGTATAGGGAATCTTTTTTTAATAGCCCGGATACCAATGCTTTCAGGATAGTGAATGGCGAAGGCGATGGTTTAGGCGGATTAACCATAGAGTATTTTAATGGCTATTATTTAATCAACTGGTATAGCAAAGGAATTTACCGCTTTCGGGAGTATATTATTAATGCTCTGAAAGAATTAGTTGAGTTTAAAGCAATTTATCAAAAGAAAAGATTTGATGTCAGCGGGAAATATATTGAAGAAGATGATTTCGTAGCGGGAGAAAGAGGAACTTTCCCAATTATCGTAAAAGAAAATGGGGTAAACTTTGCTGTTTACTTAAATGAAGGAGCGATGGTTGGTGTATTTTTAGATCAAAGAGACGTAAGAAAGAGAATCAGGGATGCTTATGCGGAAGGAAAGAACATACTGAATACATTTTCCTACACAGGTGCGTTTTCAGTATTTGCTGCAATAGGAGGCGCAGTTAAAACGACAAGTGTGGATTTGGCAAATAGGAGCTTAAACAAAACCATTGAGCAGTTTAGTTTGAACGGGCTGGATTATGAGTCACAGGATATCATTGTTGAAGACGTGTTCAATTACTTTAAGTATGCGGTGAAAAAGCAGCTAACGTTTGATATGGTGATACTGGATCCGCCAAGCTTCGCACGGTCAAAAAAGATGGTATTTAGTGCGGAAAAGGACTACAAAAATCTTTTAAAGGAAGCTATTTCAATAACAGAAGATGAGGGGATGATCGTAGCGTCGACCAATTCCAGCTCTTTTAATATAAAAAAGTTTAAAAGTTTTATTGACCAGGCGTTTAAAGAAATGAACAGGAAATATCAGCTGGTTGAGGAATTTTCCCTTCCGAAAGACTTTAAAACAATAAAAGAATTCCCAGAAGGCAACTATCTTAAGGTTGTGTTTATAAAGAATTTGCCATAGAAAAAGGCGAATGATATAGAAAGGATTGCTTTAATTATGAAGTATCTCAAATCTCAAATGAAACAACTGATCAAAGATAATCAGGAATTGCAAACACGTTTAAAAGAGTTGATGGAAGAACATGAGCTTGAGAAAAACTTTGCGCTCAAGGCTTTGTACCATGCAGAGGTTGCTGAAGGCGGAAAGTATCAACTAGCCTACCAGGCACTTGATTTGCACAAAAGGTAGTTCATTTTAAATTAATTACTCAGCAGATAAAAAGAAGTCCAATTTCCCAAGAACTTATAAAGGAAATTGGACTTCTTTTTTAGGTTTTTACATGTAAAATCAATTTACAGAAAAAACCTTATTTAGATGCGTTGTGGTGAACCGTATCTTAAGTAAATTGATGTTTTTATGAAATCAAAAAAAGCAGAAATACACATATTGTATTTCTGCTAAAAAAATTCTTTTTTAACTGATGGTCTATTAGTTACCTTGTGTTGTGTTTAGGCTTCATGATTAAACTGCCATTGGATGTTGTACTTATCGGTCAAGCTGCCATACAATTTGCTCCAAGGTGTTTCTTGCAGCTCCATCTGTACAGAACCACCATCCTTCAATTTTTGAAATGCATCTTTGATAGCTTTCTCATTATTACTTACATATGCTAGTGTAAAATTGTTGCCCTGTTGATAAGGTGCCCCTGGTAAATTATCGGAAAACATTAATTTATTTCCCTCTATCTCTAAAAAAGTGTGCATGATTAAATCCTCTGATCCTGGAGGCAAGTGCTCTGAGTGCATCGACCCGAAAGTCATGAATTGAGGTTCCTCTAGTCCAAATACTTTTGCATAATACTCAACGACCTCTCGAGTATTGCCGTCAAAAATTAAATAAGAATTCAAAGACATACAATCACTCCTTAAATAGAATAGTTGTTACTCCTGAACTGTAACATCAAATTAATGTATGGATGAACATTTACTCTTGCAATAAGCCCCATTTCTGCTCATCGGTAGGAAATATTAAAATTTTTTAGCTAATCTTTAATATTCCCCTTTAATGACAAAATACGAACCCCGAATTGTTCCGGCTAGTTTAGACTTCTGCCTGGCAAACTTAAACTTACTTTCTAACTCCTTTGGTACCTCCATGCCTTCGGAAAGCTTAAAACCAACAGCCCGCTTTTTAGAGTCATCAATGGTATACATGACATTGACCGAAAGACCATCCTCGTAAAAGACGTAGGAAATTTGGATGTTTTCCACTTGAAAACGCGAAGTCTCCAAAGGTTTTGCCGCAAACTCAATATCACGCTCTTCTTTCAAAATACGGTTCACATAATCAAGAGTCTCAGGACTTTCACTGGCTGGTACAACCGTAAACTCATGCTTGTATTTGTTCATAAAGTAGCGGGCTTCATTTGCACGTAATCCAGCAAGTGCCTCTGCTACAGGTGAAGACTCTAAACCGATTATAGACACATTTTTAAAATCAACTATATAGGGCAACTCTATACCTCCTTTATTTCCTGACAACAGGAATCCAGAACTCACCATATACCAAGCCGTTTCGCTGCCCCATTTCAACCGCGGCATTTGGCCCGCCAACATAAGCATAATCCTTTATTTCAGGCAAGACCTGGCCAAAGGCGATGCCTGTAAGCTGATTACTCAACTCATCGGCCGTACTCGCCTCCCCTTTAACAACCACGTATTCCCCCTTAGGAAATTGAATCACTCTGGTTGCTTCCGGTAACGTTGCCTCTGTCATGACGCCGGCATAATGCATCATCTTGTTATTCACTGCTTCGTTCACGGCAAAAATGTAGTCATTGGTGGCAAGGGCTTTTAAAGCGTCAATCCTCCCATCTTCTTTGACTGCCTGCCAAAAGTCTGCCTTTTCCTTGATTATGCCAGTAAAATCTGTGTAATCGCTCTTCAACTCAGTTCCGAAACCTAAAACGGTAAAGCTGTCTTTTTCTTCTATGTTATAATTTGCCATGTTAAAAACCTTCCTTTTTTAAAATTAATCAAATGATATGTTTTTTCACTTGATGAGTTTATAATAGCCGTAAATCATGTCAAAAAGTGATACTGTTTTAGGAGGCCCTGATGAAAAAGGTTGAACGGATTAATACCATCATGCGCTATATCAACAACCGCGCCCACTTTACAATTTCTGAAATCATGCGGGAATTTAATATCTCCCGTTCAACAGCTATTAGAGATGTCAAGGAAATTGAAGCCATGGGGATGCCTCTTGTCGCTGAAGTTGGAAGAGATGGGGGTTATTCTGTCATGCAAAATTCTGTCCTGCCTGTTGTCCGCTTCACCGATAATGAGGTTAAAGCACTATTTATTGCCTTTATGGCGACAAGAAATCTACAACTCCCTTATTTAAAAAGCCGTCATTCTTTAGCTGAAAAATTACTTGGCCTTATCTCAGAAAACCAGCAAAATGACCTTGTTCTTTTGAATCAACTCCTGC
Organism: Bacillus sp. FJAT-27251; assembly: GCF_001273925.1. Lineage (GTDB taxonomy): Bacteria > Bacillota > Bacilli > Bacillales > Cytobacillaceae > Mesobacillus_B. Next base: position 1,063,810 of record NZ_LIGG01000001.1, on the reverse strand, counting down.
TTTTTGAAGGGACCAACCCGAATAACCCGAATCTGCTTGAGCTTTCAGACCTCCCTCATCCAATATTGGAAAAACTTATTCAAATTATACTTTTGGATAGCTATTTACTGATTACTATTAAAGAAGAAAAGGCACTAAAGTCTTATCCAATTTATCTCTTACACCTTTATCGTGAAAAAAGCCATTGGCTGATTGAAGGCTTTGAATTAAAAGAAGAAAGAAGGAAAGTTTTCCTTGTCGACAATCTTGTAAATGTCGAGGCATATCCTGTCAAAAAAAGATTGAGCAGGAAAAAGATTTTAGAAAAACTAGATAGGCAAGAAGAAGAAATCAACCTTGTCCTTGACCTTGGTCCAAAGGCGATTGCCCAGTTTAAAAAGTACCATCCTTTAAAATTTTCCATTTCTTATACAAATCCTTACCAAGCCACAGCCATTCTAAAGTCTTTTGTCAATGTTAATAATCCCGAAGAACTTGCTGAAATAACAAATTGGCTGCTTTTCCTGGGTGGGGATATTAAGGTGAGGGAGGTGCCGGAAGAAGTCTTAGAGGGTTTACAAGAAAGATTATGCTTATTCTGCCCATAAGCAGTGGATGTTAAAACCCAAATCACTTTGAGCTTGGACACTCCTCAATTAGATATGTTACGGTGAACCGTAAAAGCCCTATCCGCGACTATGCGGATAGAGCCTTTATTGGTAGTCTTTGGTTAGAGTGGTGCTCACCTCCATATTTATTAAACATTTTGAGGATTGTTGAGTAGTGGGGATAGCTGTTTTTGTTCCTGATATGATTCAGCCAGAGTTCGACCGTTACGTCCCTGTACTTGTTTAACTACGTGATGGATTGCTTCAATAACATATTCGGGTCGTGGCATTTGCAGACTGTGCCCCTTACGATCACTAGTCTTATGGATATGGTTGGTTGATCGGGAGGCCAGTTCCTTTTGCATCTTGGTCCATTGGTCACCAAATCCCGGGTTGTTTAGAACAGCGATTGGAAGGTCACCAAGTTGAAATTTTTCAGTACGGTTATTTAATTGATTGGCAGCAGCTTCCAGATGTGCCMATGCACCTTTAAATTCCGCTTGAGCTGTCTTTCCACCAATAATACTGTAAAATATCCCTTTCCATTGCATGTATTCCTCGGCGCTAAGCTGCTGTTTGTAATATGACTGTTCATGAGTATACATCGGAATAATGCCTAGAACATTACCAAGGAATCGTGGAATGCCGAATGGAGATATCAGTCTTTGTACCCTCAGCATAAAGCCGATGAAGGCAAAGCCCTGCTTGAACTTGACATCATCTTTGAGAAACTCATGCGTCGAATCTAAGAATACTAAGCCAGCCACCTGATTAGGATATTTCAAAGCGTAGAGTCGAGCGATCAGTCCTCCTAAAGAATGACCCACAAGTACATAAGGTCCAGGAGCTCCAGTCTTATCTAGCAGGCTGTTTAGTTCTCTGATGGTATGTTCGGGAGTTGGTTCGGGACCGGAATCACTTGAGCCCATCCCTGCGCGGTCATATGTGATAACCCTAGTAAACTTAGATAATTCTTTTTGAATATGCATCCATGAATAAGAGCTATCACCCGCGCCATGAATGATGACGACCGTGGGGCCGCCATGACCAGCATCCGTTAGGTGAAGGCGATAAGTGCCAATTTCAATCATTTCACCAGTATGGGGTCTCCTGTTATCTCCACGCCGTGAAACTTGTTCATATACCAAACCTAGTAAAAGTAAACCTGCCAATACTATTAATCCAATTAACATTCTTCCCCCTGCTTTCTCCAATAGTTACCCTAAAAAAAGTAAATTTCAATTTATATTATACCAACCAAAAGATCCACCCACAATTTGGTAGTTCCAGGTCCTTTATGCTTGATAATCAGTGATTAGATAAGTTATTTACTATTATAAAATAGGGAATAAGAGAAGATTAAACATGGAAAAAGCCTCTGGTATACACCAAAGGCTTTTTAGTATTAAGGCTGTAGCAGGTTAGTATTCCTCACTTAATACAAGAACAGTTCTACTATAAAAACAGAAAAACAGGCCAATAGGGCAACACTCACCAGGCTGACTCCGCGGTAGGCAAAAAGAATGGCAACAATAAAGCCAACTAGCGCGGACCATGGCGATGCCGTTGCATCTAAAATTGCTGGGAAAACCATCACTGCCAATGTCACATATGGGACATAGTATAAAAACGATCGAATAAAGACATTTTTGATTTCTTTTCTGATGAGTGTAAGCGGCAGAACCCTAATGAGATACGTCACCACTGCCATCACAAAGATATAAAAAATAGCATTATTCATAAGTATGCTCCTTTACCGGAAAGACAAACGCTGCTATACCTGCGATTAAAATAGTTAGGATGATAATTTTTGCTCCGGATGAGATGGACTGAAGGATTTGCAGCTCAGCAACTACCAGGCTTAGCACCATAGAAATGACAATCAGTCCAGAAAGGGTTTTATTCCCTTTTGCCGGAGGAATAATGACAGCAAGCAGCATTCCGAACAGTGCAATACTTAATGCACTAATCATTCTTGGCGGCAGAATATCTCCGGAAATAACCCCAAACAATGTACCGAGTCCCCATCCTGACACCGCAACACTCATCACGCCATAGGCGTAATAAGGGCTTAACTTTCCAGGAACTGCAATGGAAACTCCGAATACCTCATCTGTAATTCCATATGCCATGATTAATCGGTGAAAAATGGATGTGTTTGGATCAATTTTTTGGGATAAAGCAAATGACATTAGAAAATACCTAGAGTTGATAATTAGCTGTGTGACAGCAATCTCGGCAATTGCTGCGGCACTGGCAATAAGCGTAAGCCCAGCGAACTGTCCAGCCGATGTTAAATTAGTCACGGACATCAATACCGCTTCAAACGGATTTAGCCCGGCTTGTTTGGCAAGAATGCCAAAGGTAAACGAAACCGCAAAATAACCCATTGCAATGGGAATTCCATTCTTTATTCCGCTTTTCCAATCTCCTATGCTTGTTTTCATTTTCGCTCTTTCTCTCTTCCTTTCTTGCTTTCTTTCCTTCAACGATACTGCCATAAAGGGAAAAGGATGTCTGGTATAGAGACATCCTTAATACATCAAACTTATTTTGTATAGTTATCGAAGTACCCTTGAATATAGACCATTGGTGTACCTTTGTCTCCGCTGCCGGATGTTAAATCGGATAATGAACCAATTAGGTCCGTTAGTCTACGAGGTGTGGTACCTTGTGATTCCATCGAACCCACTAGGTCTTCATCTTTGTTTTGGATAAATTCAGAAATAGCCTGTTTTAACTCTTCTCCACGAAGGTGGGAGAAGTTGTTATCTGCCAAATATTTTAATTTAACTTCGTTTGGAGTACCTTCTAGCCCTTGTGTATAAGCGGGAGATACAACAGGGTCCGCAAGCTCCCATATCTTACCTACTGGATCTTTGAATGCCCCATCTCCATAAACCATTACTTCAACTGTTTTGCCTGTGATTTCTTTCAGTTTTGCTTGAATCCCATCAACGATAGGCTGACAGTTGTTTGGAAATAGTTTTACGCTGTCTTCTGTTGCTTTATTTGATCCAAGCAGGCCATAAGCTTCATTAAAGCCGCTGCCATTGATTGATTCCGAAAGAATATCATCAAGCCCATAAACCTTTTCAGCGCCATTGTTTGATAAGATCCGTTTTGTTCTTAAACGTGAGTGTATATCACAAGTTAAAACATTCTTTGTATAATCCAAAATGGTTTTTGGGTTGTTTGAAAAAATGACCTCGCACGCTACACCTTCGGCCTCAATCAGGGATTTATAATATTCAATGTAATCAACACCAGTAAATGGATGTAGGATATAACCGAAATGTTCACGGAACTGAGCTTCAGATAATACATCTGTCCATGGGTTTACGCCCTTATTATCCAGTTCATCGATATCTACAAGGTGGTTCCCAACTTCATCAGATGGATAGCTTAACATCAATACGATACGTTTTGCTCCTTTAGCAATCCCGCGTAGGCAGTTTGCAAACCGATTACGGCTAAGTATCGGAAAAATAACACCAACAGTTTCGTCGCCGAATTTTGCTTTTACGTCAGTAGCTATATCATCAATTGTTGCATAGTTTCCTTGTGCACGAGCGATAACGGATTCGGTGATTGTTACAATATCACGGTCTTCAATCGAAAATCCTTCAATTCTTGCAGCATTTAATACCGTATCAACTGCGATTTGTTCGATATCATCACCTTGGTTAATGATAGGACTACGAAGCCCGCGAACGACTGTACCAACGGCTCTTGTCAATTTAATCTCTCCTCTAAGCGAGTATAATTTATGTAAAATTATTTCCTCATTTATATATATTTATAAATTTACTATACCCTTCAAAGATGATATAAGTAAAATTAATATTTGTTATAGGTGATATAAGGAGGATTTATATGATTGGAAACTTGGATTTATATCGTATATTTAATGTTGTTAGTGGAAGTAAAAGCTTTTCTAAAGCAGCACAGGAATTATATATGACACAATCTGCGGTCAGTCAAGCCATCAGGAAGCTTGAGAATGAATTGGAAATACAACTTTTCTACCGAACATCCAAGGGCATAGTATTAACAAATGAAGGAAAATTATTATATGAGTATATTAATTCCGCTTTAGGAATGATTAACGTCGGAGAAGAAAAAATATTAGAAATCAATAAATTAAATACTGGACAATTACGTGTCGCGGTTGGTGATACAATCTCTCGTTACTTTTTGTTACCTTATTTGGAAGAGTTTCATGCAAAATACCCCGGGATTAGATTAAACATATTAAATGGAACCACATTAGAAATTTGTGATTTTATTAAATCCGGAAAGGCAGATGTAGGGATATGTAACTTGCCAATCCATGATGAAAACCTGGAAATCATACCATGTAAGGAGGTTCATGATATTTTTGTCTGTGGAGATAAATATAGAAAAATAACGGATAAACCGATTAATTTTGAGTATTTAATGAAAATGCCACTTATCTTGTTGGAGAGAAAATCCAACTCACGAGTATATGTGGAAAATTTTTTTAATAAAAGGGGTTTTCAAATTTCACCTGCGTTTGAACTTGGATCATATGATTTAGTTTTAGAATTCACAAAGATAAATTTAGGCATTTCTTGTGTAATAAAAGAGTTTTCAAAGGATTATTTAGAAAGAGGAGATTTATACGAAATAAGGCTGGAAGAGGAAATTCCCAAAAGGAGTATTGGCATATGCTATTTAAAAAATGTTCCATTATCACGTGCTGCTGGAAAATTTGTAGAAAGGATACATAAAGTCTGAAGCAGTAAAAACCATTTATATTTATAACGGGGAGCTAAAGCTACACCTTCGATTGGAGAGGTGTGAAGATCCGTGCTCGTTTAGGATTATTGATCAATCTAAGCGCACGATTAGATAAATAGACGGAGGAATTCCTCTTAATTAGTAATTAGCATAAAAAATAGCTTAAATAGGCGGAGAGATTCCGCCTATCGACCAAAAAAGGTGGAAATAAGTCATTTTTCCGTGGCATAGTCGGAAAACTTCCCCTTATTTTCCACGAAAAAAGCATATTTCAGCATTTAGCCGGAAAGTTTCCGCTTATTTTTATCTTCAGCTCCATCATTAATTCCAAGTTAGGCTCTTGAGTGGAATCTGGGCGAGGAAAGAACGATTTTCTAGCCAAACAGAAAAACGAAGCCCTTAAGCTTCGTTTATTTCCCCCTCAATGCTTTAATTGCCTTCACAACCAAAATAATATATACAATCATCAATCCGTACCCGCCCACAATAATGAGGAAAGGCAGGTAGTCAGGTGCTGAGCCTGAGTCAGTGGACATTCCGGCCAGGAAAAGGGGCATGATCGGCAGCATGACAACCCCGGCGCCGGCTTTTATCATCAGCAGGACGCCTGGAACAATGACGACCCATGGCCAAATGGGCTTTTTTGTTTTTAATGGAGAATCGGACAGGGAGCCTGCTGGCGCTGTGGCATCCATAGCGCTCTGGTTCGCTTCATTGAAGGCTTTGATTGCCCGGTAAGCCCGCTTCATCGCCCAGCCTGTTACAACCAGTATGGAGACGGAAATGGCTGCCACTATGAAGGAAACAAGACTTAGTTCATTGGGTTTAAAAAAGGTCATAAGGACTGTGAAAATGATGCCCGGAAGCGCTGAAATTAAAAATAGTCCGCCGCCGATGAGGACTAGCCAGGCCCAAATCGGGGACTGCATGGTGGAATGCTGCATATGGGGACTCCTTCATCTAAAATATAAAATCCTATCCTATTATAAAATATGGAATTGGGAAAATATAGATTATTTTAAAATAAATAAAAAAGAGCCTTGCTGACAATGTGCCAGCAAGGCTCTTTTGGTTCTAGTTCCGAATCATATAATCAAATGCGCCCAAGGCTGCGGTCGCACCTGATCCCATGGAAATGATGATTTGCTTATAGGCGCTGTCGGTGCAGTCGCCTGCGGCGAATACTCCAGGCATGCTTGTCGCACCGTGCTTGTCGACGATAATTTCGCCGAAACGAGTGCGCTCAAGTGTGCCTTCTAACCATTCGGTGTTAGGGACAAGTCCGATTTGGACGAAGACACCCTGTAATTCAACATGATGTTCTTCTCCCGTTTCACGGTCTGCATACGTAATGCCGTTTACTTTGTCGGTACCGGTGATTTCCTTCGTCTGAGCGTTTTTGACAACGGTCACGTTCGGCAGGCTGTTCAGGCGTTCCTGCAGAACCTGGTCCGCTTTGAGCTCAGGTGCGAATTCAATGACGGTTACGTGTTTGACGATTCCTGCCAGGTCAATGGCAGCCTCAACACCGGAGTTTCCTCCGCCAATCACGGCAACGTCTTTTCCTTCAAACAATGGACCATCACAGTGCGGGCAGTAGGCCACACCTTTGTTCTTGAACTCTGCTTCGCCTGGCACGTTGACATTGCGCCAGCGGGCACCAGTGGAAAGGATGACGGTTTTGCTTCGTAGAAGAGCACCGTTCTCAAGCTCAAGCGTGACATAGTCCTTCTTGTCCAAACGGACGGCACGCTGAAGGTTCATCACGTCAACGTTGTACTCTTTGACATGCTCTTCAAGGGTGGCCGCAAGCTTTGGACCTTCGGTGTATTTTGTGCCGATGAAGTTCTCGATCCCCAGAGTATCCAATACCTGGCCGCCGAAGCGCTCGGCAACGATACCAGTGCGGATGCCTTTACGGGCAGCGTAAATCGCCGCGCTTGCGCCGGCAGGCCCGCCACCGACTACAAGTACATCGTAAGGCTCTTTATCAGATAGCTCGGATGCATCCGGGCCGCTTCCCATTTTAGCGAGGATTTCTTCAACGGTCATACGGCCGCTGCCGAATGGCTCCCCGTTAAGGAATACTGTTGGCACTGCCATAACTTCTTTGCTTTCAACTTCTTCTTTAAAAGCAGCGCCATCAATCATGGTATGAGTGATGCCAGGGTTGAGAACGCTCATCATGTTGAGTGCCTGGACGACATCCGGGCAGTTGTGGCAGCTTAAGGAAATGTAGGATTCAAATTTGAATTCCMCTTTGATGTTCCTGATCTGGTCAATCACTTTCTGGTCCGCTTTTGGAGCTCTTCCGCTCACCTGAAGCAAGGCCAGGACAAGGGAAGTGAACTCGTGGCCGAGCGGGACGCCGGCAAATACGATGCCAGGGTCGTCGCCGACACGGTTCACACTGAAGCTTGGAGTTCTTTCAAGCTGTGCTTTTTCCACTTTAATGTGGGAAGACATGCTGTCCAGTTCTTCCACCAGAGAAAGCATCTCGCGGGATACGCTATCGGAACCTGCACTTACCTTAAGCAGAACATCGCCTTCCATCAGCTGAAGATACTGGGCTAATTGTGATTTGATTTCTGCATCTAGTGCCATTTATATCGAACTCCTTAGATTTTTCCAACAAGGTCAAGGCTTGGCTTAAGTGTTTCGCCGCCTTCTTCCCATTTAGCAGGGCAAACTTCGCCTGGGTTGTTGCGAACATATTGTGCTGCTTTCAGCTTGCTGACAACCTGGCTTGCGTCACGGCCGATTCCGCCTGCATTGATTTCAACAGTCTGGATAACGCCGTCTGGATCGATGATGAAAGTACCGCGGTCTGCAACACCCTCTTCTTCAATCAATACGTCGAAGTTGCGGGAAACGACATGGCTTGGGTCGCCAATCATTACGTATTCGATTTTGCCAATTGCTTCAGAGTTGTCATGCCAAGCTTTGTGAGTGAAGTGAGTGTCTGTAGAAACAGAGTAAACTTCAGCTCCCATTTCTTTAAGAGTCGCATATTCATTCTGAAGATCTTCCAGTTCTGTAGGGCAAACGAAAGTGAAGTCAGCAGGGTAGAAGCAAACAACGCTCCATTTACCTTTGAAATTTTGTTCAGATACGTCAATGAACTCACCTTTGTGGAATGCTTTCGCGTTGAATGGTAGTACTTCTTTACCGACTAGAGACATAATAGTCATCCTCCTGAAAAAATTTATTTTAGAATCAGTATAGTAGAAGGTTGCCCTTAACTAACTATAATAATTCTAATTCAATATCAATTATTATATAATACCTATTTCTTTTGTCAAGAATTACGACCTTTTGCTGAAGACTTATGTAAAAACCTTTGAAATAAGGCTGAATCCTGTTGCAATTTGTCAGCCAATTCCGTCGTTTTACGGCTCTGGTTCTATTATATCCAATTTCCGTGAAAAAGAGCAGGATAATGACTCTAATAGAAAAAAGCACTTCCACAAGAGGGAAGTGCTTTTCCAATTACGATTTTTTCACTGTTTTTCTAACTATTGGGGTTGATGACTGAACCGCCTTAAAAAAGGATATTCCCATTAAGATGATGATAATTGCAAAAGGGAGGGCTGCTATGATCAGCATATTTTGCAAGCCTTGTGTCCCTCCAAAAAAGACAACAACGGCTGCAATGGCCGACTGAAGGAATCCCCAGGCAATTTTAACTGGGTTCCCTGGATTCAGGAGACCATTGGTGCTCAGCATTCCTAGAACAAAAGTAGCTGAGTCCGCTGAAGTAATGAAGAAAATCGCAATGACGACGATGGTGAGCATCGATAAAAAAGTGCCCAGCGGGTATTCTGCAAGCACGCCAAACGTGGAAGTCTCGAGACTGAATTCCGAAATGGCCGCTATCCCGTTTTGTTCAAGGTTCAATGCGGAAACGCCGAATACCGAGAAAAAGATAAAGCAAACCAGGGACGGCAGGAGGAGGACGCCAAAAAGAAATTCCTTGACGGTCCGGCCCCTGGATATCCTGGCGATGAATATCCCGACAAACGGTGCCCAGGAAATCCACCATGCCCAGTAGAAAATCGTCCAGTTATTGATCCAGGTGCGACCTTCCTCATTCAGGGGAGCAAGCCTGAGGCTTAAGCTAAAAAAGTTCGAAATATAGCTGCCGAGTGTATGGGTGAACATATTCAATATATATTGTGTCGGCCCGACAAAGAAGAGAAGCACAAGCAGGACGGCGGCCAGCCCCATATTGACATTGCTTAATATTTTTATCCCGCGGCCAATGCCTGACCAGGCCGACCAGATAAACAGCAGCGTCGCCACAGCCAGGACAAGGAGCTGGACCATAAAACTGTTTGGAATCCCAAACAGAAAGGAAAGGCCGCCAGTAATTTGGGCGGAACCAAATCCCAGCGTTGCAGCCACCCCAACGACTGTTGCAAACACGGCCAAAACATCAATCCACTTTCCAAGTGCTCCTTGCATAAGCCTTTCGCCCAGCAAAGGCGTGAGCGTTGCGCTAATTAGTCCGGGTGCCTGGCGGTTGAATTTAAAATAGGCAAGAATCAGTCCGACAATGCCATAAACGGCCCAGGCATGAATTCCCCAGTGGAAAAAGGAATAAGTCATTGCCTCCCTTATCGCTCCATTACTCCCTTCATCAGATAAGGGACTGTTGATGAACGCATGGGATATCGGTTCGGCAGTTGTCCAAAAGACCAGCCCCATGCCCATTCCTGCACTAAAAAGCATCGCAAACCAGGACGGACGGCTGAATTCCGGCTCGTCATCCTTCTTTCCAAGTTTTACATGACCGAAGCGGGAGAACATCATGTAAACACAGAAAACAAGGATGGCGAGCACAATCAGGAGATAGAACCAACCAAAATCCATTAGAATCCGGCCGGTCACAGCGGTTGTGAACGCGTTTAAACCTTCCGGGGCAACCGCTCCCCAGACTACAACCAATAAGGAAACAGCTATAGCATACCAAAATACACGGGTTGCATTTTCCATAATCCACCCCTAAATAAATTTCTGCAGCATAAACAGATATTTAACCCTATTTCTATAAAGATAAACCTAAATTTTTATTTAATAATAAAAGAGTTCACTTAAACTCCATTATCCTTATCAGGCTAGAAGGGTTTTGCTTTGTATTTGACGCTGTTTCTTCGTTATAATGTGTTTGGCTTTTAGCAAGCAATCAGGCAGTGGCCTGGTTTAATAGGAAAATATTTTTAAGGGGGACATGATGGAGCTTTCAAATAAAGATAAGAAACATTCATGGAGAGAGAGTCTTAGGAGGCTTGTTCAGCATAAAAACTTCCAGGCGGTTGTTATCGCAATCATTCTCTTTAATGGCCTTGTCATTGTTACCGAAACGTATCTTGAAGGGAACAAGGTGCTGCTGGTTCTTGATATCATCATCGTATGGATCTTCGTGGCAGAATTGCTGCTGAAAATAACTGGGCTTGGCTTTAAGGATTATTTCTCCGAGAGATGGAATGTGTTCGATTTCACGATTGTCGTCGCTAGCCTTATCTTTTACACGACTCCATTCGTAAGCGTCCTGCGGCTTATCAGGGTGCTGCGCCTATTCCGGATGATTCCCGCCATTCCGGCACTCCGCAAAATCATTGATTCATTAATTAAATCCTTGCCGGCACTCGGGGGAATATTGGGCTTATCGGTGCTGATTTTCTCCATTTATGCCATTATCGGAACCACCTTCTTCAGAGAAGTGCTTCCTTACGAATTCTTTGGCAGCTTTCATACCTCGCTGTTCACCTTGATGCAGGTCGTCACCTTCGAATCATGGGCCAGCCAGGTAGCACGGCCGGTCATGAATGAGATTCCCTGGTCATGGATCTATTTTGTCTCCTTCATCATCATAGGTGCCCTTGTCATCCTGAACCTCGTTGTCGCCGTCATCCTGAGCTACCTCGGCCAGGAAGATGACGCCAACCGCGACGAACAAATGGAAAGACTGTTCAGGGAGAACCAGGAACTCAAAAAAGACATCCACGAAATCAAACAACTGCTGCTGCACAAAAAATAAAAGGTGCCTGACCCCCAGCGCGTTAAAGCGCTGAGGGTCAGGCACTCTTTAGTTTGGTGAAGGATTACTTTAAATCGGCAAGGATGAAGCATTGGTCATCGGCTTTTTGAGAGGGCTGTTGGTTGTCTTCAAGCGATTGTATGATGATTTGTTTCAGCCTGCCGATTGGGGTGGAACAGTTTTCCTTTAAAAGGGGAGAGAGGTGGTTGCAGCCCAGAAAGTCGGTCACGCCATCCGTGTACAGCAGCAGCCTGTCGCCCTCGGAATAGGAAATGGTCTTTGGTATGTAAGCAGCGCCTTCAAACATTCCAATCGGGATATTGGTAGAAGCGAGCTCTTGTTGTTCCCCGGTTGTCACACTCTGCAAAAGTGCTGAAGGATGACCGGCATTGATGTACTCGATTTGCTTTCTTTTTATATCAATCAAAAGATAGATGGCCGTGCAATAATGCCTTACTTCTTCTTCCTTTTGAAAAAGGCTGTGAAGATGCGAGTCCAGCTCATTCAGCACTTTCTCTGGCCGGGCACCGCCTGGAATCAGTCTTTGGAAAAGAGAGTGCAAGGACATGGTGATCAAAGCAGAGGAAATTCCATGCCCCATCACATCCAAAAGGATCACTCCATAGCGGTGGTCATCGATTTGATAAAATCCGTAAATATCACCGGAAAGCTGCCGGGAAGCTTTGTAGTAGGATTCAATCTGGATCCCCGAGTGATCAATGGGATCCGTCAGTGAAATTTCCTGTATTTTTCGCGCCAGTTCAAGCTCTTTCTCGGTTTCCTGTTTGAACTTCTGGTTTTGCCTGTTCAATTTCACCAATTCCCTTTGCTGGTCCTTCAGGTTCCTAAGCGCCATGCCAAGCTCCGAATGCGCCTTATGCTTGGCGACAAGGGCACCTTCCGCTTCTTTTTTGGCAATGAGCAGTTCATTTTCATATTCGCTTCTCTTGCGAATAGGGATAAGGATGCAATCCGTTTCGGTTTTTCCATCCATCTCCCTTTGGACCGCATTGATGATAACAGGGATTTCTTCACCAGATGGTGATTGAAGGGAAAGATGCATTTCCTCCACCCGCTTTTCCCGTTTTAAAAGCGGGACAAAGTAAAGCTGGTAAAAGACCTGGGCAGGCACGGTAAGCAGAATGCTGACAGGCCTGCCGGATAAATCTTCCCGCCGGCAGCCAAGAATGGTAAGCATGGTTTGATTGATTTCAAGGATATGGCCTTCAGCAGATATTGTGATAAAGCCACATGGTGCGTGATCCAGCAGGCCGTCCATCAGGCTAGCACGCCTACAGATGTCTCATTCAAGTATTGGCGGATGAGCTGTACAGTTTCCTCCGGGTGGCTCATATGAGGGCAATGCCCGGTCGCCATCATCTGCTTGAAGACGCTGTTTGGAAGGTGCCGGTGGAGATACTCCCCGGCGGATACAGGTGCAATAATATCATCAGAGCATTGCAGGATCAGGGTCGGTACGGTCACCCGCGGCAAGTCTTTCCGGTTGTCCGAGAAAAACGTCGCTTCCGCAAACTGGCGGGCAATAAGCGGGTCAGTCGAACAAAAGCGCTCCTCAAGCTCCCCTTTAAGCGCGGGACGTGACGGATTGTTCAATATTGTCGCAGCAAACATGGTCGCCCAGCCAATATAGTTCTTTTCCATCAGTTCCAGCAATCCCTGGAGCTGTTCCCGTTCAAAACCGCCGAGATATTCCGGAGGGTCATTCAAATAGCAAGGCGAGGGCCCGACCATAACCAGGCTGGAAAAGGCTTGCGGCTGGCGCAATGAGGCAATCATGCCAATCATGCTGCTGACGGAATGGCCGACAAAAACAGCTTGCTCCAAATCCAGGGCAGCACAAACATCCAGGACATCCTGGGCGTAGCCTTCAAGCGTGTTGTACCGGACAAAATCATACGCCTGGAGGTCCGAGTTTCCAGAACCGACATAATCAAAGAGGATAACCCGGTAATCATCCTTAAACGCCTCAGCAACCGTCTTCCAGACAGTCTGGTCACAGCCGAAACCAGGAGCAAACAACATGGCCTTATCGCCATTTCCAAAAACCTTAACATTGTTGCGAACAATAATATCTTGGTCCATCACCATCGACTCCTTTCCTTTAATGTCACTTAGTTAACACTATGTAGATGTTATTAACTATCATAGCATAGGTTGGTGAGGATACATTCATTTTAAAATTTGGGTGGGGGGATTTTAAGCGTCCCTGGAGTAAAGTGAATTTTTAAGTTTATTATGAGGGGTTAAAAAAATTCGCGATAAAAAACCTGCCTTTCCCGTGTGGGAGAGGCAGGTTTAAATTAGTTAGTTTGGTTATTATTTATGACTTTAACAGTAACTTCTGATGTGTTATTTGCCTTATCTGTGGCCGTTACAATCAATTCAACATTATTGTTTATTGATCTACTAAGAGTTAAATTGAAGCTGCCGTCTGGCTTGACAGAGCCGGTTCCCACCGGTGTGCCCGTTGTTCCCTCACTTTTCAAGTAAACCTTGATGGTTGCTCCCGGTTCAGCAAACCCTCCTGTTACGGTTGTTACACTATTGTTGCCAGTTGTCCTAACCGCGATAACATTTGTTAGGACAGCAGCAGTCTTATCAATCGTAAATTTAACCGTTGTTTCATTACCGGCTAAGTCCCTTACAACAAGTGTATAATCGCCTTCAGCAGAGACAACTGTGCCTGAAAGGAATGTGTTGCCATTCAGGGTGGCCGTTCCTTCATTGAAAACAGGAGTGACGTTAACTTTATAAGACTGATTATTCACTACGCCACTAACCACAGGGGCAGTTTTATCAATCGTAAAGGAAACGGTTGTCACATTGCCAGCTTGATCGGTCACAACCAGTGTATGGCTTCCTTCTGCAGAGACTGTTGTACCAGAGGTAAAAGCATCTCCATTCAATGTGGCGTTTCCTTCGTTAAAGGTTGGAGCCACGTTGGTATTGTAGGCGAAGCCATTGATTACATCGCTTACTGTTGGCGGTGTTTTATCAATGTTTGAAATTTTAACCATCTTTCTAGTTACATTCCCCGCTTCATCTGTCGCCACAAACTCGAACTCGCCATTTTGTTCGAAATTGTGGGTTGTCTTATTTAGAGTACCCTCATTGGTTGTTACTGTGACAACAACATCCTGATTGGTTAGGTCTGTGTTATAAGGATCCACCGTAATTACCGGAGCTGTTTTGTCTATATTGGTAATCGTTATGGTTTTGACGGTTTCATTTCCCGCCTCATCCGTTGCAATAAAGTCAAAAGACCCATTCTCAGTAAAAGTGTGGCTTGTAGCATTCAATGTACCTTCATTTGTTTTAGCAGTTACAACAACATCCTTGTTAGTCGGTGAAGTATTGTAGTCGATCACGGTAATAACGGGTGCAACTTTGTCGATATTGGTAATCACGATTTTCTTCTTTGTTTCGTTACCGGCGCGGTCGGTTGCGACGAATTCAAACTCGCCGTTTTTCTCGAAAGTGTAGCTCTCTTGGTTCAATGTGCCCGGTTCGTTCATTCTTACATTGGCTGTAATATCCTGATTAGTTGGATTAGTGATATAATCCTCAACGATGATTTCTGGTGCAACCTTGTCGATGTTTGAAATGGTTACTTCTTTCTCGGTTACGTTACCGGCCCGATCTGTCGCTACGAATGTAAAGCTGCCGTTTTCGGTAAAAGTATGGCTTGTCTCATTCAAAGTGCCTTCTTCACTCATGCTGACTTCTACGGTCACATCCTGGTTTGTCCAATCGGTATTGTAAGGTTTCACAGTAATTTCCGGTGCTACCTTATCAATATTAGTAATTTGGACTGTGTGCCTTGTGGCATTGCCAGCTAGATCTGTCGCAACGAATTCAAAGCTGCCGTTTTCAGTAAAGGTATAGCTTTCTTCGTTAAGTGTGCCATCCTCGTCGATACTGGCAGTGACAGTGATATCCTCGTTCGTCCAGTCTGTTGAATATTCACTAATAGTGATTTCCGGTGCCACTTTGTCAATATTCTCTACCTTGACCTGTGCTGTCCCTGTGTTTCCGGCTCTATCAACAAAAAGAAATTCAAACTCTCCATTCTCCGTGAAAGTAATGCTCGGAGACCCTTCATTGTTCAGGATGTTAACCTCTTCACTTGGCTCAATTGTAACCACCACATCCTGGTTTGTGGGTTTCGTCTTTGAGTAACTCACTTCTGCCGTTGGAACAACTTTATCAATATTTGCGACATTTATTTCTACTTCTCCAGTGTTGCCGGCAGCATCCTTAAACTCCAGGGTAACATTTTCATTTTCTGAAAATGTAAGATTGTAAGTTTTGCTGTCTTTCTCTTCAAAATCCACTGTTTCTGGTAAAGTTTCTAGATTTGTAAACTCAACCGATTCTGTCATTCCTACTGATACTATTACATCTTCATTTGTCCAATCAGTAGTCGAGTAAGTAAGTGAACCGACTGGTGCTTCTTTATCAATATTCTCAACGCTTACAGTCACAGAGCCTGTATTTCCAGCCCGGTCTACAAAGTTTAACTCGAAGCTGCTATTTTCTGTAAAAGTAAAAGTTTTGGTATCCTTATCAAACGTCACTGTATCCGGAATTTCATCAGTATTGGTGTAGGTCACTTCTTCACTAGCTAGAATTTTAGCCACTATATCCGTATTGATTGGTGAAGTAGTAGAATATTTAACTTCAGCCGTAGGAGCAACCTTATCAATATTATTAATAGTTACAGTTTCTTCAGAGGTATTTCCAGCCAAATCGGTAGCCTTAAAGGTAAAACTACCATTTTCCTCAAAAGTATAGCTTTCTTTATTAAGCTTTCCTTCTTCATTGATGCTGGCATGTACCGTTATGCTCTGGTTGGTCCAATCCTTTGTATATTCATTAAAAGTAATGGCTGGTGGTGTCAAATCAACCGTTTTGCTCACTGTTTGGGCACTTGTATGCACAGCGCCTGCTGTTTTTCCATTTTGGTATACAGTATAAGCATCAACTTTGATTTGTTCGTCTTTCTTTTCAGAAAGATTTTCAGGATTTAACTCATGCTCATACTCAAACGACCAAAGTTTATCAGCGAGTTTCTTTGTGGCGGCCTTCACTACCTCACCATTGACCTTCAGCTCCAGCATGGGGCCATCGATGACAACGGTTCCACTTAACTTTACGGTACGTGCATTATTCACACGGGCAGGAATAGGGTTGAGAGTAGTGATTCCAGTGACTTTGTTTAACTCGGTTCTTCCAGTGGTAACTTCGGCTTTTCCTGAGTTTCCTGCAGCAAGGATGGTCGGTGCGGTTGGGCCAAAAACCAAAGAACTGGCCAAGACGACAGTACCCAGCTTTTTAATCTGTTTTTTCTTCATTTCGTTACTCCTCTTATAAAATTTTTTAATAAGAGGGCCGGTTACACTAGTAGCTCCTTATAGCCCAAGTGTCCAATTACAGGCTATAGTTCATTGCTTCCCGTACAAGGCGTTTATGGCAACCAATCTATTGCTTAACGCCTTGCTATAAACGGTAAACGACATATTTTTGCGGCCGCTTCGATATATCGAACATCGTTCTATGGCACTATTGTAAAATATTTACTAGGAAATAAGTATCGTTTTTAATCGACAAAACCTAAGAAAATTTCGACAAAAGTCATGAAAATAGGAGAGCCTTCATTACTAAATGTTAGCTCTCCATATCTTATCGTCCTCATTATTCGTTTTAGGGAAGGTTACCTGATTTTTAGCTATTGAAGTGAAACACCTTTCACATACAGTGTGCTGGTGCTTGAAACCAGTTCGACCTTAGTAACTACATGGCCAGAGTTTCCTGGGAATTGACTGTTAACTTCAGGGATAATACCTTCTGAAGATACGGTTTTAAATCCATTAAGATTAAATCCATTAACTTGATTTGCCTTCCTAGCACCATAATCAACGCTACCAGCCACATTAGAAGTTCTTGTATGATCCACAGTGTGGGTTGTTTCTCCTTTTTTCCCTTCCCCGGTTGTCCATTCCACTGTTATTTCATAACTTTCAACAGTTTCAAAGGTAAATGTAAGGTCGTTTGCAATAGCTTGCATCTGAGCATTATTAAGTCCCAAAGCCGTCTGCACATCTCCCTTGCCAACAAAGCCTGTACCTGTAGATGAATCAAACGTCACCGCCGCAAATGCTGAACTTGAAAATACGCTTAGTGCCAATGCTCCAGCTGCCAGTCCTGTTAATACCTTCTTCATTAAAATTACCTCCCTGTATTTTAATTACACAATTGATAGGAAAGAGGACCTAGGTATATATAGAATTTTTTATGACTTGTCCCGCCAATTTCATTATAGGTTCTTTATATTGAACAAAATAGTTTTTTATTTCGACAAATACGTTCAAAAACCATTATTCTCAGGGGGAAATATGCAATAAGATTAAATATTGCCACATTTGTATAGTTTATGTATAATAAATTTAGGTTATAGTTATACAAAACTTGTATAAGGGGTGTATTACATGAAAACAGTAAACATGGTTGCACTAATTTTATTGGTTGTTGGCGGTTTGAACTGGCTGTTGGTTGGTTTGTTTGAGTGGGATCTTGTCGGAGGCCTTTTTGGAGGAATGGACAGTGCCATTGCAAAATTGGTTTATATCCTAGTCGGACTGGCAGCAATTTACAGTATCAGCCTGCTTCCGAAGTTAAGCAAGAACTAACAGAGGATTCCGGTAAAAAGAGCAGAAATAAGTACGTGAAGGGCATTCCAGCGAATGCCCTTTTTCAATCCAATACGACAGGGGGAACAGTGGGGTGAAAAACAGAAGAGCAGCCAGGGTGATACTGGCGGGGACCATTTCGGGAATCATGCTGGGTTTATTTTTAAAACTGGTCGAAGAAATGACAGGATTAAGGGTGTACACCTTATTGTTGAATGTCGATTATATTCCTGTCCTAAAAGCGATCCCTTTGCCTGAAACCATCGAGTTTCTGCTTCACTTGCTGGTTTCAATTATTTTGAGTTTCTGCTTAGCTGTCTTCCTGTCGGCTAAAAGTTGGAGCCCTCGCAGGGATGGCTGGTTTGTGTTTGCCTTTTGTATTTTTATAGGCTTGCTCCTGTTTCCCACTACTGCACTTTCCGACCGCACTCCTGAATTAGGAAGCTTACCAGCTTTGGTTTTCTGGCTTATTGGCCATGCATTATATGGCGCTTTGCTCGCCTTATTATTGAAAAAGTAGTTGTTGTTCCATGGAAAAGGGCTGAACCACGCTGGTTCAGCCTTTTTTGATGCCTATGCTTTATTCTTGTATAGGAAATATAGAAACCAGACTGCGTGGTTTTGTTCATCGGCGGCTGCACGGCGGAAGGTTTCTTTAATGGTCATATCCAGGGTCTTTTCGGCGATGTCCATATAAAAATCGACTGTTTCCTGCTCGTCTAAAAAAGCAGCATCCAATCCCTTCATATACGTATCCTGGCATTCTTCCGTCATTTCCGAAGTCGGCTGCATTCCTGTCAATCTTGTATAGATTCTGCGGAAAGCCTCATAATGACGCCTCTCATCTTTCCGAATTTCAAGAATTTGGTCTCTAACCTTTTGTGTCGGGGCCATTTGGGCCAGCTTTTCATAACAGGCAATCGCGCTGTACTCCCCATTGATGGCTTTCTGGATATCTCTAGCCAGCTGACTGTTGCTCTGAGCCCGAATATAGCCTTGGTTGGATGGATCATAATAGTTTTGATAATAATACATCGGTGGTGCGCCTCCCCAGCTTAATCTGTCTCCTATACTATGGGCGGGGATAGGCAAACGTGCATGACTCCATCAAAAATGGTGCCTGACCCCCGGCGCGGTGAAGCGTTAGCGCGCCGGGGGTCAGGCACCGTTTAGTGCTGTGCTGGGCGAAGGGGGCGGTTTTGCAAGTAAAGTGGGAGGTCTGGGCTGTTTCCTTCGACAATTTCCTTGGAAATGATTTTCGACAGCATTTGACTGTAGACGGTTCCGTTGTCACCAAATGCGAACAGGAAATAGCTGTTTGGATACTCGTCGTAGATGCCGATGATGGGAAGGCCGTCAACGGTCCCGCCATAAAAGGCTGCCAGATAGTACTCAGGCTCCACTTTCAAATCAGGAAACATGAGGTTGAATTCTTTTATCAGGCGATCCTTCTTGGCCATAAGCTTGCTGTCCCGGTCCTCCGGATAGGCCGTATTATCATCAAGTCCGCCAATGATGATGCGGTTATCTGCAGTAGTCCGCATGAATAAATACGGGCGGGCGGTCTCCCAAATGAGAGTGCGGTTATACCAGGCAGAAAAATCTTCGACTGGCTTGGTGGTCACGGTATAGGTGCTCACAAACGAGACATGTTTGTCTTTTCGGATGTCGATTCCCTCATAGCCTGCCGCGAAAATGACATAGCGGGCATGAATGGAATGGCCGGTCTTGGTCGTAACAATCATGCGTTCCTCTTGCTGGTTATAATGATGGCCGTTCATTTCGGTATTTTCATAAATGCGCACACCGTTTTTGGCCGCAAATTCCAGTAAGGCATGCGTAAACTTGTACGGATTGATCTCCCCGTCATTATAAGAGTAGATGGCCGCGTCCCGGCTAAAAGGATAGTGCGCCTGGATCTTTTCCTGCGTCCAGAAATCAAGCTCGAATCCATGCTGCTTTAAAAGTTCAAATTCTGCCTTTAGGCGGGGGACATCTTCCCCGCAGCTCGCGGAATAAAGAGTATCCCTCCGGGTGAATTCAAAATCCATTTCTACTGTTTTTGAAGCAGTCTCAATTTCATTGATCGCTTCTTTTAATAATTGCAAATGCCTCTCGATATAATCCTTTCCAAACGTATGAATCAAATCGGTGAACAGCTTTTCACCAGAGTATTGAATAAGGGCTGTGTTGCTGCTTGTACTGCCGCTTCCCGCCGTGTTTTTTTCAATGACCACCACATCCAATGAGGTATCTGCCAGGTAATAGGCACATTGAGCCCCCGAACTGCCTCCTCCCACAATCAGTACATCACAGTGAAGATCTTCCTCCAAGGCGGGGTATGAAGGGGGATCGGCAAGGGTGGCTGGCCAATAGTATTTGCCGGACTGTACATTCATTTTCTTCCGCTCCTTTCACAATTGCATACTGTTACTATTTCCAAGCTGTGGCAGGACATGCAGGCCATTGTAAAGATGGGGCTGACCACCTATCCGGCGAGCAGAGAAAGTCATTTCTGTCCGATTTCCCGAATACAATAGGAAAAAATTCAGAAGGTGGATGACAATGGCCATTACATTGCCTGTAAGCATAAGAAGTGTGAAAGTCCGCGGCGGGCCGAAGCAGAGTGTCTATTATCCTCAAGTCTATGGCATGCAAACCCAGCAGCTGCAGAGTTTCATCAACAGGACCATTGTTTTGCAAACACAGCAGCTGATCAACCAACAAGCCGGAAATATGCCCTCGACTGTGGAAGAGATGATTGGCTACTATGAGATGAAAAACAACCAGCGAATGGTACTGAGCCTGTCTCTCTCCAATTACACATACCATTTCCATGCTGCCCATGGATTGACCTATATAAAGTCTTTAACTTTCGACCTCCAAAAGGGTAATCTTTGCGAACTGAAAGATTTGTTCAAGCCGGGAAGCGATTATGTTAAAAGGCTTTCTGAAATCATTGCCACTCAAATCAAGCAGCGGAATATCCCCATTCTTAACGGTTTTACAGAAATCAAGCCAAACCAGGATTTTTACATTGCCGATAAGGCTCTCGTCATCTATTTCCAGCTCTATGAAATCACGCCGTATGTATTCGGGTTCCCTATGTTCCCTATATCGGTTTATGAGCTGGGAGACATCATTGAAGAGAACGGGCCGCTTGGGAGGGTGGCGGTCAGCAATTAGCGGGAACATTGTTTTCATCTTTTCTGCATGCTGCCTAATGGCAGTTTTTTTTCATAACGGTGTTTCCACGTTTATCTCAGAAAAAGGGCATGTATGGGGCTTCCTCTTAATATAGTAAAAATAAACAAGCTTAAATTGACATCTGGGCCGGGCAGGGTCAGGGAAAGGAAAGGGACAAACTGCCAAGGCTGGAGTGGAAAGAAGGATTAGGAGGGGAATTCATGCTGCATATTGTGGCTTGCATCAAGCAGGTACCTGACACAAAGATCATTAAAATGAACCCAAAAACCAACACGATGGACCGCCGGACGGCACCAGCGATTTTAAATCCATACGATGCGCATGCCGTAGAGGAAGCGGTACGGCTGAGGGAAAAATACGGCGGCACGGTTTCCGTACTGACAATGGGTCCGCCGCCGGCCGTCAAGGCAATAAAAAAATGCATTGAAATCGGGGCAGACGAAGGCTATTTGATTACCGACCGCCGGTTTGCCGGAGCCGATACATTAGCGACCAGCTATTCGCTCACTAAAGCGCTTGAGAAAATCTCAAAGACAAGGCCTGTGGACCTTGTCATTTGCGGGAAGATGACCATCGACGGCGATACCGGACAAGTCGGTCCCGGCATTGCCAGAAGGCTTGACATCCCGCCGCTCACTTCAGTCAACAAGGTGGTTGAAATCAACCAGCGTGAAGGCTATGCGGTTGTCCACCGCAAGCTTGAGGAAGGATATGAGGTCGTGCAGTCCGCCTTGCCATGCTTGATGTCGGTTGAAAAAACCATCAATGAAGTGCCGTATTCGCCCTTCCCGAACATGCTGAAGGCGGCAAGGTACGAACCTCATATCTGGTCGGTTGATGATTTGGAGGATATCGACATCAAGCAGCTCGGCCTTAAAGGTTCCCCAACAATCGTATCCAAGGTATGGGCGCCGCCGAAACCGGAAGGCGGAACCGTCTTCGAGGGATCATCCCAGCAGCAGGTTGAACAGCTGCTTTCTGTCCTGCTGGAGAAGAAAGAATTGTTTCAAGCCAAGGAGGGTGTCTGATGGATTTTAAAGATTACAAGGGAGTCTGGGTCTTTATCGAAGAGAAGGATGGCGAGATTCCTTCCGTATCGCTTGAACTGCTGGGGGCAGGCAGGAAGCTGGCTGACAAGCGGAGCGTGGAGCTTGCAGGAATTTTAATCGGGTATAACATCCAGCATTTAACGAAAAAGGTGTTTGAATATGGTGCAGATACCGTCTACGTGTACGACCAGCCGATTTTTAAACATTACCGGACAGAATCGTTCATGAAGGCTTTGCTTGAATGCTCGAATAAATATAAGCCGGAAATTATCCTGTTTGGCGCGACTTCAACAGGGAAGGACCTTGCCAGTGCGGTGGCGACGGACATGCCGACAGGGCTGACCGCGGATACAACGGAACTGGATGTTGAAGAGGATACAGGGTTGCTGCTGGCGAGCCGTCCGGCGTTTGGCGGCAACATCATGGCGACGATTTTATGTAAAAAATACCGGCCGCAGATGGCGACTGTACGGGCGAAAGTGATGAAGGCACTGCCTCCGGAGCCGGGCAGAACCGGCAAGGTGATTGAAGAAAGCGTCTCTTTAAAAGAGAACGATATACGCACAAAGGTGCTGGAAATTGTGAAGGAAACGACAAAAAAGGTGCGGATTGATGAAGCAGACATCATCGTTGCCGGTGGAAAAGGGCTTGGAAGCGCGGAGGGATTCCAACTGGTGCACCAGCTGGCTGAGGCCCTGGGCGGTGCGGTCGGAGCCAGCCGCGATGTCGTGGAAGCAGGCTGGATTGAGCACCATCACCAGGTTGGCCAGACAGGGGTGACGGTAACGCCAAAAATCTATTTTGCGATTGGCATATCGGGGGCGATACAGCATATTGTCGGCATGAAGAACGCCGGTCTGATCATCGCCATCAACAAGGATAGCGAGGCTCCCATCTTCCAATCCTGCCACTACGGAATTGTTGGCGATGCCTTTGAAATTGTCCCGATGCTGATTGAACAGTTTCAAAACGCGTTATCAAGGAAGGAGGTAAGTCATGTCGGAAAAGTTTGATTGCATTGTCGTCGGGGCTGGCCCGGCCGGCATTTCCTGTGCGCATGAACTGGCAAAAGGCGGAGCGAAGGTTCTTCTTTTGGAAAGGGGGGAGTATCCAGGATCAAAGAACGTTATGGGCGGCGTGCTTTACCGGAAAATGATGGAGGATGTGGTTCCGGATTTCTGGAAGGAAGCGCCGCTTGAACGGCCGATTGTGGAACAGCGGTTCATGATGATGGATAAAGAGTCGGCGGTCACTGTCGGCTACAAGGGGATGGAGTGGGGCAAGGAGCCTTACAACAATTTTACGGTGCTGCGTGCGAAATTTGACCAGTGGTTTGCGGAAAAGGCAGTACAGCAAGGCGCCATCCTGATTTGTGAAACGGTAGTTTTGGAGTGTATTGTCGAAAACGGCAAAGTCGTTGGCGTCCGTACTGACCGCCCCAATGGCGAGGTGTATGCGGATGTTGTCGTGCTCGCCGATGGGGTCAACTCGCTTTTGGCCCAGTCGCTCGGCTTTCATAAGGAATACAAGCCGGACGAAGTCGCCTTGGCCACGATGGAAATTTTAAAGCTTGATAAAGGCGTGATTGAAGACCGCTTCAATCTTGAGGACAACCAGGGCTGTACCATTGAGCTATTTGGCGACGCAACAAAGGGGATTTTGGGAACAGGGTTCCTTTATACGAATAAGGATACGTTGAGCATTGGCGTCGGCACCCTGCTTTCCGGATTGATCAAGCATAAAATCAAGCCGTACGAGCTGCTGGAATACGTGAAAAACCATCCCATGATCCGCCCTTATATCCAGGGCAGCGAGCCGCAGGAATATCTGGCGCACCTGATTCCTGAAGGCGGCTTCAACTCGATGGGCAGAATCGTCGGCGATGGCGTCATTGTCATTGGCGACGCATCCCAGCTGGTGAATGCCATCCACCGTGAAGGCTCCAATCTCGCCATGACATCGGGGCGCCTGGCTGCGGAGACGATTTTGACGGCAAAGGCCGCAGGCGATTTCACCGAGAATATGCTTGGGCTTTACCGTACAAGGCTGATGGCCGGATTTGTCGGACAGGATATGCAGAAGTACAAGGATTCGACCCACCATTTTGACAAGTTCCCGCAATACTTCGATGAGTACATTCCGATGATGAACAGGGCGATGAGCCAGATGTTCACGGTGGACGGAACATCGAAGTGGGATAAGCAGAAGAAAATCTGGAAGGACCTCGGAGGCACGAAAGAAAAAATGAAACTTGCTCGTGATATGTACCGAGCCTGGAGGGTGATCAAATAGTATGAGTGAACAGAAAAAGTTTCAGTCTATCGAAGAAAAGCAGTATCTTGTTCGCTTCAACGCCGATACGAAATCACATCTTCATGTAATGGACCCGGATATTTGCATGACCAGCTGTCCGGATAAAATCTGCACGATTTTCTGTCCGGCCGAAATTTACAAATGGGAAGACATCCGCATGCATGTCGGCTACGAAGGCTGCCACGAATGCGGCAGCTGCAGGATCGGCTGCCCGCACCAGAACATCAAGTGGGAGTATCCAAAAGGCGGCCATGGAATCGTGTTCAGACTGGGATAAACGTTAGTGGGGACTTTCCTTTGGGAAGTCCTCTTTGTCTTGGGAGGGGGGAGGTCGTAGTACAGGTGGATTCGGACAGGAGGAGAGGAAAGAAGCAAGGTGGAGTCCGAATGAGGGTCGTATTCGGACAG
>NZ_LIGG01000001.1:933653-1038248 GCF_001273925.1 Bacillus sp. FJAT-27251 | reverse complement strand
GAGGAAAAGAACAAGGTCGAGTCCGAATAATGGCAGGATTAACGACGTTTTGATAAAAACAGAAACAAAAAGGAGTCTGAGGATCAAAGCAGAAGGAATTTACCTGAAGAGCAGGGGGAAACCGGGCAGGAGAATTATGTACATTTTTCACATGGTCATGCAAAAAGAAGATAAGAGTGTTTCTCTTATTCTCTTTATTTTTTAACAATAGCCAGCTGGTCTTGCCTAGCGAAGGCTTCCATCTCTTTGGACAGCTCTTCTGCCTCTTTAAAGGTTTTCACTGATTGCGAGCGGAAGAAGGGGGACCCTTGGTTGAAATAGCCGTCTGCCGCGGTGGTATAAATGACGACTCTCCAGCGGAGGTCATTTCCCTTTTCTTCACAGCCTTCAAGGGCTATCAGCCAGTGGGTGCAATCCTCGAACCGGCTTTCTTCCTTCTGCATGGCCGTTAAATCATTGGGGGAGATGGGAAGAGGCTTTCTTTGATAAAACTCCCTAAAGTTAAGCATTCCTGTCATGCGCATCACTCCTTTGAAGGTTATAAGGTTGATAAGTTTTTAAAAGAAGGTTATTAGACAGTATATGTGAGAAAAATGAAAGAGATGACCATGTTGGTAAAAATAGGTAAAAAGGGTGAAGCTCCCCATGCCAAAACCAACAGCCTTCGATTTGTTCCAATAAATTACGGCAAAAAACCTACGCTACTTGTAGAATGCCGAAATTATTTGGTGAACGAAACATAAAGGGTTTTTCATCGATATGCCTAAATGGTAGGCAGAGGAAAACGCAGTACATGTTGAAAATAAAAGGTTGTCAGGAGGCAGAAGGATGAAAAAGTTCTTTGCAATCATTTTTACTCTAATATTAACAGTTGGGTTGATACAGCCTGCTCAGGCAGCGCCGGTTAAATCACAGGATGAGTACTATTCGGTGCTGTTTGCGAAAAACAATATCCCGGCAAATTTTAGGAAGCAGGTAACTGCTCTTGGCGGGGCAGTGGTGGATGAAGTGCCCGAGATTGGCTTTGTCCAGGTGAAGGCTCCGTCCGCGGCTTTTTCCAAGCTGAAGCTCCTTTCAGGTGTGAGTGCTGCCAGCCCTTCCCTCTCATGGAGCCTCCCGGAGTCAAAGCGGATTCAAGCCAGTGGAGTGAAGACAGGGAATGCAGCTTTGTGGGAAAAGCAATGGGATATAAAGCGGATCACCAATAATGGCAAAAGCTATGAACTTGGAACAGGTTCTCATGATGTAGTCGTCGGAATCATCGATACAGGAATTGACCGTGATCATCCCGATTTGGCGGGGAATTTGCTGCCGGGTTCAAAAAACTTTGTGCCAAAAGGCGGATTTCAGGGAACAGAGCCGACAGAGACAGGTAATCTAGACGCCTTTGATGATAAACACGGACACGGCAGCCATGTCGCCGGCTTGATCGCGGGCAATGGGGCCATGCTGGGAGTGGCACCTGATACAGGAATCCGGGCCTATCGTGTCTTTGGGGAAAGCTCTGCGGAATCAGCCTGGATCTTTGAGGCCATGATAGCGGCCGCAAATGACGGTGTGGATGTGATTTCCATGAGTCTCGGCGGGTTCGATGTGATTGGCCAAGCGTTTTATGTTGACCCGGAAACAGGCGAGAAGACTCCGCTTGGAAATGATGTCGCCGACTTCACAGCCTATAAGCGTGTGGTGGACTATGTCACCAAAAAAGGTTCCCTTGTTGTCGCAGCTGCAGGGAATGAAGCGATCAATGGCACCAACAAACGTGAAGTGATGGATTACCTGAATGCCGAGTATGCTGGAAATGGGCTTTTTTATACTGGTGCGGGCTTCGAGGTGCCTGGCGCGATTCCCGGCATTGTGACGGTTTCTGCCACAGGGCCAAAGGATGTGCTCGCCAATTACTCCAACTATGGCCCTGGCTTTATTGATATTGCCGCAGTCGGAGGCGATGCCAGACTTTACGACAAGTATGCCTCTGAAGGCAGGTTTAATGAATATATTGCCAAGCGGTTATTCGAAACAGAATTCAATCTGAGTACAAGTGAAGACGGCGGCTGGTACTGGTCCATAGGCACCTCAATGGCGACGCCAAAGGTATCCGCAGTGGCAGCCCTATTGATCGATAAATATGGCAAGATGTCACCGGCCAAGATTGAAGACCTTTTATATAAAAAAGGGGTGGACGGTGTAAAAGGCAAGGACAAGTCCTATTTTGGCAGCGGCCATCTTAACGCTTTAAAAGCCCTGCAATAAAGTCAGGTGCTCCAGCGATTTAATACGCTGGAGTTTTTTTGTCCTGGCCGCAGGACCGAACTGGGAGAAAGAGACATTTGATGGTACTATTTAGAATAGGACAGAAAGTTACATAACCGTTGAGAGGATGAGCAAAATGGCAAAAGTCAGATGGGGAATCTTAAGTACGGCAAAAATTGCGCAAAAGGAGCTGATTCCGGCCATTATGCGGGCGGAGAATGCCGAGGTGGCGGCCATTGCCAGCGGCAGCGGAAAGGCGGCTGAGGCTGCCGGCAGTTTCAATATTCCAAAGGCATATGAAAGCTACGAGGAACTGCTTCAGGATCCGGATATTGATGCTGTTTATATCCCGCTTCCAAACAGCCTTCATAAAAAGTGGACCATCGAGGCGGCGAACCATGGCAAGCATGTGCTTTGCGAAAAGCCGGCATCATTGACGGCGGAAGAAACAAAGGAAATGGCTGATTTTTGTGAAGAAAAAAATGTAAAATTCATGGAAGCATTCATGTACCAGTTCCACCCGCAGCATGACCGGGTGCGGGAAATCATCCAGTCAGGCGAGATTGGCGAAGTGAAGCATATGCGGGCGAGCTTCTCTTTTTACCTCGGGCAGAGGGAAGACAGCATTAAGACCGACCCGGAAAAAGGCGGTGGAAGCCTTTATGATGTCGGGTGCTACGGCATCCATGCCATCCGGAATGTGCTGCAGTCGGAACCCTCCGAAGTCGACGTGAAAGCGGAAATTGACCATGAGTACGGAGTGGATATGTCGGCATTCGGCTACATGAAAATGCAGAATGGAGTCCATGCCTATTTTGACAGCAGCTTCGACATGGCCTTCAGGGCGGAGTATGAAGTGATGGGCACGAAAGGGCAGATCAAGGTTCCGAGAGCCTTCCGCCCGGACCATTACGAAGGCGGAGAAGGCCTTTTGGTGATCCAAAGTGAAAGCGGCACAAGGGAAGAAAAGATTTACGGCGATATCTACAAGCTGGAGGTTGAACATATTTCCCAGGTGATATTGGAGGATGGCAAGCCTTCCTATACAGCGGAAAACGCGATTCAGAACATGCGGGTGATCGAAGCGTGCTATGAATCGATGAAAAGCGGAAAAACAATCAAATTGGATTAGAAGGGGAGCGCGGCACATGTGGCCGCGCTTTTTTATGCAGGCTAAGTCTCCTGAAATTTGGGTATATATCTATCACTAGATTCCCTGATAGGAGGAAAAGGCATGCAGTGGAAAGGCAGAAGAGGCAGTTCGAATGTGGAGGACCGCAGGGGAAGAGGAGGCGGCGGCTTACTCGCTGGCGGTGGCATTGGCGGAATCATCATGGKGCTGATTTTTATGTTCATGGGCGGCGACCCTGGCTCGATGCTGAATAATATGGGAGGAGTGGGGACAGACCCTGCAGCTCCCTATGTCGAAACAGAAGAGGAAAAGGAACTAGCCGAATTTGTTTCGGTCGTCCTGGCGGATACGGAGGACGTTTGGACGGAAGTTTTCAGGCAGAATGGCATGGTGTATGAAAAGCCGACACTTGTTCTATATACGAACAGCGTACAATCCGCCTGCGGCACGCAAGGCTCCGCGGTGGGGCCCTTTTACTGCCCTGGTGACCAAAAGCTATATATTGATTTAAGTTTTTATAAAGAATTGCAGCAGAAGTTCCAAGCCCCCGGCGATTTTGCGATGGCCTATGTGATTGCCCATGAAGTGGGGCATCATGTCCAGACGTTATTGGGAACGACCGGGAAGGTGATGCCGCTGCGGCAGAGGATGAGTGAGGAGGAATTCAATAAGTACCTGGTCCGCTTTGAGCTTCAGGCCGACTATTATGCCGGAGTGTGGGCCCATCACGCCGAGGGAATGGACTTGCTTGAGGAAGGCGACCTTGAAGAAGCCCTGACGGCGGCAAGTGCCGTCGGAGATGATACCATCCAGCAGCGGGCCCGCGGCTATGTGGTTCCGGAGAGCTTTACGCACGGCACATCCGAACAGAGGAAGAACTGGTTTTACCGGGGCTACCAATCCGGAAACCTTCAGGATGGGGACACGTTCAACAGCTGGGATTTATAAGTGACGATTTTTTCTGCAGACGGGTCGGCCAAATGCTGCATTGATGGGCCGAAACCATGTCATCCTGATTCCACATTATTTGGACACCCCGCCAAGGTTTGAAAACGTGGTATAAGGGTACGAGTGAAAAAAATCAATTGTTTAGGAGAACTGCGATGGGAGATAAGATTCGGGGCAATACGGTGTTTATAGTTTCAACTGCTACCCTGCTGCTGCTTGTTATTCTGGGAGCAGCCATGCCAGCCAAATTTGGGGAGACGGCCGGCAATTTGTACAACTATACAACAAAGAATTTTGGCTGGTTTTACTTGCTTGCTGTTTTTATTATGATTGTCTTTTTAATTGGGCTGGCCCTCAGCAAGTATGGGGCAATTCGGTTGGGAGGAGATGGTGACCGCCCCCAGTTTTCCTTTTTTACCTGGATTGGGATGCTGTTCTCGGCTGGATTTGGCGTGGGCCTTGTTTTCTGGGGAGTTGCCGAGCCGATGAGCCACTTTTTTTCAACTCCATATGCTGGTATTGAGGGGCAATCCAACGAGGCTGCAAGGCTCGCGATGGGGTATTCATTTTTCCACTGGGGAATCAGCCAATGGTCCGTTTTTGCGATTGCCGGGCTAGCCATTGCGTTCCTGCAGTACCGCAAAAAGAAAGAGGGGCTCGTATCCACTGCCCTTGAGCCGGTAACCGGAAAAAACAAGGCGGTGAAAAAAACGATCGATTCGTTTGCAGTCATTGCTACCGTGATGGGGCTTGCCACTTCATTGGGGATGGGTGTCCTGCAAATGAATGGCGGTATGAATGCTGTCTTTGGCACAGGCAATTCAATGGGCATTCAAATGGCTATCATTCTGGTCATGTTTGCGGCCTACATGATATCATCGAGCACCGGCCTTGAAAAAGGGATCAAATACTTGAGCAACCTTAATTTGGGACTGGCCCTTGGGCTGCTTGCGTTTGTGTTTTTTGCGGGTCCGACTGTTTTTATTCTTGAAACATTTACGTTGGCAATGGGCGATTATTTGAGCAGCTTTATCACGTATAGCTTAAGGATGCAGCCATATCAAGGCGGCAGCTGGGTCCAGGAATGGACGATCTTCTACTGGGCGTGGGTGATTGCCTGGTCGCCGTTTGTGGGCGCCTTTATTGCGAGGGTTTCCAAGGGGAGGACCATCAGGGAATTTATCATCGGTGTGCTTATCATACCGCCGCTGATTGCCTGCTTCTGGGTTGCTGTTTTCGGCGGGACGGCTTTATGGCATGATCTGAACGCCGGCACCAATATTGCCGAAGCGGTAAATGCCGATTTGACATCCGCATTGTTCCAGACCTATGAAGTCCTTCCGTTAAAGACATTGTTATCGGTATTATCAATTCTGTTAATTTTCACTTTTCTGGTCACCTCAGCGGACTCGGCTACTTTCATTCTCGCCAGCATGACGATGAACGGCAATCCGAACCCGCCGCTGTTCGCCAAGATGGTATGGGGCGTCCTGATGTCGGCGATTGCAGCCGTCCTTCTGTATGCCGGAGGATTGGAAGCCCTGCAGACAGCTTCACTGGTGGCGGCATTGCCGTTTACGGTGATTTTGCTCCTGATGATGTTTGCGATAGGAAAGCTGCTGCGCAGGGAACCGCTGCCAATCCGCAAAGCCGATTTGAGAAGGTTCCGCAGGCTGGAGGAAGCGGCGAAGAAACAGGAAACATCATAAAAAAAGTGTCCCTTTTGGGCACTTTTTTTATGTATGGCTAAAAAACCTTGTCGTAATTTTTTCAGGCCGTCAGGGAATCCTGCTTCCAAAGTTGTCCCAAATGCCTCATAATTGAGATTATTAGTCATACTGCATCAGCTTAATAAAGGAAGGTAGCTATGTCGACAGATAACATTACAAGAATAGATTTGGATGGAAAAGAGATTATTTTGATTGGAACGGCCCATGTGTCAAAGCGCAGTGCCGACGAGGTGAAGGAAGTCATAGAGGCGGAACGGCCGGATGCGGTCTGCGTCGAGCTGGACGAGCAAAGGTACCAATCAATCATGGAAGGAAACAAGTGGAAGGAAATGGACATTTTCAAGGTCATCAAGGAAAAGAAGGCCTCGCTGCTGCTAATGAACCTGGCGATTTCTTCGTTTCAAAAGCGAATGGCCAAGGAGTTGGGTGTAAACGCAGGCCAGGAGATGATACAGGGGATACAATCGGCCAAGGACGTTGGCGCCAGGCTGGTACTGGCCGACAGGAACATTCAGATTACGTTTTCGCGCATTTGGGGCGGAATCGGATTAAAAGGCAAGGCGATGCTCCTGTCCCAGATTATCCTGAGCATTTTCAACAAGGAAAGCATTTCGGAAGAAGAACTGGAAAAGATGAAATCCCAGGATATGCTGAACTCGCTGCTGAATGAATTTACCGAGCAGTTCCCGCGCCTTAAAAAGCCACTGATCGATGAGCGGGACCAGTACCTCGCCCAGAAGATCAAAACGGCGCCGGGAAACAAAGTGGTGGCTGTGCTGGGGGCGGCCCATGTCCCGGGAATAAAAGAGGAAATCAAAAAGGATCATGACCTGGCAAAACTGAGGAGCATCCCGCCAAAGTCAAAGGCGCCTAAGCTGATTGGCTGGAGCATTCCCATCGCCATCCTCGCGATCATTGCCTATACTTTCTTTGCCAATCCGCAGGCAGGACTGCAGCAGACGATCAGCTGGGTCCTTTGGAATGGCTCGCTGTCGGCGATTGGAACGGCCCTGGCCCTGGCACATCCGCTGGCGATCCTGACAGCCTTTGTGATGGCTCCGATTACCTCGCTGAACCCGCTGCTGGCCGCAGGATGGTTTGCCGGCTTCGTCCAGGCTTATTTCAGCCGTCCGAGCGTAAAGGACTTTGAATCGCTCAATGAGGACGTGTTCAGCGTCAAAGGATTCTGGAGAAATAAGGTGACCCGCGTGCTGCTAGTCATTGTCCTGTCCAATCTTGGAAGCTCCCTCGGGACCTTCATCGGCGGTGCCGATGTTGTCCGTCTATTCTTCCAGAACCTATAAATTATAAAAAGCCAGCCTGTTTTATTTCAACAGGCTGGCTTTTTTGTAATGGGTAATAAGTATAAATTTCTGTAATTAGATAACTGTCCAGCTCCAGCGCATAGCCCCTCGAGGACATAAGACGCTCCAGAATTGAAGGCAAAGAACGCCTTCTATTCTGGAGCGTCTTATGCTTGTCGGGGCTGGGCAAGGCGCTTCCGCTTTTCTTTTACTCACCCAAATCAACGTTATGGTACACTTGGCGCACGTCTTCAAGGTCTTCCAGGGCGTCAATCAGTTTTTCGAATTTGGCCTGTCCGTCTTCCGGCAGGGTCACTTCATTTTGGGCAAGCATTGTCAGTTCAGCGACGGTGAATTCGGTGATTCCGGCATTTTTGAAGGCTTCCTGGACGGCATGGAACTGGTCCGGGTCGGCATAGACGATGACAGAATCGTCTTCTTCAAGGATATCGCGGGCATCGACGTCCGCTTCCATCAGGATTTCAAGCACTTCATCGGCGCTTTTCCCTTCCATCCCGATGACGGCCGTTGCATCAAACATATAGGCCACAGAGCCAGAGACGCCCATGTTTCCGCCATTTTTCCCGAAAGCGGCCCGTACGTCGGAGGCCGTGCGGTTGACGTTATTGGTAAGCGCATCGACAATCAGCATCGATCCATTTGGCCCAAAGCCTTCATAGCGAAGCTCGTCATAGGTTTCATCGGAGCCGCCTTTGGCTTTTTCAATCGCACGGTCAATGATATGCTTAGGGACATTGTAGGTTTTTGCTTTTTCAAGAACAAACTTCAAGGCCTGGTTCAGATCCGGGTCAGGTTCGCCCTGTTTTGCCACTACATAGATTTCACGCCCGAATTTAGCATAAATACGGCTTGTATTGGCATCCTTGGATGCTTTTTTTTCTTTGATATTATTCCATTTACGGCCCATTATGAACACTCGCTTTCCGCTTTATATGAAGATGCTTGGTTTTTTTTTACTAAAATATTTTATACCCGCATGAAGGATCCCGCAAGCCCCCTGTGATCAGGATACCTGGGACTCTGGCGATTTCATCCGGGAAGCATAGATCCGGTAGAGCACAAAGGCAAGGATAGAAACCAGGATGCCCGAGATATAAGGCAGTCCGATGGCAACCGAGAACAGCAGTCCCCCCAGGGGAGGGCCAAGAATCCTGCCAAGCGAGTCAAAGGAGGACAGCAGTCCGGTGGTGCTGCCATGGCCCGCTGTGGACGTTTTCGTGAGAAGCGATGATACACTTGGGCGGATCAATCCGTTCCCGACACCGAAAATCGTCAAAAAGACAGCAGCCGTCACAAAGCCATCAATCAGCAGGATCAGTCCGAAGCCAATGGCGGATACGATGATCCCAAGCTGGATCACGAAGCCTTCGCCAAAGTTCCTTGTCATTTTACCAACAAGCCCGCCCTGGACGATGGCTCCTCCCAGTCCCATAATCATGAAAATATATCCAAGCTGCACAGTTCCAAGGTCTGCTTTTTCCGCGGCAAAATAGGCAAATGTAGCTTCGAGGCCTGCCAGCGAGAAGGTGACGAAGAAGCTTAGGAAATACAGGATGGAAAGAGGCCCCTTCGGCAGCATTCCCCGCTTTTTTGCCTGGGTGCTGCGCTGTTCGGGGCTGGTTGACTCTTTTAGGACAAACAGGACAAATAAAAGGGTGATTAACGATAAAATTCCGGCAACGTAAAAGGGAATTGCCAGGTTGCCCTTTGAAAATACTCCTCCAATGGCCGGACCGAAAATGAATCCAAGGCCAACGGCTGCCCCAATGATCCCCATGCCTTTTCCGCGGTCTTCATCCGAGGTGATGTCCGCCACATAAGCCATGACAGTAGGCATATTGGCTGCAGACAACACTCCGCCGATGACCCTCGCCGCGAACAGCATCCAAAGCTGGGTGGACAAAGCCAGCAAGAAGAATGAAAGGGCGAGGCCGGATATCCCGATCATAATGACCGGCTTCCGGCCAATCCTGTCGGAAATTCTTCCCCAAAATGGCGAGAACAGCAGCTGCATCAATGAGTAGACAGCCATAAGCAGCCCAAGCTGCATCGGCGACGCGCCAAGCTGTTCGGCATAGAAAGGCATGACAGGAATGATGATTCCAAACCCGACCATTACAAGGAACATGACGGCAAATAAAATAGGCAAGGCTTTCTTTTTATTCAAAAAAGTTCACTCCAGTTTTCCAGCAAATAATCTTAAAAGCAAGTCTATCCTAATTATACACTTTTCCTGGAAATTTGAATAAAGTGACATAATCTTATTGGTTGACTTATACGGTATTCTTATATACTATTAATTCGAGATAAATAATTTCGAGATAAAGGGAGAGTTCTATATAATGAATGTATTAGTTGTAAAAGCAAATAACCGTCCAGCTTCAGATGCGGTATCAAGTAAAATGTATGAGACGTTCATGGAAAACCTGGAGGGTGCCAACGTCACGACGTTTGATGTTTTTGCCGAAGACATGCCGTACTTTGGACAGGATTTATTTAATGCATTTGGCAAAATGGGCTCTGGCGAAGAACTAACAGATGTTGAACAGCGTATTGTAGCTGCAAAGCAAAAGGCAAAGGATGCCCTTTCAGCAGCAGATATCGTGGTGTTTGCCTTCCCATTGTGGAACCTGACAATCCCTGCGAAATTACAGACATTCATTGACTATGTCTACGAAGCAGGATATTCTTTCAAATACGATGAAAATGGCCAGGCTGTTCAATTATTGACAGATAAAAAAGCCGTGATCCTAAGCGCACGCGGAGGCGTCTATTCCACTCCTGAAGCAGCACCAATGGAAATGGCTGTTACTTATGTGAAAAACGTAGTAGGCGGAGTATTCGGAATGGAAATCATGGATGAAGTCATTATTGAAGGCCACAACGCCATGCCGGACCAAGCTCAAAGCATTATTGCCGAAGGATTGGAAAAAGTAGCTGCTGCTGCGAAGAAATTGTCAGCCGTAACCGTTTAATGGATAGCAATTAAGAAGGGTATGCCATAGGAGCAGAGTCAAATTTGACTCTGCTCTTTTTTTTATCCTTTTTTAAATGGGATTCCAATCCTGGGAAAGGGGAGGGGGATTATGGTAAAAATTGATAGATTACAAGGATGTAAACAAAAAAGTATACATGTAAACAAATTGAAAACATTGTGTGTGCAAAAATGTATACATGTAAACAAATATGTACGCATGTTGATGTAAAGGGATGTGTACATATTTGTAAACGTGTGTACAAAAATAGGGGTATTGTATACGTTATTGAATACAACTAAAGTAGCATTGACGATTGAGAAATATTGCTATAACCTGTAAATACTAGATTTTATTTTTAGTTGAAAGGAATGATTGTATGAGCAGAATTTGTGCAATTGATGTAGGAAATGACTCCGTAAAAGCCCTTTTTGGAAAACTAGATTACGAGCTTTACATACCAAATGTAATTGCCAGGGATACAGAAGATAGACCGGTTATCGGAATTGAGGAGCTAAATGAAAAGGATCCATTGGAAGGTATCCATATCAGACTCCACTCCCCTGCTTTAAAAGAGAATAATGTAATTTACCGCGTAGGAAGCCTCGCAACCAAAAGCGACCATGCAAGCGAGCTTGACCCTGGCAGCAGCAAGTCGGAGGAAGACCAGACACTGGTGATGCTGTTCGCTACTCTGGCATTGGATGCGGTAAGGGGAGAGAATTCTTCCATTTTCAAACGAAACAATAATGTGATTGATGCAAACTACACTTTGGGGACAGGCCTGCCACTTCGGGAAGTAAAAGAAGGCAAGGATGTAGGCTACCGCTCCCAGCTGCTTGGTTCCGTGCACCAGGTGGAGTTCCTTGTAACTCCTAGGTACCAGGGACTTAAGGTTAACATCCGGTTTGACCAGGTCAAAGTCTATCCAGAAGGATTTGCCGCTTATATCAACCTTGTAATGGACAATGATTTGAACATTATTAATAGGGACCTGATCGACAAGAACATCCTGATTCAGGATATCGGCGGGCTTTCCACTGATATCGCCGTCATCAAGAACCGCAATGTGGATGACGACAAGGCCCAAGGCTTCAATTTGGGCGTTTCCGAGGCGCTTGAGGCAATCAGGGAAGAAATCCGTTCCAAGCATGGTGTTGAGCTGGACAGCCGCCGCGATGTGGTTGATATCATCACCCGCAAGAACGACCGCAACCATATCAGGGTAAAAGGAAGCCGTACAAGCGTCCATGACATCACGGACAGAATCCTGGTGGAACTGGCGAAGAGACAGTACCGCCACCTGCGCAATGTCTGGCAGAAGAACTCCCAGACGGAAATCTGCTATTTTGTCGGCGGAGGAGCCATGGTGCTGAAAGAATACATCAAGACGCTCAACAACAACCTTGATGGCTATAATATCGAGTTCTTCGAGGACGAAAAGGAAAGCATCTGGATGATGGCCAATGCGTACTACAAGCTGATTTCCGATTTTGTCCGCAAGAGTGAGAAAGCAAAACCAGGGAAAGAGGCAGGCAAGCAGCCGGCTCAAAAGTAGAATTATAGGGTGATTTCATGGAGAAAAAGGGAATGACTCGCATACAGAGGGGCCAGGCGATCACCTTCCGCCTCCCCTCCGATACCCCTGACCACATTCTTAGACAGCTTCAAAAGCTGAAGGAAACGGAGAAGCGCAATTTTTCCAGTAAAATTGCTGAATTTGCGCTGGAAGGCGTTGGGAACTCGCTGGCGAGGGAAAAAGAAACCCTCACCATACCGCTGCCCAAACAGTTAAGCAAAGAGCAGCGCAACTGGCTGAAACATTCCCACTCCGAGGCGATGCTGGGGACAATTGTCTATCAATTGCTTTCAGATCCGGTGAGGGCATCAGCCATTCTGGCGACTCTTAACAGCAAGGCGCTTGATATTGATGAGGCCTTGTTTCTCCAGGAGGAAGCGCAGGATGCCGTTCCCCTTCCGGAACCGGAAAAGGAAGCGGTGGCTTCGCCGCCTATGGAAGAGGATTCTGCGGGCTTTGAAGATGACCTGATGGATTTCGACTGGGAAAAGGCAAGGCAGGAGCAAGCCTTTTCCGAGGAAGAGGCTGAAGAGGAAGAGAGCGCCGATGATCTCCTTGGCGGCTTCCTGGCCAACATGAATAAATGAGCATGAAAAAAAGCAGACAGCATCGGCTGTCTGCTTTTTTCATTATAGGATAGGAAGGTTAAATGACTCCCTGGGCAATCATCGCATCCGCGACTTTCGTGAAGCCGGCAATGTTGGCGCCCACTACGAGGTTGTCAGGATAGCCAAATTCATCTGCCGCTTTTACGCTGTTGCGGTAAATGTTCTTCATGATCATCTGCAATTTTTCATCCACTTCTTCAAAGGTCCAGGACATCCTCATGCTGTTTTGCGACATCTCAAGCGCAGAAACCGCAACTCCCCCAGCATTGGCTGCTTTACCCGGCCCAAACAGGACCTTGCTTTCAAGGAAGAGGTCGATGGCTTCCAAAGTGGAAGGCATGTTTGCGCCTTCTCCAATAGCTTTCACGCCATTGTCGATAAGGATCTGGGCATACACTTCGTCAATTTCATTCTGGGTCGCGCATGGAAGCGCAATGTCGCATGGAATGCTCCAGATGCCTGTGGAACCTTCGACATATTCAGCTTCAGGATGGAAATTGACATACTCGCTGATTCGCTTTCTTTCCACTTCTTTCAGGCGCTTGACGGTCTCAAGCTGGATGCCGTTCCTGTCGTAAATATATCCATTTGAATCGCTGCAGGCGACAACCTTGGCGCCAAGCTGTGTTGCTTTTTCGATGGCATAGATGGACACATTTCCGGAGCCGGAAACGACGACAGTGCTGTCTCTGAAGCCCATACCTTTATCGGCAAGCATTTCTTCTACAAAGTAGACCGTTCCGTAGCCTGTTGCTTCTGGACGGGCAGGGCTGCCGCCATAGATCGGGGCTTTTCCTGTCAAAATGCCGGCTTCGTAGCCGCCGCGGATTCTTTTGTACTGGCCGAACAGGTAGCCGATTTCCCTTGCCCCGACACCGATATCGCCGGCTGGCACATCGATATCCTGGCCGATATGGCGATATAGCTCAGTCATGAAGCTTTGTGTAAAGCGCATCACTTCACCGTCGGACTTTCCTTTAGGATCAAAGTCGGAACCGCCTTTGCCGCCGCCGATTGGGAGGCCGGTCAGGGAATTCTTGAAAATCTGTTCGAATCCAAGGAATTTAATGATGCTGGCATTAACGGACGGGTGGAAGCGAAGACCGCCCTTGTAAGGCCCGATTGCGCTGTTGAACTGAACGCGGAATCCGCGGTTTACCTGGACTTTGCCCTGGTCATCGACCCAAGGGACACGGAAGGTGATCAAGCGTTCAGGCTCGGAAATTCTCTCGAGGATATTATGTTCAATATATTTTGGGTACTTGGCGAAAATCGGGATGAGGGAGTCGAATATTTCCTTTGCTGCCTGGTGGAATTCGAATTCATTCGGGTTGCGTCTCTTGACGGCTTCGAATACCTGGTTTACGTAAGTTTCTGCTGCCTGCCACTCTGCTGTTACTACCGGGTTTGATGTCATTTCCATATATCTTCCTCCTTGTGTTTGTATGTATCGACATGATATTTTTATCAGAAAATTACAGTTATTTTAATAAAATTTATTCTATAGTTTAATATTAATCAAAGCAATCTTAAAAATAGATGGAAACAATCTCGATTCGAGATGGATAGTAAATTTTAATAAAAATATCAGTTTTTTAATGCTTTATACCCGCCTTAAGGCCGGCTTATTCGGGAATTTTTTACAGTTTAAAAGAAAGGAATTGATTGTTGACAAAAAACATCATTCCTGAAATAATGAGGATAATTTAACACTGGTACCTTTAAATTCAGTCCTGTGAGGCTGACAAGGACAGCGGAAGTTGGATAAGGGGGCTCTCTGTAGCCTTCTGCCTTATCCTGTGCAAAAAGCTGCTTGTCGAATCCGGCAAGCAGCTTTTTTTTATGCCGATTCCCAATATGTCTGCGAAGTTTTTCTTCGGTACCAGGACATTTAAACTCAAGGAGGAATTGGTATGAACAAGAATAAGATGGATGTTGATTTTCCGCTGGGTACGGTGCCGGCAACGCATCGCCGGGGATTTTGGAAGATGTTTGTGGTTATGCTTGGATTGACTTTCTTTTCGGCCAGCATGCTTTCGGGAGGGACGCTGGGCATGGGGCTTTCCATGCAGGAATTCATTTGGATCGTGCTGGCGGGGAACCTTCTGCTTGGCGCCTACACGGGTACTCTTGCTTATATCTCGGCAAAAACGGGCCTGTCCACGCATTTGCTTGCCCGCTATGCTTTTGGTGAAAAAGGAGCCTATCTGTCTTCCTTCCTATTAAGCGCTACGCAGATTGGCTGGTTTGGCGTCGGAGTTGCGATGTTTGCGGTGCCGGTCCAGAAAGTCACCGGCCTTGATACGTATCTTGTGATTGGGGTTGCCGGCTTTCTGATGACGGCAACAGCCTTTTTTGGAATGAAGGCACTGACCATCCTCAGCTTTATCGCCGTGCCAGCGATTGCGGCATTGGGCGGCTTCTCGGCGGTCACGGCTGTTGGCGACATGGGCGGGATAGGGGAGCTGATGAGCTATCAGCCTGCCGAATCCATTGGCCTCGCGGCGGCCCTTACCATCTGCGTCGGTTCTTTTATCAGTGCGGGCACGCTGACGCCTGACTTTACCCGCTTTGCGAAAACCAAAAAAACGGCGGTCTCGACAACCGTCCTTGCTTTCTTCATCGGAAACTCTATTATGTTCCTTTTTGGAGCTATCGGTGCGATCGGGACAGGACAGTCCGACATTTCGGAAGTGATGTTCCTGCAGGGCCTGATCCTGCCTGCCATCGTTGTCCTGGGACTGAATATCTGGACAACCAATGATAATGCCCTTTATGCATCAGGACTTGGGATTTCGAGCATCACGAAAATCAAAAAAAGCAAGGTGGTCATCTTTAATGGCCTTGTCGGCACCATTTTGGCGATGTGGCTGTATAACAACTTCGTCGGCTTCCTGACGGTACTTGGAGCGGCTTTGCCGCCGATTGGCGCGAT
Source organism: Bacillus sp. FJAT-27251 (assembly GCF_001273925.1). Lineage (GTDB taxonomy): Bacteria > Bacillota > Bacilli > Bacillales > Cytobacillaceae > Mesobacillus_B. The sequence continues at coordinate 1,022,763 of NZ_LIGG01000001.1, read as the reverse complement.
CATCGCAGCGGATTATTTTATCCTGAACAGGGGCAAATACAAGCCTTTCGAAATGATGGCATTCAAATCGGTGAATTGGAGTGCCTTGGCAGCCTGGGGAGCGGGAGTCGCGCTGGCGCAATTCCTGCCAGGCATCGCCCCATTGAACGGGCTGTTCGGATCAGCACTGGTATATGTAGTGCTTTCAAAGCTGGTCAAACAATTCCAGGCATCGAATGCACCATCAATTGAATTGGAGAAGGTGGGACAAGCATGATTATCAAAAACGCAACGCTGAGAAACAGGGAAGGCCTTTGGCAAATTCTGATCGAGGCGGGAGAATTCTTGAAGATCGAGCGGGAGGTCCATGTTGGCGGCAGCCATGAAGTGATTGATGCGGGAGGCTGCCTTGTGCTGCCTCCGTTCATCGAGCCTCATATCCACCTTGATACAACCTTGACGGCAGGCGAGCCGAAATGGAATGAGAGCGGTACCCTGGTCGAGGGAATCCAGACATGGGCGGAACGCAAAAAGACCCTTTCCGTTGAGGATGTGAAAACGCGGGCGAAAACCGCCCTGAAATGGCAGGTAGCCCAGGGAATTCAGCATGTGAGGACGCATGTCGATGTAACGGATCCCGGCTTGACGGCTCTGAAAGCGATGCTCGAGGTAAAAGAGGAAATGTCGCGCTATGTGGATTTGCAGCTGGTTGCATTCCCGCAGGATGGCATCCTCAGCTTCCCTAATGGGGAGGAGCTCCTTGAAGAGGCCTTAAAGATGGGCGCGGACGTTGTCGGCGGCATCCCGCATTACGAGTTCACAAGGGAGTATGGCGTCCAATCGCTGGAAAAGGCCTTCCGTCTTGCGGAAAAATATGATGTTCTCGTTGATATCCATTGTGATGAAATTGATGACGAGCAATCGCGGTTTGTCGAGGTCGTGGCCGCGGAAGCCCTCCGCCTTGGCATGGGGAGCCGCGTGACCGCAAGCCATACAACGGCGATGGGATCGTACAATGACGCCTATGCCTTTAAGCTGTTCAGGCTGTTGAAAATGTCGGATATCAACTTTGTGGCCAACCCGCTGGTGAACATCCACCTTCAGGGGAGGTTCGATACCTATCCGAAGCGCCGCGGGCTGACCCGCGTGAAAGAGCTTAATGAGGCAGGCATCAATATATCGTTTGGACATGACGATATCTTTGACCMTTGGTACCCGCTTGGTACAGGAAACATGCTGCAGGTGCTTCATATGGGCATCCACGTATCGCAGCTGATGGGCTATGACCAGATTGTTGACAGCATTGATTTTATCACTGAAAACAGCGCAAAGACGCTCAATATTACCGATCGCTACGGAATTCAGGAGGGAAAGCCGGCGAACCTGATCATCCTGAATGCGGAAAATGAGTACGAAGCCATCCGCAAGCAGGCTTCCGTAAGGTATTCAATCCGGGGCGGCCAAGTAATCGCCGAAACGAAGCCAGCCGAGACAAGCGTAAGGTTTGGGGACGAAGCCGAAATTGTGACGTTTAATAAATAGAGAGCGGGCGGCGGAGACCGCCCATTTTATTTGAATCAGGGGTTGAAGGGCATAATCAGGATTATCGGAGTGGGAATCGGGATTATCGGAGTGCAAATCAGGATTATCCGAGTCGAAATCAGGATTAACTCGACCCAAATCAGGATTATCGCAGAAGTAATCAGGAATAAGATGCTTTTAAAAAAGGACCGGTGCACTTTGCGCCGGTCCTTAACCTATTAAGATGCTTTTTCCTCAAACAGCTTCGCCACTTCAATGATGACATGTACTGCTTTGACCATGTTATCGACGGAAATGTATTCGAAGCGTCCGTGGTAGTTTTCGCCGCCGGTAAAAATATTTGGGGTTGGCAGTCCCATGTAGCTGAGCTGGGAGCCGTCCGTGCCGCCGCGTATCGGCTTGATGATTGGCTTTATGCCAAGGTTCTCCATCGCCTGATGGGCGAGCTCGACAATTTCCATCACTGGCTCGATTTTATCCCTCATATTGTAGTACTGGTCGTTCATTTCAAGAACAATCCGGTCCTTGCCGTATTTCTTCTGCAGGTCGTCAACCAGGCTTGTGACCTTCGCCTTCCGATCCTCGAAGCTTTCACGCTCAAAATCGCGGATGATATAGTGAAGCTTGGTTTCTTCCACATCGCCATTAAAAGAGATCAAGTGATAAAACCCTTCATACCCCTCTGTATGCTCCGGCGCCTCCGAGGAAGGAAGCTGCTGGTGGAATTCCATCGCCATTTTGGCGGAATGGATCATTTTTCCTTTTGCCGTACCCGGGTGGACATTTTTCCCCTTGAACGTCAGCTTTGCGGCAGCCGCATTGAAGCTTTCATATTCAAGCTCGCCAAGCGGACCGCCATCCATGGTATAAGCATAGACGGCATCAAAAGCTTTTACATCAAAGCGGTGCGGGCCCCTGCCAATTTCCTCGTCAGGCGTGAACGCAACCCTGATGCGGCCATGCTTGATTTCCGGATGCTGGATTAGATAGGACATCGCGGTCATGATCTCGGCGATGCCGGCCTTGTTGTCGGCTCCGAGGAGCGTTGTGCCATCGGTTGTCACCAGGGTATGGCCTTTGTATTGCGGCAGTTCCGGGAAATCCCGCGGCGAGAGGACGATCTGCTGCTCTTCATTCAGGACCATATCGTTTCCATCATATCGCTCAACGATACGCGGTTTGACATTCTTTCCGGTAAAATCGGTTGCCGTATCGAGGTGGGCCAAAAAGCCGATGGTTGGTACATCCTTTTCTGTATTGGACGGGAGTGTTGCCATCACATAGCCATTTTCATCCATTGTCACTTCGGTCATGCCGATGCTTTTAAGCTCGTCGACCAGCTGTCTGGCGAGTCTCAGCTGTCCTGGGGTCGAAGGGCAGCTTTCACTGCTCTCGTTGGATTGTGTATCGACTTTTACATAGGAAGTGAATCGTTCGATCATTTCTGCTTTCATTTTGTTCATCTCCTGAGAGTTTTCTGGATAGGAATAGTTTACCATAGGAACGCTTTTCCTAGTACGATTGAAAATTTTTCTCCAACAGAGGCGGACGCTATCGTATAATGGAAAACAAAACTTGAAAAAGAGGGAAAACATGACACAGGAATCTATCACCAAGTTTACAGCTGAAAATAAAAACCGGGGCCGGCTGCTGGTCAATTGCCCCGACCAGCCGGGAATCATTGCGGCAGTATCCAAATTCTTATTCGACCATGGCGCCAATATTATGGAATCAAGCCAATATACAACTAATCCGGAGGGTGGGAACTTTTTTATCCGGATCGAGTTCGAATGTCCAGAGCTGGAAAGCAAAAAAGAAGAGCTTAAAGCACATTTTGGAGAGATTGCGGAGACCTTCCGAATGGAATGGAAACTCGCACCTGTTTCGGAAGTGAAACGGACAGCAATCTTTGTTTCGAAAGAGCTGCATTGCCTGCATGAGCTATTATGGGAGTGGCAAAGCGGCGATTTGATGACTGACATTGCCGTTGTGATTTCCAACCATGAGGATGCGAGGCCAATCGTCGAGGCTTTGGATATTCCTTTTCATTATATTCCGGCAAGCAAGGAAAACCGGGCAGAAGCGGAAGCGGAGCAGCTCCGGCTGATGGAGGAATACCGCATTGATGTGATTGTGCTGGCCCGCTATATGCAGATCCTGACCTCCGATTTTGTTGCCGCCCATCCTTACCAAATTATTAATATCCATCATTCGTTCCTGCCGGCTTTTATCGGTGCCCGCCCTTATGACCGTGCCTACCAGCGCGGCGTGAAGCTGATTGGCGCAACTTCCCATTATGTGACCGATGATCTTGATGAAGGGCCAATCATCGAGCAGGATATCATGCGTGTCGATCACCGGGACCAGGTTGAGGATTTGAAGAAAATTGGACGCTCAATCGAACGCAGTGTGCTTGCCCGTGCCCTGAAGTGGCATTTGGAAGACCGGGTGCTTGTCCATGGGAACAAGACGATCGTTTTCTAATTTTTTTAAAACCGCCCCTTACGGCGGTTTTTTATTTCCCGAAAAATAACATCGGCAGGGAATTATTTTGCTTGATAGGGGAAAGTTTCTTGTAATGAGTTTTTTACACAGAAAGAGATGACAACTGTCAAGACAGTAGCTTAAAATGGAGCTTGTGATTATAAAAAAACTATCCGAAAAAAACTCTAGGGGGTTAGCAGGTGAAAAAGCAGAAGGAAGTTTCGGAACGCAGACTGCTTGGAATATCAGGCTTAGGCTGGATGTTTGATGCGATGGACGTCGGTCTATTAGCCTTTATTATTGCCGCCTTGCAGGTGGACTGGAATCTCACGGGCAAGGAAATGGGCTGGATTGGCAGCATCAATTCGATCGGCATGGCCGTAGGAGCGCTGGTTTTCGGGCTGATGGCCGACAGGATCGGCCGCAAGAATGTCTTTATCATCACGCTTTTACTATTTTCAATTGGAAGCGGGGTATCCGCTTTTGCGACGTCGCTGACAATGTTTCTGATCCTTCGTTTCCTTATTGGGGCAGGCCTTGGCGGTGAACTGCCGGTTGCTTCAACGCTCGTTTCGGAAAGTGTTCCGGCGGAAAAACGGGGCAGGGTCGTTGTCCTGCTAGAGAGCTTCTGGGCGGCCGGATGGCTTGTGGCGGCGCTGATCGCCTACTTCGTCATCCCTGATTACGGCTGGAGGGCCGCGCTGCTGATCAGCGCTGTGCCGGCGTTATATGCGCTGTATCTGCGTATGAACCTGCCGGACTCTCCACGCTATATGAGAGTGAAAGACCAGGACAGGCCAACCGTTTGGCAAAGCATCGCCTCTCTGTGGACGAAGGAGCATGCAAAAAAGACCACCATGCTCTGGATCCTCTGGTTCTCTGTCGTCTTTTCCTACTATGGCATGTTCCTTTGGCTTCCAAGCGTGATGGTCATGAAGGGCTTCAGCCTGATTCAAAGCTTTCAGTATGTGCTGATCATGACACTTGCACAGCTGCCAGGCTATTTTACGGCAGCCTGGCTGATCGAACGGGCAGGAAGAAAGTTTGTCCTGGTGGTTTACTTGATTGGGACCGCCTTGAGCGCCTACTTCTTCGGCAATGCCGATACACTAGCCTTGCTGATTACGGCAGGAATCTTCCTATCGTTCTTTAACCTGGGTGCCTGGGGTGCGCTTTATGCCTATTCGCCGGAGCAGTATCCAACCAAGATCCGCGGCACAGGGGCCGGGATGGCCGCGTCCTTTGGACGGGTTGGCGGCATCCTCGGGCCGCTGCTCGTCCCGTATCTGCTGGCTGCCAATGTATCGATCTCGGTCATTTTTGCCATCTTCTGTGGTGCCATTTTAATTGGTGCAGCAGCCGTCTTCTTCCTTGGCGAAGAAACGAAGCAAACTGAACTGGCATGAGAGTAAGAAGGCTGAACCACTACAATGGTTCAGCTTTTTCTATTTGCTAAGCCTAATGATTGAGTAAATATACCCATTTATTTGAAAAATTGCCAAATGACAAATAGTAATATATTCACTGTTTTCGGAAAATTATGTATGTTAAGATTGCTCCACTGAATTATTTCGAAATTCGAAAGGAGAACAGGCATGAAGAAATTATTATCCATTTTATCTACCGGTGCCCTGGCGCTTTCCTTGCTGGCTCCAGCCGCTTTGCCCGGACAAAATGCCCAGGCGGCAGTAAAAGAAAAGTGGGATGTGGAACGCTACGGCGACCGCGTTGATATCGATGGTTATTTGAATCAGCTGTCGGAAAGCGAGTCTTTCCTGAAGAAGGCTGAGCAGTCACTTCAGGAACAGGCTAAGGGGATTAATTTTGATGAGACCCAGTCTACAGATTCAGAAGCTTCTGAAAGCACGTTTACATATGACGGGGGCACGAAGTACTTTCTGAATAGGGAATTGGATTTTAAAACGTTCACCCTTCGCAGTGAAGGAGAGAATGTCGAAATCTGGGTCGCTGACGACCTAAGCTTCCCGGATGAAAGACCTGCCCATGTGGTTACTCAGGAGCAGGTGGACAAGCTTCGAGACGAGTTCGACAGCAACATCTACCCAGTAGCGACTGATTTCTTTGGAACTCCGGATTCCCTGGATGGTTCCCATTCACCGCTTCCGGGAATGGTAGGGCTTCCGGATGGCTACTACGAAGGCAGTGACAAAGTTATCATGCTCGTAGACAATATCAAAGATGAGGGCTACTATGATTCTACTTACCCATTCTTTGTTGCCGGTTTCTTCTGGCAGACGTTAGAAAACTATATTGACAGAAACATCATCACCATCGATACAAACAGCTGGGAAACTAGGCTGGAAAGCACTTTCTTCGGAACCACGATTCATGAGCTTCAGCACTTGATTCATGCAGACAATGATGGAGACGAAGAGACATGGATCAATGAAGGGATGTCCACATTCTCCGAATACCTTGGAGGATATGGCTTTGATGATCGTTCCATCAATTTTTATCTTGACCATCCGGAAAACTCGCTGACGAACTGGGATGACCACCGCGATGCGGCTACCGGCCCTGAGACCATTGCCGATTACGGGCAGGTACAGCTGTTTACCGCCTATATGAACGATAAGTTTGGCCGCGAGTTCATCCGCGACCTGGCTTTGAACGAAAAGAACTCAATTGACAGTGTGAATGAAACACTGGCTCAGCATGGAGCAGGGATTGATTTTACTAAGCTATACCAAAATTTCATCACAGCGTTGGCGATTGACAGTGACAGAACCGGAAATGGAGTTTACAAGTTTGACAGCCTCAGCCTGCGTGACCTTGTTGTCGATAACAACGGCACAAAGCGCGGCAAAACAGTAGACTACGAGAAAGCATTGAAGATTGAAAAAGAAGGCGTTCCAGCATGGGGCGGCGACTTTAAAGAGCTTGATTTTAAAGGCAAGATCAGCGGCATCTCCTTTGACGGAGTAGATTTCCTGTCCCTGCCGTGGAAGTCGGTTGTCGATCCCAAGAATGCTGACAACCAGGTTCTATGGGGAAGCGATGGCGACGAAGCCGACCATGCCCTTATTTTTGAAGCAGATTTAAGCAGCGTGGACAACGCGACTCTTAAGTTCGATAACTTCATAGATATCGAAGAGGAGTGGGACTTTGGGGTTGTCCAGGTCTCAACAGATGGCGGACAGTCGTGGAAGAGCTTGGCCAATGAAAATACGCGTTCTGATGTCGTTTCACAAGGATACCCTAAGATTAAGGAAAATCTTCCTGGATTCACTGGCCATTATGATGACTGGCAGCAGGAAACCTTCGACTTGAGCGAATATGCCGGCCAAAAAGTCCTCGTATCTTTCCGTTACCTGACGGACTGGGGCTATAATGACACAGGCTGGTTCGTTGATAACATCGAGATTCCGGAAATCGGCTTCAGCCATGACGGCAGCTCAACAGAGGAGTTCATGTCTCTGAACAAGGTTCTTGGCGAGTATGTCGAATATACGGTGACATTCATCAATGAACGGGAAGTTGGCGCCAAAAAAGGGGCTAAGACGAACTATAAAGTGGTTACAGTGGATCCATTCAATGTAACCGAAGAAAACGCGCTTCAGTTAAGGCAGCTGTTCCAGGATGGCAAAAACTATATGATCACATCCTATGCGGCACCAGCCGACCAGAAGTCAGCTGTTGACTTCAGCTATGAAGTGCAGTTAAAGGAAAATAAAAAGAAATAAGGAAAAGCTGCGCTCCTCACGGGGCGCAGCTTTTTGCTGCTGTTTAAGAGCTCTTGGCATGCTTGAATACGTTGAGGGCGAACAGGATCCCGCCCAGGACTACAACAAGGGAGCCGATAATGGCAAGAACGACAAGCGATTCATTTCCGGTGAGGGTCATGGCAGATATGCCGCCCTGCATCAGCGGCAGCCCCAGATTATGGAGCCAGAAGTGCGTTTTCGCGAGCCCGCCCTTTCCCGCTTGAGGATATAAGTGATAAAAAATACCGAATAACGCCATTGAAACCCAGCCGAGCAGATTCAGGTGGGCATGGACGGAGGTGAGTGAGAAATCATGGGTGATTCCCATACCAATCCCAAGGATGATGGCAATGACAAAATAGACAACGGCAATCTTGAAAAATCTTGCTCCCATTGCTTTTCCCCCTTAAACTTTCTGCCTTTCCTTAAAAATGTATGGAAAATAAGCCGGTCTCATGACTTTTATCCTGAGTGGAATAGTTCGAAAGTTATAGATTTATGTGAGACAGGTTACTAACATAAAACAGACATAAAAACATGGGCAGGAATATATCGTAAAGAGAGGGAAGCGTGATATAATGTGTGCAAACGTTTGTACAAAATCTAAAAGGGTGATAAAGCTATGAAAAGATTATTTGGTATCGATAGCTGGAAAATCGTCGAGACGGAACTCCATAAGGAGGATTTTCGGCTTGCCGAAAGCATCATGAGCCTTGGAAACGGCCATATGGGAATGCGCGGCAACTTCGAAGAGAATTATTCAGGTGATTTTCACCGCGGCTCCTATATAGCTGGTGTTTGGTTCCCTGACAAAACACGGGTAGGCTGGTGGAAGAATGGTTACCCGGACTATTTTGGCAAAGTCATTAATTCTACTAATTATTTGGGAATCCGCCTGTTTATCGAGGACGAAGAAGTTGATCTTTACACAGCCAATGTAAAGGAATATTACCGCGAACTTGATATGCAGCATGGCGTGCTGACGCGAACCTTCACGGTCGAATCTGGCGGCAGGGAGACCTCAGTGAAGGCTGTCCGCTTCCTGTCTGTAGCCGAGAAGGAGCTTGCGGTCATTTCCTATAGTGTCACACCAATCAATTATAGCGGCAAAATCACCTTCGTTCCGTATCTGGATGGAGATGTGCGCAACGAGGATGCTAATTACGAAGAAGATTTCTGGGATGAAATCGGCCGGCAGGCATCCGAATACAAGGCAAGCCTAGTGATGAAAACGAAGGATAATCCATTTGGGACTCCGACGTTTAAAGCAGCGACAGTTATGCAAGCGGTTGCCGAAGGGGAAGTCCTTGGCGTCAGTGTGTTTCAAAAGCCGGAATACGCCGAAAACAGGATTTATCTGAAAGGAGAACAGGGGCAGGCTGTCACTCTTTACAAGTATGTGGCCGTGACAACGGACCGCGACCATGAAGCCAGCCACCTTGTTGTCAAAGGGGAAGAAGTGCTTCAGCGGACCCTTCAGAAAGGCTATGGCCAGCTACTTGAGGAACACAGGCAAGGCTGGCTGAAACGCTGGGAAATTGCCGATGTGGAAATCAAGGGCGACGATGAAGCGCAGCAGGGCATCCGGTTTAACCTGTTCCAGCTGTTTTCCACCTATTATGGGGAAGATTCCCGCTTAAACATCGGCCCTAAAGGGTTTACCGGCGAAAAATACGGCGGAGCGACGTATTGGGACACCGAAGCTTACGCCCTGCCGCTTTATTTGTCAACGGCGGAGCCTGAAGTGGCCCGCAATCTCGCCATCTACCGCCATAACCAGCTTGATGGGGCCTTCATCAATGCCGGGAAGCAGGGCCTTAAGGGCGCACTGTATCCGATGGTGACTTTTACAGGCATCGAGTGCCATAACGAGTGGGAAATCACGTTTGAGGAGATCCACCGAAACGGGGCGATTGCCTATGCGATTTACAATTATGTGAATTATACGGGTGACAAGGACTATCTCCATGAGTACGGAATTGATGTGCTTGCCGGCATCGCGCGTTTCTGGGCGGACCGGGTGCACTATAACAAGCGCAAGAATGTCTACATGATCCATGGTGTAACAGGCCCGAATGAGTACGAAAACAATGTGAACAACAACTGGTACACCAACACAATTGCTGTCTGGACCCTGAAGTATACGCTCGAAGCCATTGAGTATTTGAAGGAGAGCGGCAGGGCGGGCAGAGTTGCCGAGCTTGGAATCACGGGCGGGGAGCTTGAAAAGTGGCAGGATATCATTGAAAACATGTACTTCCCTTACGATGATGAACTTGGCGTTTTCGTGCAGCATGACACCTTCCTTGATAAAGACCTGATGACGGTGGATGAGCTGGCGCCGGAGGAACGTCCAATCAACCAGAACTGGTCATGGGACAAGATCCTCCGCAGCTGCTTTATCAAGCAGGCGGATGTGCTGCAGGGACTGTACTTCCTGAACCATGAATTCACGGAGGAGGAAAAGAGGCGCAACTTTGAATTTTACGAGCCGATGACGGTGCATGAATCTTCCTTGTCGCCGAGTGTCCACGCTGTGCTGGCAGCCGAACTCGGCATGGAGGAAAAAGCGTATGAAATGTACAACCGCACGGCCCGCCTCGACCTCGACAATTACAACAATGACACCGAGGACGGACTGCATATCACAAGCATGACGGGAGCCTGGCTGGCGATTGTCCAGGGCTTTGCCGGCATGAGGACCGCCAATGAAAGCTTAAGCTTTGCCCCGTTCATTCCGAAGGCATGGAAGGAATACAGCTTTAAAATCCTGTATCGCGGCCATTATCTAAAAGTGCAGGTAAGCCAGGACAATGTCATCCTCACGCAGCAAGGCCCAGAGCTGGAACTGAGACTGTACAATGATACATGGAAGCTGCCGGCTGATGGGCAGCTGAGTGTGGAGCTGCGTTAATAGATTACTAGTAAAAATGGGAAGGGAGCCTGTCTCCCTTCTTCACAATGGCAAACGGGAGTTGGTTTAGTATGGCAAGAACGCTTGAAGCCGTCATCTTTGATCTGGACGGCGTCATCACAGACAGTGCCGAGTATCATTTCCTGGCCTGGCAGGAGCTCGCGAGTTCGATTGGAATTTCTTTCACACGCGAGGATAATGAAGAGCTGAAGGGTGTTTCGCGGATGGAGTCACTGGATATCATCCTCCGGCTCGGCGGAAAGCAGGACGTTTTTACGTTAAAGGAAAAAGAGGAGCTCGCGGCCAGCAAGAATGATCACTATGTGGAGCTGGTTCAAAGAATTACGCCTGGTGACCTGCTGCCGGGAATACGCCAGCTGATCGATGACATCCGGGCAAAAGGCCTGAAACTGGGACTTGCATCAGCCAGTAAAAATGCGTTTACGGTAATGGAACGGCTCGGGCTGATGGAAGAGTTCGACGTGATTGTTGATGCCAGCACGGTGGTGAATGGCAAGCCTCATCCAGAGGTTTTCCTGCGTGCGGCCGAAATGCTTAGGGTCCAGCCCCAGTTCTGCATTGGCGTGGAGGACGCTGCGGCCGGCGTCGAGGCCATCAAACGTGCAGGCATGTTCGCGGTTGCCGTCGGCCCGGAGGAAAACTTCGCGAAGGCCGACCTTGTCTACAGCAGCACAGCGGAACTGTCGCTGGATAAAATAGTGGAAGCCTATCGTTCCTGATAGCAGCGCCCCTTGAGTTTGGGGCGTTTTTTTATGCTGTTAAAAAGATTACGGCTTACTGTTAAGGGAATTATGAATAAGAGTGAACTTTAAAGGATGGTGAACCTGTTGATCTACGATACAATCATTATCGGCGGCGGGATTGCCGGATTGCAGAGCGCAATCCAGCTCGGGCGCTATAAACATAATGTCCTGGTCATTGATGCGGGTGAAGGCCGCTCGTCCATCTGCCATTGTTACCATAATGTTCTCGGCTATCCTGATGGAGTGAGCGGCCCGGAACTCAGAAGCCTGGGACGGAAGCATGCCGAGAAGCTTGGTGCCCAGTTTGCCAAAGACCAGGCGGTGACAGCGGAGAAAACGGATGAAGGGTTTATGATTGGCACGGAAAGCGGCAGGCTGTACCAGGGAAAAACATTGATGATTTCAACCGGAATCATGGACCGTCTCCCTCCCTTTCCGGAACTGATGCCATGCCTTGGGATGTCTGTCTATGTGTGTCCGGACTGTGATGGCTATGAAGTCTCCGGCCGGGAGACCGTGGTCATGGGCTCAGGCAACCCGGGGGCCAATATGGCGTTGACACTGAATTATTGGACAAGCAAGCTTACGTATGTGAACCATGAGGGAACGGCGGTTGACGATGAAATCCTCGCAAAAATGGAGGAAAAGGGCATCACCTATGTGAAAGAACCCATTGCCAGGGTGATGGCGGATGAGGCTGATTTCGCGGGGGTTGAGCTGGAAAACGGGGAAATGGTCAAAGGGGAGCGCGGCTTTGTTGCCTTCGGCGGCAATGAAGTGAAATCCCAGCTTGCCAGGCAGCTTGGTGTTGAACTGCACACCAATAAGCATATCCTTGTGAATCCGCGGACCAAAATGACCAATGTCCAGAATGTCTGGGCAGGCGGCGATGTGGTCGCCCACTCTGAACAGGTGACCATTGCGATGGGCGATGGCATGCAGGCGGCCATCTGGATTCATAAGGTATTGATGGGAGCGAAACTGGAATAAGGTGATTGAACCGGTCTTGTTTATGGACCGGTTTTTTTAATGGGGATGAATATTCGGGGGTGAGATTCATGCTCTGGATTTCTGATTTATGTTCCGGATTCAATGATTCAGGATTCCGGATTCTAATTTTTTTTTCGGATTCCGTGATTCAAGTTCCGGATTTCTGATTTATTTTCCATTTTCCATGATTTATGTTCCGTTTTTAACGTTTTATATTCCATTCCAGGGGATTTACTTTCCAAAAACAGCAATTTACTTTCCATATTCACTGCTTTATTAGCCAAACACCAATTTTATCCAAAAAAGAAGCCCGGTTCAAAGGGGCTTCTTAAGGTGTTCAGCTATTCTCCGAAAGGTTTTTCAGCGGCAGTTCGGCCGGTCCTTCCATGACTTCGCCTTTATAGGAGAAGCGGGAGCCGTGGCACGGGCAGTCCCAGGAGCGTTCGCCATTGTTCCATTCCAGTTCGCAGCCCATATGGGTGCAGGTGGTATCGACCAGGTGGAGAACCCCATTTTCATCGCGGTACGCCCCGGCGCGTTCACCGTTGATCATGACGGCCGCACCTTCATCGTTTTTCAGGCTTTGCGGATCGGTGGAGGGCCTGTCCAGCTTGCTTTTGATCAAGTCCTTGGCGACGACGGCATTCATGGAAATGAATTTCTTGACGTCCGGGTCGGCATGGAAACGGTTTGGATCAAATAGTTCTGTAAAAGGATTATCCCTGCCCATGATCCGGTCGGTCAACAGCAGGGCGGCATTTGTGCTGTTGGTCATGCCCCATTTTCGATAGCCGGTGGCTACATAGATATTGTCCACAGTTGGAGAGTAGCGGCCGACAAACGGGAGCTTGTCCAATGAAATCGGGTCCTGTGCCGACCATCTGTACGGGATTTGAGAAATGCCGTATGTCTCGCGTGCAAAAGCTTCAAGCGCTTCATAATACTGGTGGGTGTTCTTTTCTTTCCCTGTATGGTGTTCATGGCCGCCGAACAGAATCAGGTGCTCGCCGTTGAAGGCGGCAGAGCGCAGGGAGCGAGTCGGCTTCTCGGCATTGATGTACATACCGCCTGGAAACTTCTTCTCGGGTTTGACAGCCAGGACATAGGAGCGTGAAGGCTCAAGCCGGGAAAAATAAAATCCCTTCGTGTCATAGAACGGGAAGTGGGAGGCGATGATCATCTGCTGGCAGTAGACTTTATGGCCATCCCTTGTGGTTACAACCGGCTCATTGCCTTCTTCTATATCAACGGCGGTTGTATGTTCAAAAATTTGGCCGCCGAGCTTCGTGAATTCCTCTGAAAGATGCTTTAAATATTTTAACGGATGGAATTGGGCCTGGCTGCGCATGGCAATCGCTGCTTTATGCTCAACGAGAATTTCAATTTCCGACAGGTATTCTGTATTCTTGATGCCAAGCTTTTGATACGCTTCATATTCATCAATCAGGCTCTGCATTTTCTGGGAGGAATTGGTGTAAATATAGGCATCTTCTTCGGAGAAATCACAGTCAATCTGGTGCTCCCTCACGATGTTTTTTATGAATTGGAGTGCCTGGTCATTCGCCTGGTAGTAAAGCCGGGCTTTTTCTTCGCCAAAATGGCTGATCAGTTCATCATAAATCAAGCCGTGCTGGGTGGTGACTTTGGCAGTGGTATGTCCGCTTGTGCCGTTGAAAACTTTTCCGGCTTCAATCAGTGCAACTTTCCGGCCTTCCTTTGCAAGCAAATAAGCGGCCGTCATGCCCGTCATGCCAGCCCCGACTACGGCGACTTCCACATTGGTATCACCCTGGAGTTTTGGGAAGGTTGGCAGGTCGAGGTTGTGGAGCCAATACGATTCCGGGAACTGGGGCATTGATTGGTTGTTCATGTGCATGTCCTCCTCATTCGTCATACTTTTACTTTTTCCATTCTTTTTCAATTCATGCTGTCTTTTCCACATTTTACCCGGGGGAAATTATTTTACTCGCATTTGCCCATGAGGCCGGCGAATCAGTAAAATGGAGGTAACAACAAGGATGGAGGAATAACGATGGCAGGCAGTAAGACAAATGCAATGCGGCTTTTGGACAGCAAAAAGATTTCCTATAGTGTGCATTCATATGACAACAAGGATGGGAAAATTGACGGTGTTTCCGTGGCTGCCAAGATTGGCAAGGACCCTGGACAGGTGTACAAGACACTTGTTGCACAAGGGAAAAGCAAGGAGCTGTATGTATTCATCATTGGAGTAGAAGCCGAACTGGACCTGAAAAAAGCGGCCGAGGCGGCAGGGGAGAAGAAGGTCGATATGCTGCCGGTCAAGGATATCCAGAAATATACCGGCTATATCAGGGGCGGCTGCTCCCCGCTCGGGATGAAGAAGCTTTATCCAACCTTTGTCGACCAGCAGGCCGAGGCACTTGAAACCATCGTTGTAAGCGCCGGGAAGATTGGGATGCAGGTAGAACTGGCTCCCGCCGACCTGGAGAAGGCGGTCGAAGCGAGGTTTGCAGATTTAGTAAAGTAGTTCTGTTACTTTGATTGGAGGAGATTATATGGAACGAAGATTAGTCCTGTTCATTGCCGCCAGCTTGGACGGTTTCATCGCGGCGGAAGATGAATCTCTTGAATGGCTCTTCAAAGTGGAAGGCGAAGGAGACAATGGCATATCGGAGTTTTACGATACAGTGGATACCGTTTTAATGGGAAAAAGAACATATGACTGGATCATGAAGCACGAAAGAGGGGAATTCCCTTATAAAAATAAGGATTGTTACGTATTTACAAGGTCAAAGCTGCAGGATGTGGAACATGTAAGGTTCGTAAATGAAGATATAAAGGCTTTTACAAATAGGCTGAAGCATCAGGAAGGGGAAAGCATTTGGCTTGTTGGCGGAGGAGAATTGCTGCACTGGTTTTTAAAAGAAGGGTTAGTGGATGAATTCATCGTGACGATCGCACCTGTCCTGCTTGGAAAAGGGATACCCTTATTCAAAGGGGGAGACTATCAATTGGACCTAGCTTTGACTGGGACGAGAACTTTTAATCAATTTGTGGAGCTGCACTACACGGTTAAGTAAAACTCACCAAAAGCGGTGAGTTTTTTGCTGCATTACTTCAGCTGGGCTTTCACCCAGAGCTTTCCCTCGGCATAAAGTAAATGGGAAACAATTTCGCCGTCGGTGGCGGCTGAAGGGAGTGTTTCAGATGGGAAAGGTATTGAATTATTATGCCGGCGGAAATACAGCCCGCGGATTTTATAGTTTATATGAATCGAATCTGGAGGGTTTGTCCCGCCTGTTCATTTTAAAAGGAGGGCCGGGGACGGGCAAGTCCTCGCTGATGAAAAGGCTCGGAAAAGAGTGGAATGAAAGAGGCTACGACATTGAGTACCTTCATTGCTCCTCCGACAATGAGTCCATTGACGGTATGATCATCCGCTCGCTTGGCTTCGGGATTGTGGACGGGACGGCGCCCCATGTGATTGAGCCAAAAGCTCCGGGAGCGGTGGAGGAGTATGTGAATCTCGGCGAGGCCTGGGACTCGGCCGCGCTCAAGGAGCAGAAGGCAGAAATTCAAAAACTGACAACCGGGATTTCTGCGGCGTTCTCGGCTGCCTACAGTTCTTTTTACGATGCCTTGATTGTCCATGATGAATGGGAAAAGATTTATATTGAGAACATGGACTTCGGGAAGGCGGATGAACTGACAACGGAACTGATTGAAAAGTTCTTTGCCGGGCAGCGGCTGGAAAGGACGGCTGATGTCAGGCACCGTTACCTCGGTGCGGCGACACCAAAAGGAGCGGTCGATTTTGTGCCGAATCTGACAGAAGGGCTGAACCGTTATCTGATCAAAGGGCGCCCAGGTTCAGGAAAGTCGACGCTGCTGAAAAAAATCGCGGCCGAGGCGGAGGAGAGGGGCTTTGACACCGAGGTCTATCATTGCGGTTTCGATCCGCACAGCCTTGATATGATTATTGTCAGGGAGCTTGGTTTCGCGATTTTTGACAGCACCGCTCCGCATGAGTATTTTCCGGAACGGGAGAATGACGAGGTTGTCGAGCTGTATGGAACAGTGATCAACGGCGATACCGACGAAAAGTTCGCGGCAGAAATCGCCGACTGTGCAGGCAGGTACCGGGAAAATATGAACAAGGCGATTGCCTCGCTTGCCAGAGCCAAGAGCCTGCATGACGAGCTTGAGGAGATCTACAAGCCGGCGATGGATTTCGGGAAGGTTGAGGAATTGGCCGGAAGGATTCATGCGGAAATCGAAAAGCTTGCGCAAAAGTGACAGTGGAGAGCACTCGGGAGCGGGTGCTCTATTTTTGCTCCCAAAATGAAAAAAGTGCCCCAAGCGGAGCACTTTAATCTTAAAAAATCATATGGGCGACAAGGACGACGATTGGCAGGGTAACCAAAGTACGCTGCAGGAAAATCACGAACAGTTCCCAGAAGGAAATCGGGATTTTCGATCCAAGCAGCAGTCCGCCGACCTCGGACATGTAAATCAGCTGGGTGACGGAAACCGTTGCAATGATGAATCGGGTCATTTCGCTTTCGATGCCTGCACCGATGACGGATGGCAGGAACATGTCGGCAAACCCGACAACAAGCGTTTCTGAAGCGGCTTTTGCTTCCGGAACCTGCATCAGCTCGAGCAGCGGAATGAACGGCATGCCAAGCCATTGGAAGAACGGTGTATATTCCGCAATGATCAGGGCGATGGTCCCGAGTGCCATAACAATCGGCGCTACGCCCATCCACATATCAAGGATGTTCTTCCCGCCGGCAACAAAGAAATCGCGGAAACTGCGGTTCTTGGCTGCCTGGTCAACGGCCATGCTCAATCCCCAGGAAAACGGGGTATAGCCATCGGGAATTTTATCTTCGGAATAATGCTCTGATTTTTCCTCATAATACGTATCGGGCTTGCGTGAAAGCGGCGGGATTCTTGGAACGATGATGGCGGCTGCCAGGCCTGCCAGCGTCATAGTCAGGTAAAAAGGAACAAACATATGCCCAAGTCCAACCTGGGAAATGACGACAAGGCTGAATGTGATCGATACAACCGAGAAGGAAGTTCCAATCACGGCTGCCTCACGTTTCGTATAAAAGCCTTCCTCATACTGTTTGCTTGTCAGGAGGACCCCAATGGTGCCGTCGCCAAGCCAGGAAGCCAGCGTATCGATCGATGAGCGGCCCGGAAGCCTGAAGATCGGGCGCATGACCTTGGTCAGCAGTGTGCCGAACAGCTCAAGCAATCCGAAGTTCAGCAGCAGCGGCAAAAACAATCCTGCAAACAGGAATACGGCGAACAGGACCGGCAGCAGGTCATTCAGCAGCAATCCTCCGGTATTTTCCGACCAGACCATTTCAGGTCCCAGCTGGAACAACACCATAACCGCGAAGATCGCGCCAAGGATCCTGGCAATGAACCAGACAAGCGGAACATCAAACAGGGATTTGAAGAACTTGTTGCGTTCCATCGCTTGGGGGCGGATCGTTTTCGCAAGCAGTGTGCCAATCAGAGTAAGGACGATAATGGCTGCCATGATCTGCGGAAGGTAATCCCCGAGCAAATCCTGGACCCATCCAGAAAGAATCGCAATTGGAATGGTAATCTCCCCATTGTACGAAAGTGGGACCATAAATAAAAAGATTCCCAGCAAGGAAGGGAGTAAAAACGGTAAAACATTATATATTGTCAGCTTTTTGCGTAATGCCTGTTTCAACTAAAATCACCCTCAAAAATACATATTTATAAAGACTTGTTCATTTTAATGCAGAATAATATTTTTGCCAACCCTTTTTACGTATCTGATAATTCCGTGTATTATTTCCCGGGATATTATTAGCTTAAACGAACTGGGAGAATATTATTGTAGAAAAATAAAAAAGTCCGGCTGGTAGCCGAACTTTTACGTCTGGTCGCCCCTGAGCTGCTGCTGGGCAAGCTCCCTGTATAAATCATGGGTGGAAAGCAGTTCCTGATGGGTGCCGATGCCGGTTATCGCGCCTTTTTCGATTACGACAATCTGGTCGGAATCGACCACTGTGGACAGGCGGTGGGCGATGACAAGGGTGGTCCTTCCTTCCATAAGCACAGCGAGAGCCTTCTGAACCAGCACCTCGGAAGCGCTGTCCAGGTTGGACGTTGCCTCGTCGAGCAGCAGGATTTGCGGGTTGCGGATCAGGGCGCGGGCAATTGCGACCCGCTGGCGCTGTCCGCCTGAAAGCTTGATTCCCCGTTCACCGACCTCGGTTTCGTAGCCTTTAGGCAGGGATTCAATGAATTCTGCGGCATTGGCCCGCTTTGCAGCTGTCCTGATTTCTTCCTCTGTGACTTTCCGTTCCATTCCGTAGGCAATGTTCTCCCGGATGGTGCCTGACATGATGGGGCTTTCCTGCGGGACATAGCCAATCTGGCTGCGCCATGACGCCAGGCTGAAATCATGGATCGGGCAGTTCCCGAGCATGATGCGGCCTTGTGTTGGCTGGTGAAACCGTTCAATCAACCCGAAGATCGTCGTCTTGCCGCTTCCGCTTGGGCCAACAAAGGCGGTCGTTTTCCCGGAAGGAACTTCCAGCGAGATGTTTTTTAAAATCGGCGTTTCGTTTTCATAAGCGAAGGACAGATGTTCAAAGGAAAGATTCTGGTCGGCATATTGGACAGGAAGCCCTTTTCCGTTGTTTTCCCTGTCGAGCGCGAGGATTTCCTGGATCCTTTCCGTTGCGCCGGTTGCTTTTTGAAGCGCCGTAAAGAAGGAGGCCATCTGCGCAAACGGTACGACGATTTGGAACATGTAAATGATGATGGCCACCAAGGAGCCCGCCGTCAGCGTGCCGGAGGCGACCCTGACGCCGCCGTACCCGATGAGGATGACGAGGACAAGCATCATGATAAAGGTCATGAACGGTGAGATTACTGCCTGGATCCTTGCTTCCTTAAGGCCGAACTGAAACAGGTGGGAAATGCCTTTATTGCCTTTCGCTTCTTCGGCGTTTTCGGCATGATAGGCTTTTACGAGCCTGATATCGGACAGCACTCGCCCGAGGTTCCCCGAAAAGCCGGCCATTTCGTCCTGGGTGGCCTTTGAAATTTTATACATTTTCCGCCCAAGCGGCATGATGATCAGCAGGGCGAGGGGAACCGAGGTGATCATGATCAGCGTCATCTTCCAGTCGATAACCAGGAGGATGGCGACCGCACCGATGATGGATATGATTCCGGTGATAAAGGTAATCAGGTGCTGGGTGATCAGGTTTTTGACAATATTGGTGTCCTGGGTGATGCGGCTCATCGTTTCGCCGGATTCATGCTGGTCGAAATAAGGAATCTGCAGGTGCAGCACCTGGTTCCACAGCTTCCTCCTGATGGAAGCGACCACGCTTTCCCCCATATACGCCAGGAAGTAGTACGAAAAGGCACCAGCGGCTGTCTGCAGGATAAAGGTGATTCCCAGAAGCACGATGATGGTAGGATTCAAGGCCGCAATCGACAGCTGGTCCACCAGGTTCTTTGTAAACCAGGGAACAATCAGCCTGGCCACCGTCTCCAGCAGGCTGAGGCCAATCCCGAGAAAAACCATCCACTTCGGCACATTGGCCCCCTTTACCAAATGAAAAAGCGATTTCCAATCAAGACGTCTTTCAGAACGCATGCCATTAGCTCCAGTCTATTTAAAGGTTGTCTGTGTTAACGGCGACCGGTGATTGTCAATCCTGTTGATTGGAGTGGAAGGCGCGAGACTCCTCGAAAATGCTAACGCATTTTCTTCGTGCGTGGGCTGGTTCGAGCAAGCCCATTCAATGTCCTGCGGGAGTACGGGTCAGGGGAGACCCCGCAGGTGCCGAAGCACCGAGGAGTAAGAAATGCGTATGCCGACTGTCCAGAAACGAGCAAACTGGAGGCTCCGACAAAGAAGCGTTCTTTGCTTCTGCAGGAGGAGCTGAAGTTTGTTGAGTTTCTAGGAGGCGAAGCAAGACAGGCTCCCCTGGCCGCCCGCGGAAAGCGAAGCGCCTGTAACGTAAATCAACAGGCTAACGTAACACAGCCAGGTTATAATTAATTGTAAACATTACCGAAGCCAATATAAAGGAATCACCCCAGTGCCATACGGCAATAATGATAAATATTCAGGATAGAGGGATCCATATGAGAGAACAGGCGGAACAGTTAAGAAGCATGATGGCAGAAAAGGCAAATAAGGAAAATGCGGAGCAGATGAAAGCCTATATGAAAGACCAATTTCCGTTCTTCGGCATCAAGACGCCGCAAAGGCGGGAAATTGAAAAACAATTCTTCATGGAAACAGGCATTTTGAAGCAGCCTTTCAGCGAGGAATTTGTCCTTGCCTTATGGGACTTTCCCGAACGGGAACTTCAGGCAGCTGCGATGGACTACATCGAGAAATTTCTGAAGCAGCTAACCAAAGAGCATTTTTATCTGATGAAGCAGCTGATTACCAGCAAATCATGGTGGGATACGGTCGACATGCTGGCACAGAAGCCTGTTGGGAAAATTGCCTCGGACCATCCTGAACTGATTCAGGAGGAAATCGAGCATTGGGCTGTGGCCAATGATATGTGGCTAAGAAGGTCGGCGATCATCTTTCAATTGAAGTACAAGGAGCGGACCAATGAGGAGCTGCTTTACCGCTATATCACCCTTAATGCAGACAGCAAGGAGTTTTTTATCCAGAAAGGGATTGGCTGGGCGCTAAGGGAATACTCGAAGACGAATCCGGAATCGGTGAAAAGCTTTATTTCCTCCCATCAGCTTCCGCCACTTAGCGTCCGTGAAGGAAGCCGGCATTTGCCTGCAAGGCTTTTTCCGGGAGAATGAAGACATTTCATGGTAGAATGGCACATATCCAAATTCCTGGCAGTATCGGCGCCCGGATAAACTACATAGAAGGTGAAAAACATGATTAAGTGTATTGCAACAGATATGGATGGAACTTTATTGAATTCGGCGCAGCAAATTACAGAGGAAAACAAGGCGGCAATTTTAAAAGCAAAGGAACAAGGCGTGGAAGTGGTCGTGGCAACAGGCCGTTCATACGATGAAGCGATGTTTGTCCTGAGGGAGGCCGGACTGCAGCTGCCCGCCATCTGTGTCAATGGCGCAGAAGTTCGCTCCCCTGATGGAGAAGTGGTGGCGACCAACCCGCTGTCAAAGGCCCAGGCGAGGGAAGCAGCAAAAATTCTCGCTGAAAAGGACATTTACTTTGAGGTATATACGAATCAGGGAACCTTTACGGACGACCGTGATAAAGGAATTACCGTCATCGTGGACATTTTCTCCTCAGCCAACCCTGAAGCTCCGGTGGACGTCATTTTAAAAGGAGCCGAGGAAAGGTTCGAGAAGGGGCTTGTTCATGTAGTCGACAGCTATGACGAGTTGTTTGACAATGATGAGCACCAGATTTACAAGTTCCTCGCCTTTTCCTTTGATGACGAGAAGCAGGCAGAAGGCCGGGAAGCATTGTCGGTAATTGAAGGGCTGGCGCTCAGCTCATCCGGTCATTCCAATATTGAAATCACAAGCGAAAACGCGCAGAAAGGGATTGCGCTTGAAGCTTTTGTAAAAGAAAGAGGATTGGAAATGTCGGACACGATGGCGATTGGCGACAATGAAAATGACCTGTCGATGCTGTCGCGCGCTGGCAGGGCAGTAGCCATGGAGAACGCTTCGTTTGCAATCAAGGCCGAGTGCGATGTGGTGACCTCAACCAATGATGAAAGCGGAGTAGGAAAGGCGATTCTGGAAGTATTGGAATAACATCGAGACAAACATCCTTCCGGCGCCAAATTTTTTGGTGAAAGGAATGGTTGTATGAGAGGAATCATGGCCATAATGCTGGCACTCCTGCTGGGAGCGTGCTCTGGCGGCGGTCCGGGGCAGGATGAAGCTAGCCAAGGCGGGGCGGACCAGCCTGACCGGGCAGAGGAACAGGAAACAGCGGCATTGCCCGCTGAGGCGGAAGTGCTGGCAGACAATATGAGGATTCCGTGGTCGATCAACAAGGCCGGGGAAGTCTTTTATGTGAGCGAGCGTGAAGGGGCGATTATCAGAGTCGGTGAAGGCGGGCAGGCAAGGCAGGAAGTGCAGCTGGAAAAGCCGCTTTCGGGCGCGGCGGAAGCAGGGCTGCTTGGCCTTGTGCTGGCGCCGGACTTTGCCGAGTCTAATCAGGCGTTCGCCTATTATACGTATGAAGACGGGGGCCAGTACAACCGGATTGTGCAACTGACGCTGGAAGAGGATGTCTGGGTGGAAAGTAAGCTGCTGCTTGATCAGATTCCGAGCGGCAATGTGCATCATGGCGGCCGGCTGGCAATTGGGCCCGACGGCAAGCTGTATGCGAGTGCAGGAGATGCTTCGAAACCGGAGCTGGCCCAGGATCTGGATTCACTTGCAGGAAAGATTCTCCGCCTGAACCTCGATGGTTCGGTTCCGGATGACAATCCTTTCGAGAATTCCTATGTATTCAGCTATGGCCACCGCAACCCGCAGGGAATGGTGTGGGATGAGGACGGGACGATGTTTGCGAGCGAACATGGCCCGAGTGCGCACGATGAAATCAACGTGATTGAGGCGGGAAACAACTACGGCTGGCCTGAGATTACTGGAGATGAAGAAAAGCAGGGGATGGAAAGTCCGCTGTTCCACTCGGGCGGGAATACGTGGGCGCCTTCAGGAATGGCGGTGCTGGACGGGAAACTGTATGTGGCCGCGCTGAGGGGCAGCGCTGTGCTTGAATTTGATATTGAAAAGAAAGAGATGAGGGAGGTCGTGTCCGGCCTCGGCCGCATCCGCGATGTCATGATTGAAGGCGACGAGCTGTACTTTATCTCCAACAATACCGATGGACGCGGGTCGCCGCAGGAGGATGATGACAAGCTGTATAAAATCCCTTTGTCGTCGTTTAGTGAATAGTTAGGAAGAGAGCAGCCATTCCGGGCTGCTCTCTTTGCGTTATAAAAGCTCAATCTTCAATGAATCCACCTGGGAAACGAGAAGCTCTTCGTATTTCTTTTCGGCGGTGAACTGGACTTCCTGCTCGCTGGCTTTAGGGTTTTCCTTCTTGACGAGCTCCACGACGTCCTGCTGTACCTTTTGCGTCAGGACAATTCTTTCGTATTGCTCCTGCTGGTACTTCCAGAACTTTTCCTCTCCATACTGTTCAATCAGCTGTTTGGCAGCAGGCGATTCATTGTACTGGTTGCGGACCTTGTCGATTTCATTCTTCACTTCCTGCTCGCTGGCGGTGTGGCCTTTTTCATTTCCGAGCAGCGCCATCGCCCGCAGGCGAATGATTTGCGCAATCAGCTGGTTTTGGTTTTCATTCATTTCCAGCTGCATATCCCAGTAGGACATGGCTTCTTCCAGCTCCTCACCGCTGTATTTTCCACGGTCGGTTTCACGGGCCATTTCGATATGCAATTCATTGATAAAAGCATAGAAGCCAAGGTCTTCCTGTGTGATCCACTCACCGTTGATGGCAGCGACGCCGTCTGCTTTTTCGACATTCATTTCGAAGACTTGTTCTAGCTGCTGGCCGTCTTTTTCGAGGGTGAACACAGCTTCCCACTTTCCGGCCATCGGCAGCTTCACTTTGGCGGCGTATGTGCCGTCTTCCTGTTCTTCCAGGGCAGCATCAAAACTTCCGTGATCCATGTCCACCATGGATAGCTGCGCTTTTATGCTCAAGTCACTGACAGGGGAGCTGTTTTCCGAAACGGAGAGGACCAGTTGCGATTCCTTTCCGCTTGAAAAAACAGGTTCTTTGGTGATTTCCGCTTTCCAGTCCGGTTTTGCGCTGCAGGCGGCGAGGACAAGGGCCAGCAGCATGATGAGCGATAAGCTCCACTTTTTCATGTTAAAAACCTCCCAGGCGCTGTTGGATTAAAAAACTCTCCACTTTATACTTCGTCATCTTTCCTTCCTCCAGGAAGGCAACGGTGCTGCAAATCTGCTGAATTTCATCCAGATGATGGGATGAAAGCAGGATGGTCTTGTTTTTAAGTTCTTTCAGCACTTTCAAAATCTCCTGCCGGCCGATCGGGTCGATGCCGCTGGTCGGCTCATCCAGGATGATGATGGAACAGTCTGGGTAGAGGGTCACCGCCAGCCCCAGCCGCTGCAGCATTCCTTTCGAGTAGCTTTTGACAGGAAGATCGCGGTCTTTCCAGAGCCCCACAGACGTAAGGATTTCCTTGATGCGCTCCTTATCTGCCTTGCCCTTCCCCGATTGGGCGAAAAACTTCATATTTTCATAACCGGTCAAGGATGGGTAAAGCATGAATTTCTCGGGAAGATAGGAAATTTCGTTTTTCCAGCTTTTAGTTTTGGCCTGCTCCTTGCCATTTATGGCAATGCTGCCGCTTTGTGCAGGCGCAAGGCCGAGCAGGCAGTTGATGAAGGTTGATTTGCCGGCCCCGTTCCGTCCGACAAGAGCGCAAATTTCATTTTTTTCGATTTTAAGTGAAACATGGTCCAGTACCTTTTTACTGCCAAATGAACGAGTCAATCCGGATACGTCAATCATTCAAATCCCTCCTTGCGATGCAACAGGACGGCCCCGCCAAAGGAGGCGCCCAGCCAGAACAGCAGATTGATGCCGAAAAAGATGCCTGGCGAAAGCCACATGAACGACTGCAGCAGCCTTGACATGTGCCCGAACGAGTAGAGCCCGAGACCCGACTCGAGAAACAGCCTTCCAGCCTGGATCGGGTTAAGGAAGAAGGCGGTCGAGAACAGCTTGACGTTGTCATGCGTCACGTCGGGTAGGAGTGACAGCAGGACAAAGTCATGCAGGAAGAAGAAGTAGAACCATAGAATGACAGCCACCCCGGTAATCTGCATTCTGGACCGGCTGATGCTGCCAATCAGGACACCAAGCTGGGTGAAAACGAGCATCAGGCTGGCCAGGGCAGCCAGGAACAGGAAGTAATGTGACAGCTGGACATCAAAGTAGAACTTCAGCGGCACAAGGTAGACAAAAAACCAGATCAGCACGGGGCCAAGCAGGGTCGCCTGGATTCCAAGGCTCTTTTTCAGTAAAAAGCTGAGCCGGCTTTCCTGGCGGGTCAACAGCATGACGAGCGTTTTCTGCTCTTTTTCCTGGAAGACCGAAAAGCCGCCAAGGAACAGGCAAAGGATGGGAATCACGTACAGCAGGCTGTCAAACAGGTTCACCAGCAGAATATAAAAGCCCTGGTCATAGCTGAATGAAGACCTTGTGAGCAATAGGACGGTGACGACAAGGATGATGGCCATGGACAGCCAGAAACCTTTGCTTCTGATATTTTCCAGCCATTCTTTCCAGATAAAATGCATGGCGATGTCTCCCTTTTATAGAATCCTTGTTTTTAAAATCTTTGAGATAAGGAGGGCGGCGGCACCAATCAGCAGGCCGGGCCAAAACCATTCCGGCCCATTGCCGGCAGCGAGCGGATGGTCATCCTCGAACATGACCTTGCCGTTTCCAAAGAGCTCGTTCATTTTCTCGTAGATGCTGATTGCCGGGCTTTTCAGGAACAGGTAGGTCAGCTCCTGTTCTTCGATTTGCTGGAACAAGGCAGATTGATAGACGGCCTTGCTGTCGCCGATGCCGTCCTGGTCAAGGTCGAGCAGGGGAAAGGTGCTGCCCCACATGTTTCCGGTTCCGTCCTGGCTCCAGCTGTTCCTGCCTGTTCCGCCAAGCGTCACGGCAGGCAGGGTGTTGTCGGATATTTCGTTCCCGGTAAAGACCTGGTCATTGGAGCTGGCCCACAGTTCAATCCCGATTTGGTTTTGCTGGATTTTATTCCTGGTGATTAAGTTTCTTGTCGCCTGATCTATATACAACCCTCTTTGATTCATATAGAAAGTATTGTTCTCAATGTGATTGTCATTGGCAGACAATAGCAGGAGGCCGAAGGAACGGTGTCCGTAATTGAAGACGAATTGGTTGTCTTCAAGCTTGAGGCCGTTGGAATGCATGATCGCCGCTCCACCTGTATTGAATGTGAATATGTTGTTTTTAAATTCGTTTTGGTTGGAATACATGAAATGCAGTCCATACCGGGTTTTGGAGATGCTGTTGCGGTGCATCACGTTATCATTGGCATAATCAAAGAACATGCCGTCGCGCGTTCCTTCAATCTCGTTATTCGAGAGTGTGTTTCCGTTTGAATAGTAAATATGAAGCCCGTTGCCCTGGCCGGCGATTTCCTCTTTGCCGCTGCCGAGGACGACAACGTGGTCGATTGTATTCTCATGTGCCTTGCTTAAATAAATGCCGTGAAAGGAGTCCGAAATACTGAGGTTTTTCAGCGTGTTCCTATTGCTGTAGACCTTGATTGCGGCATATTCCTCAGGGCTGTTTCGGTCCATCGAGCTGTTTTTGACGGCAAAACCGTCCAGGGTGACACCTTCAGCGGTGACCGAAATAACATTGCCTGTTCGGTCGCCCTCGATGATGGTGCCGTCTTTTCCTAAAAGGACAAGCGGTTTATCAATGACGATATTTCCATGGTAGGTGGCTGCCTCAAGCTGGATGGTCGCTCCTGCTTCGGCAGCATCTATGAGTGCCTGGAGATCTCCTTGTGCCGCTCCTGGCCTGTATGGGGCAAGGAGGATAAGGAGAAGAAGCAGGCCAGGGATTTTTTTCATCGCACTCTGTCCTTCCATAGTGGAATGAGGACAATGAGGAACGCGGCAACTACCAGATAGGAGCCTGTTTCAAGAGAACTGTAGGTCGTAAAATTGGCGACGATGTTTTCTCCCAGGATAGGGGGAATGAAAGGATCCATTTCAATCGGCGCCATTGGGTCGAGGTCGGTGCCGAAGTCTTTCAGCCAGCGCCTCAAGTCCCAGACCCCGGCGGCTCCTCCTGCAGCAAACAGGGCAATGACGCCGTACAGGTAAGCTTTATTCCGGATCAGGCCAGCGAGCAGGACGAGTACCGCCAATCCGCCAATCAGCCATTTTAGAAACTGCAGTTCCGGAAAGTTCTCTTCACTGAAGGTTTTCATGCCAATATAGTGGTTGAGCGCATTGATATTGTCGATTTCTCCGTCCAGTTTGTCGGGGTAGACGATGATATTCAGTCCCTCTGGATACTGGGGAGCGAAAAACTCCATCTTCCACCATGGGAAGAACAGGGAAGCTCCGACCAGCAGCGCGGCCATCACAAGCAGCACCGACGAACCAGGGGAAAGCCGTTTTTTGTTCATGGTCCGACACGCCTTTCTTTTAAAAGGGAAGGGGGCATCGGCCATTCAGCTGATACCCGTTTCCACTAATCTTATTTAAGGTTTCACAAGGAAGTAACCGGTCATTTCCTGATGAAGCGCCGAGCAGAAGTTAGTGCAGTACAGCGGGAAGGTGCCGGCTTTATCGGCGGTAAACTCCACTGTATTGACCTGTCCTGGCTGGACTTCGATGTTCAGGTCGTAGCCATTGATGGCAAAGCCGTGGGTGATGTCCTGGTCAAAGTCGATATTCGTGAGGTGGATGAAGACTTTGTCGCCTTTATTGACCTCAATCACATCAGGGCGTTCCGCTTTTGCATCAAAGATGAATTTGGAGCGCATCGCGATGCCGTAAACATGGACTTCATTTCCTTTGCGGACGATTTTCGCATCTTCCTGTTTGTAGACAGCGTCCTTGTTGGCCTCATCTTTATCATAGACAGAGATCGTCTTGACTTTATCGGCTTTGATCATTTGCGCGTAATGCGGTTCCGGGTTAACAGGCGCTGACTGGATGACTTCCATCTTGTCGCCCGACAGGTCGATCAGCTGCATCGATTCCGGGTGTGATGGTCCAACAGACAGGTAGCTGTCCTTGGCAATTTTGTTCAGGGCAATGATGTATTTGCCATCCGGGGCAACGGTGTCGCCCTCGGCTGCGACGGAATGTCCAGGAGAATACTGTACAGGAACACGGTCGAGGGTTTCTCCGGATGCAGGATCCCATTTCACGATTTCAGAAGAGATGAACATGGTTGTGTAGGCCATTCCTTCTTCATCAAACTGGGTATGCAGCGGTCCAAGCGCATTTTCCGGATTGACTTCCCGTTCCATGACTGATTCGTACTTGATGATCGGAATTCCGTTGCGTTCGCCGGCAAAGTCCTGGTTTTCGATGGCTTCGATGGCTTTATCAAACGAGAAGACCGTCATCGCCGGTGCAAGTTTTCCGGAAGCGATAAAGTGCTTGCCGTCCGGAGTGACATCGACACCGTGAGGCGATTTGGCAACAGGGACAAGATAGATGCCGCCTTTATGCTTTTCCGGGAAAATCATTTTTTGGCCGGTCACTTCATCGTATTGGCCGTCTGCGACTTTCTTCTCTAGCTCACGCCAGTTGAACAGGACGATGAAGTCGCGGTCCGCCTGGGATGCGTTGATCTCAAGGTTGGTGGTTGCTTCTTCCGTATTGTAGGTGGTCATGACCGCCCAGTCGGCAGAATCTTTCTTTCCGGCATCAGAGAGGTCGTATGACCATGGCGGCAGGGCGACCTGGTAGGCAATGTCCATTTTTTCTTTTTCCTGGTCGAATGTCACAGCCGACATGACGCCGCGATACTGCTCGCTGTAATCATCGAGGGAGGCATATTCATGGCCGATCGGGACGGCGAACCGGGTAGGGAGGAACATGTACTCCGTATTCTGGGTCACGAAGGCCGCGCAGTGCGGTCCGCTTGTGTTCGGCACATTGATAATGTCTTTTGTCGTAAAGGTTTCAAGGTTCAGGACGGCGGCCCGGCTGTTGCCGACATCGGTCGCAAATAGGTATTTGCCGTCATAATCTCCTTTTGTCTCGGAAAGGGCGGGATGGTGAAGGTCGCCCCAGGTGAATCCGCCAAGCATTTCCTTCGAGTGGCTGTCATAGCCGTAACCGGTCGCAGGATCCGGCGTGAATACCGGAACGGTGCGGATATGGCGCATCGATGGCACGCCGTAGATGAACATCTGGCCGGAGTGTCCGCCGGAAGCCATCAGGTAATATTCGTCTTTCTCGCCAAACGGGACATACACTTTCTCGGCATTGCTTTTGTTTTTGCTGTTTTCAGCTGTGGCTGCAGGAGTGCTTGGCGAGAAATCAGCAAAGAACACTGTGGCAGCCAAAAGTCCGGTAAGCAAGCCCGATACCGGAGGAATCCATTTTTTCATACAATTTGCACCACCTTCATAAAATTTATTTTTCGGAAGCTTCTTTGAGGGCGTCGACAACTTGCTGGACTTCTTCATCACTCAGCGGGCTTCCGCTGATGACTCCTGACATGACGGCCGATGTCGGCGCTTTCATAAATTCATCGAGAGGCTTGCCATGCTTATCTTCCACATTGGTAAAAGCTTTGGATAAATCAGGTCCGGTAGCTCCGCCCTGCAGGTTTAAAGAAGAAACAGAGTGGCAGCCGAGGCAGCCCTTCGAGGTGAAAACCTCGCTGCTGGCCGATACGGTTTCAGGCTGGCTGCTTTCATCGGCTTCTGGTTCCTGCTTGCTGCTTTCCGCTGCTTGTGCAGGTGCGCTTTCCGTTTCTGCCGGTTTGGCCGAAGATGAGGCTTCCTCTTTTCCGGCCAACTCATAGCCGGCGAAACCAATTCCAAAGCCGAGGATGGTGCAAATGATGAAGCTGGCGACAGAGTTTGGCATCTTTCTTTCCCCCTTTTGTTTTTGTTTACATGTTCATCCTATCGTGTTGTAAGGGATTGGAAATGTGATGCTGCTCACTTATTGGTGACTCCATTGTGAAGATTGTGTGAAGAAGTTGTGCCCATGGTGGTGCAGAGGCGCTTTAAAGCAAAAAAAGGTGCCTGACCCCCGGCGCGTTAACGCGCTGGGGGTCAGGCAGCCTTTAGTGAGTTAAAGTTTATATGTGTAGAATTGCTCGAAGGTGAGGCGTGTCATGACTTGGGGGTCTTTGTTCTTGAGCCCTTCCGCCATGGCGTCGATCATGTATTGGGTCTGCGACTGGTGCGCCTTGATCGCGGCGAGCTTCTGGTCGGCCACGGCACTGATGTCATGGACGATATCGGCTTCTCCCAGTTCATCAATCGTGTTATTCGCAAACGCGACAAGATGCAGTTTCGGACGCTGCCCGGCAGGCAGCTTTGCGACCGCTGCGACAACGGCTTCCCCGGTGGCCTCATGGTCCGGGTGGACAGAGTAGCCGGGATAAAAGGAAATGATCAGCGAAGGTTTCAGTTCCTCAATCATATCGGTGATCTGTCCAATCAGCTTGTCGGGGTCTTCAAATTCCACCGTCTTGTCACGGTAGCCCAGCATCCGCAGATCGGTAATGCCAAGGACGCGGGCTGCTTCCTTCAGTTCATGCCTGCGGATGTTCGGAAGGGTCTCCCGATTGGCAAACGGCGGGTTCCCCATGTTCCGGCCCATTTCCCCAAGGGTCAGGCAGGCATAGGKGAGCGGTGTTCCCATATTGATATGTGAAGCAATCGTTCCGGATACGCCGAAGGCTTCATCATCAGGATGAGGGAACACGACAAGTACATGCTGTTCTTTTTCCATTTGCTTTCAACGCTCCTTTTTAGGCCCTATTCAAATGCTGTTTCGCTCAGCTGCAGGGCAACGGCCAGTTTTCCGTCATAATCATGGCCAGCGAGCAGCAGCCTGTTTTTGCTATCGATTTCATAATGGGTAATTCCCTCGGCATATACCCAGCCAAAAGGAATTTTCAGTCCCACCCGGTAAGGGCCGCGACCAGTGATTCTGGCACGCTCATAGCTGAGCTTGGCATTGCGGATATAGGCGCCTGCCGAGAAAAACTTGTCATTAAAATGCGAAGCATAGGCTCCATTGGTCGTCTCCATATGAAGATAAACCTCTTTATCCTTGAAGCTGTCCAACGCTTCCTGCACATCCTTCACATTGACGGGATCCATTCAATCAACTCCTTCTCCGGCGCTTTTAAAGCTTGTTCCATACGCTGGTTGTGCTGTTTCTTTCAAATGTTCAGGCTTTGCGGCCGTTTCCGAACCTGGTATAGGCGCCATGCATGACAGGCCCCACATATTGGTTCAGCTGGAAACCGTGATTGATTGCCTCTGTAACGAATTCCTTAGCCACGGAAACAGCCTCTTCCACTGGTTTGCCCAGGCCGAGGCCAGCGGTAATGGCTGCCGCAAACGTACAGCCTGCACCATGGGTGTAGGTGGTTTCCACTTTTTCCGACTCGAACAGGGTGAATTCCTTCCCATCGTAAAGCAGGTCTACGGCTTTCTCGTGGTCAACATCGCTGCCGCCCTTGACCATGACATACTTCGTTCCAAGGTCGTGGATTTTGGCTGCCGCTTCCTTCATTTGGTCGACGTTCCGGATTGGTCCTGTCTGTGCAAGCTGCCAGGCTTCGAACAGGTTCGGGGTGACGATCGTTGCCCTTGGGAGCAGGAATTCGCGCATTGCATCAGTATTTTCCGGCTGCAGGACTTCATCTTCGCCCTTGCAGACCATGACAGGGTCAATGACGACAGACTGAAGTCCGTGCTGGTCTATTTTCCGCGCTGCGAGTTCAATGATTTCGGGTGATCCAAGCATTCCGGTTTTCATTGCATCAATTCCGACAGACAGGATGGTGTCAAGCTGCTTTTCGACCAAATCGACAGGCTGGGGGAATACTCCATGATGCCAGCCGTCCGGGTCCATCGTGACGATGGTGGTCAATGCCGTCATCCCGTATACGCCAAGCTCCTGAAAAGTCTTGAGATCAGCCTGGATGCCGGCGCCGCCGCTGGAATCCGAGCCTGCAATTGTTAGAACCTTCTTCATTGTCATTGCTTCTTGCCTCCCTGAAGTCTTCTTATTTATAAGGCCAAGATGGTCTATTTAACGATTATACCAAAGTGGAAACCTCAGGCAAAACATGTTGGCCTGAAGCCGTTCTGGCGGGTCKGGAAGGATGGGKTTTCAGGGGAGGCCGTGATAAAAGTTACTGCCGGCGGCCAAACAGTTCCTTTAGGATAAGAATGCGGTTCAATTGAATGACAATAGTCCTAAGTCTTTTGGTCATAAAATGGACAATTTTTCGAGATGCATTTGTAACATTTCCTGCGCCGTTCATTTGGATTCTTCCTGTAAATTGGAACTATAAAGGGGATTTTATCCTTATTTATTCATTTTAAATGGTCAATAGTGTAATTTTCCAAACTGTGACAATTTAGCTAACTGTGACGTTGTTAACAGAATGCACCTGCCAAAGTTCCTAAGATGGAGAGTGAAGTCAACTGCTGCTCATCAATGGCAAACAGTTAAGGGGTGATAAGAATGATCAGGAAAGGATGTCCTGATGAATACCMAATCAATCTGGTAGTCAACGGGTTTGAAATCGCTGTTTTTCAGCTGACAAACCAGGATCTGGAGGATTGGGCCTATGGATACCTCTATTCGGAGGGATTGATTAACGGGGCGGATGATGTCGAGGCTGTCCATTTTTACGAAGGCTCTGGAACTCTGCAAGTTTCCTTGAATAATAGTTTTGACCCTGAACAAATGTTTTCGAAGAAAAAGCATTATACGGCTGGATGCGGCCGCGGTGTGACCTTTTTCTCGATGACGGATGTGAAACAATTCGAAAGGGTGCAGTCCCGGCAGGTATACGACTTAAGCTACCTGCTGAAAAAGCGCAGCGAATTTGCGCAAAGCTGCCCGCTTTACCTTGAGTCAGGCGGCATGCATGGCGCCTGCATCATTCACGAAGATGGCAGCATCGAGGTCCGTGAAGACATTGGGCGGCATAACGCCGTGGACAAGATAATCGGCCATGCAATTAGAAAGCGCTTGCACCCCGAACAGCTTGTCCTGCTGACAACCGGAAGGGTTTCCTATGAGATGCTCTCAAAAGCAGCGAAGTTCGGTTTTGCGGTCATAGGTTCGCGCACCGCTGCCACCAAGCAGGCCGTCCAGCTCGCCAGGTTTTTAAATATCGAAGTCGTCGGTTATCTACGAGGCAAAATGGCGACCGTCTACACATCGGCCGGAAGAATCCGTAACGATGTCACCGGACCCGCCGCCACAAAGCCAATTGAAAGGGGTGAAGTCCTGCCTCTGTTCAATTAGGCTGTGTGAAAGTCAGGCTTGATTCTACTTGCGTTGATTGAAGTGGAAGGCGCGAGACTCCTGCGGGAGCAAGGGTCAGGGGAGACCCCGCAGGCGCGGATAGCGCCGAGGAGGCTCCCCGGGCCGCCCGCGGAAAGCGAAGCGCCTGTAACGGAAATCAACAGCCAGTTTGACACAGCAAAGTTTTAAAACTTGGGATAAGGGATGTTCTAGTGAAAATTGGGAAGGAGAGAGAATGATGGTTGAAATCAACCTGAATCGCCGGCAGTTTTTAAAACTGTCGGGAGCAACCGCTGCGACTTTGGCAATCGTAGAGCTCGGCTTCAATGAAAATGAAGCAAAAGCAAAAACAAAAGAATTCAAGATTGCCAAATCAACAGTCACACCAACCATTTGCTGCTTCTGCGGTGTAGGCTGCGGCATCTTGGTGCATACAAAGGACGACACGGTGGTCTATACGGAAGGGGATCCGGACAACCCAATCAACGAAGGGACCCTTTGCAGCAAAGGAACCACCATCCGCCAGGTGTACACATCAGAGAAGCGGATTGAAAAGCCATTGTACCGCGCTCCTGGCAGCGACAAGTGGGAAGAAAAGTCCTGGGACTGGATGTATAAGACCATTGCCCAGCGCGTGAAAGAAACACGGGACAGAACATTTGTCGAAAAGGAAAACGGCTTTACTGTCAATAAAACAGAAGCGATTGCGAGCCTGGGGGGCGCAGCGCTTGATAACGAAGAATGCTATCTGCTCGCAAAAATGATGAGAGGGCTTGGTGTCACCTACCTGGAACACCAGGCACGAATATGACACAGTTCTACGGTTGCCGGTCTGGCACCTACAGTAGGGCGTGGCGCAATGACAAACCATTGGAGCGATCTCCAAAACACGGATGTTGCTTTGATCATGGGAGGAAATCCTGCCGAAAACCATCCTATCTCATTTAGATGGCTGACGAAAGCAGTAGAGAGAGGGGCAAAAATTGTTTCGGTCGACCCTCGCTTTACGAGAACCTCTTCCAAGGCGGATATATACGCACCACTTCGCTCAGGAACAGATATTGCTTTTATGGGCGGGATGATCAAGTACGCAATTGATAACGGACTCTATCACAAGGATTATGTGGTTAACTATACAAATGCCTCTTTTATCTTAAAAGAAGAGTATAAGTTTAATGATGGGCTGTTCAGCGGCTATGATGAAGCGGCCAGAAAGTACGACCGGTCAACATGGGCATTCGAAACCAATGAAGATGGCACGCCAAAAGAAGATAAAACCCTGCAGCATCCCCGCTGCGTGTTCCAGGTGATGAAACAGCATTATTCACGCTATGACGTGGAAACAGTTACTGCTGTCACCGGGACCCCGAAAGAGGATTACTTGAAGGTTTGTGAAACATTCTGCTCAACCGGACAGGTTGGCAAATCGGGTACGATCATGTATGCAATGGGTACCACCCAGCATACAGTTGGTTCGCAAAACGTCCGTGCTTTCGGAATCATCCAGCTCCTGCTCGGCAACATTGGCCTCCCGGGAGGCGGCATTAACGCAATGCGCGGCGAATCGAACGTACAGGGATCAACCGACTTTGCACTTTTATATCACCTTCTGCCCGGCTACGTGGGAATGCCGACTGCAAAGCCGCAGCATGCAACTTTGAAAGACTATAACGAAAATGAAACACCGGCAGCAGGCTACTGGAGCAATAAGCCGAAGTTTCTTGTCAGCATGCTGAAAGCCTGGTATGGGGACAATGCTACAAAAGCAAATGATTTCTGCTATGATTATTTGCCAAAAGGCAATAAAAACTATTCTCATATTAACCTCTTTAAAGCGATGTATAACGGCGACCTCGAAGGAGCGTTCCTGTTTGGAACAAACCCGGTAGTCGGCGGACCGAATGCCGGCAAAGAAAAGGAAGCCCTTGGAAAGCTGAAGTGGCTGGTAGCCGCCGATCTTTGGGAAACGGAATCTGCTTCATTCTGGCAAAAAGAAGCTGGTAGCAACCCATCCGCCATTGGAACAGAAGTCTTCCTTCTGCCGGCAGCATCATCCTATGAAAAAGAGGGAAGTGTCTCCAACTCCTCCCGCTGGATGCAATACCGCTGGAAGGCAATTGAGCCTAAGGGAGAATCGCTGGCCGACCTGGAAATCATCCACCGTTTGATGCTAGAACTCAGAAGCATGTATAAAGGACAAGGAACAGCTGCAGCGAAGGCTTTCAATGCCATGACATGGAATTATGGCGATGGCAGCCATCCGGACATTGAGCTGGTCTGCAAAGAGATTAATGGCTATGACTTAAAAACCGGAAAGCTTCTTCCAGGCTTTGGAGCTCTGCTGGATGATGGTACCACTTCATCAGGGAACTGGATCTATTCAGGCTTCTATCCTGAAGAAGGAAAGAATCGTGCGAAGAACCGCGACAACAAGGACACTGGCGGCGGCAACTTCCTGAATTGGTCCTTTGCCTGGCCGGCCAACCGCCGCATCCTATACAACCGGGCTTCTGCCGACTTGAATGGAAAGCCTTGGAGCGAGGATAAAAAGGTGATTTGGTGGGATAAAGCGGAAGCGAAGTGGGTTGGCTATGACGTGCCTGATTTCGTACCAGCGAAAGCTCCTTCTGACCCAGGAGGAAATAAACCGTTCATCATGCTTAAAGACGGGGTCGGCGGCTTGTTTGGAGCTTTAAATGAGGGGCCTTTCCCTGAGCATTATGAACCATTTGAGAGTCCTGTGGCAAATGCTTTCTCGAGCCAGGAACTAAACCCGACGGTTGAGATACATGAAGGTGATTTCAACCTTAAGGGAAGCTATAAGGATTTCCCAATCGTGGCCACGACTTATCGTGTAAGCGAGCACTGGCAGTCAGGCTCGATGACGCGGAACCAGGAATGGCTGTCCGAGCTGGTTGGCCATATGTATATTGAAATCAGCGAAGAGCTGGCAAAAGAAAAAGGCATAAAAAATAAAGATAAAGTGGTGGTCAGCTCAGCCCGCGGCGATATCGAGGCCTATGCGATGGTGACCAAGCGCTTTAAGCCGTTTACGATCCAGGGCCAAAAAGTCCATCATATCGGAATGCCATGGCACTTTGGCTATAAAGGATTTGCAACAGGGGATACAGCAAACCGTCTGACTCCTCATATCGGGGATGCCAATACGACCATTCCGGAATACAAGGCATTCCTCTGCAACGTTAGGAGGGCGAACTAATGGCCACTGAATATGTAAAATTAGTCGATGTCACCAAATGCGACGGCTGCCGTGCCTGTATGGTCGCCTGTAAGAACTGGAACGACCTGCCTGCTGAACCCCAGGATTTCCTGGGGACGATGCAGTCGCATGCGAATGTCTCCGCCGATACTTGGAACGTCCTGACGTTTGTTGAGCATGAAAACTCGAAGGGCGGCCTGGACTACCTGTTCCGCCATTCTTCCTGCTACCACTGTGTGGATGCAGCGTGTGAAAAGGTCTGCCCGGAGAGCGCGATCAGCTATACCGACTTCGGAAGCGTCGTCATCGACCATGACAAATGTGTCGGCTGCGGCTATTGCGAGCAGAACTGCCCGTTCGATGTGATTTCCCTGAAGGAATACAAGGACAAGAACGGCAAGGAATACCGTAAGGCGAATAAGTGCACGATGTGTACCGACCGCCTTGAAGAAGGACTGCAGCCAGCCTGTGTAACAACCTGCCATCCAGGTGCGATGCAGTTCGGCGAAAAGGAAGAAATGATGAAAAAAGCGGAAAAGCGTGTCAGCGAAATCAAGGAACGCTATCCTAATGCAATGGTTTACAACCCGGCTGGAGTGGGCGGCACCCATACCATCTACGTCCTTGCCGAAAAGCCGTCTGTATACGGCATGCCTGAGAATCCAAAAGTCCCAACATCGGCTGTCCTTTGGAAAGACTATGCGCAGCCAATTGGAAAAGCAATGGTCGGGGGCGTAACGATGGCGCTTGTCGGTGCCTTTGTCGCCAATAAGTTCTTCGATAAGAAAGGCAAGGAAGAAGAGGATGGAGGTGACCACCATGAGTAAGCAGCAAAGTTCTGAAGTGCAGGTCAAACGTTTTTCGAAAGCATTTGTCTGGGCGCATGGCATCAACGCGATCGCATTTATCGGTTTGTATATCACGGCGCTGCCGATGTACACGGATTGGTTCAACTGGCTGTATGTGGTGTTCGGCGGGCCGGAAAATGCCCGCCTGATCCACCGGATCCTTGCGGTAACGTTCATCCTGCCAACGTTCATCTGGCTGATTTTCGACCACAAAGGCTTCTTCATGTGGCTGAAGGAACTGGTTACCTGGAAAAAGAGGGATCTCCAGTTTTTCAGCGAATTTGTTAAAGAGCTGTTCGGCTTCAAGTTCAAGCATGTCCGGCAGACATTTTTCAATGCCGGTGAAAAAATCAACTCGATTCTGCAAATCTTTTGTGCCATCCTGCTGATTGGATCAGGCTTCCCGATGTGGTTCCCTGATTTGTTCCCAAGTGCACTTGTACAATGGTCGTACTTCCTGCACAACGTTGGCTTCGGCCTCGGTTTCGCAGTCGTTCTCGGACATATCTACCTGAGCGTCATCCACAAGCATTCCCGTCCGGGATTCACAGGTGTCATCACTGGAAAGGTTCCGGCCAA
The DNA here is from genome assembly GCF_001273925.1 of Bacillus sp. FJAT-27251. Taxonomy (GTDB): domain Bacteria; phylum Bacillota; class Bacilli; order Bacillales; family Cytobacillaceae; genus Mesobacillus_B. The sequence continues at coordinate 984,661 of NZ_LIGG01000001.1, read as the reverse complement.
ATGGGCAAAGAGCCACTATACAGAATGGTATGAAGAAGAAGTCAAAAAAGGCAACTTCCCGGACCTTGATGATCCGAAGAATAAGAAAAAAGGGGCGTAACTCCCGCTTTTACACTTTGAAAATCATATTAACCAAGGATGGCTGTCTATCTAGGCAGCCATTCCAGTTTATCGATATCAGCATAAAACCAATGAAAGAGGTGCAGCAATGAAAAAATCCGTTGTTTCAAAAGAATACCAGAATCTGCAGAAGGAAATTGCCAAGCTTCAGGAACAGTGGAAAGAGAGTCTCAACCCGGATATTGTAAAACCAAATCTTGACCAATCGGCGATGAGCGCAGGGGTGCCGGCGGCTGCCCTGGCGGCTATTGATTTTGATATTTCACTATTTTTACAGTGGATAGATGAACTTAGTAAGCTGATTTTGGAGCAGAACCAAGAGCTTGAAGAACAACTGGAAAAGGTGGGGAGCCTGCTCGACGAGGAAGCGGCCATCCGCTGGATTGACGAAGCTTTTTCATTAAACTCCATTTACTTTGCCAGCTTCGCTGAAGAAAATGGGATTGATGAGTGGATTCCGCAATTCCTCGCTGAGAATGCGCTCCGCCCTTATTTGCAGCTGACGGCGGACAAGGTCCAGGGTGTGGTGAAGGCTGTCCATGGAGCAGGCTGCCCGGTATGCGGCGAGCCAGCCAGGCTTGCACAGCTTGAAGGAGAAGGTAAAAAAGTGATCCACTGCCCGCGCTGCCATGCGCATTGGCCTGAAAAACGCATCCAGTGCTCGCACTGCGGCAATGATGACCATAAGACCATCCAGTTCATCACCGTCGAAGGAGAAGCTTCCTCCCAGATCCTCTGCTGCGAAAAGTGCAAGGGATATACGAAAGTAATTGACACAAGACAATTCATTTCCAGGCCATCTTCTGCTATTCTTGATTTAACAAGTATTCATCTCGATTTTGTTGCCCAGGAAAATGGGTACCAGGCAGCTCCTGGCAATCTGGAAACCAAAAACTAATCTTTTTAAAAAAGAAGGTGCTGCGCATGAAAGCCGGGGCAATTATTCTATCTGGCGGGAAATCCAGCAGAATGGGGACCAACAAGGCCCTGCTTCCTTTCCATGATAAAACGAATATTGAGAGAATCAGGGATGAGCTGGGATCTTTATTTGACGATCTTTTGCTTGTCACCAATGATCCTGAAACCTATGAATTTCTTAATATGAAAATGGTGCGTGATGCGTATCCCGGAATGGGGCCGCTTGCGGGCGTCCATGCGGGACTAACCGCTTCCCATTATGAAGAGAATATCGTCGTTGCCTGTGACATGCCATTTGTTTCTGCGGACCTCGCGGGCAGCCTTGTCAAAAACCTGAAGCATTTTGATGCGGTCGTCCCGGTGATTGGCGGCAGGCAGCATCCACTCTTTGCTTCCTACCAGAAGCGGATCCTGCCTCAGCTGGAAGAGTGTCTGGAAAGCGGCCGCCTGCGCATGGTCCATCTCCTGGATCAGCTGCAGGTCCGCTATCTTGGGGAAACCGAACTCCAGGCCTATGCCGATGGCAGCCTGGAAAAGATTTTTTTTAACATGAACCATCCAAATGAATATGAACATGCCAGGAAATGGGCAGAAACTGAGAGATAAACGGTGCTGACAGAAAGGGTGTAGTGGAATGCAATTCTTTAAAGTGAAAACTGTGGAGGAAACCTTTGCCTTAATCCAGGAGCATATTCCGGAAATCAGGGAGGTGGAGACCCGCACGCTCGAAGAAGCACTTCACTGCATCCTTGCCGAGCCTATTGTCGCGGCTGAGAATGTGCCAGGCTTTGACCGTTCGACCGTGGATGGCTATGCGGTTTTTGCCAAGGATACGTATGGTTCATCCGAATCGATGCCAGGCTTTTTGACAGTGGCTGGCGAAGTGGAAATGGGAGAAGAAGCGGGAGCACCGCTATCCAGGGGAGAAGCGATTTATGTCCCGACTGGCGGCATGATTCCTCCTGGCAGCGACAGCGTGCTGATGATTGAACACTGCGAGGAAATCGGCGGGCTGCTGAACACCTACAGGCAAGTGGCACCTGGCGAAAATGTAATCCGCGCCGGCGAAGATATCAGGGAAGGCGAAGTGCTGCTTGAGGCAGGGACAAAACTGCGTCCCCAGGAAATTGGCGCCCTGGCCTCACTTGGCATCAGCAAAGTAAACGTTTACCGGAAGATCAAGGCGGCCTATCTGTCGACCGGGGATGAAATTGTTCCACATGAAACAAAGAGCCTTAAAGTGGGTCAGGTGCGCGACATCAATTATTTGACGGTTGCCGGACTTGCAAAGGAATGGGGCGTAGAGACCATATACGGGGGCATTACCGCGGATGACTACGAAATATTCGCCGCGAAGGCGCGCGAGCTTTATGATCAGGCTGACATCTTGATTTTATCCGGCGGAAGCTCCGTTGGGGCGAAGGATTATACGACAGAGGTCATCCAGTCGCTTGGCGAACCGGGGGTTTTTGTCCACGGCATTTCAATCAAGCCTGGAAAGCCGACGATTCTGGCCGTAGCGAATGGCAAGCCTGTCATCGGGCTTCCGGGCCACCCCGCTTCAGCGATGATCATTTTCCGCTTGTTTGGGGAGAAGATCATCAAGCAGCGCCAAGGCGAGCGCCATGGCAACAAGCCGGAGCGCCTTTTTGCGCGGATCACGAAAAATATCCCTTCCGCACCGGGAAGGTCGGATTACATCCGGGTACGTTTGTTTGAGAAAGAAGGAGAATGGTGGGCAGACCCGATCATTGGAAAATCGGGTTTGATCACTACTCTTGTAAAAAGCGACGGCATTGTCGAAATCCAATCGGAAAAAGAAGGAATCTTGCAGGGCGAGCATGTGCCTGTCATAGCATCGAAATAAGGGGGAGCACAAATGGGTGAAAAGAGATACCAGCGCAAAATCTATCTGGAGGACAAGCCGCGGGCAGAGGCATTGCAGGAAATCCTTGAAGCTGCCAGGCTGGCTCCGGAGACTGAAATCATCCCGACCGTCGACGCCCTTGGGCGGGTCACGTCCTCCCCGGTTTTTGCCAGCATTTCGATGCCGCATTATCATGCTTCAGCCATGGACGGGGTCGCGGTCAATGCGGAGGATACATATGAAGCCCATGAACAGCGGCCGCTGCATTTGAAAAACGGCAGCCAGTTTGTCTATGTGGATACAGGAAACGCCATCCCGCAAGGTTTCAATGCTGTCATCATGATTGAGAACGTTCAGATACTGGATGAGGAAACAATCGAAATCATCGAGCCGGCAACACCATGGCAGCATATCCGCCCGATTGGCGAGGATATCGTCCAGGAAGAGATGCTGTTTCCGCAGGGACACGTCCTCAGACCTGCCGATCTTGGCGCGCTTCTGGCGGCCCAGGTCACCCAGGTCCCAGCGGCGAAAAAGCCGCTGGTCACGATCATTCCGACCGGAAACGAGCTTGTCCAGGCGGACGATACGCTTCCATACGGGAAGATCATTGAATTCAATGGCACCGTTTTTGCGAATTATATAAAAGAGTGGGGCGGAGAACCCGTTCTTACCGGGATTGTCAGGGACGAGCCCGAAAACATCAAAGCCGCTCTTTTGCAGGCCGCTGAAGTTTCCGATATCATCGTCATTAACGCCGGCTCGTCGGCGGGCTCCAAGGACTATACCGTGCATATCCTGAACGAGCTGGGCACCGTGTTTACGCACGGCGTGGCCACCAGGCCGGGAAAGCCTGTCATCCTTGGGCAAATCGCAAATAAAATTGTCGTGGGTGTGCCGGGGTATCCGGTATCCGCCTATCTGGCGCTTGAGTGGTTTGTAAGGCCGCTGATCTGCCAGTACCTGCAAATCCCCGTGCCGAAAAGGCAGGCCTTGAGCGTCAAGCTTGGCCGCAGGATTGTGTCCACCATGGGAGCAGAGGACTTTGTCAGAATGAATATCGGCTATGTGAACGGGCAATTTGTGGCCAATCCGCTTACAAGGGCGGCTGGTGTCACAATGTCGCTTGTCCGTGCGGACGGATTACTTGTCGTCCCGCCGGAGCAGCTTGGATATGAGCAGGGGGATATGGCAGAGGTGGAGCTGTTGAAGCCGCTCGAAGACATCATGAACAGCATTGTCTTCTCGGGAAGCCATGACCTGACCATCGACCTGCTGTCATCGCAGCTGAAAGCCCAGCGCAGCGACATGAAAATTGTTTCTTCCCATGTTGGAAGCATGGCTGGTGTCATGGCAGTCAGGAAAGGGGAAGCCCATGTAGCGGGCATTCATTTGCTTGACCCGGAAACAAGGGAATATAATATCTCTTACGTGAAAAAGCTTCTTTCCGGGCAAGACGTTGTTCTCTATCCATTTTTAAAAAGGACCCAGGGCTGGATGGTGCCTAAGGGCAATCCTCTCGACATCAAGTCCGCCGCGGACCTGGCCGAAAAGGAAGTAGAGTATGCCAACCGCCAGAAAGGGGCGGGAACAAGAATCCTGTTCGATCTTCTTTTAAAAGAACAAGGCATAAAGCCTGAACAAATAAACGGCTATGACCGCGAAATGTTTTCACATTTGAGTGTAGCCGCCGAGGTAAAGGGAAATGGAAAAGCAGCAGGGCTTGGAATCTACCCGGCCGCCAAAGCGATGGGGCTGGATTTTGTTCCGGTTGGCGACGAATCCTATGACCTGCTGATGACCAGGGCTTTCTTCGAGAGCGAAAAAGGGCGCTGGCTCATCGGTGTGATCCAGTCGGACTCCTTCAAGGCTGAAGTGGATAAAATTGGCGGCTATTCGGTCGTCAGCAATGCCGAACCCCTATTATTTGATGCGCAAAAATGAGGTGAGCAGAATGAATTATGAAATTTCGAAAGAAAACATTGATATCCAGTCTGTAATCGATAAAGTGGTCCAGCGTGAAGCGGGGGCCATCACGACTTTTATCGGCACGGTAAGGGAGCTTACTAAAGGCAAGAAAACCCTTTACCTGATTTATGAAGCCTATGAGTCGATGGCGGTCAAAAAGCTGGAGCAGATCGGCACTGAAATCAAGGAACGCTGGGAAGGTGCGGAAGTGGCGATCACCCACCGCGTCGGCAAGCTCGATATCAGTGATGTCGCCGTCGTGATTGCCGTATCGACACCCCATCGGGCGGACGCCTATGAAGCCAATCGCTATGCGATCGAGCGCATCAAGGAAATTGTGCCAATCTGGAAAAAAGAGCATTGGGAAGACGGGCAGGAGTGGATCGGCGACCAGCTTGAGCGGGTGGCCTATCCAACCGGAAAGCCGGAGGCAGGTGATTTGAATGAATAAGGTTCTGTTTTTCGCCCATTTGCGCGATGAAGCCGGAGTGGAATCGGCGGAAATCGAGGCGGTTGGAAAGACGGTGGCCGAGCTGAAGGAAATCGTCGCTGAAACATACAAGCTGGGCAAGCTGGATAGTGCCATGGCTGCGATCAATGAAGAATTTGCACCAAATGAAGAGGTTATTCAGGAAGGAGACGTCATTGCCTTTATCCCGCCAGTAAGCGGAGGCTGATGTCTCCTGCTTTTTCTTGATTTTAACCACTTTAAGGGAGGAACTTTTCCATGTCAACTCGTTATTCACGCCAAACGCTGTTTCCTCCAATCGGCAAGGAAGGGCAGGAGAAAATCTCCAGCAAGCATGTGCTCATCATCGGCGCCGGCGCCCTGGGTTCGGGAAATGCCGAAGTGATGACAAGAGCGGGAGTCGGCAAACTGACAATCATCGACCGCGATTATGTCGAAGCAAGCAACCTGCAGCGCCAGCAGCTTTACACCGAGCAGGATGTGGCCGATAAGCTGCCAAAAGCGGCTGCGGCTGAAAAAAGGCTAAGGGCCATCAACTCCGATGTGGAGATTGTCGCTTTGATTGGCGACGCTACGCCTGAAAAACTCGCTGAATTGGCGGAAGGAGTCGACCTGATCCTTGACTCCACCGACAATTTTGAAACAAGAATGGCGATCAATGATATCGCCCAAAAATACAAGATTCCGTGGATTTACGGGGCCTGCGTGGCAAGCTTCGGAATGAGCTTTACGGTGATTCCGGGTGTGACGCCATGCCTGAACTGTCTGCTGAAGACGGTGCCGATCCAGGGGCTTACCTGCGACACCGGCGGGATTATCGGCCCAGCTGTCCAGATGGCAATTGCCCACCAGACGGCTGAAGCCTTGAAAATACTTGTTGAGGACTGGGAGGCCGTGCGTGCCTCGTTTGTCAGCTTTGATTTGTGGCGCAACCAGTACACAAGCATGAAAATGGGCCGGGCCAAGGATCCAGGCTGCCTGTCCTGCGGCGAGCATCCGGAATATCCGTACCTGAGCGCTGAAAACATGACAAAAACGACCGTCCTCTGCGGCAGGGATACCGTCCAGATCCGGCCGCCGCATTCAGAAGGAGTGGATCTGAGCGACATGGCTGAGAGGCTGAAGGCGCTCGGATACGAGGTGAAAGGAAATCCGTACCTGCTGTCCGCCGAGATGGACGAGAACCGCTTTGTCCTCTTCCAGGACGGACGGGCGCTCATCCATGGGACAAAAGATTTGGCCCAGGCGAAGAGCATTTATAATCGTTTGCTAGGGTAATGAGCATAAAAACAGGTGTCCCTTTTCAGGGACACCTGTTTTGGATTATTTTACTTCATCAGAAGCCACAAGGACGAGACGGCCTTTATCCAGCTCGACTTCGTACTGTTCCGCTTCCTGTGCGCTCATTCCAAGCGATTCAAACTTGGAGCGAAGCTCGTCTCCGCGAGACTTGAAAACATTAGTGACGGAATTCATGATGCCTTGTTCCTTCAGGCCGACTTCGCCTGTATCCGTTGCTTCGGTCAAGTGCTCGCCGCGGTCTTCATCATGCGCAAACAAATAAATGTTTTCCTTTGCGAATCCTTCTGTCTGCAGAGCCTGAATCTTGTCCATTGCTTGTACACCGTTTTCGACTACATGTACTGTTACCATCTAAAAAACCTCCTTGAAATTCATCTATATCAAAGGAACCCTTCAACCTTGGTTCCTGTTATACTTTTATATAGCCGCTGACAGCAAAGTTAAACCTGGGTGCTTTTATGGGTAAAGAGAAAAAAATGCGGCAAAGGGGAAGATTTCATGATGGAAAATAGACCGGATAATACTTGGGGCGAACTTTTGCAGGATGAATTCAGCAAGCCTTATTTCCGCGATCTGGAAGGATTTCTGGAAAAGGAATTTGAGGAAAGGACCATCTATCCAGCCAGGGAGAATATATTCAATGCCCTGAAATATACCGATTATGACGAGGTAAAGGTTGTGCTGCTTGGACAGGACCCTTATCATGGTGAGGGACAAGCCCATGGATTGAGCTTTTCCGTCCAGCCAGGTGTGAAAATTCCGCCTTCCTTAAGAAATATTTATAAAGAGCTTCATGAAGATTTGGGATGTGACATTCCAAAAATAGGTTATTTGAAAAAATGGGCCGACCAGGGGGTATTGCTGCTGAACACCGTCCTGACAGTCCGGGAGGGGGAGGCACATTCGCATAAGGGAAAAGGCTGGGAGAAGCTGACCGACCGGGTCATTTCCCTGCTGAACGAACGGGAAACGCCCGTTATTTTCCTGCTATGGGGCCGTCCGGCGCAGAGCAAGATGAAGCTCATTGATAGAGACAGGCACTATATCATCTCATCAGCCCACCCGAGTCCGTTGTCAGCCAGCAGAGGCTTCTTTGGCAGCAAACCATTCTCAAAGATTAATGATTATCTTCGGAATATGGGGGAAAACGAGATTGACTGGCAGATAGAAGAAGGTTGATCTTCGACATGTTCCACGTGAAACATAGAAGATGTTGTTGGTTTTAGATTGTTATCGGAGAATTTTGGCGGGCAGGTTCGAAATTCCAGCTCCATTAAGGTAAAATGGAGAACGGAAGTACAATTGAAGCGTGGTGATGGAATGAATATATCGCTTGAAAAACTGCTGGCAAAAATGGAGGACGAGCTGAAGGGCGCACGAAACGCGGCAACGGACGCCGGAATGCGTGAAAAGATCCATTCGCTGAAAACATTGTGTGAGCTTGTCCTCGATGAACCGAGCCGGGAGCGGCCTGCTGCTGTCCGGACCGAGGCACCTGCTGCGGTGGTGCAGAACATGCAGATTCCTGTTGCGCAAGCCCAGCCTCAGCCACAATACCAGTCGATGCCTAATCAGCAAAAGCGTCTGGAGATGGATAACGAAGCGAATGGCGAGTCACTGTTTGATTTTTAGAGTTTAAACAGGAATGAAACTGGGGGAGAATGAACATGAAAATTTTCATCATAATCGGCGCAGTAAATGCCTTCCTTGCTGTGGCCCTAGGCGCTTTTGGCGCTCATGGCCTCGAGGGGAAGGTAGAGCCCAAGTATCTTGAAACCTGGAAAACCGGGGTGACTTATCAAATGTTCCATGCGGTCGGCATCCTGATCATTGGCGTGCTGGTCGGCAAACTGCCGGCCACCGCTTTGCTGAGTACATCGGGCTGGCTGATGCTCGCAGGAATCATCCTTTTCTCGGGAAGCCTTTATGTGCTTACTCTTACAAAAATCAGCATCCTTGGGGCGATTACCCCGCTCGGCGGGGTAGCCTTCCTGGCAGCCTGGGTGCTTTTGATTATTGCAGCTGTTAAATACCTGTAACGAAAAAGAGTTCCGCGAATCAGCGGAGCTCCTTTTTTATGCCATAAATGTGCGCGCCCTTATCGAGGCGGGTAAACAGCCATGCCGCCGCCTCCGAACGGATAATCATAGTCCAGCTCTTCTTCAAACGTGACATAGTCGAGATACACCATCAGAAGCAGATAGCGCATGCCGGTCTGCGGGTCGCTGAGGATCAGGTGGTCGCGGCCGGCCGCTTCAATGATTCCTTTGAAAATCTTGGAGTTCCATTCTGTGCTTCCTTCAAAACTCATATAAACGGTGGCAAGCTTTCCCCTGTTCAAGCGTAGAATGTTTTCGACATAGGAAGCTTCGGCCGGCAGCATGCCCGGCATCTGGACACCGGGTGCACCAGGCGACATCCCCATTGGAGCGGTGGGCTGGGAGCCTGGAAGCTGCTGGGGGGCCATTTGCTGCTGCCCCGCAGGGAACCCCATCTGACCCATTTGTCCCATTTGCCCTTGCTGCTGGGGCGTATAGCCTTGCGGAAAGGCCCGGTAGTTGTAATATGGAAAGTTTGATTGGCTCATTCTTTTTCCCTCCTGAATGAAAAGTATAAGACCTCAAAACCTATGAAAAATAGGAAGTCTAGCTAGTTCATGTCTATGAGAGGGACGAGGATTTATGACAAGAAAAGCGGAAGCGCCTGTTCAGCCCCGACAAGCGCTGGAGGTCCAGCTGATGAAGTCGGTCTTTGACTTCAACAGCTGGACCGAATTTAGAAAAGCGGAGCCGACTGTAAGGAGCGACAAGCGTAAGACGGAATCCGCAGGAAGGTGTTGTTTGCCTTCTGAAGGATTATGGCTTACGACTCGAGCTCCTAGGAGGCAAAGCCAGACAAGCGACTCGAGGGGCTAGGCGCTGGAGCTGGACAGAAGAAAAGCTCCCGGCATATCTGCAGGGAGCTGGGTGTGAAACTTATTTTACATCAAGGAAAGAAGCGATTCGCTCTTCGCCGAGCAGCACTCCAACGAAGAAGGCGCCGAATTCGCCGTAGCGGGCACTTACTTCATCAAAACGCATTTCGTAGACAAGCTTTTTGAATTGAAGCGGATCGTCCGCAAACAGGGTGACGCCCCACTCGTAATCGTCGAATCCGACAGAGCCTGTAATGATCTGCTTCACTTTGCCGGCATACTGGCGGCCAATCATTCCATGGCTGTACATCAATTTCTTGCGGTCTTCCATCGGAAGCATATACCAGTTGTCATTGCCCTGGCGGCGCTTGTCCATCGGATAGAAGCACACATGGCTCGTTTGCGGCAGCTTAGGATACAGGCGTGCACGCACATGCGGATTCTCATATGGATTTTCACCGTCAGACAGGTAGTTGCTGAGTTCGACGACCGATACATAAGAATGCGCCGGAACGGTAAACTCAGCGAGCTTAGATTTGTTGAATTCGGTTTCAATTTCATTTAATTCTTCCATTGTCGGGCGAAGAATCATCATCATGAAATCCGCTTTCTGGCCGACGACCGTATAGAGGGCATGGCTGCCTTTATCTTCATTCTGGGTGGCATTCCATTTTTCAAGAAGTCCAAGGAATTCATGGATGGCGGCCTGGCGCTCATCGCTAGGGAGCATTTTCCAGGTTGTCCAGTCAACAGTACGGAAATCATGAAGGCAATACCAGCCATCAAGGGTTTTAGCGGCTTCGCTCATAGTGATCACTCCTAGTTATTCATAAATGTACATCCTAACTATATCACAGTTTCCGGATGGTATGAAAAGCACGCGGTTTATACCATGATAAATAAGGATATTCTGTAAAAGGAATGCAGATAGTATAAAGGTGGAAGTGCTCTTAATTCCAATATTCTTAAAACATAAACTTCGAGGGTGTAAGCGGGTTCAACCTTGAATTTTAGCATTGGTAAAGTATGCTAGGAGTGTAGAGATTAAAGGAGGATGTAACATGGGTGACTTATTTACCGGCCTTAAAGAAAAATTGAGTGGACAGAACTTGCGCATCGTGTTTCCCGAGGGCACAGATGAACGGGTATTGCGTGCAGCAGGACGTTTGGCTGCCGATGGCGTATTGATGCCAATTCTGGTTGGCAATATTGAAAGAATCCAGGGTCTTGCAAGAGACTGGGATGTTTCACTTGAAAATGTCGAAATCTATGACCCAAGTTCATTTGCGATGATGGACGAGCTTGTTGCTGCGTTCGTGGAAAGACGGAAAGGGAAAGTGAACGAGGAGCAGGCCCGCCAGATCCTGCTTGATGAAAACTACTTTGGCACCATGCTGGTGTATGCAAACCGTGCGGACGGGCTTGTCAGCGGTGCGGCCCATTCAACCGCCGAAACTGTTAGACCAGCTTTGCAGATTATCAAAACGAAAGAGGGCGTAAAGAAAACTTCCGGCGTGTTCATCATGGTCCGCGACGATGAGAAATACGTGTTTGCCGATTGCGCCATCAATATCTCGCCTGACAGCCAGGACCTAGCCGAGATTGCGGTTGAAAGCGCCAAGACGGCCAGGATGTTCGATATGGAACCGCGCGTGGCGATGCTGAGCTTCTCCACAAAGGGTTCTGCCGTATCCCCGGAAACAGAGAAAGTATCGAAGGCAGTGGAAGAAGCCAAGCTGCGTGATCCGCTGCTAGTGGTCGACGGCGAATTCCAGTTCGATGCAGCTTTCGTACCTTCCGTTGCGGCTAAAAAGGCGCCAACATCACCAATTCAAGGTGATGCGAATGTGTTTGTCTTCCCAAGCCTGGAAGCAGGAAACATCGGCTATAAAATCGCCCAGCGCCTCGGAAACTTCGAAGCGGTCGGGCCAATCCTTCAGGGCTTGAACCGCCCGGTAAACGACCTTTCCCGCGGCTGCAGCGAAGAAGATGTGTACAAGCTTGCATTGATCACAGCGTCCCAGGCGCTAATAAGGTAAAAAAGGTCCAGAGCCGGTTTTCTTAGGAAAGCCGGCTTTTTCTGTGGGCGAGGTTGGAGCCCTTGATGAGGCGCAAAGGCTGGGAGCGGTCACTAATGGGCCTGTTTGGAGCCCGTAGAGAGGCAAAAAGGCGGTTAACGGTCGCCAATGAGCCTTCTTGGTGCCCGAAGAGGAGTTGAAAGGGCATTGAGCGGTCACCAATGAGCCTTCTTGGTGCCCGAAGAGGAGCAAAAAGGGCGGTGAGCGGTCGCCAATGGGCCTTCTAGGTGCCCGTGGAGGAGCGAAAAGGGCATTGAGCGGTCACCAATGAGCCTTCTTGGTGCCCGAAGAGGAGCAAAAAGGCCGGTGAGCGGTCGCCAATGGGCCTTCTTGGTGCCCGGGGAGAAGCGAAAAGGCATTGAGCGGTCGCCAATGAGCCTTCTTGGAGCCCGGATAGAGGCAAAGAAGGCAGAACAGGTAACGTAAAAAGGCAATCATCACCAGCAGGTCCGATGGCATACCAGCAGGGCCCGGAAAGTGCTATAATAATCTGGTTAAGCTTATTTAAAGGAGAATGACAAATGGATGAGGCGCTTAACTTATTGCGTCAGGACCGCTGGCGGCTGATTGACCAGTCTGCAGTCGGCCCGCATTTTCATGCCCTTCAATCGTTTGCCACGGATGACACGCTGTGCGAAGGTGTTGGATCAGGAACATCACCGGCTGCAGCGCGGTCCTGGGTGCACCACCGAACGATTGTGCTGGGCATTCAGGATTCAAAACTGCCTTATTTAAAGGACGGTCTTCAATACCTTGAACAGCAGGGTTACCAATATATTGTCCGCAATTCGGGAGGGCTTGCCGTCGTGCTCGACGAGGGAGTCCTTAATCTTTCGCTAATCCTGCCGGAAGCCGAAAAAGGGATTGACATCAATCGCGGCTATGAAGCGATGTGGCATTTAATTAAACAGATGTTTTCTGATTTTGCTATAGAAATAGAAGCAAGGGAAATTACCGGTTCGTATTGTCCCGGCAGCTACGACCTGAGCATCGGCGGCCGGAAATTCGCCGGCATCTCCCAGCGCCGCCTGAAAAGGGGCGTCGCCGTCCAGATCTATCTTTGCGTGACCGGAAGCGGCAGCGAACGCGCCGAGGTGATCAGGAAGTTTTACGAACTGGGGAAAAAGGGAGAGGCGACAAAGTTTGCCTTTCCGGATATCCAGCCTGAGGTGATGGCCTCGCTATCCGAACTGCTGGGCACGCCGCTTAGCATCCAGGATGTAATGCTTCGCTTCATGACCGTTCTCAGCAAGAACGGCCAGCTTATCCCCGGCCAGCTTTACCCGGAGGAATTCGAACTTTTTACTCGCTATTACGAGCGGATGATCGAGCGGAACAGCCGGTTCTTGCCGGAAGCATAGAAAAGCAAAAGCGCCTTCGGAACAATCTAAAAGCGGATTGTTCCTGCGATGCTTATTCTTGGAAGCCTTTCCTTAGTGTCCAGTCCCGACAAGGGCTGGAGCCGGACAGTAATTGAAAAAAAAACAGGCCGTGAACCTCGTTGGTTTCCACGGCCTGCTTTGGTAGGGGATGGTGCTGCCTTCTCCAAACCTTTTCTATCAAAAATAAGAGATTGCCTTATTCGGCGACTTTTTCGAGGTTGCCGTTGCGGTCCATTTTGAACTTGGTGGCTGAGCGCTCTTCCTCTTCAAACAGCACGAGCTTGCGCGCCCTGTTCATAATCTCGATCAGTGTCTCGTAATCTTCCTGCATCGTTTTCGCTTTGTCCTCGAGCTGCTGGATTTGTTTCTTCAGCTCTTCATTTTCCTTCCGGATTCCAGCCATTTCGCGCTGCAATCTTTCATTCTCGCTCTTGTAGATATCCGCATGGAAAGTGGTACTGTTCATATTCTGCAAAAAGGCGATCACATGGCCAAGTGTCATGCGGCTTTGCTGCTGCATGGCAGGGGCGGGCTGGGAAACCTGCGGCGGCACAGGCTGCTGTTCTTCAGGTTCAGACTCGGAAACTTCCGGGCTCTGGGCTGCGGATGCCGGCTCACTCTCCGAACTGGAATCTTGTAAAAGCATCGACTCTTGCAAATTCTGCAATCCGTCAAGGCCATACTTATCCTGCATTTCCAGCGTGTTCAGCTCAGCTGGCGGCAGTGTCAGCACGGCGGATATTTCGTCCGGCTGGATGCCAATCTCGTCGAGGGTCGGCACCGGCGGGGAATAGAGCAGTTTCTTCTTTCCGCCCTGGTCCTTACCCAATACTCTTTGGCGCTGCTTCCGCTGTTTCTTTGCCAGCTGCAGCGCCTTTTCATAACGGTGGCGGACAACGGCATTCCATCTGAAGCCGCATGCCGCCGATGTGCGGTCAAGCTTGTCACCGACTTCCTCAAAAGCGTTGAGCTGCGTACTTCCTTCTCTCACGTGGCGCAGCACCGTTTCAGCAAGCAATAAATCATTTTCTTCCGTCCAGGCATCCTGGCGAACTTTCATATTTCTTCAACTCCCTGTAAAAATTTGGTCAATGGATGAATGTCTAGTCCAAGCTTGCCCGGATTTTACAAGGTTTATACATTCCTATTAGCAGGATAGTAGATTTTTTCCAGGTTTTTCATAGAGAAATGGAGAGTGTGCCCCTGAATGTACGGAAAAAGGCCCCGGTTGCATCAGGCAGCGATATTATGTAGAATATCCTTTAGCGAGTCCGGCTCGGGATGGGCCGGTGCAACCGTGATTTTTTAGGAGAAAGGGTTGTCCACGATGGCAAATGAATTTCGTGTTTGTGACGACTGCCAGGCCGTTAATATAAAGACGCTGATTCCGAAGCTGAAGGAAAAGGATCCTGAAGCCAAGATTGAAATAGGATGCCAGTCCTACTGCGGACCAGGCCGGAAGAAAACCTTCGCGTTCGTCAACAATCGTCCGGTGGCTGCATTGACAGAGGACGAACTGATGGAAAAGATTGATAAAAAGCTGAAATAAGGAGTCGCCTTTAAGCCGCCGTGTTTAAAGGTGACTTTTTTCATTGAAGGCTCGGAGATTTAAAACTATAAAAATGGCAAAAATTTTCACCAGCTGCGCCATAAGGAATGGAGCCGTTTTTGTAAAAAATTGTAGAAATTTGCAGGATTTCAAGGTGAAGTGAGAGGGAAAAGAGGCTATAATAGATACATGTTAACAAGGGAGCAGAAACCTATGGCGTATTCGGCGGAAAAACTGAATGAAGAAAAGGTGTTTAAAGACCCGGTCCACCGCTACATCCATGTCCGGGACAGGGCGATCTGGGATTTGGTCGGAACGAAGGAATTCCAGCGCCTGCGGCGGATCAAGCAGCTTGGAACCACATATTTGACCTTCCATGGCGCCGAACACAGCCGTTTCAACCACTCGCTTGGCGTCTATGAAATTGTGCGCCGGATCGTGGATACGGTGTTTGCCGGCAGGCCGGAATGGAACGAGGAAGAGAGGCTGCTCAGCCTTTGTGCCGCCCTGCTGCACGATTTGGGCCACGGACCGTTTTCCCATTCGTTCGAGAAGGTGTTTGACCTCGACCATGAGAACTTCACGCGCGCCATCATCCTCGGGGATACCGAAGTGAACAAGGTGCTGACTCGCATCAGTGCTGATTTTCCGAAGAAAGTCGCCGATGTGATTGCCAAGACATATGAAGACAAGCTGGTCGTCAGCCTGATATCCAGCCAGATTGATGCCGACCGCATGGATTATTTGCAGCGCGATGCCTACTTTACCGGCGTCAGCTACGGGCATTTTGACATGGAGCGGATTTTGCGTGTCATGAGGCCGAAGGAAGACCAGGTCGTATTCAAGCAAAGCGGGATGCATGCCGTTGAAGACTACATAATGAGCCGCTACCAAATGTACTGGCAAGTGTATTTCCACCCGGTTACCCGGAGCGCAGAAGTGATCCTGACGAAAATCCTCCACAGAGCGAAGCATCTCCATGAGCAAGGCTATTCCTTCAAGCATATGCCGCTCCACTTTTATTCACTGTTCGAAGACAAGGTGACACTCGAAGACTATCTGAAATTGGACGAAGGCGTTTTCCTTTATTATTTCCAGATTTGGCAAGAGGAAGAGGATGAGGTGTTAAAGGACCTTTGCTGCCGGTTCATCAACCGGAATTTGTTCAAGTATGTCGAGTTTGACCCGGCCAGGGAATATAAGAAGCTGGCAAAGCTGTCACAGCTTTTCGTTGAGGCCGGGATTGACCCTGAGTATTATCTCGTTGTGGATTCATCGTCCGATTTGCCATATGACTTTTACCGTCCGGGGGAGGAAGAAGAGCGCCTGCCAATCCATTTGCAAATGAAGAATGGCGAGCTGCGCGAGCTTTCACGGGAATCCGAAATTGTCGATGCGATTTCCGGCAAACGGCGGACGGACCATAAATTGTACTACCCAGCCGACTTCGTGTCGGGCAGCGAGGAGATTATGAAGCTCCTTGAATTGTAGGCAATGGAGATTAGATACAGGAGTTGACTAGTTTTGTTAAAAGATCATGCTAAAATCATTCATGCGATCGCGCTGTCGGGAGAGGTCATCGGCCGGAAAAAGCTGCAGAAAATGATCTATATTGCCAAGAAAATGAATTTTCCCTTCCAGGAGCGTTTCCAGTTCCATTTTTACGGGCCGTATTCCGAAGAATTGACGCTTCGGGTCGAGGAGCTGTGCAACATGGGTTTCCTGAACGAAGTGAAAGAGCAGAAGGGCGGCTATTACCAGTACCGCTATACGCTGACGGAAGCTGGCGAAGAGTTCCTGGGCGAGCACAGCGTGGACATGCCTTGCCTCGGCGACTGCCTGGGCGACATCAACGGCCAGAATGCCAGATTCCTTGAGCTAGTCTCCACGATTCTGTATTTTGACAGCCTGCCGGAAGACGAAGTGAAGGAAAAGGTGCTGACGGTGAAAAAGAGCCAGAAATACACCGACGAAGAATTCGCGAACGCCTATCAATATATTGAAAATTTGAAGGGAATGGCCAGGCAATAGGGATTGCCTGGTTTTTTTTTGCTGGGGATGGCCTGCAGAACTTGAAATCGGGAATAAATGGAAGGCAATCAGGAATAAATCAACTGAAATCAGGATTAAGTCGAGGTTAATCAGGAATAAATGTAACGTAATCAGGAATAAAACGCGGTTTATCAGGAATAAAATTTATTTGAAAGAGTTCAATACTTTAAAAATATAAAAACCCCTTAAAAAGGGGTTCTACTCGTCGCTCAGCCGCTTTCCGCCTACGGCATAGTGGCTTTTTTCCATTTCTTCGATGAAAACGACGACTTTTTCCTTCGAAGCACCAGTGGTTTCGACAACAGCGTCGGTCACTTTTTCAACAAGCGCCCGCTTTTGATCGTCAGTGCGTCCGGGAAGCATTTTTACGGTTACATATGGCATAATGTTTCCTCCTTGTAATGTTGGATTAATTTGAGTTTTCCATAATTCGGGGAAATGTGCAAGTTTTCCATTTTGGCATGGATAAGGTATACTTGAAGCATCTATGGAACGGGGGAAAATGGCATGTGGTTTTCACTTGAGCAGCTGCCTTATATCGCAGTGACGCTGATTATCGCCTTTACGCTCCACGAACTGGCCCACGCCTATGTGGCCTACAAGTTCGGGGACCCTACTGCGGCCAGGCAGGGGAGACTGACGCTGAATCCGCTCAAACACTTGGATCCAATTGGAACGATCCTGATTTTCATTGCCGGATTCGGCTGGGCGAGGCCAGTGCCGGTGAACCGCTTTTTCTTTAAAAACCCGCGCCTTGCCGGGGTGCTCGTGTCGGTCGCGGGACCGCTGAGCAACTTTCTGCTGGTCGTGCTCGCCTACTTCTTTGTGTATGGCATGGGCGCAGCCGGTCTGGGGGCAGCCATTCCGCCATTTGTGTTTGACTTTCTCGATATTTTCATCTGGCTGAACATCATTCTGTTTGTGTTCAACCTGCTGCCGTTCCCGCCGCTTGACGGCTACCGGATCATTGAGGACCTGGCGCCGGCGGATGTCCGGGCCAAAATGACGCAATACGAAAATTACGGAGTGGTCATTTTCCTTATTCTCGTAATCACGCCGCTCGACCAGTATACGATCCAGCCGATTTTCAGCACGGTGGCTCCGTTCCTGCTCGATGCG
Organism: Bacillus sp. FJAT-27251; assembly: GCF_001273925.1. Classification (GTDB taxonomy): domain Bacteria; phylum Bacillota; class Bacilli; order Bacillales; family Cytobacillaceae; genus Mesobacillus_B. The sequence goes on along the minus strand of NZ_LIGG01000001.1, from coordinate 966,923 downwards.
CTGCATACATTTTTTCAGTTGTTTTTACGCTAGGAGGTTATCGTGATGGAAGAAAAAAAGAAGAAACCTATTGGATTTAATATCATAAAACCAGATCCGATGGACGGCCACAAAGGGTTTGGGAAGGGCAGCCTGAGCCTTGATAATGTTTCGCCGGTCATCATCGATGTGGAAGCGGGCGATGCACAGGTGGATGTTGGGGCGCTGCATGCCCGCAGTGTGGTGGAAAAGGGGATCAAGTTTCTGCCCAACCGCGATGAAGTCCCGGACGCTAAGCCATACTGGCTCATATGGGTGACCATTGACCGCGGGGAGGAAGGCCCTTATTACGCCGGCGTCACAGCCTGCGAAATGACGGTCAACCGTGAAATCCGCCGCGGTTACAAGTCGCTGCCGGAGCATGTGAACCGACTTGACAAGTCGATCAAACGCCACATCATCGTCGACCAAATGGATGATAAGTCGAAGAAAATCCTCGCCGACTACCTGCGAAACCATGATGCCGGCATGTGGGAAAGGTCAGCTGCAGAATTGAAAACAGGGTTGAATGCAGGGGAGTAAGAGCCGGTTATCAGAATGTTGTTAAAATTCAAACTTGAATTATCTCACTTGCCCAAATCCTAGGAAGAATGTAAACTAATAACAGCGTTGGACACGCGTTTTTAACAAGGACAGGAGACCCCCCGGATTCGGACGTCCGGGGGGTCTCCATTTTTTTGGTCTATTTTCGGGAAAAGCGTTGCTTATTTGTAGTGCTGTTTTTTTATTGTCTGGTGTGCGGATTCTATTGTCCGGTTACGTTGTTCTATTGTCGGGAATCCCGCTTTTATTGTCCGAAAAGCACGTTCTATTGTCCGGAACCACACTTCTATTATCCAATATCCTCATTCTATTAGCCGCAAAACCAATTTTATTAGCTGAACTCCTCAATTATTTGCAGAAAAACCCAAATATTTGCAACACACTAAAAAAGATAATTTTCCTCAAGCTTCCTATCTTCCAAATATTCGCTTATACCAAGGCTTTTTATCACGCTTTTTGTGATGCATTTCTTCGTCCCCTTGAGGATGCTGGTCCAGGTGGTCGGTGCAGTATTCCTGGGGCTCTGTTCCTTCAATAAAATGGGTCAATACCTTGACCGGGCAGCCTTCTGTGGCCAGTTTGCCGTTCTCGGGATTGATGTAGACGCCGACTGTTCCTTTGGCGGCTTTGAATTTTTTTACAGGCTCATCTTTCAGGGCATTTTCCATAAAGGTAAGCCAGATGTTCTTGCTGTAGCCTTTTTCGGCCGGCAGTTCGATTGGTTTCCCTTTATCATAGCCAGTCCAGACGGCGGCCACCAGCTGCGGTGTGTAGCCGATCATCCAGCTGTCCGTATTGGTGGAGCCCGACTTACCGGCATATGGGCGGGAGATTTTATTGGACATCGAGCTTCCTGTCACGGAGGCGTAGCCATTCAGATTTTCATCGAACATCCCGGTCATCATATGGTTCATCACCGAAGCGAGCTCCGGCTGCAGCACATGTTCGCCAACAGGTTCATGCTCGTAAATCACGTCGCCATTATGGCTTTCGACCCGCTGGATCAGGACGGGGTCCAGCTGTTTGCCGCCATTGGCGAGCATGCTGTAGGCATTGGCCATTTCGATTACTCGGACGCCAGAGGTGCCGAGCGCAAGGGAAGGGACCTCTTCCATTTCCGTTTTGATGCCAAACCTTTTCGCTGTTTCCGGAAGCACATCTTCTCCAAGGAACAGATGCGTCTTCACGGCATAGACATTGTCCGACAAGGCCAGGGCCTGTGCCATCGTGATGTCGCCGTCCGCATACTTATTGTTGAAATTATGCGGCGTATAATCAACCGTGCCGTCTTCAAAACGGAAGGTCGTCATTTCGCTTTTCATCATTGTTGCCGGCGTGAAGCCTTGCTCAAGGGCCGCGTAATACAAAATCGGCTTGATTGTCGAGCCTGGCTGGCGCACGGCCTGGGTCGCCCGGTTAAAAGAACTCTCTTCATAGCTGCGGCCTCCGACAAGTGCTTTGACATGGCCGGTTTTCGGGTCCATGGCGATAAACCCGGTCTGGATTTCCGAGTCCTTCGAGATCACGTTCTCCACCGCCTGTTCAGCGATCTCCTGCTGCTCGAGGTTCAGTGTCGTGTACACCTTCAGCCCGCCAAGCTCGATTGTGCGGTCATCAAGTCCCAGTCCATTTTTAAGAGCCTGGCGCACGGCATCCTGGAAATAGGGGGCCTGGCCCAGAATCTCCCGGTGCTGACCAACCAGCACCAGCTCCTCGGCGGCCGCTTTTTCGGCACGCTCCCTGTTGATATACTCTTTGGAGACCATCGCGCGCAGCACGGTTTCCTGGCGGCTTTCCGCTTTTTCAAGCGAAGCGAATGGCGAGTAGATGCCCGGGCCCTTGGGAATCCCGGCGAGCATCGAGGCCTCGGCCAGGGAGAGGTCGCGGGCGTCCTTGCCAAAATAATACTGGCTGGCGGCCTGGACACCGTAGGCGCCATTTCCGTAATAAATCGTATTTAAATAGCCTTCAAGAATTTCATTTTTCGAGTAATTGACCTCAAGGCGGAAGGCATAGAAAGCTTCCGCGATTTTCCGCCTCCACGTTTTGTCATGCCCGAGGTAAAGGTTCCTGGCGTACTGCTGGGTGATCGTGCTCGCTCCCTGCACCTTGGACATCGCTTTTATGTCGGCAATCACGGCGCCGGCAATCCGTTTATAATCAAACCCGCTATGCGCGTAGAAATTCCGGTCTTCAATCGAGATGGTCGCCTTCACCAGCTCAGGTGAAATTTCCTTGAGCGGGACCCAGTAACGCTTCTGGCCATTGTGGCTTTCGCCAATCACCGTGCCGTCATCCGCCATGTACAAAGTCGACTGGGGCACGGCAAGCGGCGGCGGGCCAAGCAGCTTCACATAGCCAATCAACAGGAAATAGGCAAGCATCCCGACAGCCGCGGCAATCAGGCCAATAAAAAGCAGCGCACGAAGAATCTTCGCACTCTTCCTGAACCGCTGGTTAGTCATCAGTTCCATAGCTTGCAACCCCCTTGAAGGATAAAAAGATAATATTATCCATTATGAAAGAGTTTGGCCTCTTTTAAACGCTGGGAAAATATTAATATTGACATTTTTAAAAATTGCTTGCATTTTCGCGTGATTCAACTATACTTTTTCTGTGTTTGTCTCCAGAAATTAATGTTTTTTATTGACAGCATGKGGAAACATAAACTGGAAGAGCAGTATTTATGAACGAGACTTTTAACCGAAAGGAATGAAAATAAAATGGGTCTTTGGTTTACAGAAAAGCAGACTGAGAACTTTGGAATTACAATGAAGGTGAACCGCACGTTACATACAGAACAAACTGATTTCCAAAAGCTTGATATGGTAGAAACAGAAGAGTGGGGCAATTTGCTTCTGCTTGACGGCATGGTCATGACTTCGGTCAAAGATGAATTCGTCTACCACGAAATGGTGGCGCATGTTCCATTGTTTACGCATCCAAACCCTGAGAACGTCCTTGTTGTCGGCGGCGGCGATGGCGGTGTCATCCGTGAAGTGCTGAAGCACCCTAGCGTGAAAAAGGCGACACTTGTCGACATCGATGGAAAGGTCATCGAGTATTCCAAGAAATTTCTACCGGAAATCGCCGGCAAGCTTGACGATCCGCGCGTGGATGTACAGGTGGATGACGGCTTCATGCATATCGCGAAAAGTGAAAATGAGTACGATGTAATCATGGTTGATTCCACCGAGCCTGTTGGCCCTGCAGTCAATCTGTTCACCAAAGGCTTTTATGCTGGCATCTCCAAGGCACTCAAGGAAGACGGCATCTTTGTTGCGCAGTCGGACAACCCTTGGTTCAAGGCTGACCTGATCCGCGATGTGCAAAGGGATGTAAAAGAAATCTTCCCAATCACACGCCTTTATATTGCGAACATCCCGACTTATCCAAGCGGCATGTGGGCGTTCACGATCGGCAGCAAAAAGTATGATCCGCTGGAAGTGAGCGAAGACCGTTTCCACGACATCGAGACAAAGTATTATACAAAAGAACTTCACAAAGCTGCATTTGTTCTGCCTAAATTCGTCGGCGACCTTGTGAAGTAAGGAAAGAGGGTTTAGCATGCGTTTTGATGAAGCTTATTCTGGCAATGTGTTTATCGGGATGAATTCCGATTTTGATGAAAGCAAGGTCGTTCTGTACGGTATGCCGATGGATTGGACCGTCAGCTACCGCCCGGGTTCCCGCTTCGGCCCGGCGCGCATCCGCGAGGTGTCGATCGGCCTGGAGGAGTACAGCCCGTACCTCGACCGCGAGCTGGCAGATGTGAAGTATTTTGATGCCGGCGACATTCCGCTGCCGTTCGGCAATCCGCAGAAAAGCCTTGATATCATTGAGGATTTCGTTGGCAAGCTGATGGCGGAAGACAAGTTTCCGCTTGGCATGGGCGGGGAGCATCTTGTGTCCTGGCCGGTCATGAAGGCTGTTAGTGAGAAGTACAAGGACCTCGCCATCATCCATATGGACGCCCATACTGATTTGCGTGAGCATTATGAAGGCGAACCGCTTTCGCATTCGACGCCAATCCGCAAGATTGCCGAAAAGATTGGGCCGGAGAATGTCTATTCGTTTGGAATCCGCTCTGGTATGAAGGAAGAATTCGAATGGGCCAAAAACGCTGGCATGCATATATCCAAGTTCGAGGTGCTTGAGCCGTTGAAGGAAATCTTGCCGAAGCTGGCCGGCCGCCCGGTTTATGTGACCATCGACATTGACGTTTTGGATCCGGCGCATGCTCCAGGCACAGGCACGGTGGATGCAGGCGGCATCACATCGAAGGAGCTTCTGGCTTCGATCCACGAAATTGCCCGCTCACAAGTGAACGTCGTCGGCGCCGACCTTGTCGAAGTCGCGCCAATCTACGACCACTCCGAGCAGACAGCCAACACCGCCAGCAAGCTCATCCGTGAAATGATGCTGGGGTTTGTTAAGTAATCTAGAAAAGCGGAAGCGCCTTGTTCAGCCCCGACAAGCGCTGGAGGTCCAACTGATGAAGTCGTTCTTTGACTTCAACAGTTGGACCGAATTAGAAAGGCGGAGCCGACAGTTAGGAGCGACAAGCGTAAGACAGAATCCGCAGGAAGGCGTTTTTTGCCTTCTGAAGGATTATGGCTTACGACTCGAGCTCCTAGGAGGCATAGCCAGACAAGCGACTCGAGCTGCTCAAAGCTACGCTTCTCGCAAGATACTCGAAGAAGTTCATTCAAGGATGAAAACTGGCTAGGCGCTGGAGCTGGACAGTTATCTAACTATTTTACGTAAATACTTGTCTTACAAGATAAGACTGGTTCCATTTGGTGGGACCGGTTTTTTTATTATGAAAATAAGGATATAATTTTTTAGTGTGGTGTTGTCTTGCAAATAGGAAAAATGCAATTAGTGAGGCTTGTTGGAGCCTGAATTTGCCGCTTGAGAGGGAAGACGGTCACCAATGAGGCTTATTGGAACCCAGATCGGCTGGTTGAAAAGGAAAACGGTCTCCAATGAGGTTTGTTGGAGCCCGAAACAGCTGGTTGAAAAGGAAGACGGTCACTAGTGAGGCTTGTTGGAGCCTGAATTTGCGGCTTGAGAGGGAAGACGGTCACCAATGAGGCTTATTGGAACCCAGATCGGCTGGTTGAAAAGGAAATCGGTCACCAATGAAGACGATTGGAGCCTTCACCGGCTGCTCCAAAGGAGAACCGGTCGCCAATGTCTGAATATACAGGCTTGAGATTTTCCCAGCGAATATTTATACTATTGGTTTATAATAGAAAAGAAAAGCGGAAGCGCCTCGATGGGCTAGGCGCTGGAGCCGGACAGTTATCTAAGTGCAGAAAATCAACTTTTATTATGATCTAAAAGGATGTGTTGACGTGGCGACGAGGCCCGCGGACCAGAGTCCTGTGAAAGTGAAGGTGACAACGGCCATTGATGACGGACAGCAAAAGGAGACTTTTGAACTGACCACTTTTGGCCGATATTATAAAAAGGGAAGCAGTTCGTATCTGCAATACGACGAGATGATGGAGGATGGCACGGTGCACACGACCGTGAAGATCAAGGACCGTGAAGTGCTGATTCTCCGGTCGGGTGCGGTCTCCATGCGGCTGCATTTTCTGCTGGATAAAAGAACGCCGGGGAACTACCAGTCTCCCTATGGCCTTCTGCAGACGGAGGCGGATACAAGGCGGATGGATATCGATTTTAATGAAGAAAGCGCAGAAGGCAATATTGAAATTTTATACGAATTCATCATCCAGGGTTCGCCTGCAGGTACATACCAGATGAACATCGATTACAAGGAGGAGCGGAAATGAACATAGTCGAGCAAGTCCAGAACAAGCTCAAGGAAGAAATCAAACAAGCCGTTTTGAAAGCGGGTCTTGCACAGGAAGAGCAGATCCCGTCCGTTGTGCTCGAGCTGCCAAAGGAAAAGGCGCACGGCGACTATTCGACCAATATGGCGATGCAGCTGGCGCGCGTTGCCAAGAAGCCGCCGCGCAAGATTGCCGAAGAGCTGGTTGAGAGCTTTGATAAAAGCAAGGCATCGATTGAGATAATTGAGATCGCCGGACCTGGCTTCATCAATTTTTATATGAACAACAGCTATCTGACCGACCTGATTCCAACGATTCTGGAAGCTGGGTCCAAGTACGGGGAAACCAATGTCGGGGCCGGCGAGAAAATCCAGGTGGAGTTTGTTTCCGCGAACCCGACCGGCGACCTTCATCTTGGCCATGCGCGCGGCGCTGCAGTAGGGGATTCCCTTTGTAATGTGCTTGCGAAAGCTGGCTATGATGTGTCGCGCGAATACTACATCAATGATGCCGGCAACCAGATCAACAATCTGGCTTTGTCTGTTGAAGCCCGCTACTTCCAGGCGCTTGGCCAAGACAGGGAAATGCCTGCGGACGGCTACCATGGCGCTGATATTGTCGGCATTGGGAAAAAGCTGGCGGAAGAGCATGGCGATAAATTCGTCAACATGCCGGACGAGCAGCGTTTCGAGACGTTCCGCGACTACGGCCTGAAATATGAAATGGAAAAGCTGAAGCGGGATCTTGAAAACTTCCGTGTGAGCTTTGATGTCTGGTATTCGGAAACGTCGCTGTACCAGAACGGCAAGATTGATACGGCACTCGCCGCTTTGCGTGAAAAAGGCCATATCTATGAAGAAGACGGGGCAACCTGGTTCCGCTCGACTACGTTCGGCGATGACAAGGACCGCGTTCTTATCAAGCAGGACGGCTCCTACACGTACTTACTTCCAGATATTGCCTATCACAAGGACAAGCTTGAGCGCGGCTTTGAAAAGCTGATTAACATCTGGGGCGCCGACCACCATGGCTATATCCCGCGGATGAAGGCAGCGATCCAGGCGCTTGGCTATGAAGGCGATGCGCTGGAGGTAGAAATCATCCAGCTGGTTCATCTTTATAAGAACGGTGAAAAGATGAAGATGAGCAAGCGGACCGGAAAAGCGGTGACGATGCGCGACCTGATCGAAGAAGTCGGTCTTGATGCGACACGCTATTTCTTCGCGATGCGCAGCGCGGATACGCATATGGACTTTGATTTGGACCTGGCGGTGTCCCAGTCCAATGACAACCCGGTTTACTATGCGCAGTACGCCCATGCGCGGATTTGCAGCATCCTGCGTGCAGCGGAAGAGCAGGGCTTTACGGTCGACGAAAAGGCTGATTTCAGCCTGGTTGGCGCAGAGAAAGAGGTTGATTTGCTGAAGAAGCTTGGCGAGTTCCCGCAGGCGGTGGCCGAAGCGGCCGTGAAGCGCGTGCCTCATCGCGTGACCAACTACATCTTTGAACTGGCCTCCGCGTTCCACAGCTTCTACAATGCGGAAAAAGTGCTGGATGTTGAGGAGAAGGATCGCACAGCTGCACGTTTGGGACTGGTGCAATCCGTTCAAATCACCTTGAAAAATGCTTTGAGCTTGATTGGAGTTTCAGCTCCGGAGAAAATGTAAAACAGAAAGAAGCCTTCTCGCAATGAGAAGGCTTTTTTGTGCTGTGAAATCAGCTACCACAGGTGGATTTTGCTTTTAATCCTGATAGGCTTCAAGATAATCCTGATATGTTCCAATTTAATCCTGATTTCCCCCGGTTTAATCCTGATAGGCGGCAATATAATCCTGATTTGTAGTCTTTTATTCCTGATATTATACTTTTACTCCTGACCACACAGGGCTGGAATAAACCCATCCTATTTCCACTCCAAAACCCCTCCGCCAATCCGCTTGACGCCGCGAATCTTTGCCAAATCCTCGACCAGTTGCAGGCAGGCCTGGTCTTTGCGCTTTGCTTCGATCATAAAATCGACGTCGGCACCGATTCGGCGCAGCACTTCGAGCAGGGGCTGCAGGAACTCTGGGTCGACATAATCGGCATGCGAGCGGTAGGCCTTCTCCGTTTTAGGAGATGAGATGTGGATTTTGGGCCGCAGTCCAATCCGTTCCCATGTGGCGAAGCCGGCGGTCAGGAGGTCCTCAAGGTCCATAGTGCCGGGGTTGGCCATATGGTGGTGATAATCGAACATCAGCGGCACATTTTCTTTTTGGCATGCCGCGAGGGTTTCGTCGCCATGATAGGTTTTATCATCGTTTTCAAGCGTCATCCGCTCTTTGATGTTTAATGGAAGCTTCTTCAGGTTCTCATGAAACCGGAGGATGGTTTCCTCCTTGTTGCCGTAAGCCCCGCCGATATGGATGTTGAGGACGCCGTCGTTTTCAAGGCCCATCGCTTGAAGCATGCTGTAATGGTATTCCATGTCGATGACGGCATTGTCTGTCACCTCCGGCCGGGGTGAGGTGAACAGGGTGTATTGGTTGGGATGGAAGCTCGTCCTGAGCCCATTTTCCCTGACGAGTGCCCCGATTTCCCGCCACTGGTCCAAAAACGGGCTCACAAAATCCCATTGGACCTCGGGGTGGGTGGCCAGCGGGGCGATCGAGCTTGAAAACCGGTAAAGCGGCAGGCCGTATGCCAGGTTGTAATAAATCATTCTCTTTGTGCTTTCGAGATTGGAGCGCGTGATTCTGTGCAGCTTGTCGAGACGCTCTTCCTTTGGCATCTGGCCATAGCGGGCGAAGGTCATCGTGCGGGAAGGAGATGCTTCCCAAAGGGAAATCGCTGTTGATACATAACCAAACCGTATAATCATCATAATACCTCTTTATTTTTATAAAAAATAGGATACGGTGCGCGCCGCCCGCTCCTTCATGCTGCGGAAAGGGTTGAAGCCGTTTAGTTCGTGCTGGTTGATCGACTCCGAATCGAGAAGGTCCTGGCGCAAAATGCTGTTGACCTTCGAGATGAAGGCCTGGTCATAGATCAGGCAGTTCAATTCCAGGTTCAGGAACATGCTGCGCTGGTCAAAATTCGCCGTGCCAATATCGCAAATCTTATCGTCAATTACCATCACCTTGGCGTGGTAAAACCCTTTTTGGTATTGATGGATTTCAGCGCCATGCTTTATCATTACCCGCAAATAAGGATACGAAGCTTCTTTTACTAAAATATGGTCGGCCTTGAAGGGTACCAGCAGCTTAACCTTTATGCCCTTGTCCATGCAGCTTAGCAGCTCTTCGAATATCCGGCGGCTTGGGATGAAATAGGGAGTCCCGATGAAAATCGACTTTTCCGCTTTTTGGATCAGGTTGAACAAGATGTCCTCGAGCATCTGCCCTTCGGAAGGCAGAAACTGCTGGCGGATGCCCCCCTTTTCCAGTTCCGGAAAATAGGTTTTGTTTTGCAGCAGGTTAATGCGGGAGGCCAGTTTCCAGTCCAAAAGAAATTCTGTCTGCAGATCTTGGACTCCTTCTCCCGTTACTTTAAGATGGTAATCCCTCCACGGGGACAGCTTCTTTTCGAGATCGATGTACTCCTTGCCAATATTGAAGCCACCGGTATAGCCGATCTTTCCGTCGATAATGGTGATTTTGCGGTGATTGCGCACCTGGGATGTATAAAAGAGGAAGGGCAGGCTTGGCTTGCGGCTGAAAGCAAACTCTGCGCCGCTTTCTCTGAGCTGCCTGATTGCTTTGCGGGAAAGGGTGGCCCCGACCCAGTCGACCATCAGCCGTACTTCGACGCCATCTTTTGCCTTTGCCTGCAGGATGGACAGGAACTCCTTGCTGAAGGTGTCGTTTTTTACAATATAGAAAAGAACGTGAATGTGGTGTTTTGCCTGCCTGAGTTCATCAAAGTAGTCAGTGAACAGTTCAGGCCCATGGGTAAAAATGTTGAGGTTGCTGTTTCGGATTGGGAAGTGTTTTTTATTGACCTGGTCAAGGTGATGCTTTCTCCCGATCTTGAAATCAAGCGCCAGCAGCAGGATCAAGCCCGCGATTGCGCCTAAAATCCAATAAGCAAGTTCCACAGCAGTCCCGCTCCTTTTAGTAAATTTTCCTTAGTGTTACCGAAACAGAAGGAGATATGACTTTTTAACCAATTTTTCCTTTCATGAAAAGACAAGCGAATTTTTTGTGAAAAATCGTTGACTGAATGCTCATTCATTATATAATGGTAATATAGGGTATATTCAGAAAATTTTCTTGTTTTAAAATTTTCACCGAAGGACTCAAGATCTTCGCAGAAAGGGGAAAGTGGTATGAACGGTTTGTTGTGGATTAATCTCATTGCGTTCCTTCTTGTAACCGCTTACGCTGTCAGCTTGTTCGTGTATGTGGTCAAAACAAGGATACAGTTCGTCAAGCTTGGCAAGAAGTCCGAGTTTGACTACGCAGTGAAGGAGCGCCTTGAGAGGGTCAAGGTTCAGGTGTTTGGCCAGAAGAAACTGCTGAAGGACAAGAAAAGCGGCATTATCCACGTCATGTTTTTCTATGGATTCATTCTTGTCCAGTTTGGAGCGATTGATTTTATTTGGAAGGGAATCAAGCCGGGGTCGCATCTGCCGCTTGGCCCTTTGTATCCTGGGTTCACGTTCTTCCAGGAAATTGTCACCCTAATCATTCTTGTTGCCGTCGTCTGGGCTTTCCACCGCCGTTATGTGGAAAAACTTGTCCGCCTGAAGCGTGGATTTAAAAACGGTCTTGTCCTGCTGTTCATCGGCGGCCTGATGCTTTCCGTCCTTGTCGGAAACGGAATGGGCATGATCTGGCATGGACATGCAGGCACCTGGACAGAGCCGGTTGCTTCCGTTATTGCCGGAGCTTTCTCCTGGCTGCCGGAAACAGGCGCGATTGCCATTTTCTATATCGCCTGGTGGATCCACCTGCTGTTCCTGCTGGCATTCCTTGTGTATGTGCCGCAGTCCAAGCACGCCCACCTGATCGCCGGCCCGGCCAATGTGTATCTCTCCCGCGTGGACTCCCCGGGGAAAATCACGAAGATCGACTTTGAAGACGAAACCCAGGAAACGTTTGGGGCAGGGAAGATTACCGATTTCAGCCAGGAGCAAATGATCGATTTCTATGCTTGTGTGGAGTGCGGACGCTGTACGAATATGTGTCCGGCAACCGGCACAGGGAAGATGCTCTCGCCGATGGACCTAATCGTCAAATTGCGTGATCACCTCACCTTCCATGGTGCAGCCGTTACTTCAAAGCAGCCATGGGTGCCGACGTTCGCCTTCGCGAATACAAAAGGAAACCAGATTGCGCTATCCGCTTCCGGAGCGGGCGCAGAGGAAGCAGCTGCCGGGCTTGCCTATAACCCAAGCATGATCGGCGATGTGATCACCGAAGAGGAAATCTGGGCCTGTACAACTTGCCGCAACTGTGAAGACCAGTGTCCGGTCATGAACGAGCATGTCGATAAAATCATTGATTTGCGCCGCTACCTTGTCCTGACGGAAGGGAAGATGGATGCCGATGCACAGCGCGCGATGACCAACATCGAACGACAGGGCAATCCATGGGGCCTTAACCGCAAGGAAAAGGAAAACTGGCGCGAGCTGCGCGATGATGTTGTCGTGCCGACGGTAAAAGAAGTGAAGAAGTCCGGCGAAGAGTTTGAATACCTGTTCTGGGTTGGCGCGATGGGTTCCTTCGACAACCGCAGCCAGAAAATCGCCCTCAGCTTTGCGAAGCTTTTAAACGAAGCTGGCGTCAAGTTTGCGATTCTTGGCAACAAGGAAAAGAACTCCGGCGATACGCCAAGGCGTCTTGGCAACGAGTTCCTGTTCCAGGAGCTGGCGACAAAGAACATTGAAGAATTTGAAAAGAACGAAGTGAAGAAGATCGTCACGATCGACCCTCACGCCTACAATATCTTTAAAAACGAGTATCCAGACTTCGGACTGGAAGCGGAAGTATACCATCACACCGAATTGCTGGCGCAGCTGGTGAAGGAAGGGCGACTCGTTCCAAAGCATGCGCTTGATGAAACGATTGCTTTCCATGATTCCTGCTACCTCGGCCGTTACAACGAGGTGTACGATGCGCCTCGTGACATCATCAAGGCGATCCCGGGCGTGAAGCTCAAGGAAATCGAGCGCAACCGCGAAAACGCGATGTGCTGCGGCGCCGGCGGCGGCTTGATGTGGATGGAGGAGGAAACCGGCCACCGCGTCAACGTAGCCCGAACCGAACAGGCATTGGCCGTCAATCCATCGGTCATCTCCTCCGGCTGTCCTTACTGCCTGACGATGCTTTCGGATGGAACAAAAGCGAAGGAAGTCGAAGAAACTGTCGGCACCTATGATGTGGCCGAGCTTCTTGAAAAGTCCGTATTTGGTGAAAAACAGACTTTAGTTTCCTGACAACTTGGAATCAGCGGCGGTATTTTTTCGCCGCTGAATTAATAAATTTTAAAAAAGCGCTTACACATTACTCCCTGGGAGGACGTGTTGGCGCGCTTCGATTCCGAGCGAGCGTTCAGTCAAGTTCCGGCTTGGCTGTATGAAATTTTTAAAAAGGAGCGATGAAAGATGGGGAAAACAGTTATTTTGGCAGGGGCTAGGACGCCTTTCGGGAAACTTGGCGGAAGTCTGAGCAGTTTCACAGCTTCCGAACTTGGCGGCATTGCCATCAAGGAGGCGATCAAGCGGGCTGGCGTGGAGCCGGGTGAGATTGGTGAAGTGCTGCTCGGCAATGTTCTCCAGGGAGGACAGGGGCAGCTTCCGTCCCGCCAGGCTGCAAGGCATGCGGGAATTCCGTGGGAAGTGAAAACCGAGCTGATCAACAAGGTTTGTGCCTCGGGAATGCGCAGCGTCACGCTTGGGGATGTGCTCATCCGTTCCGGCGAGGAAGAAGTGATTGTCGCCGGCGGCATGGAGTCGATGAGCAATGCGCCATACATGCTGCCGAAGGCCCGCTGGGGACTGAGGATGGGCCACGGCGAAGTGAAGGATATGATGGTCCATGACGGGCTGACCTGCTCGTTCACGGGTGTCCATATGGGCACTTACGGAAACGAAACGGCCCGCGAACTGGAAATCAGCCGCGAGGCGCAGGACGAATGGGCGCTGAGAAGCCACCAAAAAGCGGTCGAAGCCATCGAAGCAGGCAGGCTTGCCGAAGAAATCGTCACGGTGGAAGTTCCGCAGCGGAAGGGCGCTCCCTTGCTTGTCGAGCAGGATGAAGCTCCGCGCAAGGATACGGCCATCGAAGTGCTGGCAAAGCTTAAGCCTGTGTTCAACCATGATGGCAGCATCACCGCTGGGAATGCCCCGGGGGTCAACGACGGAGCCGCGGCCCTTGTGCTGATGAGCGAAGAGCGCGCCGAGCGGGAAGGCCGGAAGCCGCAGGCCGTCATTCTGGCCCATGCAGCCCTGGCTGTCGAGGCGAAGGATTTCCCGAAGACACCGGGATTGGTGATCAATGAGCTTTTAAAGAAATCAGGCAAATCGCTTGAGGAAGTCGACCTGTTTGAAATCAATGAAGCCTTTGCGGCGGTTGCACTGGCAAGCGGCCAGATTGCCGGCCTTGATCCTGAAAAGGTAAATGTCAACGGCGGGGCGGTCGCACTGGGGCATCCAATCGGCGCCAGCGGCACAAGAGTCATTTTAACGCTGATGCATGAACTGAAACGCCGCGGAGGCGGTATCGGCATCGCGGCCATCTGCTCAGGCGGCGGCCAGGGAGATGCCATCATGATTGAAGTGCCGAAGAGCTGAACAGTCAGACATATACGCCCATAAATGGAATGATGAAAATAGAAAGGCAGATCGGGCAGGTGCAGCAAGAGGGCGTGCCTGTCCGTCCGTGAGAATTTTACAATTAGGCTGTGTACAGTCCATCTTTGAGTCTTAATCCTGTTGATTGGAGTGGAAGGCGCGAGACTCCTCGAAAATGCTACCGCATTTTCTTCGTGCGTGGGCAAGTTCGAGGAAGCCCATTCAATGTCCTGCGGGAGCAAGGGTCAGGGGAGACCCCGCAGGCGCTTTAAGCGCCGAGGAGGCTCCCCGGGCCGCCCGCGGAAAGCGAAGCGCCTGGAACGGAAATCAACAGTCTAATATAACACAGCCATATATATCAAAGGAGGAATCGGGATGAAAGTTGAAAAAATCATGGTGGTCGGCGCCGGGCAGATGGGCTCGGGCATTGCCCAGGTATGTGCCCAGGCAGGCTATACAGTGACCCTGAACGACCTTAAACAAGAATTTGTCGAACGCGGGCTTGGCGTCATCAACAAAAACCTGTCACGCAATGTCGAAAAAGGCCGCCTCACTGCCGAACAGAAAGAAGAAATCCTCTCAAGAATTACACCATCGACCAGTTTGCAGGATGCCCAGGAAGCAGACCTTGTCATCGAAGCGGCTGTGGAGAACATGGACATCAAAACAAAGGTGTTCGCCCAGCTGGATGAACTTGCCCCTGAACAGACAATCCTTGCCACCAATACATCATCGCTTCCCATTACCGAAATCGCAGCGGCCACCAGCAGGCCGGAAAAAGTCATTGGCATGCATTTCATGAACCCGGTTCCGGTCATGAAGCTTGTCGAAATCATCCGCGGCCTTGCTACGGCTGATGAAGTGTACCAGGAAATTGAAGATATCACCAAAAAAATCGGCAAGGTGCCGGTTGAGGTCAACGACTTTCCGGGTTTTGTTTCGAACCGCATCCTGATGCCAATGATCAATGAAGCCATCTATACCTTGTATGAGGGAGTCGCCACAAAAGAAGCGATTGACGAAGTCATGAAGCTTGGCATGAACCATCCGATGGGGCCGTTGACGCTGGCCGATTTTATCGGGCTCGATACCTGCCTCTATATCATGGAAACCCTGCATGAAGGATTTGGCGACACCAAATACCGGCCATGCCCGCTGCTCCGCAAATATGTAAAGGCCGGCTGGCTCGGGAAGAAATCCGGACGCGGCTTCT
This sequence comes from Bacillus sp. FJAT-27251, assembly GCF_001273925.1. GTDB lineage: Bacteria > Bacillota > Bacilli > Bacillales > Cytobacillaceae > Mesobacillus_B. The sequence continues at coordinate 951,547 of NZ_LIGG01000001.1, read as the reverse complement.
ATATTTATGAGTAACAGCATTTTATAAAAAAGCTCCACCAGGGAGGAAACAGCCATGAACCTTAGATTCACAGAAGAGCAACAGATGATGCGCAGGATGGTTCGGGATTTTGCGGAAAAGGAAATCGCGCCGTTTGTGGAGGAGATGGAGGATGGAAAGTTTCCGCGCGAGATTGTCAGGAAAATGGGCGAGCTTGGCTTGATGGGGATTCCCATTCCTGAAAAATATGGCGGCTCGGAAATGGATTTCACTTCCTATATCATTGCCATCCATGAGCTGTCCAAAGTGAGTGCGACCGTCGGCGTCATCCTGTCGGTGCATACATCGGTTGGCACCAATCCGATTCTGTATTTCGGGACGGAGGAGCAAAAGCAGAAATATGTGCCAAAGCTTGCTTCCGGAGAATATCTTGGCGCCTTTTGTTTGACAGAGCCAGGCGCTGGCTCCGATGCGGCCAGCCTGAAAACGAAAGCGGAATGGAAGGATGGCCATTATGTGCTGAATGGCTCCAAGGTGTTTATCACCAATGGCGGTGAAGCGGATACGTATATCGTTTTTGCGCGGACCAGCCCGGACGGGGGCTCAAAAGGAATATCCGCTATTATCGTGGAAAAGGGGACGCCGGGGCTTGTGATCGGCAAGGATGAGCATAAAATGGGCCTTCATGGCTCGCGGACGGTCCAGCTGACGTTCGAGGATATGAAAGTGCCGAAGGAAAACCTGCTGGGTGCGGAAGGCGAAGGGTTCAAGATTGCGATGGCCAACCTGGATGCCGGCCGGATTGGCATTGCCGCCCAGGCGCTGGGAATCGCGGAGGCAGCGCTTGAGGCAGCCGCTGGCTATGCGAAAGAGCGCCAGCAGTTCGGAAAGCCAATTGCCCTCCAGCAGGGAGTCGGCTTCAAGCTCGCTGATATGGCGACGGCGGTGGAAGCTTCAAAGCTTCTGGTCTATCAGGCGGCCAGCCTGCGCCAGGAAGGGCTGAAATGCGGCAAGGAAGCGTCCATGGCCAAGCTGTTTGCCTCAAGGACAGCGGTGGAAACGGCGATTGAAGCGGTCCAGGTATTTGGCGGCTATGGCTACACAAAAGAGTATCCAGTCGAGCGCTACTTCCGCGACGCGAAAGTAACCGAGATATACGAAGGAACAAGCGAGATTCAGAGGATTGTGATCAGCAAATTTTTATAGAACGATTTCCCTTGCGTCCTTGTGAGCGAAGAATTGCAGGAGGCATGGAAACTGCGCTAATAGATTCGGTTGGAGAAAAAGGATTGCTTGGGGGCCTTGGTGTTGCGTCACAGAGAGGATTGGCGTAAAAAAGAGTGCTGGGGAGCCCGGAGATTGCGCCAATAGGGCCGATTGACGCAAAAGAGGGTGCTTGGAGGCATGGAAACTGCGCTAATAGATTCGGTTGGAGAAAAAGGATTGCTTGGGGGCCTCGGGGCTGCGTCACAGAGAGGATTGGCGTAAAAAAGAGAGCTTGGGAGTTTGGAAATTGCGCTAATAGGGCCGATTGACGCAAAAGAGGGTGCTTGGATGCCTGGAAATTGCGCTAATAGGGCCGATTGGCGTAAAAGAGGGTGCTTGGATGCCTGGAAATTGCGCTAATAAAGCTGATTGACGTAAAAAAGAGTGCTTGGATGCCAAAAAATTACGCCAATAGGGCCGATTGACGCAAAAAAAGGTTGCTAGGGCCACAGGATTTGCGTCAATAAAGCCTGTTAACGCAAAAAACGGTCGATGGCGGCACGGAATTCACGCTAATACCCCGACCAACTAGCAAAACAGCATTTTAATCGAAAAACAATCATAGAAACTAATCATTGAACAGGAGGAGAATACAATGAATTTCCGTTTAACCGAAGAGCATGAAATGATTCGCAAAATGGTGCGGGATTTTGCCCGGAATGAAGTGGCGCCGAGTGCTGCGGAGCGGGATGAGGAAGAGCGGTTTGACCGCGGGATTTTCAACAAGATGGCGGAGCTGGGATTGACGGGGATTCCGTGGCCGGAAGAGTATGGCGGCATTGGCAGCGACTATCTGGCTTATTGCATCGCGGTCGAAGAGCTGTCGCGCGTCTGTGCGTCGACAGGGGTGACCCTATCTGCCCACACCTCGCTTGCCGGCTGGCCGATCTACAAGTTTGGCAGCGAAGAGCAGAAGCAGAAGTATCTGAAGCCGATGGCCCTGGGAGAGAAGATGGGCGCCTATGGATTGACAGAGCCGGGCAGCGGTTCGGATGCCGGCGGAATGAGGACGACAGCACGTGAAGACGGTGACGATTATATCCTCAATGGCTCGAAGATTTTTATCACCAATGGCGGCGAAGCGGAGATTTATGTCGTGTTCGCGCTGACCGATCCGGAAAGCAAACAGAAAGGAACCACGGCTTTCATTATTGAAAGCGGCTTCCCGGGATTTTCTGTCGGCAAGAAGGAGAAGAAACTGGGAATTCGCTCCTCGCCGACAACGGAGATTATTTTTGAAGACTGCCGCGTGCCGAAGGAAAACGTCCTTGGCAAGGTAGGCGAAGGCTTTAAAATTGCGATGATGACGCTTGATGGCGGCCGGAATGGAATCGCTGCCCAGGCAGTCGGGATTGCCCAGGGAGCCCTTGATGCAGCGGTCGACTATGCGAAGGACCGCCACCAGTTCGGCAAGCCGATTGCTGCCCAGCAGGGAGTCGGTTTCAAGCTGGCCGACATGGCGACGCAAATCGAAGCTTCAAGGCTATTGACCTACCAGGCGGCCTGGCTGGAGTCGGAAGGGCTGCCGTACGGAAAAGAATCGGCCATGTCGAAGTTGCTTGCCGGTGATACCGCGATGAAGGTCACAACTGAGGCTGTCCAGGTATTTGGCGGCTATGGCTATACGAAGGAATATCCGGTCGAGCGCTTTATGCGCGACGCCAAAATCACGCAAATATACGAGGGCACACAGGAAATCCAGCGCCTCGTCATTTCAAGGATGCTGACAAAATAATTGAAAAAGCCATCTTTCAGCGACGAATCACGCGAATAAAAGGGGGGAGATGATGAAAAAGCGTGAAGTGGAGGCTTCAGTCAAGGATGAACGGCTGGTGGTCAAAAGGCGCGACCAGATGATCAAGGGGGCGGTGACCCTTTTTAAACAGAAAGGGTTCCACCGCACCACCACCCGCGAAATCGCACGGGCGGCAGGCTTCAGCATTGGGACGCTGTACGAGTATATCCGCAAGAAGGAAGACATTTTGTACCTTGTGGTCGACAGAATGTACGACCAGATCCGCGAGCGGCTGCAGAAGGACCTCGACACGAACCAGGGGACGGTCGAGGCGCTGAAGCTGAGCATCGCCTATTACTTCCGGGAAATGGCCGATATGCAGGATGAAGTCCTTGTCATGTACCAGGAGGCGAAATCGCTCGGCAAGGATGCCCTCCCGTATGTGCTGAAAAAGGAAATCCAGATGGTCGGCATGTTCGAGAATGTGATTGGGAATTGCGTGAAAAATGGGGAGCTGGACCTCACGGAGCAAGAAGTGAAGCTGATTGCCCACAATATTTTCGTGCAGGGGCAGATGTGGGCCTTCCGCCGCTGGGCGCTCCAGAAGGCGTACAGCCTGGAAGAGTATATCGAATTGCAGCTTGACCTGCTATTTCACGGGATGAAGGAAGGAAAGGTCAAACTAGGAACAGGGGGAGAAGGATGAGGTACGAACCGACACATCATATCCGTTTTGTGACCGCATCAAGCCTGTTTGACGGCCATGATGCGAGCATCAATATCATGCGCAGGATTCTGCAGGCCAATGGTGCGGAAGTCATCCACCTTGGCCACAACCGTTCGGTGGAGGAAGTCGTCAATGCGGCGATCCAGGAGGATGTCCAGGGAATCGCGATTTCTTCCTATCAGGGCGGACATGTGGAATATTTTAAATACATGTACGATCTTCTGCAGGAAAAAGGCGCGGCCCATATCCGCATTTACGGCGGCGGGGGCGGGGKCATCATCCCGCGGGAAATAAAAGAACTGCATGAATACGGCATCGCCAGGATTTTTTCGCCGGAAGACGGCCGGAAGCTTGGCCTTGAAGGCATGATCCAGGAAATGATCAAGGAATGCGACTTTGCGACCGTGAGCCCGGAGGCGGCGAGCGAGCTAGAACAGCTGGAGCGCGGCGATGTCCGCACTGTGGCAAAGCTGATTACGCTGGCCGAGCAGCAGGTCGGTGCCAAAGGAGACGGCGCGGCGGCGGAAACAGCGGCGACCGCTGTGATGGAAAAGGTAAAAAGCATGACGAAGACAGTCCCGGTGGTCGGCATCACGGGCACGGGCGGAGCGGGTAAAAGCTCGCTGACCGATGAACTGATCCGCCGTTTCCTGAATGAGATTCCGGAGAAAAGAGTGGCGATCCTGTCTGTCGACCCGACGAAGCAAAAAACAGGCGGCGCCCTCCTTGGCGACCGGATTCGCATGAATGCGATTTTCTCTCCGCGGGTGTATATGCGAAGCCTGGCCACCCGGAAGGCGAAATCGGAACTTTCGCTGGCGATTCAGGACGCAATTACGGTCACGAAAGCGGCCGGGTTTGATTTGATCATCGTCGAAACGAGCGGAATCGGGCAGGGAGATGCCGGCATCACCGATGTGTGCGATGTGTCATTGTATGTGATGACAAGCGAGTTCGGGGCTCCGTCCCAGCTTGAAAAAATCGACATGATTGATTATGCCGACCTGATCGTCATCAATAAATTTGAGCGCAAAGGCTCGGAGGACGCGAGAAGACAGGTGCAGAAGCAGTACCAGCGCAGCCATGTGCTGTTTGACCGGGACCTTGGCGACATGCCGGTTTACGGAACGATTGCCAGCCAGTTCAATGACCCTGGAACCAATGCACTGTTTGCCGCGCTTGTTGGCAAGCTGAACGAGAAGGCGGACACAAACTGGAAAACCAGCTTTTCGACAGAAGCGGAAGTGGAAAAGCAGAATGTCATCATCCCGGCCGACCGCCGCTACTACCTTCGGGAAATCTCCGAAACCGTCAGGGGCTACCATAAGCTGGCGACACAGCAGGCCGAGCTGGCCCGGCGCCTATTCCAGCTTGAAGGCGCGCTTGAAGCGGTGAAGGAGCAGGGCAATGAGGAGGCGGCTTCCGCTCTGGAAGCCTTAAAGTCCAATGTGGAACAGAAGCTGACGCCGGAGTCGAAAAAAATTCTCGAGAGCTGGGAAAGCCTGAAGGAGAAATATGCGTCCGACTCGTTCGTGACGAAAATCCGCGACAGGGAAATCGTCACGGTGCTTAGGACCACAAGCCTTTCGGGATTGTCGATTCCAAAGGTCTCTCTGCCTAGATACAAGGATTACGGCGAGATTTTGCGCTGGGTGTACCTTGAAAATGTTCCGGGATCTTTCCCTTACACGGCGGGCGTATTCCCGTTCAAGCGCGAAGGTGAAGACCCGAAACGCCAGTTTGCCGGTGAAGGCACTCCGGAGCGGACAAACCGCCGCTTCCATTACCTCTCGAAGGACGATGATGCCAAGCGCCTGAGTACGGCCTTTGATTCGGTAACCCTTTACGGGGAAGACCCGGATTACCGTCCTGACATTTACGGCAAGGTTGGCGAAAGCGGCGTCAGCGTCTGTACGCTTGAGGACATGAAAAAGCTGTATGCTGGCTTTGATTTGTGCCTGCCTTCCACATCCGTCTCGATGACCATCAATGGACCGGCGCCAATCATCCTGGCGATGTTCATGAACACAGCCATCGCCCAGCAGGTGGAAAAGAAGGAAGCCGAGCTTGGCCGGAAGCTGAACGATGAGGAAAACCTCCAGGTGAAAACGTGGACCTTGAGCACGGTACGAGGTACGGTTCAGGCGGATATTTTAAAAGAAGACCAGGGACAGAACACGTGCATCTTCTCGACGGAATTTGCGCTTCGGATGATGGGCGACATCCAGCAGTATTTTATCGACCATAAGGTGCGCAACTATTATTCGGTCTCGATTTCGGGCTACCATATTGCCGAGGCGGGAGCCAACCCGATTTCGCAGCTGGCGTTCACACTCTCCAATGGCTTTACGTATGTGGAGTATTATTTGAGCCGCGGCATGCATATCGACGATTTCGCGCCGAACCTGAGCTTCTTCTTCTCGAACGGCCTGGATCCGGAATATACCGTCATCGGCCGTGTGGCACGCCGCATCTGGGCAACGGTCATGAAGAACAAGTACGGCGGCAATGAGCGGAGCCAGAAGCTGAAGTACCATGTCCAGACGTCGGGACGTTCGCTGCATGCCCAGGAGATCGATTTTAATGATATCAGGACGACGCTTCAGGCGCTGATGGCGCTTCATGACAACTGCAACTCGCTGCATACGAATGCCTATGACGAAGCGATCACGACGCCGACGGAGGAGTCGGTGCGCCGGGCAATGGCGATCCAGATGATCATTACGAAGGAGCACGGATTGACGAAAAACGAAAATCCGCTGCAGGGTTCCTTCATTATTGAAGAACTGACCGACCTTGTCGAAGAGGCGGTGCTGCAGGAATTTGAGCGGATCAATGACCGCGGCGGCGTGCTTGGCGCGATGGAGACACAGTACCAGCGCGGCAAAATCCAGGATGAGTCGATGTACTATGAAATGAAAAAGCATACCGGCGAGCTGCCGATCATCGGCGTGAACACCTATTTGAATCCAAATCCGCCTTCGGAAGAGGATGTCGACAATATGGAGCTGGCGCGGGCAACTAAGGAAGAAAAAGAGCTTCAGATTGCCAATCTCCGCGATTTCCAGGGCAGGAACGCAGACAAGAGCGAGGAAGCCCTGAATAGGCTGAAGCAGGCGGCGGTCAGCGGCGGCAATGTTTTTGAAGAGCTGATGGAAACCGTCCAATACGCCAGCCTCGGCCAAATCACCAGGGCCCTCTACGAAGTGGGCGGCCAGTACCGGCGGAATATGTAAGGAGAAGCCTGCAGTGCGGACTGCAGGCTATTTAATCAAAAAATGTAAGAAGGTTTAAATTCTTGCACATGGAAGACTGTCCAGCTACAGCGCCTAGCCCCTCGAGTCGCTTCGGTCCAGCTGTTGAAGTCAAAAAACGACTTCATCAGCTGGCCCTCCAGCGCTTGTCGGGGCTGACCAAGGCGCTTCCGCTTTTCTTGTAGGGATTTTTATCCAGTATGGTATAATCGATTTCATACATAAGGTTTATGACGGAATAAATGTGGGAAGTGAATGGTTTTGAGACTGCTTTTGACCATAGCCGGCGGGGCCGCTGCACTGGGCATCATGTATTATTTGTATAGCCTGCAGCTTGGCGCGATTTCCTTCTTTTTGCTCGCGCTTTTCTTCTTTATGCTGGCGGTTTCCCTGTTCAGGGGAAAAACGAGAAAAAAAGCCGGAAAGCGATAGAATAAGGTAGCATAAACAGATTGAAATTGTTTATAATGAAGAATATGTCTTTGGAAGGTTTTCCATTATTCGGATTTATGGCCCGCCTTGGGCTTGAATAGAAAGGAAGTGCACGTGTTGAGTTTAAACCAATACTCAAAGGAACAGCTACAGGAATTGTCCTGGATTGAAGCGGCCTATCAGCTTCTTAATGAAAAGAAACAGGCTGTTTCCTTCAAAGAACTAGTCGCAGAAATCATCAGCCTGCTTGACCTTGAAGAGGGTGAAGTTACGGAACAAATGGTGCAATTTTATACTGATATAAATTTGGATGGACGCTTTTTGGGATTGGGTGACAATCGCTGGGGACTCCGGGTATGGTATCCGGTTGACCAGGCAGAGGAAGATACCATCACTCCAGTCAAGCCGCGCAAGAAAAAGGCGAAGAAAGCAGTTGAGGAGGATCTTGAGGACTTCGATGAAATCGAAGATGAAGATCTGGAATACGATGACTTCGATGATGTCGAGGAAGACGACCTTCTCGACGAGGAAGATGACCTCGAAGACGACCTTGATGAGGAAGACGAGGACTTCGAAGACGACGACCTCATCGAAGACGAGGAAGACGAGCTTGAACTCGAAGAGGATGAGCTTGAGGACGAAGAACTTGAGGAAGATGAGCTCGACGACGAAGACCGTTAAAACAGTCTTGACTTTTGAAACGCACGACTGTAGAATCATTTTTGGGCTCCTTTTAAAAGGAACGAGATCGTTATTTATGATGAAACGCTCCCTATACGTTGTATGAGGGGCGTTTTTTTTATTTTTCCCACATAAAAGAAATAGTGCTAATTGGTGAAACAAAGGAAGTCAAATGGCGCAAACTGTTGTAAAAGAGGAGGAGCAACATGACAAAATATATTTTCGTGACTGGCGGAGTGGTTTCGTCACTAGGAAAAGGGATTACGGCCGCATCTCTCGGCAGATTGCTGAAAAACAGGGGTTTGAAGGTGACAATCCAGAAATTTGATCCATATATCAACGTCGACCCAGGTACGATGAGCCCTTACCAGCATGGTGAAGTATTCGTCACCGATGATGGTGCCGAGACGGACCTTGACCTTGGCCATTATGAGCGTTTTATCGATATCAACTTGAATAAGTATTCCAATGTGACAACAGGGAAAGTGTACTCCACCGTCCTCAAAAAGGAACGCCGCGGCGATTATCTTGGAGGAACAGTCCAGGTCATCCCGCATATCACCAATGAAATCAAGGACAAGGTGTTCCGCGCCGGCAAGGAAACGGGAGCGGATGTTGTCATCACTGAAATTGGCGGTACAGTAGGGGATATTGAATCCCTTCCATTCCTTGAAGCCATTCGCCAGATCAAGAGTGACATCGGCACAAACAATGTGATGTACATACATTGTACGCTTGTTCCTTATATCCGCGCGGCCGGAGAATTGAAAACAAAGCCGACCCAGCACAGCGTAAAAGAACTTCGCAGCCTTGGCATCCAGCCGAATGCGATTGTGCTGCGTACGGAAATGCCGATCTCCCAGGATATGAAGGATAAAATTGCCTTATTCTGCGATATCGACAAGGAAGCGGTCATCGAGTGCCCGGACGCCGATACGCTTTACTCCATTCCGCTGATGCTCCAGGATCAAAACCTTGATTCGATTGTCTGCCGCCATTTGCAGCTGCAATGTGCAGATGCCGATATGGAAGAGTGGAAAATCCTTGTGGACAAGGTCCAGAACTTGTCCAAGACGACCCGCATCGCGCTTGTCGGAAAATATGTTGAGCTTCAGGATGCGTATATTTCGGTAGTGGAATCCCTGCGCCATGCCGGCTATGCCTTTGACAGCGAAATTGAGATCAAATGGGTGAATTCCGAAGAAGTGACTTCTGAAAATGTCGAAGAGCTTCTTAGCGATGCGAACGGAATCCTTGTTCCTGGCGGCTTTGGCGATCGCGGCATCGAAGGAAAGATCCTGGCGATCCAGTATGCGCGTGAACAGAAAGTGCCATTCTTCGGCATCTGCCTGGGCATGCAGCTTGCGTCCGTGGAATATGCCCGCAATGTGCTTGGCCTGAAAGGCGCGCATTCTGCTGAAATCATGCCGGAAACGCCATACCCGATCATCGACCTTCTGCCAGAGCAAAAGGACATCGAAGATTTGGGCGGCACATTGCGCCTGGGACTGTACCCGTGCAAATTGGCTCCTGAAACAAAATCAGCAGCTGCCTACGGCGACACGGTGGTCTATGAACGCCATCGCCATCGCTACGAATTCAACAATGAATACCGCGAGCAGATGGAAGAAGCTGGCTTCGTATTCTCCGGAACTAGCCCGAACGGCCGTCTGGTCGAGATCATCGAAGTGAAAGACCATCCATGGTTCGTGGCCTGCCAGTTCCATCCGGAATTCATCTCAAGGCCAACCCGCCCGCAGCCATTGTTCCGCGACTTTGTTGAAGCATCAATGAAGATGGGCGAATAGGAAAGAACGCTCCGGCCAGTGGCTGGGGCGTTTTTTATGGGTTGGGTGTTAAATCGAGGAGAATTGGCAAATCAGGATTAAGTGGAGGCAAATCAGGATTATATCGGGGTAAATCAGGATTATACCATGGCATATCAGGATTATATCGAGTTATATCAGGATTATATCATGGCACATCAGGATTACATCATGGCAAATCAGCATTAAATCGAGAAATAAGGAATATACCAGGTGCACTCAATCCCAAAAAACAAAAAATCCCCGCTGATAGGGGATTTTCCATCATTCTTCATACTCTGCCAGCATCTCATCAATGATAAATTTGAAGCCGTAATAGACGAATAAGGCAGCCATGGATGATGGCAGGGCAAAGCGTCCGCCGGTTTCATCGGGGAGCATGCCCTTCGTGAGCTTCAGGTCGACATGGACATCGGCCAGTGCTTCAAGTCCGGGCTCGTCACCGGCCACAACAGTGGATGCCGCGGCAAACGGGATGAAGCTGTCAGACAGTTTTTGCGCAATCGCAAGGGCTTCAGGGTCATTCGAATAGCGGGCAAACATCAGCACCCGGTCTGCGGATGTCACTTTTTCGGCATCGAATACGGCCGCACCGGCCAATGGTTCGGCTCCATGGACGGCTTCAAGATGGACGGCTGCCATCTCGCCTGTACCGTAAATATAGATCGTTCCCTGTCCGGCCGCAGCCTGGGCCAGAAGCCTTGCTCCGTCCTCAAGGGCAAACTCCTCCTGCTCCTGCAGCCTCTTGAACAGGCCGGAAAGCTGGGTTGTGAACATTTTTAACATACAATCGCCTCCAAACATGATTATAATGCCCAGAATCCCTGTGGTAAAATAATCATGGTTCCCGAAGGAAAATTTGCCAATTAGGAAGGATTTTTGACATGGGAAGCAGAAAAGGATAGTAGGCAGAAAGATAAACTAACTGAAATGGTGGGGAAAAGCGGCATGAAAGAAAAAATACTGATTGTTGACGACCAGTTTGGCATTCGCATCTTGCTCAACGAAGTGCTGCAAAAGGAGGGCTACCAGACTTACCAGGCCGCTAATGGCGTCCAGGCTCTGGAAATTGTGAACCAGGATACACCGGACCTTGTCCTGCTCGACATGAAAATCCCAGGAATGGATGGGATCGAGATTCTAAAAAGGATGAAGGTGATTGAGCCGAATATCCGCGTCATTATCATGACGGCCTACGGTGAACTCGACATGATCCAGGAAGCCATGAACCTTGGTGCCCTGACCCATTTCGCCAAGCCTTTTGATATTGATGATATCCGGGCGGCTGTAAGACAATATCTGCAAGTTGTTAAGTAATTTCATATACATATTTAAGAGAGCCCGCTCACGAGATCGCTAGAGCGGGTTTGCCATTTTACGGGGTACTAAAATAACGGAATAATCTGTAAAATGGGAGCGCTCACTATATAGCATTTTTATGACAGCCTCAAAAAACGTGCATCTGCAATGGCTTTTCTCGATTTCTTTTGATATGATAACTAATGAATTCCACAAGATCTCCCCGGTTTGACAAATGCATCTTCGGGTACATAAACAACAGCGCAGAAGGCAAACCTTTTAATGGAAGTCTGGTCTAATCCGAGAAGGCGATCTTAAGAAGGAGGAAAAATCATGCCATTAGTTTCAATGACAGAAATGCTGAAAAAAGCAAATGCGGAAGGATATGCAGTAGGTCAGTTCAACTTGAACAACCTTGAGTTCACTCAAGCAATCCTGCAGGCAGCTGAAGAAGAGAAGTCTCCGGTCATCCTTGGCGTATCCGAGGGTGCTGCACGTTATATGGGCGGATTCAAAACCGTTGTCAAAATGGTTGAAGGCCTTATGGAAGACTACGGAACAACTGTACCTGTAGCGATTCACCTTGACCATGGTTCAAGCTTCGACAAGTGTAAAGCAGCGATTGATGCCGGATTTACTTCCGTTATGATCGACGCTTCCCACCATGCATTCGAAGAAAACATCGAAATCACTTCCAAAGTGGTTGAGTACGCTCATTCCAAGGGTGTTTCCGTTGAAGCGGAACTTGGAGTAGTCGGCGGACAGGAAGACGATGTCGTCGCTGATGGCGTTATTTATGCCGATGTAAAAGAATGTGAAGAGCTTGTTAAACGCACAGGCATCGACTGCCTGGCTCCAGCACTTGGTTCCGTTCACGGACCATACAAAGGCGAACCGAACCTTGGCTTCAAGGAAATGGAAGAAATCAACACTGTCGCTGGTGTACCTCTCGTCCTTCACGGCGGAACAGGAATCCCGACACATGACATCCAAAAGTCGATTTCTTTTGGAACAGCTAAAATCAACGTGAACACTGAAAACCAAATCGCTTCTGCGAAGGCTGTCCGTGAAACATTGGCTGCCAAGCCTGAAGAGTACGACCCACGCAAATACCTTGGACCAGCTCGCGACGCAATTAAAGCGACAGTACAAGGAAAAATGCGCGAATTCGGTTCTTCAAACAGAGCGTAATTAGAAAAGCGGAAGCGCCTTGCTAGGCGCTGGAGCTGGACAGTAATCTAAGTGCAGAACTTATACTGTCTTTACCTTTTAAGTTTGGGACAAACCGCCTTCAAAAGGCGGTTTTCCTTCATTAAAATGTGAAGGCGCTTACCGGGCAGGGGATGGCGGCGGCCACAATGGCATGGACCGTACAAAAAGGTCCATGCCATTGAAGCCGTATTCATCATTGTGAAAACTTTCAGGTTCCATTACAATTATATGGGAAAATCGTGTAAACTAAGAGAATGGAATCCTGCTGGATTATTTGTTTATTTGTTGGTAAATACTGCCTATAAGGATTGTTTTCGCCGTCCGTACGATAAAAAAGGGTTTGGGACAAGCCCTTGTCTTGGCCTTCTATTTGGAGGTTCAGCATCTACATCATCGTCTAGAAGGGAGTCAAAAATGGAAAAGCTCAAAATTGCAGGCGGATATCCCCTAAAAGGGACTGTTCGAGTCAGCGGTGCCAAGAACAGCGCAGTGGCGCTGATCCCGGCAACCATTTTAGCCGATTCACCTGTTACGATTGAAGGTTTGCCAGACATTTCCGATGTTCATATGTTGAGGGCTTTGCTAGAGGAAATTGGCGGTTCTGCTACTTTCACAGACAACGAGATGACGGTCGATCCGTCTTCCATGATTTCCATGCCTCTTCCAAATGGAAGGGTAAAAAAACTGAGAGCCTCCTACTACCTGATGGGAGCCATGCTTGGCCGCTTTAAAAAAGCGGTGATTGGCCTGCCAGGGGGCTGTTATCTGGGCCCAAGGCCGATCGACCAGCATATCAAGGGGTTTGAAGCGCTTGGTGCCAGCGTCACCAATGAGCAGGGCGCCATTTACCTGCGCGCCGATGAGCTGCGGGGGGCAAGGATCTATCTGGATGTGGTCTCTGTCGGGGCGACGATCAACATCATGCTTGCCGCGGTAAGGGCCAAGGGAAGAACGGTCATTGAAAATGCGGCCAAGGAGCCGGAAATCATTGATGTCGCAACGCTTCTGACCAATATGGGCGCCAAGATCAAAGGAGCCGGAACCGATGTGATCCGCATTGACGGTGTCGACCAGCTGCATGGCTGCCGGCATACCATCATTCCGGACCGGATTGAAGCGGGCACCTACATGATCCTCGCGGCCGCTGCCGGGAAGGGCATCACCATCGACAATGTGATTCCCCAGCACCTTGAGTCGCTGATTGCGAAGCTTAAGGAAATGGGTGTCCCAGTCGAAGCGCAGGATGACCAAGTGTTTGTCGGACACGCTGAACAGCTGACCGCCGTCGATGTGAAGACGCTGGTGTATCCAGGCTTCGCCACGGACCTTCAGCAGCCGTTCACTGCGCTGCTGACCCGCGCCGAAGGCTCAAGCGTCGTGACCGATACCATTTATGGAGCGCGGTTCAAGCATATTGACGAGCTGCGGCGGATGAACGCCAACATCAAGGTGGAGGGCCGCTCCGCAATCATCAACGGCGGCGGCCAGCTGCAGGGAGCAAAGGTGAAGGCGAGCGACCTGCGCGCAGGGGCAGCCTTGGTGATTGCGGGTTTGATGGCCGAAGGAATCACTGAAATCACGGGCCTTGAGCATATCGACCGGGGCTACAGCAATTTGGTTGAAAAGCTGAACGGGCTTGGCGCGACGGCCTGGCGTGAGCAGCTGTCACAAGAAGAGCTTGAACAAATGAAGAATGCCTAGAAAGATGACAGACTAAAAAGAGACAAGGGGAGAAAACCGATGGAGAGAAGTTTATCAATGGAGCTTGTCCGCGTTACCGAGGCTGCAGCACTGGCTTCCGCGCGCTGGATGGGCCGCGGCAAAAAAGACGAAGCCGACGGAGCAGCAACCGAGGCCATGAGGGATGTATTTGACACAGTTCCAATGAAAGGCACGGTTGTCATCGGTGAAGGGGAAATGGATGAAGCGCCGATGCTCTATATCGGGGAAAAGCTGGGGACAGGCTATGGCCCGCGCGTGGATGTAGCGGTCGACCCGGTTGAAGGGACGAACATCGTCGCTTCCGGAGGCTGGAATGCCCTTGCTGTCCTGGCAGTGGCCGACCATGGCAACCTGCTTCATGCCCCGGACATGTACATGGAGAAAATCGCCGTCGGACCCGAAGCGGTCGGCATGATCGATATCAACGCTTCCATTCTTGATAACCTGAAGGCGGTCGCCAAGGCCAAGAACAAGGATATCGAGGATGTCGTGGCGACGGTATTGAACAGGCCGCGCCATGAGCATATCATTGCCCAGATCCGCGAAGCCGGCGCCCGCATCAAGCTGATTGAGGACGGCGACGTGGCCGGGGCCATGAACACGGCGTTTGATTTTACCGGTGTCGATATCCTCTTCGGTTCAGGCGGAGCTCCAGAAGGCGTCCTCTCGGCGGTTGCGCTGAAATGCCTTGGCGGTGAGATCCAGGGCAAGCTCTTGCCCCAGAACGATGCCGAGCTGCAGCGCTGCATCAGCATGGGCATCGATGTCCACAAAGTGCTCCTGATGGAAGACCTTGTCAAAGGCGATGATGCCATCTTTGCAGCCACTGGGGTCACCGACGGCGAAATGCTGAAGGGCGTCCAGTTCAAGGGCCATGTGGCGACGACCCATTCGATCGTCATGCGTGCGAAGTCCGGAACCGTCCGGTTTGTCGAAGGGCAGCACAGCCTGAAGAAAAAACCGAACCTTGTCATCAAGTAAACCAGGCATGCTCCCTTTTCCACCGTGGAAAAGGGAGTCTATTTACACTGAAATAAAATTTGCGTCTGTTTAATACTAAAGGTAAAATGGTATAGTCTCTTAGAGGAAAACTTCAAACTATCTTTCAAAACAATCCTTCTAACAACCTTCAGTGGAAACTCTTTTCTTCTTTTTCCATCCATAGCAATAGAACTCAAACAATTTTTCAACAGTCTTTATGGAGGAAATCGAAATACTATTAAGTGTGGTGACGATATGGAAGTCAATATTTCCAGTTTGGAAAATATGAAATTAAAAGAGCTGTACGAGCTGGCACGTGAATATAAGGTGTCCTACTACAGCAAATTATCGAAAAAAGAGCTCATCTTCGCGATTTTAAAAGCGCGGGCCGAGCAGCAGGGGTACTTCTTCATGGAAGGTGTGCTTGAGATCATCCAGTCGGAGGGCTTCGGCTTCCTGCGCCCGATCAACTACTCGCCAAGCTCCGAGGATATCTACATATCCGCCTCGCAGATCCGCCGGTTCGACCTGAGGAACGGGGACAAGGTTTCCGGGAAAGTGCGTCCGCCAAAAGAGAATGAGCGCTATTTCGGACTGCTTCAGGTGGAAGCGGTCAATGGCGACGATCCGGAATCGGCGAAGGAGCGCGTCCATTTCCCTGGGCTCACACCGCTGTATCCGGACCGCCAGATGAAGCTTGAAACAACAACGAAGCATGTTTCGACCCGGATCATGGACCTGCTCGCCCCTGTCGGCTTTGGCCAGCGCGGATTGATTGTCGCGCCGCCAAAGGCAGGGAAGACAATGCTGATCAAGGAAATCGCCAACAGCATCACGACCAACCATCCGGAAGCGGAACTCATCGTGCTTCTAATCGACGAGCGTCCGGAAGAAGTGACTGATATTGAACGTTCGGTAGCCGGCGATGTCGTCAGCTCGACGTTCGACGAAGTGCCTGAAAACCACATCAAGGTAGCCGAGCTTGTGCTGGAAAGGGCGATGCGCCTTGTCGAGCATAAGCGCGATGTCATCATCCTGATGGACAGCATCACCCGCCTGGCGCGCGCCTATAACCTGGTGATACCGCCAAGCGGCCGGACGCTTTCCGGGGGGATTGACCCGGCGGCATTCCACCGTCCCAAGCGCTTCTTCGGAGCTGCCCGGAATATCGAGGAAGGCGGCAGCCTGACCATCCTTGCGACTGCGCTTGTCGATACAGGCTCGCGCATGGACGATGTCATCTACGAGGAGTTCAAGGGAACAGGAAACATGGAATTGCATCTTGACCGCTCGCTTGCGGAAAGAAGAATCTTCCCGGCCATCGACATCCGCCGTTCCGGAACACGGAAGGAAGAGCTGCTTATTCCGAAAGAGCATCTTGACAAGCTGTGGGCGATCCGCAAATCGATGTCCGACACTCCGGACTTTGTGGAGAAATTCATGCGCAGGCTGAAGCAGACGAAGTCGAATGAGGAATTCTTCTCGATGCTCGCCGAAGAAATGAAGGCAGGAAACAAGCGCCCAATTTAATTGGATTGGATAAAAAAACCATCTTGATTATTTGAAATAGGCTTGTTATAATAATTCCAGTGTGCTTTTAATGATTGCGGAGGCCAATTAGCCCCGTACAATATAACTCTGTCTCGCATATGATTCAGGGCAAAAGGAGATGAAAGGGAATGAAGACAGGAATTCATCCAAATTACAAGACTATCACGGTTACTTGCGCATGCGGAAACACTTTCGAAACTGGTTCTGTAAAGAACGAGCTTCGCGTTGAAACTTGCTCCGAGTGCCATCCATTCTATACTGGACGTCAGAAATTTGCTGAAGCAGGCGGACGTGTCGACCGCTTCAACAAGAAATACGGCCTTAAGAACCAACAGCAATAATGTGAAGAAAACAGGCAAGAGCACCATTACTTGCCTGTTTTTTATTTCGCAAACTCTTTGCTCCTGATGCGACCTACATATCGTAATTTGGGGATACTATGGAAATTGAAATGCAAGGAAGGAGAGGCCTTGATGTATGTGATGAAACACAGCGGCTGGGTTGAATTGATTTGCGGCAGCATGTTCTCCGGCAAATCCGAAGAGTTGATCCGCCGCGTGAGGCGGACTCAGTTTGCCAAGCAGAAAGTCGCCGTTTTTAAACCGTTGCTTGATAACCGCTACAGCGAAGAAGCTGTCGTCTCCCATAATGGAACTTCTGTCATCGCCAAGCCAGTGGCACGGTCGGCTGACATTTTCCAGCTTGTCACACCGGATATTGACGTCATTGCCATTGACGAAGCCCAGTTTTTCGACGAGGAAATCGTCCAGGTCGCCCAGCATTTGGCCAACAGCGGCCATCGCGTTATTCTCGCCGGACTCGATCAGGATTTCCGCGGCGAACCGTTCGGCCAAATGCCGGCATTGATGGCAATAGCGGAGCAAGTAACCAAACTCCAAGCCGTGTGTGCTGTCTGCGGATCACCAGCAAGCCGCACCCAGCGGCTCATCAACGGCAAACCGGCCGCCTACGATGAGCCCATCATTCTCGTCGGCGCCTCCGAAGCCTACGAACCACGCTGCCGGCACCACCACGAAGTGCCAAAGGCACCCAACGAACTCGAGCTCACAACAAAGAGCGACAGCTTGACATAATTGTATTTAAAGCCAGCCCTGTGCGTGTGAGCAGGGCTGGCTTTTTTGAATTGTTGGGAAGTTTTATTAGCGGGAAAGGCGATTCTATTGTCCGGAACCGAGCTTCTATTAGCGGGAAACCCAGTTCTATTGTCC
>NZ_LIGG01000001.1:906969-932876 GCF_001273925.1 Bacillus sp. FJAT-27251 | reverse complement strand
GGAAAAGCAGTTGTATTGTCGCGAAACGCAAACCTATTGTCCAAATAAAAAATATCCTACGTCCCGCATTCCTCTGCGCACCTCCCCTAATTTGGTTTTGACGCTGGTTTCTGCCTATACTATAATTGAATAGTTATGGATCTATATACAAAATGCCCGTTTAGCATGCTCTGCTCTGGGCAATGGTTTTAACTAAGATGATTTTTAATATATAAAATAGAGGTGAAGTACTGTGTTTGATCGTCTTCAAGCCGTTGAGGACCGCTATGAAAGGCTGAATGAGCTTTTAAGTGATCCTGATATTGTCAGTAATCCGGCCAAGCTGCGCGAGTATTCGAAGGAGCAGTCCGATATCCAGGAAACCGTCCAGGCTTACCGGGAATATAAAGAAGCGAAGGAGCAGCTGCAGGACGCCAAGGCAATGCTCGAGGATAAGCTTGACGCGGATATGCGCGAGATGGTGAAAGAGGAAATTTCGGAGCTTAACGACCAGGTCGAGGAGCTTGAAGCCCGCCTGAAAATCCTCCTGATTCCGAAAGACCCGAACGATGACAAGAACGTTATCATGGAAATCCGCGGTGCGGCGGGCGGGGACGAGGCAGCCTTGTTTGCCGGCGACCTGTTCCGCATGTACAGCCGCTTTGCCGAAGCGCAGGGCTGGAAGGTCGAAGTGATGGACCAGACTTCGACTGGCGTGGGCGGCTTCAAGGAGATCATTTTTATGATTAACGGAAACGGCGCCTACTCCAAGCTGAAGTACGAAAATGGCGCCCACCGCGTACAGCGTGTGCCGGAAACAGAATCAGGCGGCCGGATTCATACGTCGACGGCCACCGTGGCCTGCCTTCCTGAAGCGGAAGAGGTCGACATTGAAATCCATGATAAAGATATCCGCTTTGACACGTACGCATCCAGCGGCGCCGGCGGCCAGAGCGTTAACACGACGATGTCGGCTGTCCGTCTGACGCATATCCCGACTGGAATCGTCGTTACTTCACAGGATGAAAGGTCGCAGCATAAAAACAAGGACAGGGCGATGAAGGTCCTGCGCGCGCGCGTCTATGACAAGTTCCAGCAGGAAGCCCGGGCGGAATACGACCAGGTGCGCAAATCGGCGGTCGGTACAGGGGACCGTTCCGAGCGAATCCGTACGTATAACTTCCCGCAAAACCGCGTGACCGACCACCGCATCGGCTTGACAATCCAGAAGCTTGACCAGATTTTGCAGGGCAAGCTTGATGAAGTCATCGACGCCCTCATCATGGAGGATCAGTCCAGCCGCCTGGAGAATGCCAGCAATGAGTAAAAAAATATTCGAAGCCCTGAACTGGGCTTCTTCTTTTTTAAAAGAAAAAGGACGGGATGAAAACGCGGGGGAAATCCTGCTTCGCCATTTTGCCGGGATGAGCCGGGCCCAATTGTTCGCCAGCATGCGCGACGAGCTGGACCCGGAGGTGTGGACAGCTTTTGAGCAGGCTGTGGTGCGCCATCATGAAGGTGTGCCGGTGCAGTACATCATCGGCCATGAGGAGTTTTACGGCCGGAGGTTCATGGTCAATCCTTCGGTGCTGATTCCGCGGCCGGAAACGGAAGAGCTGATTGAGGGAACGCTCCGGCGGCTGGAAAAAATGTTCGGCATGCAGGAAAATCTGCAGCTTGCCGACATTGGAACCGGCAGCGGCGCCATTGCTGCCACTCTGAAGCTTGAGAGGCCATCCCTGAATGTGACGGCGACCGACCTTTCGCCCGAAGCACTGGCAACCGCGAGGGAAAATGGTGCCGGCCTCGGCGCGGAGGTTGATTTTAAGCAAGGGGATTTGCTGCAGCCGCTGATTCAGTCCGGAAAAAAGTTTGACGCGATTGTTTCCAATCCGCCGTATATCCCGGCAGGCGACCAGTCGTGGATGTCCGAAGTCGTCACCGGGCACGAGCCGCATCTCGCCTTGTTCGCAGGAGAGGACGGGCTGAATTTGTACCGGCGCTTTATGGAGGAGCTGCCGCTCGTCCTCAAGGAAAAAAGCCTGGTGGCCTTTGAAATCGGCGCCGGCCAGGGAGTGGCAGTGGCAGGTTTGCTGAAGTCGGCATTCCCGCAGGCAAATGTCGAAATTGTCGATGACATCAATGGCAAGGACCGGATGGTGTACGCTGAGATTGGCTGACCTTGGCACCGCCTTTTGCCCATTTTTGGAAATTGCAGTTGACATCTTCGCTGCCAATCCATTATGGTTATAGTAATAAAAAACGGAAGGGTGACCCAATGCAATGAAGTTCTAATCCTATTTTTCGAAAACCAGCTAATTGAAGGCCATTTTAAGCAGCCCAGACTGCTTATTTTGCGCTGCCTCAATTGGAGTTTTCAGGATAGGATAGGACTTTAGACGCTGGGGCAGAGGGAGAAGTCTCTTTGCTGTACGCCCATGCCTCCTATTCTGAATAGGGGGCTTTTTGTTTTGCTAAAGTCCCTGCGAAATCAGAAAAAAATGGGGATGATAACATGACCTTGCTGGAAGCAAATCAGATAAAACTGTTTATGAAGGACCGCCTTCTTTTGGATATTGAAAAGCTGCAGATCGAAAAGGGGGATGTGATTGGCCTTGTCGGCCGGAATGGGTGCGGCAAGACGACGCTGCTTGAAATCCTGTCTGGAAAAAAAGGGCCGGAGAGCGGAGCGGTCTCAAGAAACGGCACCTGCGATCTTCTGCCGCAGCTGAAAAGAACGGACAGCATAAAAAGCGGCGGGGAAGTGACACAGGAATATATCAAAATGGCGCTGGCCAGCAGCCCGGCACTGCTGCTGGCGGATGAACCGACGACCCATCTGGACGCCGGGCATATTGCCTGGCTTGAAAAAAAGCTTGGGAACTGGCAGGGGGCGCTCGTCCTCGTCTCCCATGACCGCGCATTTCTCGATGCTCTTTGCACAGTCATCTGGGAGCTGGAAGAAGGAAAAGTAAAAGCATACAAAGGTAATTATTCCGAATATGCAGCCCAGAAGGAACTGGAGCGCCGCCAGCACGAGCAGGCCTTTGAGAAATACGAGAAAAAGAAGCGGCAGCTGGAGGAGGCTCTGGCTCTGAAGGTGAAAAAGGCGGAGCGGGCGACGAAGGCTCCAAAGAGAGTCAGCCTCTCGGAAGCGAGAATCACGGGTGCCAAGCCGTACTTCGCCAAAAAGCAAAAGAAGCTTGAGCAAACAGCCAAGGCGATCGAGACCAGGCTGGAAAAGCTTGAAAAGGTCGAAAAGGCAAGAGAAGCACCCGCGATTAAAATGGAGCTTCACAATGAAGAAAGCTTTAGAAACCGGATCATTTTCCGGGTAGAAAAGCTGAAGGGACAAATCGGAAAAAAGGCTCTATGGAGGGAAGCCAGTTTTCAGGTGCGCGGCGGCGACAAGCTGGCAATTATCGGCGCCAATGGCAGCGGCAAAACAACGCTGCTGAAAAAGCTGCTCAGCGAGGAAAAGGGCATTACGATATCTCCTGCTGTAAAAGTCGGTTATTTTAGCCAGAACATTGATATCCTCGATGTGGAGAAGTCGATTCTGGAAAATGTCAGCTCAGACTCCAGCCAGGAGGAAAGTATAATCCGCACGGTCCTGGCGCGGCTGCACTTTTTCAGGGACGATGTGCATAAACCGGTCGGGGTGCTGAGCGGCGGCGAGCGCGTCAAGGTCGCCTTGGCGAAGCTGTTTGTCAGCGACCTGAACACACTGGTGCTGGATGAACCGACCAACTTCCTTGACCTTCAATCGGTGGAAGCCCTTGAATCTTTGTTAAAAGACTACAGCGGGAGCGTGCTGTTCGTCTCGCATGACCGCCGGCTGGTGGAAAATGTGGCGAGCTCGATCCTTGAAATAAGCAATGGTGAAATCAAGCTGTTTGAAGGCACTTATCAGGAATTCCGTGAACATGTTCCCAAGGAGCGGGACGCGGGGGAGGATTCCAGGCTGATTATCGAAACAAGGCTGACAGACGTGCTGAGCAGGCTGAGCCTTGAGCCCACGCCGGAACTGGAGCAGGAATTCCAGCGCCTCCTGGCAGAAAAGCGGAAGCTGCAGGAGAGGTGAGCAAGTGCGGATGGGAAGGGGCTCCGCAGCCGCGGGAAGGCCCCCTGACCAACGCGCGTATACATCATAAAAACAATTTCAACATTGATAGTTTAAGAATCTAGCAAACTGTCCACACTGTGACTAGTGAAGGGACGGTGCTGGAAATGAAAACAAAACTACTTGCAGGACTTTATATTCTTTTATTATCCATAGCTACTATTTTAAATTTATATATGCCGCAGGCCGAAGCGACGGCGCAGGATCCAATGGTCATCCCAAACGAAGCGATCCGCCTGCGAATCCTTGCCGACAGCGATTCGGCGAAGGACCAGGAAGCCAAACGCCTTGTGAGGGATGCAGTCAACGCGGAGATCACCAACTGGGTGCAGGACCTGACTTCGCTCGATGAAGCGCGGACCCTGATCCAGTCAAGGCTGCCGGAAATCCAGCAGATTGCCGAGGAAGTAATTGCCTCACAAGGATTGGACCAGAGTGTAAAAACCGAATTTGGCACAGTCAGCTTTCCAACTAAGCTGTATGGCCAATTCCTCTATCCCGCGGGCGAATATGAAGCAATTTTAATCACGCTCGGTGAAGGCACAGGCTCCAACTGGTGGTGCGTGCTGTTTCCGCCGCTGTGCTTCCTCGACTTCTCCAACGGCGAAGCAACAAGCGAAGGCTTTGAGGAAAAACCAGCAGAAGAAAAAACCGCAGAAAAGGCCCCGGTTTACGAAGAACAAGACGAATCCCCCGTCGAAGTCCGCTTCTTCCTCGTCGAACTGTGGGATAAGATATTTGGGTAGATTTTAAAGAAGGATATATTGAGGTTAAAGCATGTTGATTGGAGTGGAAGGCGCGAAGACTCCTCGAAAATGCTAACGCATTTTCTTCGTGCGTGGGCAGGTTCAAGGAAGCACATTCAATGTCCTGCGGGATTAACGGGACAGGTGAGACCCCGCAGGAGCACAAGCGACGAGGAGCAGGAAATGCGTATGCCGACTGTTCAGAAACGAGCAAACTGGAAGCTCCGACAAAGAAGCGTTCTTTGCTTCTGTCGGAGGAGCTGAAGTTTGTTGAGTTTCTAGGAGGCGAAGCGAGACAGGCTCACCGCCCGTCCCGCGGAAAGCGAAGCGCCTGGAACGGAAATCAACATTCTACTTGAAGCAGCTTGAAGCCAGTCTTTCCTATATGAAAGGCTGGTTTTTTAATATAAAAAATGGTTGTCCACTGGTAAAACATGGACCATGTGCCAAAAAGGCCGCACCTTTTACCAATTATGTTACTTCTATAAGACAAGCAGATTAAAGATTCTTACAAGCTGTTTTAAAACGGGAGAAGCGGATATATAAGGAGTGTAACAACAAAACAACAACCTGAAGGAGTGAGAGATCATGGCAAAAAACAATAGCAACAATAACGATAAAATGTCACGTGAGGAACGAGGACGCATGGGCGGCGAAGCAACAGCCGAGAACCATGGCAGCGAGTTTTATCAGGAAATTGGCCGCAAAGGCGGGGAAGCAACCGCTGATAACCATGATAAGGATTTCTACCAGGAAATTGGCCGTAAAGGCGGAGAAGCAACCGCTGAGAGCCATGATAAGGATTTCTATCAGGAAATTGGCCGCAAAGGCGGAGAAACGACTTCCGAGAATCATGACAAAGAGTTCTATCAGGAAATTGGCCGCAAGGGCGGAGAAGCAACTTCCGAAAACCACGACAAAGACTTCTACCGCGAAATTGGCGAAAAAGGCGGCAATGCCCGCAACAACAACGATTAATAGATTGCAACTTAACTGAAAACCGAAAAAACATTGAGGGGCTCGGTGCTGCTAAAGCAGTACCGGGTTTTTCTGTCTAGCAGAAATAGTTCTATTTTTCACCTGCTGCCATACATATTAGTAGAGATGAAAAAGCGGGGTGGGAAAATGGAAGAGCATATTCGTGAAGCAGAAGTGAAGGATATTAAAAGACTGGAATCTTTTTTAGCGCAGGCAAATGTCAGCTGTGACGGTGTGGCGGACCATATTGAATTTTATTCCCTGTTGGAAACAAGAAATGGAAAGCTCAAAGCCTGCATTGGCATCGAGCCAGCTGGCAGCGCCGGGCTGCTGCGCTCGTTCGTCCTGTCACCGGGCACCTCACAGGGAGATGTGCTGCTCCTGTTTGACAGGGTGGTCGCGATGGCGGAAAAAAAGCAGCTTAACGCTCTTTACCTTGCTACCAATAAAGAGCAGGCTGCGTCCTTTTTTCAAAATATGGGCTTTCAAAAGACGGAAGACCTGCCTGTCAGCTTGTATAAAAATAGTCACATGAAGCAGGCTTTGGATGTGGATAAGTGCATTGTAATGAAGATGCCTTTGTAAAATGTGGATATGTCCGCAAAGTTATCCACGGAAAAGCGCGAATTATGCACAATTTGTGGATAATAACTTGTCTTCCATGGGGACTTCTTTTATACTTTCATAGAAATTAACAGTGCAGTCCCGTGAAAATAGGGAAAAATGAACTAGTTTAGGGATTGAGATTCCAAAAAGCAAAGGGAGACAAGCATGAAGACGAAAATGTGGACAGTGGATAAATCTGTGGGTAACTTAATAACATATCCACAAATTACACAGGCAGCAGAAATGCTGAAACAAAATGAAGTGGTCGCCCTGCCGACGGAAACCGTTTACGGACTGGGCGGAAATGCGGAGAGTGACGATGCGGTCGCGAAGATTTTTAGCGCAAAAGGCCGGCCGGGCGATAACCCTCTTATTATTCATATTGCAGACGAAAAGCAGCTTGAGAGTTTTGTCGCTGAAGTGCCGGAGCAGGCGAGGAAGCTGATGAAGGCCTTCTGGCCAGGACCGCTGACGCTTGTTTTGGAGAAAAAGGACGGCCATCTTTCCGAGCTGGCAACAGCCGGGCTTGCAACGGTGGCAGTGAGAATGCCGGCGCATCCGGTGGCACTGGCCGTCATTGAGGCTACGGGTCTGCCGATTGCCGCGCCAAGCGCCAATTTATCCGGACGTCCAAGCCCGACAACGGCTGGGCATGTGGCAGATGACCTTGAAGGCAGGATTGCCGGGATTGTGGACGGCGGGCCGACAGGGGTCGGGGTGGAGTCCACGGTGGTCGACTGTACGGGAGAGGTGCCGGTCATTTTGCGTCCAGGCGGCGTCACGCTTGAGCAGCTGGAGGAGGTCGTTGGCGAGGTGTCTGCGGACCCGGCGCTCGCCGATCCGGATCAGGCGCCGAAATCCCCGGGAATGAAATACCGCCACTATGCCCCGAACGCACCTTTGTATCTGGTCGACGGCAGCGCGGCCGAAATTCAGGAATTGGTGGATGAAAAGCGGGCAGAGGGGATGAAGGTCGGCGTGATGACGACCGAGGAAAATGCGGGCCGCTACAAGGCGGACACGATTTTTGCCTGCGGCCGGCGGAATGAGCCCGAAAGCGTGGCTGAGCACCTTTATGACACATTGAGGGCATTTAATGAAAGCCCTGTCGACATCATCTTTGGCGAAGTTTTTACGGAAACCGGCGTCGGTGCCGCGATTATGAACCGCCTCACCAAGGCATCCGGATTCCCGGTGATTGAGCGGGAAGGCAGGATGTAGGCGGGATTGTCGTAAGGGGTGTGCGTTTTGTCGTGAGGCCTGTTGGTTTTGTCGTAAAAGCAGCCTGGTTTGTCGTAAGTGGACCGCGTTTTGTCGTAAACGCGGTTCGTTTTGTTGTAAGAGGTGAAAAGGTTGTTATGTTTGTCGTAAGGGACCTGCATTTTGTCGTGAGTCTGGCGGGTTTTGTCGTAAAAGCAACTTGGTTCGTCGTAAAGCAGCCTGGTTTGTCGTGAGTGGACTGCGTTTTGTCGTAAACCCCCGGTATACAGTCGCAAACATGCGGTAATTACACCGATACGGCAGTAATCCCCATTAAAAGTCCCGCCTGCCGGGATTTGCTTCTAAACCCTGGTGGACGTGCATATGCTGAATTAGCAAGTCCACGGACTCGACCAGGGAGGCTGAAGAATGACGGCAGTATGGGGAGAAATGGTGACTCTTGTTTTAATGGCATTTGCGCTGGGGATGGATGCTTTTTCGGTCGGCCTCGGCATGGGGATGTACAGGCTGTCGCGAAGGAAGATTTTTAAAATAGGTATTACCATCGGCCTGTTTCATGTGTGGATGCCGCTCCTTGGCATGGGGGCAGGCCGGTTTTTATCGGAGCAGTTTGGCTCGCTTGCAGGCTATCTGGGCGGAATTTTGCTCTTGTTTTTAGGCATCCAGATGATTTGGGGCAGTTTTAAGGAAGACGAATCCAGCCTGATTTCCCCTGCGGGAATCGGCTTGCTGTTTTTCGCGCTTGGCGTGAGCCTTGACAGCTTTTCAGTCGGATTGACGCTCGGGATTTACGGAGCCAGGACGGTTTTGGTTCTCATCTGCTTTGGAGTGGCGGCGACAATATTGACCTGGGCGGGGCTGCTGCTGGGCCGGCGGATGCAGCACTGGATCGGTACATACAGCGAAGCCCTGGGCGGCAGCATCCTGCTGGCATTTGGCATAAAACTGCTGCTGCCGTGAGCGTTGCCTGGTACCGTAGGGTAAGGTTGAATAGATAAAATTGGCACCTATTCGAGGTGTCTTTTTTTTTCTTATTTCCTCCGCAGCGAGTATAATAGGAAAAAAACAGTAAAAGGAGGCTGTTACATGGAACGCGTACTGTTTGTCTGTACCGGGAATACCTGCCGCAGCCCGATGGCGGCTGCAATTTTAACAAGCAAACAAATTCCCGGAGTGGAAGTCAAGTCGGCAGGCGTCTTTGCGCTGAATGGTGATGCGCTGTCCCCCAATGCGCAGCAAGTACTGGAGGAAAACAAGCTTCCGCTGGAGCATCAGTCCACCCAGCTCTCCGAAGAGGAAGTCGGCTGGGCGACGCTGATCCTGACCATGACAGCCAGCCATAAAAGTGCGGTCATCTCCCATTTCCCCCAGGCGAAGGACAAGGTTTTCACTCTGCGCGAATTTGCCGATGAAATGGGACCGTACGATATCGCCGACCCTTATGGCGGCAGTGTGGAAATGTACCGTGAGAGCTTCGGTGAAATCAGACAGGCGATTGAAAAATCATTGGCGAAATGGGAGAAATAGTCCTTGTCCAGCGAATCTGCCTCATTTTTACCCAGCTTTTAAAAGAGCTCGCCGGCTGGCGAGTTTTCTTTATAATTCGTGGAGGTTATGAGAAAATAACGATGATAGTGAAATAGGAGGAGGAAACCTTCATGAGAGTAGCAATTTCTTCCGATCACGGCGGAATCAACATCCGTGAAGAAATCAAGCAGCTTATGGATGAAATGGGCATTGAATATGAGGATTTCGGCTGTGAATGCGAGACATCGGTCGATTATCCGGATTATGCCCTGCCGGTTGCCGAGAAGGTGGCGCAAGGCGAATTTGACCGCGGCATCCTGATTTGCGGAACAGGCATCGGCATGAGCATTGCCGCCAACAAGGTAAAGGGAATCCGCTGTGCGCTCGTCCACGATGTGTATAGCGCCAAGCTTACCCGCCAGCATAATGACAGCAATATAATCGCGATGGGAGAGCGCGTCATCGGGCCGGGGCTTGCCCGCGAAATCGCGAAAGCATGGCTTGGGGAAGAATTCGAAGGCGGACGCCATGCGAACCGCATTGGCAAGATCGCTTCTTACGAAAATAAGTAAACAGCATGCCAAATAATGGCCAGGAGGGGAAGCCGATGACAGTCAATCAATGGGAGAACGAGTTGAGCAGCATTCTCGATGAATTCAGGAATCAGGTGAACGTCAGCAGCAAGCAGCTTTTGGTGGTTGGCTGCAGCACGAGCGAGGTCATTGGTGAAAAAATTGGCACGGCCGGCAGTGAAGAGGTGGCAGCGCTGATTTTCAGGCAGCTGCGGAAGCTTCGGGAGGAGACGGGAGTCCAGCTGGCTTTCCAGTGCTGCGAGCACCTGAACCGGGCGCTTGTTGTTGAACGTCAGACCGCTGAAGGCAGGAACCTTGAGGAAGTTTCCGTCATACCTGTCAGGAAGGCAGGCGGGGCGATGGCCACTTATGCCTACAACCATATGGAGGACCCGGCGGTTGTCGAGTTTGTGAAAGCCGATGCGGGCATTGATATCGGCAGCACGCTGATAGGCATGCACCTCAAGCATGTGGCTGTTCCAGTGCGCGTGGCACAGAAGACTCTGGGACAAGCCTATGTGACACTGGCGATGACAAGGCCAAAGCTGATCGGCGGCACCAGGGCCGTTTATGAAAGAACAAAGGCGAACGAAAAATGCTAAAAACGCTCCTTTATGGGGCTTTTTTCGCGTTTTTTGGCATTGGTTTTATATAAATTCGCTTTCAATTTAGCCAAATGACGAAAGTTAGCCATTTCCGGCTTTCTTTTCCCGCCAACATGGGCTACAATTAAAAAGAATTTTCTTGCAACATACTATAAAGCTACATAATTTTTCGGCAGCAGTGAAGCAGAAGGGGGAGCATAAAATGAAGCATCTTATCGAGCAGGATCGCCAGGTATATGAGGCCATCCAGAAGGAATTGGGACGCCAGCGCACAAAAATCGAGCTGATTGCCTCGGAGAACTTTGTCAGTGAAGCGGTAATGGAAGCGCAAGGATCCGTCCTGACGAACAAATACGCCGAAGGCTATCCTGGCAAACGCTATTATGGCGGCTGCGAATACGTGGATATTGTGGAAGACATTGCCCGCGACCGCGCCAAGGAAATCTTCGGGGCAGAGCATGTGAATGTCCAGCCGCATTCCGGCGCCCAGGCCAATATGGCGGTTTATTTTACGATTCTTGAGCAGGGAGATACCGTTCTCGGGATGAACCTTTCCCACGGCGGCCATTTGACCCACGGCAGCCCGGTCAACTTCAGCGGCGTGCAGTACAACTTCGTTGAATACGGTGTGGATGAAAAGACACATATGATCGATTATGATGTTGTCCGCGAAAAAGCGCTCGAGCATAAGCCAAAGCTGATCGTCGCTGGTGCCAGTGCGTATCCGCGCGAGATCGATTTTAAAAAGTTCCGTGAAATCGCGGATGAAGTCGGCGCTTACCTGATGGTAGACATGGCCCATATTGCCGGGCTGGTTGCGGCTGGCCTGCACCAGAATCCGGTGCCCCATTCCCATTTTGTTACGACGACGACCCATAAGACGCTTCGCGGTCCGCGCGGCGGCATGATCCTGTGCGAGGAACAATTCGCGAAGAAAATCGACAAGTCGATCTTCCCTGGGATCCAGGGCGGCCCGCTGATGCATGTGATCTCCGCAAAGGCGGTATCCTTTGGCGAAGTGCTCCAGGACAGCTTCAAGGATTATGCGAAGCAGATCATCACCAATGCCCAGCGCCTTGCGGAAGGCCTGAAGAAAGAGGGCATCGATCTTGTCTCCGGGGGAACCGACAACCACCTTCTGCTTGTCGACCTGCGTTCACTAGATTTGACTGGAAAAGTCGCCGAGCACGTGCTCGATGAAGTCGGCATCACAGTCAATAAAAATACGATTCCATTCGATCCGCAAAGCCCATTCGTGACAAGCGGCATCCGTATCGGAACCGCAGCCGTCACAAGCCGCGGCTTTGGCGATGCAGAGATGGATGAAATCGCAAGCATCATTGCTTTCACCCTTAAAAACCATGACAATGAAGAAAAGTTGGCCGAAGCACGCCAGCGTGTCGAAGAGCTGACAAGCCAGTTCGAGCTTTATCCGAGTCTATAATGATTAAAGGCGGTTCCTGTTTAGCGGGGGCCGTCTTTTTTGTGCTGTCTTGTGTTGCTCTTAGACTTTTTTTTCTGTAAAATGAGACGGAGTGTGAACGGTAACCAGTTTTTTGCGATGCCCATTGGCTGGGCAGGCGGCTGCCTTACATAAAAATGACCATTTTAAAGGAGAGATCTTCATGGCAAAGGTATTTGTATTTGATCACCCTCTTATTCAACATAAGCTGACGTATATCCGCGACATAAACACCGGAACAAAGGAATTCCGGGAGCTGGTCGACGAAGTGGCGACGCTGATGGCGTTTGAAATCACGCGCGACATGCCGCTTCAGGATATTGAAGTGGAAACGCCGGTGCAAAAAACAAAGTCCAAGGTCCTTGCCGGAAAGAAGATGGGACTGGTTCCGATCCTGCGTGCGGGCATCGGCATGGTCGATGGCATCCTGAAACTGATTCCGGCAGCGAAGGTTGGGCATATCGGCCTTTACCGCGACCCGGAAACATTGAAGCCGGTTGAATATTACGCGAAGCTGCCAAGCGATGTGGAAGAGCGCGATTTCATTGTCGTCGATCCAATGCTAGCGACAGGCGGATCAGCGGTTGAAGCGATCAACTCCCTGAAAAAGCGCGGCGCGAAGCATATCAAGTTCATGTGCCTGATTGCGGCTCCGGAGGGTGTGGACGTGCTTAAAGAAGCTCATCCTGATGTGGACATTTATATTGCGGCTCTTGATGAAAAGCTGAATGACCATGGCTATATTGTGCCTGGCCTTGGAGATGCAGGCGACCGCCTGTTTGGCACGAAGTAATCACGAACTTCAATGAGCGGGGAGTGGATTGTGTGCAACGGCGAATCAAAGTCATGACAATTTTCGGGACGAGGCCTGAAGCCATCAAGATGGCGCCGCTTGTTCTCGAACTGCAGAAGCAGGAAAGCCATTTTGAATCGATTGTCACCGTGACGGCGCAGCATCGCCAAATGCTCGACCAGGTGCTGGAGATTTTCGGGATTGTTCCGGACTATGACCTCAATATCATGAAGGACCGCCAGACGCTGGTGGATGTGACGACCAGGGGGCTTGAGGGCCTGGACAGAGTGATGAAGGAAGTAAAGCCCGACATCGTTCTTGTCCATGGCGATACGACCACCACGTTTGTCGCCAGCCTGGCGGCGTATTACAACCAGATTCCGGTTGGCCATGTCGAGGCCGGCCTGCGGACCTGGAATAAGCATTCGCCGTTCCCGGAGGAAATGAACCGCCAGCTGACCGGAGTGATGGCCGACCTTCATTTTTCACCTACATCGAAAGCGGCTGAAAACCTTCTGCGTGAAAACAAGCAGGAAGAAAGCATCTTTGTGACCGGGAATACGGCGATCGACGCATTGAAGACGACGGTAAAAGAATCCTATTCTCATGAGGTTCTCGATCGGATTGGCGGCGGGCGGCTGTTGCTGATGACGGCCCACCGCCGCGAGAACCTTGGTGAGCCGATGCGCAGCATGTTCCGGGCAATCAAAAGGATTGTGGAGGAGCAGGAGGATGTCTCAGTCGTGTACCCCGTCCACCTGAATCCGGCTGTGCGCGAGATTGCCGATGAAATCCTCGGCGGCGATGAGCGGATCCTTCTGATTCCGCCGCTGGACGTGATTGATTTCCACAATTTCGCTGCCCGAGCCCATCTCATTTTGACCGATTCCGGCGGCGTCCAGGAAGAAGCGCCGTCGCTCGGCGTCCCGGTACTGGTGCTCCGGGATACAACCGAGCGGCCGGAAGGAATCGAAGCCGGCACGCTGAAGCTGGCCGGGAACGAAGAGCAGCCCATCTACGAGATGGCCACCGAGCTGCTCACCAACCATGCCGCTTATGAAAAAATGGCCAAGGCCGTCAACCCGTACGGAGACGGATTCGCCTCCGCCAGGATCGCCCACGCCATTAGGTTTTATTTTAAACAGACAGACGAAAGGCCGGAAGAATACCGGCCGAAATGAGAGGAAGAGCGCCTTTTTTGTAGGGCGCTCTTTTTGTGCCCGGGAAGAAGTTGGGCGGAGTGCTGAGTTTGGCAAATAGGATGAGGTATTTGGACAATAGAATGTTGATTGCGGACAATAGAAGTGCGTTTCCGGCAAATAGAAATGCGAAACTGGACAATAGGATAGGTACCGGCAAATAGAAAGAGGTATTTGGACAATAGAACGTTGATTGGGGACAATAGAAGTGTGTTTTCGGCAAATAGAAATGCGAAACTGGACAATAGGATAGGTACCGGCAAATAGGTATCGATATTTGGACAATACAACGTTGATTGCGGACAATAGAAGTGCGTTTCCGGCAAATAGAAATGCGAAACTGGACAATAGGATAGGTACCGGCAAATAGAAAGAGGTATTTGGACAATAGAACGTYGATTGCGGACAATAGAAGTTTGTTTTCGGCAAATAGAAAAGCGAAACCCGACAATAGAACAGTGCATTGGCAAATAGACCCGCCATTTTGGCAAATAAAAACTCGATTCCGGAAAATAAAATAAACAAATCGGCAAATAAAATCCTTTTTCCGGCAAATAAAATGATGTAACCCGACAATAGAACGGTGCTCAACCCAAATCCACACACATCGATTCCACAACTCCAGCCTATTTGCATACTCTTACCCTCTCTTGCCAACGATAAAGAAAAAAAGAGGGTGCTTTTGATGCGGAAATTTAGTTGTCTGATGCTGGCGCTGCTGATTTTAACTGGGGGGAGTCAGAGCCCACGTAAGCTGCAGCATCCGCCTCTTCCTAGTGAAAATAAGAGCGTACATACAGTGGCCATAGTGCAAACCGAACATCCTCCTTCAGAAGAGGCGATTAAAAAGCAGCTTGCAGATTTCCCAAAGCTGAAGCTGCGCCGCATTTTTAAGCATGCATTCAACGGCTACTCGGTGGAAGGCCCTCTAAAAGAGCTGGAGAAAATACAGCGGAACAAAGGCATCCTCACCCTGTCGCCGGTGCAGACGTACAAAACGGAAGCCGCTCCCAATATGGAGCTGATCGGCGGCGAAGCGGTCCGAAGCATTTTTGACCAAAACGGGGAACGGCTTTCCGGCAAAGGAATCACGATTGGCGTCATCGATACCGGCATCGATTACGAGCATCCTGACCTTAGAAGGAATTATGCCGGCGGGCATGATCTTGTCGATGGCGACCGGGATCCGATGGAAACGAAGGGCCTGCATGGAACCGGCACCTTGCACGGGAGCCATGTAGCCGGGATCATCGCCGGCAATGGGCGGATGCGGGGGATTGCGCCTGAAGCGAAAATCGTCGCTTACCGGGCACTGGGTCCTGGGGGGATGGGCACGACCGAGCAGGTGCTGGCCGCCATTGACCAGGCGATCCAGGATAAAGTGGACATCCTGAACCTGTCGCTCGGCAATGAAATCAATGGGCCTGATTTGCCGATTTCGCTCGCGCTCAATAAAGCAGTGGAACAGGGGATCACCGCGGTCACCTCCTCAGGGAATTCCGGCCCGAATATTTGGACAGTCGGCTCGCCGGGGACGGCAGCGAAGGCCATCTCGGTCGGCGCCTCGACTCCGCCGCTTAAAATTCCCTATCTGATGCTTTCCGATTCCCAGGACAGAATCAGGCTCGAAATGCTTCAAGGGTCTGCCAGCTGGAAGTTTGACAAAAGCATCGAAATCGTCGAGGGGGGAATTGGCCGGAAGAAGGAGCTGCTGCAAGCGGCAGGCAAAATCGCCCTGATTCAAAGAGGCAGCCTGACATTTACCGAAAAAGTGAACAATGCGGCGGCTGCCGGGGCGCTGGGAGTAATCATCTACAACAATACAAAAGGGAACTTCCTTGGCAACCTGGAAAGAGAAGCGGAGATTCCTGCAGCCTCGCTGTCAAAGGAAGAAGGGGAAAAGCTCAGGAAGAAACTCAAGGACAAGTCCCTGTTCACGCGATTCATATTAATAGAAGAAAGCGACCAGCTGGCCGACTTCAGCTCGCGCGGTCCTGTGACAAGCACTTGGGACATCAAGCCCGATGTCGTGGCGCCAGGCGTGGCCATCAATAGCACCGTTCCTGGCGGCTACCTCTCGCTGCAGGGCACAAGCATGGCCTCGCCGCATGTCGCCGGAGCCGCCGCCCTCATCAAGCAGGCGCATCCCGACTGGAGCCCCGAGCAGATAAAAGCCGCGCTGATGAATACAGCCAAGCCGATTGCCGCACAAGATGGCAGGGCGTACAGGACTTACGAGCAGGGCGCTGGAAGAATCCAGGCCGAAAAGGCCGTAGCTGCCGAAACGCTGGTGCTTCCGGGATCGCTACAGTTTGGGAAATTCCAGCTGGCCGACAGGATGCATGAGCATGCTGCCCAGATTGAAGTCCAAAACCATGGCCGGTCATCTAAAAGGTATTCATTCCAAGTGCCAAAGCGGGAAGACGGCCTGGACTGGGAACTGCCGCTCACGTTTCAACTGGCTCCTGGCGAAAAGAGGAAGCTGAAACTCAGGCTGACTGTCGACCCATCAGCCTTTCAAAAAAAGCTGCACGACGGCTATCTGGTTTTACAGGAAGGAAGCAGCGCGATCACCATTCCCTACCTGTATGTACTTGAGGAACCGGATTATCCGCGCGTGATGGGTTTTGCCTTTTCGCCGGGGGACAAACCGGGGTGCTTCCGCTATGAAGTCTATCTGCCTGGAGGAGCCGAAGAATTCGGCATTGCCTTGTTCGACCCGGATGACTT
The DNA here is from genome assembly GCF_001273925.1 of Bacillus sp. FJAT-27251. Lineage (GTDB taxonomy): Bacteria > Bacillota > Bacilli > Bacillales > Cytobacillaceae > Mesobacillus_B. Next base: position 916,335 of record NZ_LIGG01000001.1, on the reverse strand, counting down.
CCGGTTCATCGGCTTTCTCGACTGGGGAAGGAATATGAAAAAAGGTCTTCTCCAAAAGGATCTCCCGGCCAGCAAGCTTCCGGGGGAGGGTGGATTTATCGCCAAGGTTTTCGCCCGGAAAGCCGGAGTGGAGCATGATGTGGAGACATTCATCTTTATTCCTCCACCTGAGGATTGAAACAAAATGGAGAGGGGAAATCCCCTCTCCATTCTTTTGTGATATAATATTTAAAAATATCCAGTAATGGAAATTTGTAAAAGTGATAAGTATGTGAACTTTTTAGCTTGAATGGATTGACAATTGACAAGCGCCTATTGTATGCTTACAAAGGACGTAAATGGTAAGGTTTACAGTGTTGAAAAGATTGTCGTTTCAACGCTTTTCAGAACTTGTTTTGCCCCCTGCCCCATCATCATTCCCTTAAAAATGAGGATGCTTTTTATGCGCCGAAACAATGAGCGCCCGTTCAAGGCGATGGCTTTGACGTCTGCGATTCTATCACAATTGTCCGGCAGTGTGCTGATTGGCGTTTTTTCGGGCAGATGGCTGGATGAAAGGTTCGCAACCGCACCGCTTTTTCTGATTATTGGAATTTTCGCGGGTCTGGCGGCAGGTGTTTATGCGGTGATCACGACACTGCGCTACTTTAACGCGGGAGATTAATAAAAAATGCCGGATTTGCAGCAGATGACATCACGATATCGACAATACATGTTTTATTTGCTGGCTGTGTATGTCCTTGGATGGGGTTTCACCTCTTACCAGCCTGTTTTTGCAGGGTTAATCCTTGGGACAAGTCTGGGCTTTTTTAATGTCTGGTTACTGGCGAAAAAAACCGAGAAGCTTGGCGAGACTGTCGCTTCCGGCGATGGGAAGGTCCGAACATTGGGTACGCTTTCAAGGATGGCCACAGCCGTACTCGCGGTGATTATTGCCACCAGGTATCCTGATACCTTCCATTTCATCAGTGTTATTCTGGGATTAATGACATTTCCCATTGTCATTATGATAGATTTTTTCCTACAATCCATTCATTTACGTAAATAGCGGGAAAAGAGGTGAATACGTTTGAATCATGAAGCTCCTATGAAAGAGTTTATGGGTCTATGGTTTAACCTGTCCAACGTCCTGATGATTACGGTTGCCAGCGCTATCGTATTTTTGATTGCGGTACTTGCCACAAGAAAACTTGCGATGAAACCGACTGGTGCCCAGAACTTTATCGAATGGGTTATGGACTTTGTCAAGAACATCATTAACAGCAACATGGATTGGAAAACAGGTGGGAGATTCCATCTATTGGGCCTGACATTGATTATGTACATATTTGTTTCAAATATGCTGGGTCTGCCATTTGCTATTACTGTAGGACATGACCTTTGGTGGAAATCACCGACAGCCGACCCGGTCATCACCTTGACCCTGGCGGTAATGGTCACAGCACTTGCCCATTATTATGGTGTAAAACTGCGGGGAACAAAAGAGTATGCCAAAACTTTTGTCCAGCCGGTTGCATTCCTGTTCCCACTGAAACTATTGGAGGAGTTCTCGAATACTCTGACTCTAGGTTTGCGTCTATACGGGAACATTTACGCAGGTGAAATCCTGCTCACCCTGCTTGCGGGCGGCCTTGCCAGTTCATTTGGCGGTGCCATTGTCGCAATTGTGCCGACGATTGTATGGCAGGCATTCTCTATCTTTATCGGTTCCATCCAGGCTTTCATTTTCACTTTGTTAACAATGGTCTACATTTCTCACAAGGTAAGTCATGACCATTAATAATATATAACCTGTTCATTTTATGAACAAACATCCAATACATTTTATATTTCGAGGAGGAAACATTAATGGGTGCAATAGCAGCAGCAATCGCAATTGGTTTAGCAGCATTAGGTGCAGGTTTGGGTAACGGTATGATCGTATCAAGAACAGTTGAAGGAATTGCCCGCCAGCCAGAAGCTCGCGGAATGCTTCAAACTACTATGTTCATCGGGGTTGCGTTCGTAGAGGCGATTCCAATCATGGCGGTTGTTATCGCGTTTATGGTAGTTGGCCAATAATGATACTTACAATGGCGAAGATCACATAAACAGGAGCTTCGCCATTCCTTTATGCCTTTTAACACGAAAGGCGCCATACATAAGCCTTTTTGAGGCCGGGCGCTTGACATTTTTATCTTGATAAAGCTTATTTCTCTTGAAGTGAACACTACTGAAGGGAGTGAACCTTGGGTGAATACCAATCTATTCGTACTAGGGGCAGCAGCAGGCCAATTGAATACTGGAGATATCCTTTTCCAGCTGGCCATGTTCCTAATTTTGATGGCATTATTGAAAAAGTTCGCATGGGGCCCGCTGATGAGCGTCATGAACGAGCGTGAACAGCATATTGCCGGCCAAATCGATGCGGCGGAAAAGAGCCGTACCGAAGCCAGCAAGAACCTCGAAGAACAGCGCGAGCTATTGAAACAGGCGCGCGTGGAAGCAGCAGCGCTGATTGAAAGCGCGAAAAAGCAGGCCGATGTGCAGCGTGAAGAGATCCTTGAGCTTGCACGCACCGAGTCTGACCGCCTTAAAGAATCTGCAAAGCTTGAAATTCAGCAGCAGAAAGAGCAGGCTGTCGCGGCTATCCGTGATCAGGTTGCTACATTGTCTGTCATGATCGCTTCCAAGGTAATTGAGAAGGAACTGAATGAAGCAGAGCAGGAAAAGCTGATCAACGAGTATATTAATGAGGCAGGAGAAGGCCGATGAGCAACCCGACAATTGCAAAACGGTATGCTGCGGCACTTTTTGACGTCGCATCGGCAAACGGCCTTCTGAATACAGTGGAGGACGAGCTTCGCGTTGTGAAGGAAGTGTTCCAGAGCAACCCGGGCCTTGCCGCGGTATTGAAGTCTCCAAAACTTGCAGCTGAAAAGAAAAAAGCGCTTCTGCAGTCATCCTTTGCAGGGGCAAGCACGTATGTGCAAAACCTGCTTATGGTATTGTCCGACCGCCACCGCGAGGAGATCATTCCCGAAGTGGCCGATCAATTCATTGAATTGTCCAACAGTGCCAAAGGATTGGCGGAAGCCAAAGTTTACAGTGTCAAGCCGCTTAGCGATGCCCAGAAGGAAGCTCTTTCCCTGGCGTTTGCACCAAAGGTCGGCAAAACGGCACTTCGCATTGAAAACATTACAGATTCCAATTTGCTCGGCGGCGTGAAGCTGCGCATCGGCAACCGCATTTTTGACGGCAGCCTCCGCGGCAAGCTTGATCGCCTGGAACGCAGATTGTTAGGCTGAGATTCGTAGATAGGGGTGAAACTCATGAGCATCAAAGCTGAAGAAATTAGTGCGCTGATAAAGTCGCAAATAGAAAACTATCAGGCGGAAATTCAAGTAAGTGATGTGGGTACAGTCATCTCCGTTGGTGACGGAATTGCCCGTGTTCATGGTCTTGATAACGCCATGGCTGGAGAACTTGTCGAATTTTCAAACGGCGTTATGGGTATGGCTCAGAACCTTGAGGAAAATAACGTTGGTATCATTATCCTTGGACCTTTCACGGAAATCCGCGAGGGCGATGAGGTCCGCCGCACGGGCCGCATCATGGAGGTTCCGGTTGGCGAGGAGCTGATCGGCCGCGTCGTGAACTCCCTTGGACAGCCAGTCGATGGCATGGGTCCAATCAATACAACAAAAACTCGTCCAATCGAGTACAATGCACCTGGCGTTATGGACCGTAAATCTGTTCATGAGCCATTGCAGACTGGTATCAAGGCGATTGACGCCCTTGTGCCAATCGGCCGCGGACAGCGTGAGCTGATCATCGGTGACCGCCAGACTGGTAAAACATCTGTTGCCATCGATACGATCCTGAACCAAAAGGGCCAGGACATGATCTGTATCTATGTAGCTATCGGACAGAAGGAATCAACTGTACGTAATGCGGTTGAAACTCTTCGTAAAAATGGCGCATTGGACTACACAATCGTTGTTACCGCTTCGGCTTCCCAGCCGGCACCGCTTCTTTACCTTGCTCCATATGCAGGTGTATCCATGGCGGAAGAATTCATGTACGATGGCAAGCACGTTCTTGTCATCTATGATGACCTGACAAAGCAGGCAGCCGCTTACCGTGAGCTTTCCTTGCTGCTTCGCCGTCCTCCAGGCCGTGAAGCCTACCCAGGGGACGTCTTCTATCTTCACAGCCGCTTGCTTGAGCGCGCAGCGAAGTTGAGCGATGCGAAAGGTGCAGGCTCCATTACGGCGCTTCCATTTATCGAAACACAGGCAGGGGACGTTTCTGCCTATATCCCGACAAACGTTATTTCCATCACGGATGGACAGATCTTCCTTCAGTCCGACCTGTTCTTCTCCGGCGTGCGTCCGGCGATCAACGCTGGTCTTTCCGTATCCCGTGTAGGTGGATCCGCGCAGATCAAAGCGATGAAGAAGGTTGCCGGTACACTCCGTCTGGACCTTGCGTCCTACCGTGAGCTGGAAGCATTCTCCCAGTTCGGTTCCGACCTAGATGCAGCAACACAGGCGAAGCTGAACCGCGGTGCGCGTACAGTTGAAGTACTGAAGCAGGATCTGAACAAGCCGCTTTCCGTTGAAAAGCAGGTTGCCATCCTTTATGCATTGACACGCGGCTTCCTCGACGATATTCCGGTAACGGACATCCGCCGTTTCGAAGCTGAATTCCATACATGGTTAGACCACAACCGCAAAGAAGTGTTAGACCATATCCGCACGACCAAGGAACTTCCAAAGGACGAAGATATGGCCGCTGCAATCAACGACTTCAAAAAGACGTTTGCAGTATCGGAATAATTTTAAGGTTGGCGCCTCATAATCAGGGGCGCTGACTTAAGAAATTTTATCTAACATTTTCTAAAAGGGTGGTGAGAACCTATGGCATCTTTACGCGATATTAAAAACCGGATTAATTCGACGAAGAAGACGAGCCAGATCACCAAGGCGATGGAAATGGTGTCCTCCTCCAAATGGAACCGCGGAGTGATGAATGCGAAAGCGTTCGTCCCTTACATGGAGAAAATCCAGGAAGTAACGGCCTCCATTGCAATGGGAAGCCAGGACTCCACTCATCCCATGCTAGTGAGCCGCCCGGTCAAGAAGACGGGTTATCTGGTCATCACGTCGGACCGCGGCCTTGCCGGTGCTTTTAACAGCAACGTCATCCGCCAGGTATTCCAGACAGTCAAAAGCCGCCATAAGTCGAATGACGAGTTCGCCATCATCGCCATCGGCAGGGTAGGCCGCGACTTTTTCATTAAACAGGGCATGAATGTCGTTCTAGATATCACAGGCGTGGCCGACCAGCCATCGTTCAGTGAAATCCAGGACATCACCAGCAGTGCTGTTGGCATGTTCTCGGACGGCACATTCGATGAACTGTATGTGTATTACAGCCACTACGTGAGCGCCATTTCACAGGAAGTGACCGAGAAGAAGCTTCTTCCGCTGACGGACATTGAAGTTCCGACGAAGCTTACTTCCTATGAATTCGAGCCGAATGCGGAAGAAATCCTTGAGGTTCTTTTGCCTCAATACGCGGAAAGCCTGATCTTCGGGGCATTGCTTGACAGCAAGGCCAGCGAACATGCCGCGCGCATGAACGCAATGAAGAACGCGACGGACAATGCGAAAGATCTGATCGGCCAGCTGAGCCTCAGCTATAACCGTGCCCGCCAGGCCGCGATTACGCAGGAAATCACCGAGATTGTCGGCGGCGCAGCAGCGCTGGAATAATATTGATAAAAACAGGATGTTAGGGTCCTGTACGATATAGCAGGAAAGAGTACGATAGGAGGGAACAAGATGAACAAAGGACGCGTTCTCCAGGTTATGGGTCCGGTTGTTGACGTGAAGTTCGAAAGCGGCAGCCTTCCTGAGATCTATAACGCATTGAAGATCGTTAATAAAGCGCAGAATGAATCTGAAGTGGACATCGACCTAACCCTTGAAGTAGCCCTTCACTTGGGTGATGACACAGTGCGGACAATCGCGATGTCCTCAACAGACGGCCTTATGCGCGGCGTGGAGGTTGTCGACACAGGTGCAGCCATCTCCGTACCAGTTGGTGACGTAACACTTGGCCGTGTATTCAACGTTTTGGGAGAGACAATCGACCTTGACCCGGCCATTCCGGCTGATGCACGCCGTGACGCTATCCACAGGGAAGCGCCAACGTTTGAGCAATTATCCACAGAAGTAGAAATTCTTGAGACTGGAATCAAGGTTGTTGACTTGCTTGCCCCTTACATCAAGGGTGGTAAGATCGGCCTCTTCGGCGGTGCCGGTGTAGGTAAAACCGTTCTTATCCAGGAATTGATCAACAACATCGCCCAGGAGCACAGCGGTATTTCCGTATTTGCTGGTGTCGGTGAGCGTACCCGTGAAGGAAATGACCTTTACTATGAAATGACTGATTCCGGCGTTATCAAGCAGACGGCGATGGTATTCGGCCAGATGAACGAGCCGCCGGGAGCGCGTATGCGTGTTGCCCTGACTGGCTTGACCATGGCGGAATTCTTCCGTGACGAGCAAGGACAGGACGTTCTTTTCTTCATGGACAACATCTTCCGTTTCACACAGGCAGGTTCCGAGGTTTCCGCCCTTCTTGGCCGTATGCCATCAGCGGTAGGTTACCAGCCGACACTTGCTACTGAAATGGGTAAATTGCAGGAGCGGATCACATCTACTAACGTAGGTTCCGTTMCCTCCATCCAGGCGATCTATGTACCAGCCGATGACTATACGGATCCGGCTCCGGCGACAACTTTCGCCCACTTGGATGCAACAACAAACCTTGAGCGTAAGCTTTCCGAAATGGGTATTTACCCGGCGGTTGACCCGCTGGCTTCTACTTCACGTGCGCTTTCTCCCGAGATTGTCGGCGAAGAGCATTATGAAGTGGCACGCCGCGTCCAGTCTACACTGCAGCGTTACCGTGAATTGCAGGATATCATCGCAATCCTTGGTATGGACGAGCTGGGTGACGAAGACAAGCTTGTCGTACACCGTGCCCGCCGCGTTCAGTTCTTCCTGTCCCAGAACTTCCACGTTGCCGAGCAGTTTACCGGCCAGCCTGGTTCTTATGTGCCAGTCAAGGAAACGGTTAAAGGCTTCCAGGAAATTCTTGATGGCAAGTATGACCACCTTCCAGAAGATGCGTTCCGCCTAGTCGGCCGTATTGAAGAGGTCATCGAGAATGCAAAACGCATGGGTGTAGAGGCCTAATCTCGGACCAGGAGGGTAAAAAATGAAGACGATGAAAGTCCATGTTGTTACTCCTGATGGACCGGTTTATGATTCAGAAGTGGAAATGGTCAGCACCAAGGCGCAGACAGGCGAACTTGGAATCATGCCAGGCCATATCCCGATGGTTGCACCGCTGCAAATCGGTGCGGTTCGGTTAAAAAAAGGCGGAGACACCGATTATGTCGCTGTCAGCGGCGGCTTCCTTGAAGTCCGCCCGGACACGGTCACAATCCTTGCCCAGACAGCTGAAAAATCGAGCGAAATCGACATCGAGCGCGCCGTTCGTGCGAAAGAGCGTGCCGAACAGCGCCTGCAGGCACGCCAGCAGGAAAACATCGATTTCAAACGCGCCGAGCTAGCCTTGCAGCGCGCAATCAACCGGATCTCCATTGCACAGAGAAGAATATAGATCGAAGAGGCACCTTCCGCTTTTGCGGGAGGTGTTTTTTGGTTTGTGCGTGGTGAATAGGAGGCGGAGAGGTGAAATACGGGACAGGGTCAAATCGGGATTATCCGGGGGATAATCAGGATTAACCGGGGATAAATCAGGATTATCCCGATGTGAATCAGGATTAAAACAGCGGATATCAGGTTTATCCCGAGGCAAATCAGGATTAAAACACCGGATATCAGGATTATCCAACGGCAAATCAGCATTATCTCATTTTTCCCTCTCCCAATATGCTAGATTCCAAGAGAAAACCTTCAAAAATTAGTGCTTCCGGCCCTTCCTTGCATTTCCAGGTCTAATCTCACCCTCCCAATTCATAAACATGAACAAAGTTTATTAAAAAACAAAATTATTATGCAAAAAAATACACGCTCAACACAGGGGATATTTGGGAAAAAGGCAAAACGGTTTATCGACACTTTTTGGCAACAATGATATAATTGTTATCGGTTACATATTTTAATAGTAAGAAATTTTACAACAATGGGGGGATGGGCATGGAACTTTTGAACGTATATCAAAATAATTATTTGATCGTCTTTGTGTTCCTATGTCTTGGGATTTTGCTGCCCGTGGTAGCTCTGTTCGCAGCGAAGCTCCTGAGACCGCCGTACAAAGCGATCGAGTCGAAGTATACGACGTACGAAAGCGGAATGGAACCATTCCATGATGCCAGAGTGCAATTCAATGTCCGGTATTACGTGTTTGCCCTGATGTTCGTTATTTTTGATGTAGAAACAGTATTTTTGTATCCATGGGCGGTCGCCTATGAAAAACTAGGAATCTTTGCTTTGATTGAGATGCTGATTTTTGTTGTGATGCTCCTGATCGGGCTCATCTACGCATGGAAAAAGAAGGTGCTCAAATGGATTTAAAACTTTATGATGTGACAGATGCAGAGTATGAAGAAATTAAACAGAATATTCTTTTTACCTCACTTGAACAGGTAAAAGGCTGGGCGCGGAGCAACTCGCTCTGGCCGATGACATTCGGCCTTGCCTGCTGTGCGATCGAGATGATGGCCTCGAGTTCGGCGCATTATGACCTGGACCGTTTTGGGACATTCTACCGGAACTCGCCGCGCCAATCGGACGTGATGATCGTCTCGGGAACCGTGACAAAGAAGATGGCGCCAACCGTTCGCAGGCTGTATGACCAGATGGCTGAACCTAAATGGGTCATTGCCATGGGATCCTGTGCAACTGCCGGGGGACCGTATATCAAATCGTATTCCGTCGTCAAGGGCGTTGACCAGATTGTCCCGGTGGATGTGTACATACCGGGCTGCCCGCCGAATCCGGCAGCCTTGATTTATGGAATCAACAAATTAAAAGAGAAAATCCGTTACGAGGCGAAGACCGGGAAGAGGGTGATCTAACTCATGAGCGGGGAAAAGGATCTGGAACAGCTGAAGAAAGAGGCGGTCGCCAAGGCAAAAGCCGCAGCAGCCGCAAAGCGGAAGGCGAAGGAACTCGCTGAAAAGGGAACAGCCGGGAATACCGAGCCGGCAGATGATCTGGCAAAGCAAAAGGCCGAAGCCGTAGCGCAGGCGAAAGCGGCAGCTGCCGCCAAGCGCAAGGAAAAGGAACTCGCTGAAAGCGGGGCAGCAGAACCGGCATCAAGTGATGATGACGACCTTGCGAA
>NZ_LIGG01000001.1:865401-906953 GCF_001273925.1 Bacillus sp. FJAT-27251 | reverse complement strand
GTAGCAAAAGCCAAAGCCGCCGCCGCAGCAAAGCGCAAGGAAATGGAGCAGGCGGGKGAAAGTGCGGAAGCATCCGAGTCCGGAGATGATGACCTAGCTAAAAAGAAAGCCGCGGCCGTAGCGAAAGCGAAAGCAGCCGCCGCAGCCAAGAAAAAAGCCGCAGAAGGCGCCGGAGACGGTGGCGATGATGCCAAGGCGAAAGCAATCGCCGCTGCCAAAGCTAAGGCCGCAGCAGCCGCTGCAGCGAAGGCAAAGGCTGGCGGAAAAGCCGCAGCCAGCGCGCCGGCAGAACCCGAACAGCCGTCGCCAAACCAGAAGTATCTGGATAAATATGTGAAAATTATCACTGAACACTTAGGCCAGGATGTGCTGGAAGATTCATATATTAATAAACTCTCAAAAGATGTGCCTACCCTGGTAGCCAAGCAGGAGTCGTATAAAAAAGTGGCTCAGTACCTGAAATACAATGAGAGCCTGGGCTTCGACTATCTGTCCAACCTGCATGGCACCGACTTCCAGACCCATATGGAAGTGTATGTGCATCTATATTCCTATAAAAACCGCCAGAGTGTGGCCCTCAAGGTCAAACTGGACCGCGATGCGCCGGTGATTGATTCTGTGCAGCCGCTTTGGGCAGGGGCCGATTGGCCGGAGTGCGAAACATATGACCTGCTCGGCATCAAGTTTACTGGACATCCAAACCTCCGCCGCATCATGCTGGGTGAGGACTGGATCGGCCACCCATTAAGAAAAGACTACGAACCGTATGATGTGGAGGTGTAGCCGGTGATACGCACTGAAGAAATGCTTTTGAACGTTGGTCCGCAGCACCCGAGTACACACGGCGTATTCCGTCTCGTTTTAAAAATTGATGGTGAAATCATCATCGAAGCCAAGCCGGTCATCGGATATCTGCACCGCGGGACGGAAAAACTCGCGGAAAACCTGCAATTTACGCAGATTATTCCGTATACCGACCGGATGGATTACATATCAGCCATGACCAATAATTACGTCATCTGCCACGCCGCTGAAACGATGATGAACATCCAGGTGCMGGAAAAGGCAGAGTATTTGCGGATATTGGCCATGGAATTGAACAGGGTTGCCAGCCACCTGCTATGGTGGGGAACCTTTATTCTCGATTTCGGGGCGACGAGCCCGCTTTTGTACGCGTTCCGTGACCGCGAGATGATTCTCAACCTGCTGAATGAGCTGTCCGGTGCGCGCCTGACATACAATTATATGCGAGTCGGCGGCGTGAAGTGGGATGCACCCGAAGGCTGGCTGGAAAAAGTCCGTGACTTTGTTCCTTATATGAGGGAAGAGCTGAAAGGCTACCACCAGCTTGTGACCGGAAATGAGATCTTCCTGAACCGGACAAAAGGCGTCGGTAAATACAGTAAGGAAGACGCGATCAATTATTCCCTGAGCGGTCCGAACCTGCGCTCAACCGGAGTCAAGTGGGACCTGCGCAAGGATGAGCCGTATTCCATCTACGACCGTTTTGACTTTGATGTCGTCACCCGCGAGGCTGGAGACGCGTTTGCCCGCTATGAATGCCGCCTTGCCGAGGTGGAAGAATCGCTGAAAATCATTGAACAGGCCGTGGAACAGTTCCCGCAGGAAGGGGAAATCATGGCCAAGGTACCAAAGATCCTCAAAGCGCCAAAAGGAGAAACATTTGTGAGGATTGAAGGGGCCAGAGGGGAAATTGGCTGCTATATTGCCGGAGACGGGAAGAAAGAGCCATACCGCCTGAAATTCAGGAGGCCGTCCTTCTATAACCTCCAAATCCTGCCCAAATTGCTAGAAGGAGAGAATATCTCCAATCTGATCGCTATTTTAGGAGCGGTTGACATCGTCCTAGGGGAGGTTGACGGCTAATGGTTCAGGATTTGCTCCACTCCAGTCCGGGACTGGCCAATTTCGGGATTTTCTTCCTGCTGGCCACCGTCCTGTTGCTTGTGATACTTGGCTTTGTTACGTACGGAATCCTGGCTGAACGGAAAGTGCTCGGGTTCATGCAGGGACGTTACGGCCCGAATCATCTCGGGGGCCGCTGGGGCCTTTTGCAGACGGTTTCAGACGTATTGAAGCTGCTTTTAAAAGAAGACATCATCCCGAAGGCGGCGGACCGGCCATTGTTCATCATTGCACCGGTCATTGCGTTTGCGCCATCGTTCATGGTCATGGCGACGATTCCGCTGACGGACAATCTGCAATTCGCCGACCTTGGCATTGGCCTGCTGTATTACGTTGCCATATCAGGAATGTCGGTCGTCGGGTTCCTTCTTGGCGGCTGGGCTTCGAACAATAAATTCTCGCTGCTTGGCGGAATGCGGGCAGCATCGCAGATGGTCTCGTATGAAATCCCGCTTGTCATGAGTGTGCTCGGAATCGTCCTGCTTACCGGAAGCCTGAACCTGAACGAGATTGTTGCCGCCCAGGAGGGTGTCTGGTTCATCCTGCTGCAGCCGGTGGCGTTCGTCGTCTTCTTCATCGCCGCAGTGGCCGAGCTAAACCGCGTGCCGTTTGACCTTGCCGAAGCGGAAAACGAGCTGGTCGCCGGTTTCCATACCGAGTACTCCGGTTTCCGCTGGGCGATGTTCATGCTTGCCGAGTATGTATATATGTTCGCGATGGCGTCCCTGATCACCGTGCTGTTCCTTGGCGGGTGGCTTCCGCTGCCGTTTTTGGGCTTCATTCCGGGGGCTGTCTGGTTCGCGCTCAAATTCAGCCTTGTCGTTTACATCCTGATCTGGTTCCGCGCAACGTTCCCGCGGATCCGCGCCGACAAGCTGATTGAATTCGCCTGGAAAGTGCTGCTGCCAGTCGCGCTGGCCAACATCTTCCTGACCGCACTGATAAAAGAACTGCTGGAGCTATTTTAAAACTAACAGGTGCAGCGCCATCGTGCGCTGGCACTCTTTCAAAAGGGGTGAACAAACGTGCTGGGATGGACAAAAGGTTTAGCCTATACCCTTAAAAACCTGACGAAAGAAAAGGTTACCTACGATTACCCGAATGAACCGCTGCCGCTGCCGGACAGGTTCCGCGGCATCCAGAAATTTTATCCGGAAAAATGCATCGTCTGCAACCAGTGTGCCAATATCTGCCCGACGGACTGCATCCAGTTGACAGGCAAAAAGCACCCTGATCCGACGAAAAAGGGAAAAATCATCGATACGTACGATATCAATTTTGAAATCTGCATCCTCTGCGACCTGTGCACAGAGGTATGTCCGACAGAGGCCATCGTGATGACCAATAATTTCGAGCTTGCCGAGTACAGCCGTGACGAATTGTTTAAGAACCTGGAATGGCTGGATGAAAACGACGAGAACGTTCGGAAGGAGAATAAGGCATGACGTTATCAGGTGAATTTTTGGCATTTATGTCACTAGCCATCGTGGCGGTCGTCGGCGGCATGCTGTTATTGAACCTGACAAAGGTCGTCCACATGGTGCTCGGGCTGTTTTTTACCTTTGCCAGCATTGCAGGGATTTTCATCCTGCTTACAGCTGAATTCCTGGCGGTTGTCCAGATTCTTGTCTATTCTGGTGCGATTACGATCATCATGCTGTTCGGCATCATGCTGACCAGGCACCAGGACGAAGAGGAGCAGCCGGCAGGAGGGGCCTGGAAGCGCGTGCTGCTGCTGATTGGCGTCCTCTCGTTTGGATCCGTCTTTTATATCGGGATTTATGGCCTGGACTTTGGCGCAACGCCCGCTGCCCTTCATGTCAGCAATACGGAGCAGATCGGGATGGCCCTGTACAGGGACTTTGTGATTCCGTTCGAGCTGATGTCGGTGCTTCTGCTTGTCGCCCTAGTCGGCGCGATTGTCCTGTCCCGCAAGGATGATGGAAAGGAGGCGGAAAAGCAATGAGTTCAGTTCCAATTACCGCCTTCCTCGCGCTTGCTTTGATTCTGTTTTGCATCGGCCTCTACGGGGCGCTGACAAAGCGGAATACCATCATCGTGCTCATTTCGGTTGAATTGATGCTCAATGCGGTGAATATCAACCTGGTTACCTTCAGCAAATACGGAATGACCCCGGCCATCACCGGCCAGGTATTCGCCGTGTTTGTCATCGCCGTAGCCGCCGCGGAAGTCGCAGTCGGAATTGCCATATTGCTGGCGCTGTACCGCAACCGCAAAACCGTCAACATCGACGAAATCAACACCATGAAACACTAATGTTGCTTTAATCAACTAAAGAGTGCCTGACCCCCGGCGCGTTAATGTGGTAACGCGGCGGACAGCCCTTTACAGAGGGCACAATCTAGACGCGCGAAAAGAAAGAGGGCGCGTTCAAAAAAGGGGATTGTGATATACATGGAGAATGCTTGGCTCATTCCGCTTTTCCCGCTTTTATCGTTTGTCTTCCTCCTTCTGTTCGGCCGGAAGCTGAAAGAAGGCAGTGCGTATGCAGGGATTTTGCTGACCCTTGCCTCTTTGGTCTTTTCAGTGATCGTACTGGTGGAGCGTATGGCGGCGCCGGCCTCCTATAAAGCGGAAGCTGTCTGGCTCAAAATAGGCGAACTGGAGTTAACAGCGGGATTTGAGGTAAATCAGTTAAACGCGTTGATGCTGGTGATCGTGTCACTCGTCAGCTTTCTTGTACATACTTATTCAAAAGGCTATATGCATGGAGATGACAGGTTCCATGTGTTCTATGCCTATCTTGGGCTGTTCACGTTTGCGATGCTTGGGCTCGTCCTGTCTCCGAACCTGCTGCAAACCTATATCTTCTGGGAGCTTGTCGGCGTTGGTTCCTTCCTGTTGATCGGCTTCTATTATTTCAAGAACGAAGCCAGGGCTGCCGCGAAAAAAGCATTCATCATGACACGCATCGGCGATGTCGGCCTTTTGATCGGGATGATCCTATTATTCTGGCAAGTTGGCAGCTTCGAATATGATGAAATCTTTGCAGCCGTGGAAGCAGGCAGTATTTCTGGGACAATGATTACTCTGACAGCGATCCTGATTTTTGTCGGGGCGGTCGGGAAATCCGGCCAGTTCCCGCTGCATACCTGGCTTCCGGACGCGATGGAAGGTCCGACGCCTGTGTCGGCCCTGATCCATGCCGCGACAATGGTTGCCGCTGGTGTCTACCTCGTTGCGGCCACATTCCCGCTGTTCGCGGCGAGTGAAACGGCAATGATGACCGTCGCGATTATCGGTGCATTCACGGCGATTTTTGCCGCCAGCATCGGCCTTGCGCAGACCGATATCAAGCGAGTGCTTGCCTATTCGACGGTGAGCCAGCTTGGCTACATGATGCTCGCGCTTGGTTCTGCCGGCTATGTGGCTGGTGTGTTCCACCTTATGACGCACGCATTTTTCAAGGCTTTGCTGTTTTTGGCAGCAGGAAGCGTGATCCATGCGCTCCATCATAAGCAGAATATCGAGGAGATGGGCGGCTTGTGGAAGAAACTCCCGCTCACAGGTCCGCTCTTCCTGATTGGAACGCTGGCCATCTCGGGTGTGCCTTTGTTTTCAGGTTTCTTCAGTAAAGATGAAATCCTGATCGCCGCCTGGGCGCATGGCAACTATTTCTTGTTCATCCTGGCCGTGATTGCGGCATTCTTCACTGCTTTTTATATGTTCCGACTGTTTTTTATGGTCTTTACGGGGAAAGCACGCAGCCCGCTCGGCAATGTACAAGAGTCACCAGCCGCGATGACGATGCCGATGGTCGTCCTTGGCGTCCTGGCGGTGGTTGCCGGGTATGTGAACACTCCGTGGTTCGGTACGTTCCTTGGCGACTGGCTGGTGGAAGGCAATGAAGCCCTCGGCCACGGCCACATCGAAGGCCCGGCCTGGATCATGATTGTGGCAACGCTGGTTTCCCTGGCAGGGATCTTCCTGGCCTATCTTATGTATTATAAAAAAAGCCTTGCCCGCGACTGGTTTACAAGCCGCGCGCCCATTACGTACAGCATCGTCCGCAACAAGTATTTTATCGACGAGTTTTACAATCTTTCCGTTGTCTACGCCACGAGGTCGGTTTCACTGTTCCTGCGTTTCATCGAGCTGTTCCTTGTTGAAGGCCTGATGAAGCTGGTAGCGGGAGTGGTCTCTATGCTTGGAAAAACAGGCTCGAGGTTGCAAAACGGACAGATCCAGACGTACGGAATGGCAGCATTCCTCGGACTTGCTGTTCTGTTGCTCATCTTTGCGCTCACAGGGGGGTACTTAGGATGAATAGTGTATATTTAAGCCTCTTAGTCTTCTCCCCGCTGCTGGGCATTGTGCTGCTTGCGTTCATGCCGAAGACCGGTGAAAAGGGCATCAAGCTCGTCGGCTTCCTGGCGACTCTGCCGGCAACGGTACTGGCCTTGCTGGCCTACTTTGCCTACCAGGGAGGGAAGGACCTGGCCGATTATGGCGAGAAAGTCCGCTGGATGCAGTTCGGCAGCTTTGGGGAGCTCGACCCGGACCTTTTTACCGTCTATTACGAGCTTGGCCTTGACGGTTTCTCGCTCCTGATGGTTGTTCTGACCGCGGTGCTCGCGAGCCTGGCCGCACTGGCTTCTTTCCATATCAAGCGCGAGTGGAAAGGATATTTCATGCTGTTCTTGCTGCTTGAAATCGGGATGCTGGGTGTCTTTACCGCCCAAAACCTGATTCTGTTCTTCCTGTTCTTTGAAATTACCCTGATTCCGATGTTCTTCCTGATCGGAAAGTGGGGCTATTTTAACAAGGAAAAAGCGGCCTATAGCTTCCTTGTCTACAACGGACTGGGATCGGCGGTCCTCCTGATCGTCATCATGGTACTGTTTGCGAAAACAGGGACTTCCAATATCGAAGCCTTGAAGGTATTCCTTAATACAGATGGGGCCCAGCTTCCGACGCCAGTCTCTGATTCTGTTAAAATGGGGCTCTTGATTTCGCTGCTGATCGCCTTTGGCGTCAAGCTGCCGATCTTTCCGCTCCACAGCTGGATGCTGCGGGTGCACGTGGAAGCACCTCCATCGATTGTCATGCTGCACTCAGGCGTGCTGCTGAAAATCGGTGCCTACGGTTTGATCCGGTTCGGGATGGGCATTTTTCCGGAACAGTTTGCGGAGCTTGCCGTACTGATTGCCGTTCTGGGTGTGGTGAACCTTCTTTACGGAGCGTTCCTGGCCTTTATCCAGACGGATTTTAAGATGGTCCTTGCTTATTCTTCTATTTCCCATATGGGCATCGTGCTAATCGGATTGGGAGCGAATAACGAAGCGGGAATTCAGGGTGCGATCTTCCAGGTGGTGTCCCACGGCCTGATTTCGGCGCTGCTGTTCTTCCTAGTCTCAGTGCTGTACGAGCGTGTGCATTCAACGAATATCAACAACCTTGGCGGCCTCGCGAAAGGTATGCCGCTTACGGCAGGATTCCTTCTTGCAGGGGCGATGGCCTCGCTCGGCCTTCCGGGTATGAGCGGATTCGTCAGCGAATTCATGGCGTTCCTCGGGCTGTTCAGGGAAATGCCGGTCCTCGCTGCCGTCGGCTGCATCGGGATCATCATGACCGCTGTTTACCTGCTGAGGGCCGTCCTGGCGATCACCTACGGCCGTTCGGACCGCCAGTATGCGGGCATCTCCGACCTGAGATCGTTTGAATGGGCGCCAGTCCTTGTGCTTATCGGGTTGATCGTCCTGATCGGCGTGTATCCGGCCGTGCTCAGCCAGCCGTTAGAGTCTATTGTTCTAGGGTTAGGAGGGTGATGAAAAGATGGATTTAGAGACATTGCTATCGTTTGAATGGAGTTTGATGACACCGGAATTCATCGTTTTGATCGTTGCCACGCTCCTGACACTGCTTGACTTGTTTTTGCCGAAGAAGTTCAACCGCAACCATCTTGGCTGGATTGGCCTGGTGGGAATCCTGCTTGCGCTTGTCAGCGTGTTCGGCCTGATCGGCAGGGACCCAGGCTCAATTTTATATGACACCTTCCGTCTCGACTCGTTCGCGAAAGCTTTCAAAATCTTGCTCCTGGCAGGGTCGGCGCTGGTATTTTTGCTGGCCATCGATTATGAGCCGAAGGAAGGGCGCAGCGAATACCGCGGCGAGTTCTTCTACTTGTTCATGACCGCTTTGCTCGGTGCGATGATCATGTCGTCAAGCGGTGATTTGATCACCTTGTTCGTCGGCCTTGAGCTGCTCTCGATTTCCTCGTATATTCTTGCAGGCTTGCGCAAGACCAATATAAAGACGAATGAATCGGCGATGAAATATGTGATCAACGGAAGCATTTCAACAGCGATCCTGCTGTTCGGAATGAGCTATGTGTACGGAATTACTGGTACAACCAACCTGAAGGCGATGGCGGGAATGCTGCAGACGGTCACTGACCCTCAGCATCTGTACCTGCTCGGCCTGGCGTTCTTCATGATTTTTGTCGGGCTGTCGTTCAAGATTGCCGCCGCTCCGTTCCATATGTGGGCTCCGGATGTGTATGAAGGCTCGCCGACTCCGGTCACCGCCTTCCTGAGCGTGGTTTCCAAGACAGCCGGCTTCATTATCGTCATCCGCATCATGCTGTCGATCTTTGCGGCGGTGCCAACAGGCGATGAAGGCTTTCCGATGCTGTTCGCGCTTCAGGATTACATCGGCTTCCTTGCAGGCGCAACCATGATCATCGGAAACGTGGTGGCACTAAGGCAGCGCAACATCAAGCGATTGTTTGCCTACTCAAGCATCGCGCATGCCGGGTACATCCTGGTCGCTTTTACGGCGATGTCGTATGTGATGTTTGACAGCATCTGGTTCTACCTGCTGGCCTACCTGTTCATGGGGATGGGAGCGTTCGCGGTCATTCAGCTGATCACGGCAAAAGAAGGGTCCGAAGATATCAGCCACTTTGCCGGACTGTACCAGCGCTCACCGATTTTGGCGGTAACGATGGCCATTTTCCTTCTGTCGCTTGCCGGCATTCCGGGAACCGCCGGCTTTATTGGCAAGCTGAACATATTCCTGGGCGCGCTCATGGTCAACCCATCACATTATGTGCTGGCCTCAATCATGATTGCGACCACGGTTGTGTCTTATGTGTATTACTTCGGCATCATGACACAGATGTTCTTCCGGCCGTCAGCCGGGCTGGCAACGGCAGAAGCGGCAGCTGCAGTCCAGGGGGAAGTACCGGCAGCGAAGCCGGGGCTGCCAGCCGGAATAACCGCTGTCATCATCATCTGCGCGGCGGCAACCATCCTGTTCGGCATTCTGCCGCAGCTTGCGTTTGACTTCCTGCAGACAAACTTCAATCAGTTTATGGATTTCATGCAATGATTTGATCGTGCCCAGGTTGGGGGACCTGGGCCTGTTACGCAAAACAAAGGGGTTTTATAAATTGTACGGAAGGAAGCCGGCTTGGGGGAGCCGGTTTCTTTTTTATAAAAAAAGGTCGGGGTATCGCGCTGGAGCTGGCCAGTTATCCAAATGTAGAAGTTTAAACCTTTTGCATAAAAAATAGTTTTGGGTAAGTGAAACTTTTAGAACTTTCCTCCGTCTATAAGTAAGGGGATTGCCACTGGCATTAGCCCAGGGCTGCAAGACCTAATGATCCAGCTGAAAGGGGTGACTGAGCCGTGGTGACAAATTTTGGCCCTCAGGCTTTGCTTAGCATCGTTTCGCACTTGGTTTTCATAGCTTTGGCATGGTGGGCGCTGCAGGCATTGAACTTCGATAAATTCCTGCGTGCAGGCCGTGTGCTTCAAGCGAGAGTGCTATACATAATGCTTTCGATTTTCCTTGGTTCGGCCGTCAGCAGCTTTTTCTTGGATTATCTGCTCTGGTCGAGGCAGCTGCCGGCGGTTTTCCAGTAATTACCGCCTCGATTTTACCTAAATTAGGTATTAATACATGTTTTCAAAAGAGCTTTTTTTCAGTATGATGTTCATTGGATTGTGTTTTTCATTGTGAGAAAGTGCGCAATCTGTCCTTTAGACTAAACGCCTGGGAAGGTTGTCCAAAATCCCGTGGGCCAATTGTCAAAAAGTGACGAGAATTCCCAAGTATGCTCCTTCCCATCCTGGTAAAAATGGTACTAAGGGAGAGGGGATAGGAATATGCATAGAATTCTTTGGACTTTATCAATTTTTGGCATGATTGGTTTTATAGTGCTCCAAGCCGGGAATAGGACGACTGTGGCAAACGTGGACCAAGAGCTGGCGACCATGGCCTCAGTCTTAAAGGACGAACATATTTTAATCAATGAGTGGTCTTTATATGCAAGAAATGAAATGAAGGATGTCAAAGAACAGGCGGACCAGGAAAAACTGGCAGCTGAATTGCAAGCCAAATTCCCAAACTGGTCATGGGAAGAAACAGCAGAAGGACAACACCACAGCCTTACCGCAACATCTGTTTCTTCTGGCTATACGGAAAAGATCAAGATCACGGCATCAGGGGAATCCGGCCATTTACGTACATATGTATTGTATGAGGTCAGAGGTCATTCATGGAACAGACGATCAGAGTCTTTTTTAAATGAGGAATGGCAAAACAGATTATTTGACATTTTTCGAGGGAATCATACAACTTTTTCTTGTATCAAAGGTGAAATCAGTGATATGATTGGTTCGTCTTTGCCTAATCACATTAACGGACTTTTAGAGGCATTTAACGCGGAAGAAGTGGAGGCCCTTGAGGAGGAAACCTTCATCTCGACATCCGCTTATTCACCGCTATTTTCCGGAAAATTAAGCAAGGACCATGGTATGAATTTGCAACTTGGACTCAGGAAACCAGACGGAATGGGCGGTAAGACTACCGTTGTAGTTGGCACACCCATCATTACGATTGAATATTAATATAGAGAAATTGGACGCGGAGGGGAATACATTTGGAAAAAATCATCGTCCGCGGCGGAAGAAGGCTAAGCGGCACTGTTAAAGTAGAAGGAGCAAAAAATGCCGTACTGCCTGTTATCGCTGCAACATTATTAGCAAGTGATGGAAAAAGTGTAATTCGTGATGTGCCGACTCTCTCCGATGTATATACGATCAACCAGGTACTCCGTGCTTTAAACGCAGATGTGGAGTTTGAAAATAATACGATTGTTGTCGATGCATCCAGAGAGTTGAAAATTGAGGCACCATTTGAATATGTACGTAAAATGCGTGCTTCCGTACTAGTTATGGGATCATTGCTGGCGAGGAATGGCCGTGCCCGTGTGGCATTGCCTGGCGGCTGCGCAATTGGTTCCCGTCCGATTGACCAGCACCTGAAGGGCTTCGAAGCAATGGGTGCGACTGTAAAAGTCGGAAATGGCTTTATCGAAGCCGAAGCGCCGGAAGGCCTCCATGGCGCGAAAATCTATCTCGACTTCCCGAGCGTAGGCGCAACGGAGAACATCATGATGGCCGCTGTCCTTGCGAAAGGCACGACAATCATGGAGAATGTCGCCAAGGAACCTGAGATTGTCGACCTTGCCAACTTCCTGAACAAAATGGGAGCCAAGGTACGCGGTGCAGGTACAGGCACCATCCGCATCGAAGGCGTGGAAATGCTGTTCGGTGCCGAGCACAACATCATTCCAGACCGGATTGAAGCAGGAACCTTCATGGTGGCTTCAGCGATTACAGGTGGAAATGTCCTTGTAAGGGGAGCCGTTCCGGAGCATTTATCTTCCTTGATTGCGAAGATGGAAGAAATGGGTGTCATGATTGAAGAGGAAGAAGACGGTCTGCGCGTCATCGGCCCGGACATCCTGAAAGCTGTTGACATCAAAACGATGCCGCACCCGGGATTCCCGACCGATATGCAGTCACAGATGATGGCCTTGCTGCTGCGTGCCCAGGGAACTGGCATGATCACCGAGACTGTGTTTGAAAACCGCTTCATGCACGTGGAAGAATTCCGCCGCATGAATGCGCAAATCAAAATCGATGGCCGCTCTGTCATTGTCAATGGTCCATCCGACCTGCAGGGAGCAGAAGTCGCTGCAACCGACCTTCGTGCAGCTGCCGCTTTGATCCTGACCGGCCTTGTGGCCGACGGCGTGACCCGCGTAACCGAACTGAAGCATCTTGATCGCGGCTACGTAGGCTTCCATGACAAGCTCGCCGCCCTTGGCGCTGACATTGAGCGCGTAACCGAAGCGGACGAAGTAGAAGTAACAGAAACCTTCGTAACAGACATGAACGCTTAATTAAATAGAAACGTCCTGTTAAAACCGGAGAATCATGCGAGTGTAAAGCATTGTTCTGCGGTTTTAACATTTTAACAAGGGAACGCTTCACCGTGTCGGGGGTCAGGCACTCTTTAGTGCTTTAACGTGTCGGGGGTCAGGCACCGTTTAGTGCTTTAGTATAGTGAGGGTCAGGCACGCTTGATTCTGGGTGTGAGATTGCTGTCATAAATGCTTGTCCTTGCCCATAGGATGTATGGAGACGGGGAGTTCCCGTGTTAATCCTGTTCTATGGAGGCCGTTTTATGTCAAAAATCAACCCACTCTTCGTACTAGCAGCCGTTCTTTTCACCGTCATCCTCCTGATCCCCACGATGCTTGTCCTTCCTTTTATGGAAGGCAGAACAAGCGGAAAGCTGGCTGAGGATATCCAGCAGCCTGCCAGCACTCCCGCAGCCAAGAGCCCGTCTGCTGATTCTACGGTGGAGGTGGCCGTGTTCCGCACCGCCCAATCGACACTGGAGAAGCTGCCGCTTGATGAATACCTGATCGGCGTCGTGGCCGCTGAAATGCCGGCCGAGTTCGAGCTGGAGGCACTGAAGGCACAGGCGCTTGCCGCAAGGACGTACTATGTCAAACAAATCATGGGAGGCGGAGGGGGCAAGCTGCCCCAGGGTGCCCAGGTGACCGATTCCGTGGCCCATCAGGTTTTTAAAAACAGGGATGAACTGAAACAGCTGTGGGGTTCGGCTTATAGCTGGAAGATGGAAAAAGTTACTGAAGCCGTCAAGGCGACGGATGGTCAGATTTTAACGTATGAAGGTGCACCAATCGATGCCACATTCTTTTCGACGAGCAATGGGTTTACCGAAAACTCGGAGGATTACTGGCCTAATGCGTTTCCCTATCTGAGGAGCGTCGAAAGCCCATGGGACGTTGGCACACCGAAATACACAAGCCAGACGGCGATGCCGGTCAGCGAGTTTGAAAGGAAGCTTGGCGTCAAGATTGACGGGAACGGGGAAATCGGCAAGATTACCGAACGGACCGCCGGCAACCGGGTCGCCAAGATTGAGATTGGCGGCAAAACCCTGACCGGGAAGGTTGTCCGTGAAAAGCTCAGCCTGAGATCCAGTGATTTCAACTGGTCCCTCAAAGGCAGCCAGGTTGTCATCGAGACAAAAGGCTTTGGCCACGGCATTGGCATGAGCCAATACGGCGCCAACGGCATGGCAGCCGAAGGGAAGAGCTATAAGGAGATCGTCCAGCACTATTATCAGGGCATTGAAATTGCCTCGGCAGAGAATGCGCTGACGAAGGTGATGGCGAGGAAGTAGCAGTGGAATCGGACCAGGGAGCTAATCCCTGGTTTTTTGCATTGCACGTAAATACCGTTCTTCCAGCAGGGAAACAATGTGGGGAGGGCGATGATAGATGCAGCCTTTTTTGGATCCGGTGGATGGGAGATTCAGTCCTGCAAGCAGATTGCTGGCGACTTTTATGGAAGAAATCCCGGTAAAATCCCTGAATGCACGGTTCGTCATAGTAGGCTTAATTAGAAGAAAGTAGTCGAGTACAGCATCCTGATGGGCATCCCTGGACTGAAAGAGGCAATTTGGGCACAACCAGAGCCTATTATGGCGTATCATCCCGAAATGGCAGCAGGAAGGGCATCCTACCCCTCCCTTTAAATCAGAGGGGCAAATTCCATAGGAGGTTTGGAGAGACGGAAAGTAAGGGGAATCCTCTTTTAAGAGAAGCCTGCATAGCTTCCTGATATCCCTATCAGACAAGAATTCTGTGCTGCAAGAGTTCATCTGCTTAAGAATCTGGCTTTTAAGTCTGTCAATTTTACAAATTGCTTGATGGATGCGGGAGTCCTTGGTGCGTATAACGGCGGAAGGGTTGCTCAGTATCACTTGGGTAAAGATTGGCAGTCTTTCAAACCGGTGGGAGGCAAGCCAGTCCTGGAACTGCTCTTTGTGCCTTGTAACCTGGAGAAGGGGATTGTTGTATCCTTTTTCGCCCGTCTCTTCTGAACGGCTGAATTGATGCCAGTCTATATTTAAGCTGCCGCCCATATTCTTCGTCTCAATGATTGGGATGAATTTGCGGGAGAGGATCAGGGTGTCTATTTGGAAATGATGATCGGAGTGGGGAAGGCGCAGGCCGCGAAAGATAAAATGCTCTTTGTCATCAAGAAATTGCAAATGGAAATCGGTTTGAACTTCTCCATGATGCCCCGACATTTTCATGCGAGAATCGTTTTCTATTTGTGGCAGTTTTGGATGATGAATGGGGAGCCTTCTGGCCAATGCCTGGTTAAAATGGACTTTCAGGGGTATGTTACGGTGTTTTACAATCAATTTTATGCCTCCTTTTCTTTTTAAAAAGAGAATACGCTTGAAAAGGAGGCAATACCTGCTGGATTGAGGGATATTTTTGTATAGTTTGTGACTCTTTTATGTACGGGAGGATTTTAATCCTGATATTGCTGGATTTAATCCTGATATGTCTCGGGATAATCCTGATATTGCTGGGTTTAATCCTGATATCTACCAGGATAATCCCGATTTGTGCAGAGATACTGATTTCATTATGCCCGCACGCGCTCCCGAAACCCCTTCAGCCACTCTCCAAGCTTCCCGAACTTCCCGCTAAAGTACGCGTGGTGCATAAAGTGCGAGAATACGAGCACGCCGATAGTGTCTTTTACAAAGTCAATCACCGTCGCGGAGCGGTATGGCACGAAGGATTGATGAATTTCGTCTGCCAGCCCGTACAGAATCGCCACTCCCATGAAAATAAAGCTCATCGCCGGGCGGAAATCGCGCAGCGTGAGACCTGCAAGAAACAGGAGCGCATACAGGATGCCAAATTCCACAAGGTGGAGCGACTCCTTGATAAAGCGGTCCACACCATCATCAGGCAGGGCGACCACGGCGTCGGCAGGCATGCTCGACAGCACCCAGATCAGCGCCATATATAGGAAAGGCAGCAGCCTGAAAAAAACTTTCATAAAAAAACCTCCATGCATGCATAATTTAAATCGGTTTGTCGAAAAATAAGCAGTAAAAAATTTTTCCAGTCTATGTATATATTTTTTCGCATCTGTTCAGAATGATTGCTGAGGTGATGAAAATGAGAGAGGAAAAATCTTCTCAAGACAAAAGCTTTAAGCGCTTTTTCAAGAAGCGGTGGGTGTACCCAGCAGTTTATCTATCAAGTGCCGCACTCATTCTAACAGGTGTTCTCTGGTATTCAAACGGCGGTGAAGAGAAAATCGACCAAGCCGGAGAAGTTCCTGGCAGAGGCTTCCAAGAACAGCCAGCCGTCGAAGTAAACAGGTCCCTGGAAAATTTCGTAATGCCACTATCGGATGCCGAGAACTCTGTCATTAAAATGCAATTCTATGATAATGACAGTGACAAGGCTGAGCAGGAAGCGTCCCTGGTTGTCTACAATAACCAGTACCACCCGAACACCGGTATTGACATCGCTGCCAAGGATAGCAAGGAATTTGACGTCATTGCATCGCTGAGCGGTGAAGTAGTCACAGTCAAGGAAGACACATTGCTTGGCAACGTGATTGAAATCGAGCACGACAATGGAATTGTAACACAGTATCAGTCAATTAAAAATATCAAAGTCAAAGCGGGCGACATGGTCGAGCAGGGCGACAAAATCGCGACTGCCGGCACAAGCGTTTTCAATGAAAAAGCAGGCGTCCATGTACACTTTGAGATCCGCAAAGACGGAATTCCAGTGAATCCTCTTGACTATTTGGACAAGCCGCTGAGCTCATTGGAAGAAGCCCAAATTGCTCCTGAAAGCAACTCCGGCAAGGACGAAGCAGGCTCCCAGCTTGAAGAAGGAACACAAACTGGCGAAGACGCTTCAATGGAAGAAGACACTGAAACTTCAACAGAAGAAGGCACCGAGACAGGTGAAGAAACTTCAACTGACGAAGAGCCAGCGGACGATAAAACTCCAGCTGATGACGACAAAGACTCTGCTGAAGACACAGACTCAAGCAACTCTTAAAAATCAGTTTGTTGATACCCTTACACCCTATGGTAAACAAGTCACAAAGACCCGCTCGTTCGCAGCGGGTCTTTTTTTAGTGCAGGCGAACCGAAGAACATTAAAGCACTAAAGCGTGCCAGACCCCACGTGCTGTGAAGCATTAAAGGGTGCCTGACCCGCGGTGCGCTAAAGCGGCAAAGTGCACTGCACCCATCCGGTTTTTCACTTGTCCCTCTACTGTGCTTCTGTGGTAAAATTAGTCAGGAGGAGGGGGAGTAGCATTGAAGAAAGCGTTCATCATCCTGATGTCAGTTTTTATAGCGGTCCTTATTGCCGGCTGCAGCAAGGAGCCTGCACCGGAGGAAAGGTTCTCGCAGTATGTCAAACTATGGAACGACAAAAAGTTTGACGAGATGTACGGGTTTTTATCAGAAACAGCACAGAGTACGGTGACGAAGGAAGAGTTCGTCGACCGGTATAATAAAATCTACCAGGACCTGCAGATTGATAATCTGGATGTCCAGTTCAACGAGCCGGAAGACCGGGAGCGGCCGGAGAACGAAGCAGTTTTCCCATTCTCGGCCAAAATGGACAGTGTGGCCGGGCCGATTGAATTCGACCATCAGGCAAGGCTGGTCAAGGAAGAGCGCGATGACAGCCCAAACTGGTATCTTGACTGGAATACCACCTACATTTTCCCTGAGCTTGAAAGCGGGGATAAAATCAGCCTGAATACCATTCCGGCAGAGCGCGGCAGCATTCTCGACCGCCGCGGCAATGAGCTGGCCATCAACGGGTCAGCGATGCAGATCGGCGTCGTGCCGGGCAAGATGGGCGATGATGCCCAAAAGGCTGACAGCATTAAAAAGCTGGCGGAGCTGCTCAATATGAGCGAGGATCAGATCAACAACGCCCTCAATGCGGGCTGGGTAAAAGATGACCTGTTTGTGCCGCTGAAAAAGATTCCCAAAACCGATGTCGACCTGCAGGAGAAGCTGTTCGCCATTGGCGGTGTGACCAACCAGACAGTCGGCGCCCGGGAATATCCATACGGCGAGGATGTTTCGCACCTTGTCGGCTTTATTGCGCCGGTGACCGCGGAGGATTTGGAGAAGCTCGAAGGCAAAGGCTATACCGCGAATGATTATATCGGCAAACGCGGCCTTGAGCAGGTGTATGAGGAAAAATTGAAAGGAACCAACGGTGTCGAAGTTGCGATTGTCAAAGAAGACGGCACGAAGAAACTGCTGGTGGAGCGGCCGGTGGAAAATGGCGAGAATGTCCAGCTGACCATCGATGTCGTGCTGCAGCAGAAGATTTACGACCAGCTGAAAGGGGAGGCCGGCATGGCGGCAGCGATCAACCCGCGCACCGGGGAGACGCTGGCGCTCGTGAGCGCCCCTGGCTTTGACCCGAACGCCGAGACCTTGGGGATGTCAGCCCAGCAGCGCCAAAGCATCGAGGAAGAGCCGCTGAAGCCGTATTTGAACCGCTTCAGGCTGACGTACGTGCCAGGATCGGTCATCAAGCCTGTGACTGCTGCCGTTGGATTGGAATCAGGGGCAATCGAGCTGGATACTTCCTATGAAATTACCGAAAAGCAGTGGCAGCCGGACAGTTCATGGGGCAACTACAAGGTGACCCGCTATTCCGATGTAAAAGGGCAGATTGATCTTGAAAAAGCGTTGATTTACTCGGATAATATCTATTTTGCACGCGCGGCCCTTGAGATTGGCAAGGAGCCATTCCAGGAAGGGCTTAAGAAGTTCGGCTTTGAGGAGTTCGAGTACAGCTATCCGCTGGAGGCTTCGGAGATCGGCGGGCTGGAGAATGAAATCCAGCTGGCAGACTCAGGCTACGGCCAGGGCCAGGTCGAAATGAACATCCTGCATTTGGCAGCTACCTATACGCCATTTGTCAATAATGGAAACCTGATCAAGCCGGTGCTGCTGGCAGAAGAGCAGCATGGGGAGGTATTGCAGGAAGGCTTAATCAGTGCCGAGCAGGCCTCGGCGATCAATTCGATGCTGGAGAAGGTGGTCTCCGACCCGAAGGGCACAGCGCACTTTGCCAGGATGGACCAGCCATTCGCCGGCAAGACCGGAACGGCCGAGATTAAAGACGTACAGGGCGACAAGGGCCGCGAGCTGGGCTGGTTCGTCGGCTACAACCCCGAAGCACCTGACCTCCTGATCTCCATGATGGTCGAAGACGTCCAGGAAGGTCAGGGCTCACGCGAAGCCGTAGACCGGGTAAGAAACGTATTTTTAGCACAGTAAAGCACAGAACGGGTGCCTTCACTCCACTGAAGAGTGCCTTCACTCCACTAAAGAGTGCCTGACCCCGAGTGCGGTGAAGCGTTAAAGGGTGCCTGACCCCCGGCGCGGTGATGCACTAAAGAGTGCCTGACCCCGCAGCAATGACCCTGACAACAAAACCCCCTGAGGAACTTGATTCCTCAGGGGGTTTTTGTGTCTAAACGTACAGCTTATTTCTTCAATTTCGCCCATGTGCTGTCCATGGCTTTCATGGCTTCTTCGGCTGTGGATTTGCCGGCGATGTAGGATTGGAGGGCTGCTCCGAATTCCTGGCCTGCGCCATCCGGGTACTTCATGAACTGCCACTGGTAGGTTTGGCCTTCCTGGGAGTATTTCAGCAGGTCGGCGCCCAGTGGGCCGATGTCTTCCGCTTTGGCTTCAATCGATTTGAAAGCAGGGATGTACTTGAATTCTTCTGTCATCGCGCGCTTGCCTTCTTCAGATGACACCATCCAGTTGAGGAAGTCTTTCGCAGCTTCTTTGTCTGCGTCAGGAGCGCCGTTGTAGACAACCCAGTTGCTTGGTACGTCAACCATAACCTTGCCGGCTTTGGCAGGATCGTCGTTCAAAGGCATTGGAATGAAGCCAACTTCCATGTCAGGGGAAATCTTGTCAATCATCGGCTGGATCCAGTTTCCTTGCTGAGTCATCGCGGCTTCGCCAGTCGCAAACAGTGTGACTTGTGTGTTGTAGTCTGTAGTTAATGGGTTCTTGTTGCCATACTTCATTGTCAAATCAAGCAGCTCAAAGTATTGCTTGAAATGCTCGTTTCCTTCAATCTTGGCAGAGCCATCGTTCAAGCCGGCGATGAACTTGTCGGCGTCATCCTGGTAGGCGAATGGAACATTCAAGCCGTGGTTCGCCAGCACCCACCACTCGGCATAGCCGATTGAGAATGGAGTGATTCCGGCAGCATCCAGCTTCTTGGCTGCTTCTTCAAGCTCGGAAAGAGTTGCTGGAAGCTCAGTGATGCCTGCCTTTTCAAATAGCGCCTTGTTGTAGGCGAAACCGTAGCCTTCCATGTTCAGAGGCATTCCGTAAATTTTACCGTCAATCGTCATGCCGTCAAGCGTGCCGTCAAAGGCGTCCTCCACCCATGGCTGGTCGGAAAGATCTTCTAATTTATCAAGCCATACCTGTGCTGCCTGGTCACCGTCGTTTGTGAAAATATCAGGCGCATTGTTGGAAGCGAATTTCGCTTTCAAGGCCGCTGAACCATCAGCGCCGCCGCCGACTGTTTCAATATTGAAGGTTACATTCGGGTTTTGCTGTGTATATTCATCTGTCAACGCTTTCAATTGATCCGCGATTTCTACCTTGCCCTGGAAAATATCGACTACGACTTTATCGCCCGTGCTTTCGCCATTCTTTTCCGTGCCTTGTGTCGTATCATTGCCGCCGCAAGCGGAAAGAAGAAGGGATGCGGATAAAACGCCTGCTGCAATTGAGTATTTTTTCATTTTGAACGCCATGTTCTTTTACCCCCATTAAATAGTTTGTATGGCTTCCCCTGCCGGCTTTGCACATCACCGGCAAGGAAAGATGACCTTTTATCAGAAACTGCTTGTTGTCTTGCTTGTAAAAGCTCCTAAACTCGTTAACTCTACTTAATCGACCCGCTCGTAATCCCCTTAATAATGTGCTTTTGCATCGAGAAGAAGAAGATCAGCAACGGAATGATGCTGAGCACGAGTCCGGCAAGGGCCAGGTCCCACTGCTTTGTATACTGGCCGAAGAAGAAGAACGTCGCCAGCGGAATCGTCCGCAGCTCCGGATCCTGAAGGACCAGGGATGGAAGCAGGAAGTCGTTCCAGATCCATAGGGAGTTCAGGATCATCACCGTCACTGTGATTGGCTTTAAAAGCGGGAAGACGATTCTCCAGAACACTCCGAACGGAGAGCAGCCATCGATAATCGCGGCTTCTTCGAGTTCAACCGGGATATTTTTAATAAAACCGTGATACAGGAAGATGGTCATGCCCGAGCCGAAGCCAAGGTACATGATGACCAATCCCCACATGCTGTTCAGCATCCCGAGGCTTCCGGCTGTCTTGATCAGCGGAATCATGATCGACTGGAACGGAATCACCATCGCAGCGACGAACGTCATGAAGATGATGTTGCTAATCTTCTTTTTTGTCCTGACCAGCATGTAGGCGGCCATCGAACAGAAGACAATCAGGACCACGTTGCTGGCCACCGTAATGATCAGCGAGTTGGTGAACACTCTGAGATAGTCGAGCTTCTCGAACGCCTGCACATAGTTCGAAAACTGCAGGACCGAAGGCAAGGCCGATGTGTTCGTTAAAATTTCGGCAAAGGTTTTAAGAGAGTTTGAGACAACATAATAGAATGGGACAAGGAAGATGAGCCCGAGCACAATCGCCACAATCTCGACGATGAACGTCCTTCCTGTATACTTGTTTTCCATCAGGATTCAACCTCCCTTTTCTTCGTGATGCTCACCTGGATGACCGTAATGGCGGCGACAACAAGGAAGAAGATCAATGCTTTTGCCTCACCGAGTCCGTAGCGGTTGTTGACGAAAGCTTCTGTATAAATGTTCAGCGCGAGCATTTCGGTGGACTTGAACGGTCCCCCGTTTGTCAGCGACAGGTTGACATCGAAAATCTTGAATGAGGATGAAATCGTTAAAAATAAGCAGATGGTGACAGCAGGCGCGACCATTGGCATCGTGATGTGGCGCAATACCTGAAAGCGGCTGGCGCCGTCAATCTTGGCTGCTTCGACAATATCCTGTGGCACATTCTGCAGCGCGGCCAAGTAGATGAGCATGATGTAGCCGGCTCCCTGCCAGACGGAAACAATGACGATTCCCCAGAACGCTGTGTTTTCATCTCCGAGCCATGGAAGTTCGAACAGCGACCAGCCAGTGGCGGCGCCGATGCTCTGGAAGCCTCTGATGAAAATGAACTGCCAGATGAAACCGAGCAGCAGTCCGCCGATCAGGTTTGGCAGGAAGAACACCGTCCGCAGGATGTTTCTTGTTTTCAGCATCTGTGACACCAGCAAAGCCAGGCCGAACCCGACAATGTTGGTCAGCACAATCGCGACGACCGTATATTTTATCGTTAAAAGGAAGGATTGCTGGAACTGCTTGTCCTCGGTGAACAGATACTTGAAGTTATCCAATCCTACCCAGGTGACATTCCCGGTAACGCCGTTCCAGTCCGTGAAGGCGTAATAGACACCTGTCAGGAACGGAATCAGGACAATGACGGAAAAGGCCAGAAAGGCGGGTCCGACGAACAAAGCGAAAAGTCCGGCTTTTTTCAGCTTTTTGCTGTTTAGGAACGTTGTTGGTTTGGATGCGTTTGCACTCGTCTGATTAGGAAACGAGGCTGAATTTGTATTTTCCAGTTTAGTATGATTACTCATCATCTGCACCTCCGATACTCCTTATTTTAAAGATTGGGCAAATTTATGAAACGGCTTACATTGACCAAAAAGGTGGAAAATATTGAACTATCAATTTTGACCACCCTGGATAAAAGCGCTACAATAAGTAAAATTATTCCGATTTTGACACATGGGGGAGGGTCCGAACGCATGGGATGGAGCATCAGAAAAAAACTTATCATCTTCCTGCTGGCTGTTACGGTCCTGCCGTCCAGCTTTGCGATTGCCGTCACGTACTGGTACACAACCTCCGCCCTGAACGAGAGCTTTGTCTCCAGGAACCAGGAAGTGATCGCGGCCGGCAAGGAGGATATCGCCACCTATCTTCAGGATTTTTCCTATTTGACGACGACGCTTTACAGGTACACACCGCTGATGAATGTGCTGCGGGATGGCGTTTCGGAAAATCTGATTGCGAACCAGGAAGAAATCTACCGGATTATGGCTTATTTATACAGCACCCGTCCGGAAATTGAGCAGATGCATCTGTATATCCATGAAGGCAAGGATTCCTACACAAACTATCATTCAGCCCTGAGCGGCCGCGGCCACTATGAAAATGTGGACGACCACCCTTATTACGCGAAGCTGAGCCAGCTGCCTCCGGGCCAGAACACGCTGATTGAGCCTCCGCATGAAATCTACAGTTATAACAATCTTTCCTTGATTCCGGAATCACAGAAGGCAAATGTGATCTCTTTCCACAGCCTGATCAGGGATGTGCCGCTCGATGACCCGCTGGCGTTTTTGTCTTTTGACGTGAATCTGTCAAGGATCCAATCGATTGCCGACCAGCTGTATGTAAAAGATACCGAGGATTTTTACGTGATGAACCAGGAAGGCGTGATTGTCTATTCTTCCGAGGAAGAGCGGATCGGACAAACCAACAGCGATGAGTGGTACCGAGAGCTGGATCAGGCGGGCGGCAGCCTTGAATGGAAAGCTGGGGATTTTGATGGTGTCATCGTCCATGACAGCTTTGCCGGCCCCTCGGGAGACTGGCGCATCGCCAAGAGAATTCCGTATGACCTTCTATACCAGGGTGCCAGGGAAACGGCCTTCATGAATATTTTGATCGGCCTTCTCTCACTCGTGATCGTTGTGCTGGCGACGATGTTCATCTCCATCCGTTTCACACAGCCGATTAAGGTTCTCATTGCCAATATGAAAAGAGTGGAGAAGGGGGAATTCAAGGCCGACTTTGATTCACTCGGGAATGATGAATTCGGCATGCTTGGCAATCATTTTAAAAAGATGATCGCCACCATCAATGACCTGATAGAGCGGGAATACAAGCTGGAAATCGAGAACAAGTCAAGCCAGCTGCGGGTGCTGCAGTCACAGGTGAACCCGCATTTCCTTTATAATGCGCTGCAGTCGATCGGCACGCTCGCTTTGAAGCATAAAGCGGTTCCCGTGTACTCGCTTCTGACATCGCTGGCGAAGATGATGAGGTACAGCATGAATGTCAATGTCGATATCGTTCCTTTCAAACAGGAAATCGAGCATGTAAAATCGTATCTTGACCTGCAGAAACAGCGCTTTGGCGACCGGTTTGAGTACAGGTTCGACATCCAGCATGAAGTGGAGCATATCGAAGTGCCGAAGATGATTTTGCAGCCGATCGTTGAAAATAGTTTTAAGCATGGCTTTGACCAGAGTGACGAGATTTCCTGGGTGGAGATTCGCGCCGCCTTGCTGGGGAAGGATCGCGTCAAAATTACCATTGTCGATAATGGTGAAGGAATTACCGCGGACGATGCCGAAAAGCTGCAGGAGGGGCTGGCACAGGTTTCTAAAGCTGGTCCCGAGGGGGAAAGCATCGGCCTCCGGAACATCTATGAACGCCTGCAGATCTACTATCAAAATCAGGCAGAAATGAAGATTGAAAGAGGGGAGCACGGCGGTTTTTCCGTGACGATCCTCATTCCGGCACAAATTTCGAAGGAGGTGTGGAGTTCATGAAAGCATTGATCGTGGATGATGAACAGCATGTCAGGGAGGCCATCAGGCTGCTCGCAGAATGGGATGTACAGGGGATTGCTGAAATTTATGAAGCGAAAAACGGCGAGGAGGCGATTGAGCTCATCCAGGAGCATAGGCCGGAGATCATTTTTACCGATATGAAAATGCCGAGGAAGGATGGCATCGGGCTGCTGGAGTGGATTAAGGAGCACATGCCCGACAGCAAGACGATCGTGGTCACCGGCTATGACGACTATCATTATATGAGAAAAGCGATCCACTTTGGCAGCCATGATTACCTCCTGAAGCCAGTTGATCCCGAGATTCTCAACCAAACGCTTGCAAATGCCGTGGAAGAATGGAAAAAGGAAGAAGCCGGGCGCAGCAAGGAAAAAAGCAGCACCCAGCTCCTGAATGAAATGAAGCCCGTCTACCGCGACCGGATGCTCACCAAGCTCTTCACCTCCTCCGATGTGAAAAAAGAGCAGTACGAGGAGCTCGGTTTTCAGTCTTCAGGAAAATATGTGACCGCGGTCGTGAAGCTGAGCGGGAAAATGATCAAGAACTTCGGCCATGACCGCGACCTGGCGTATTTTACGGTGCTGAATGTGATCAATGAAGTTCTGTCGGCGGAGGACAGCGGCATCGCCTTTCGCTATCTGGCACAAAAAGGCCAGGCGGCCATCATCCTCTGGGACCAATTTGACCAGATGGAAGAATTGCTGCGCCGGATTTACCGGTCCCTGAAGCAAGCGGTGAAATTCAGCTGTCCGATTGCGGCCGGCCCACCTGTCAGCGAGATTTCCTCCCTGATGGATTCGTATGCCGAGGCAAACGAGGTGCTGCTCAGCCAAAACCTGTTGGATGCAAAAGAAGTGCGGGTTTACACAAGGCGTGATGAAAGCGAGCAAGCTTTGCCGTCGCTGATGGCCTATGCGCCGGGAATCGAGCTCGCCGTCCAGGCTGGGGAGGAAAGCGCCTTTGCTGAACTGATCGAAGAAGTGGAACAGGAAATGACGAAAGGGAATTTCCTCTCGCTCAGGCAGCTGCTGCATCTGGAAAAAGAGTATCAGGTCATCAGTGCACAGTGGCTGAAGCGCTACAACCTTGCTTTTGCTGTCCCCGATGAGGCAGAGAAACAGATTGAGCCCTTTTTTGACCGGGATGGCCATTTTCATCTGGAGCAATATGTGGATCGGAAAAAGCGCGAGATTTCGATTTTCCTGGAGTCCATCAGGCGCGAAAGCAAGCTAGAAAAGAAGAACATCATCTACGAGATTGAAACCTATTTGCAGAATAATTTTGACCGGGATGTGAAGCTCCAGGAAATCGCCGACCAATTTTACATCAGCCGGGAATACATCTCGCGCAAGTTCAAACAGGAATTCGGCGAAAACATCTCCGATTATATCGTGAAATACCGCATCAAAAAGGCAAAATCGCTGTTGAAAAACAGCCAGCTGAAGGTGTTTGAGATTGCCAACATGGTTGGCTACCAGGATGATAAGTATTTCAGGAAAGTATTTAAAAAAGTGGAAGGCATCACGCCGAATGAGTATCGGCAGGGGAAGAGGCAAGGGGTGTGATGGGGTAAGCAGTTCGGTTGCGACGTGCAATTTGATGGGGGTAAACGCTTGGGGGGGGAAAATAAACGGAAGAATTCCGCCTAATCCGGGAAATAGCCATATTTCCCGCAAAATAAGGGGAGGTTTTCCGTTTATGCAAAGCAAAACCACCCATTTTTGGTGTTTTTCCATTCAATAAGCGGAATCTCTCCGTCTATTAGAGCCATTTTCAAGCCTATTTATGAAATAGGCGGAATTTCTCCTTTTATTAAATGCTGTTTTCATTCCTACTTATGAATTAGGCGGAATCTCTCTGTTTATTAAATGCTATTTTCAATCCCACTTATGAATTAGGCGGAATACGTCCGTCTATTAAATGCTAATTTCAATCCCACTTATGAAATAAGCGGAATTTCTCCTTTTATTAAATGCCGTTTTCAATCCCACTCATGAATTAGGCGGAGTTTCTCCGTTTATTAAATACTATTTTCAATCCCACTTATGAATTAGGCGGAATCTCTCCGTCTATATATTCAACCACTTGACCTACCAATAAAAAAGCAAAGCCTATCCTGAGCGAATGGCTTTGCTTTTTATTGTTACAGGTACGGGAAACCCCGCCGCCTTCTTATGATTCCTGTTTTACGTCGGCTTCCTCTGCCTTCAGCTGGCGCTCCTTCCTTGATTTCTTGTAATGAAGCAGTTCGTAGACGACAGGGATCACCACAAGGGTGAGCAGCGTCGCCACGGCGAGGCCTCCAATGACGACAACGGCCAGGCTCTGGGAGACGAGCACGCCGGATTCGGCCTTTTTGAAGAGGAGCGGCAGCATGGCGCAAATGGTCGCCACCGCGGTCATCAGAATCGGCCTCATCCGTACTGCGGCCGCTTCCACGATCGATTCGCGGATGCTCATTTTCCTTTCGTTCTGCTTGACCCGGTCAAGAAGCACGATGGCATTGGTGACGACGATCCCGATCAGCATGAGCGCCCCAAGGAGTGCGGTGATGTCGACAGCTATCCTGCTCACGAGCAGGCCGAGAATCGCCCCGATCGCTGCGAGAGGAAGCGAGAACAGGATGGCAATCGGCGCACGGATCGTCTTGAAGGTGATCACCATGATCAAAAACACGATGCCGACGGAAGCGGCCATGGTAATGAACAGGTCGGTGAAATCGTCGCTCTGCTGGACGCTCGCCCCTCCGACGGCCACTTCCACGCCTTTTGGAAGCTCCAGTCCGCCTTTATCCTCCCTGGCGAACAGGAGGGTGTTCATTTCAGCGGCGATGTCGGAAATCTTCCCGGACTCGACAACCCCGCTCACCCTTGCATACAGAACCCCGTCCTTATGGTAAAGACTTGTTGGTTCTTCCTTTCCCTGAAGTTTGGCCGCCTCGGAAATGAGCTTTGGCCCCTGGTGCGCAAGGATGGTGATGTCTTTCAGGTCGTCAGGCTGCTTCGGATCCAGGAGAGGTTCCACAAAAACCGGCGTTTTCTCCCCCTGAAGCTCGATCGCTCCAATGGGAACCCGGTTCAGCATGAGAGAGAGCTGCTGGGCCACTTGCTGGGCGTTCGCTTCCTCAGGGCGGACTTCGTACGAATAGACCATTTTCTTTTCTTCGAGGTTGGTGGAGACCGATTCCACCCCTTCGATGCCAGACAGCGCCTTTTTGATTTTATTGGCTGCCAATTCGATTTCTTCAATGGAATCCCCGAGGACGTCGACTGTGATTTCGGAGGAGGAACCGCCCATCATGCTGGCCGCCGCCACGGTAAGTTCCGCACCGGGATAAACATCTTTCTGTTCCTCGATCGCCGAAAGGAGTGAATCCGTTTCGCCCTTTTCCTTCAGGATGATTGAAAATGTCGTTTGTGTTGGGGAGCCTACCTGACCGAACTGGGCGGCTTCCGCTGAATTCCCCATCTGGGTGATGTTGTAGAGCACTTCTTCCCTGCCCAGGATGAACTTCTCCAGTTCAAGGGAATTTTCCCTTACTTCCTCCACCGGAGTGGTGTTCGGCTAGGCAAGGGTCGCGACCACGAAATCCGCCCCCGATGAGTCCACGGCTCCTTTTGGCATCGCAAAATAGGTGCCGATCGACCCAACAAAGAGGAATCCCGATACAAGCAGGACCGTTTTCTTGTGGTCCAGCGACCAGGCGACGAAATTCGTAAAAGCGGCAGGCGGCCTGTGTTCAGGCAATTTCGCGTTTTTCAGCAACCCGGCGCTCATGACGGGAACCACGGTGAGGGCCACGATCAGGGAAGCCAGGAGCGAGTAGGTAACCGTCAAGGCGAAAGGCAGGACGAACTCCTGAAGCGACCCGCTCACAAGACCGATCGGAAGGAAAACGGCCACCGTCGTCAAGGTCGAGGAGGTGATGGCGCTGCCCACTTCCTTGGTAGCCTCCATGATCATCGAGACCGAGAAAGGCTCAGTTTGCCTTTTCCGAAAAATGTTTTCGATGACCACGATGCTGTCGTCGACAAGGCGCCCGACCGCCACCGCCACCCCACCCAGGGTAAGGATGTTCAGGGTGATGCCGGACCGCGACAATAGAAACAGCGTGAAGCAAAGCGACAGCGGGATTGAGACAATGGTAATCACTGTTGAACGGATATTCCGGAGGAACACCATGATGACGATGGTGGCGAACAAAGCCCCAAGCAGCACTTCCTTCATCATCGTGTGAACCGAATTCTCAATCATTTCCCCTGTATCGAGCACGACGGTCGTTTCCTGCTGCGTGAACTTTTTGTTCAGCTCCTCGGCGGCAGCGGCCACATCCTTGGTCACACTCACCGCATTCGATGTGGTGTCCTTCGTGACAATCATAAACAGGCCTTCTTCGCCGTTGATATGGTTCAGCGCGTTACTTGAAGAGGATTCCTTCACACTCGCGATATCTTTTAAGAGGACGCCCGGAGCTACCGGGAGCTTCTCTAGCTCTTCAAGGCTTTCTATGTTCCCGACAACCTTGATGTTGGCGGCTTCTCCGTCAAGCGTTTTTCCAGCTACCGCTGCAGAAGTGTCGTATCCCTGAAGGACTCCGAGGATCTGCTGAAGCGGGATCCCGCTTTCAGCCATCTCCTTTTCCTTCAGCTCAAGGGAAACGGAAGAAGAGGAGGTTCCCATAACCTGGACGCTGCCCACTCCCTTGATGCTTTTAAAAGAAGGAAGGATTTCCTTCTCGGCAAATTCGATGTTCTCATGCGTGACCCCTCCGCCGAAGGTGACCGTAATCTGGGAGATCGGAATCATGCTTGTGTTCAGCTGGACGATCTGGGGTTTGCTCACGTTTGCCGGAAGCGTGAGGGAAGCGATGGCTTCCTGCACATCCGATTTCGCTTCTTTCATCGGTGTTTTCGATTCGAAGAAGATATCGGTTTTCGAATATCCATCCCCAGTAGTGGAAAAGACGTTTTTCTTTCCAGCTACTCCCGATAGCGCATTTTCGATGGGTTCCGTGACGCCTTCGCGCATCGTCTCCGCATCATTTCCTTCCCCCATGACCACGACGGTCACCTGGGGCTGGTCGGCCGCGGGGAGGAACTCCATCGGCATGGTGGAATAGCTGATCAGTCCAAGCCCCATAATCAGGATGGACAATATCGCGACCGCACTCTTGTTTTTAAAAGACCATTTTGTAAACCAAGACATTCCTTCTTTCTCCTCTCCTGGCAAAAGCCGCTATGTAAGACAGGATAAGATATGAATCTATTTGGGTAAAAAGAACCAGAAAAAAAGAAGGGATTAAGTTTGTCGTAAGTGTCGATAGTTTTGTCGTAAGTGAACTGATTTTGTCGTAAGAAGGTGGATCTTTGTCGTGAGTGAACTGGTTTTATCGTAAGAAGGTGGAGTTTTGTCGTGAGTGAACTGGATTTGTCGTAAGAAGGTGGAGTTTTGTCGTGAGTGAACTGAGTTTGTCGTAAGAAGGTGGAGTTCCGTCGTGAGTGCACTGAATTTTGTCGTAAGAAGGTGGAACTTTGTCGTGAGTGAACTGATTTTGTCGTAAGAAGGTGGAGCTTTGTCGTAAGTGAACTGGATTTGTCGTAAAGCCGTGAGTTTTTGCCGTAAGAGTTGATGCCCATTTCAATCTTTCCACCCCACAGTTCAATATTTTCCACCCTAAGTGTCAATGTAAGCCGTTTCATTCTGTGTTGGAACCTCTAAAATAAGGGTAAATGAAACCTAAAAAGGAGTGGTTTGAAATGGTAAAAGTAACCGTCTGGAATGAAAATCGGCATGAGCAGAAGAATCCGGTTGTGCGGGATCTTTATCCGAAGGGCATCCACGGTGCCATTGCGGAGTTTTTACAGGGAGCGGGATTTGAGGCAGGGACGGCCACGCTTGATGAGCCGGAGCATGGCCTGACAGATGAGGTCCTGGCGAACACCGATGTTCTAGTGTGGTGGGGCCACCTGGCGCATGGCGAAGTGAAGGATGAAATCGTTGAGAAGGTGCAGCAGCGCGTGTTGGATGGCATGGGACTCATCGTCCTTCACTCCGGCCATTTCTCGAAGATTTTTAAAACACTAATGGGAACGAGCTGTGACCTGAAATGGCGCGAAGCCGATGAAAAGGAACGCCTCTGGGTTGTAAGCCCGAGCCATCCGATCACCGAAGGAATCGGGGAGTACATCGAACTGGAAAGGGAAGAAATGTATGGCGAGCATTTTGACATCCCGCAGCCGGACGAGCTGATTTTTACTAGCTGGTTTGAAGGCGGCGAAGTGTTCCGCAGCGGCTGCACGTACACTCGCGGCAACGGAAAGGTATTCTACTTCCGTCCCGGCCATGAAACGTACCCAACTTACCATAATGAGCAAATTCAGCGCGTCATCATCAATGCGGTCAACTGGGCAAAGCCGGTGAAGCGCGAGCGCCCTGTGTACGGAAACGCGAAACCACTGGAAGAGATCAAGGGGGAGAAATAGAATGGCAAAGCTTAAAATTGGAGTCATTGGTGCTGGAAGCATCGCGCAGCACCGCCATTTGCCGGAATACGCCGCCAACCAGCAGGCGGAGATTGTGGCTGTTTGCGACATCAACGAGGAACGGGCGGCCGAGGTTGCCGGAAAATACGGAGCCAAAGCCTATACCGACTATCAGGAGCTTTTAAAAAGCGGTGAAGTCGATGCGGTGAGCGTGTGTACGCCAAACTATCTTCATGCCCCGATTTCCATAGCAGCCCTTGAAGCCGGCCTGCATGTGCTTTGTGAAAAGCCGATGGCCACTTCAAAGGAAGAAGCAGAAAACATGATTGTGGCAGCTGATAAAAGCGGCAAGAAACTGATGATTGCCCACAACCAGCGCTTTGTTCCGTCCCACCAGAAAGCGCGCCAGCTGATCGCAAGCGGCGACCTCGGCAAGATCTACAGCTTCCGCACGGCATTCGGCCATGGCGGCCCTGAAGGCTGGAGCGTCGAAGGCAAGGAAGGCTGGTTCTTCCAGAAGGAAAAAGCGTTTGTCGGGGCGATGGGCGACCTTGGCGTCCATAAAACCGACCTGATCCGCTATCTGCTTGGCGAAGAGATTACTGAAGTTGGCGCGTTTGTCGAGACGAGCGCGAAGGACTTTGCCACTGTCGACGACAACGCGGTCTGCGTGCTGAAGACGGAAAGCGGCATTATTGGCACGCTTGCGGCCAGCTGGGCGTATAACGGTAAGGAAGACAATTCGACGATCATCTATGGTGAAAAAGGGACGCTGCGGCTTGAGGACGACCCGGATTACTCGCTCGTCGCGCTATACAGCACAGGTGAAGTGGTGAACTACCAGCTTGGAAAAATCCAGTCCAATGACGAAGGCGGCCAGAAGAACTCGCATGTGATCGAAAAGTTCGTGGATTGCGTTATCAACAATGAAGCACCGCCGGTTTCCGGGGAAGAAGGCATGAAGTCACTGTCTGTCATCCTTGCGGCGCTGGAATCGAACGAGAGTAAGAGAATAACAGAGGTATAGAGGTGTTTGGACCATGAATAAACTTCGAATCGGAATCATCGGGGTCGGCGGCATTGCGACAGGGCGCCATCTCCCGGCTTTCTCCCAGCTTGGCGAAGTATGTGAGATCACGGCGCTCAGCGACATCAACCTGGCCCGGGCGCAGGCAGTCGCGGCGGAATACCAGATTCCCCATGTGTTTGAAAACTACCAGGATGTTTTTAAAGAAGTGGATGCCGTCGTCATCTGCACTCCGAATAAATTCCACGCGGAAATCACCGTCGCGGCATTCGATGCAGGCGTCCACGTGCTGTGCGAAAAGCCGATGGCGCTTTCCGCGGCAGAGTGCGAGGCCATGCTGGCCGCCTCGAGGCGGGCCGGTAAAGTGCTGGCGATCGCCTATCACTACCGGTTCAGGCAGGAAGCGCAAGTGGCCAAGAACATGATGCAGGAAGTCGGCACACCGCTTGTGGCCCGCGTGAAAGCTTTAAGGCGACGCAAAGTTCCCGGCTGGGGCGTTTTTACCAATAAAGAGCTGCAGGGCGGCGGAAGTTTGATCGATTATGGCTGCCATCTTCTTGACCTGGCACTATGGCTGATGGGAAATCCGAAGCACATCTCGGTCCATGGCCGCGCCTACAATGTGCTCAGCAAAATCCCGGGACAGGTGAACCAGTGGGGCGCATTCGACTACAGCACCTTTGATGTCGATGACCATGTGACCGCCTATATCACGTTTGAAAATGGCGCTTCGATGCTGTTTGAAACATCGTGGGCGGCGAACGTCAAGGACGACGAGGAGCATCTCAGCATCTCCGGTGTCGAAGGCGGCGTGAACGTCTTCCCGCTTGAGCTTTATAACACTAAAAACGGGATGCTGATGAACAGCCAGCCGCTGCTCGTACCGGTGGAGAAAAATGACGGGCTGCCACAGGCACGGAATTTTATCGGCGCCTGCCTTGGCGTCGAGGAGCTGGTCGTCAAGCCGGAGGAAGCGCTGCAGGTTTCCGAAATCATCGACGGAATCTATGAAAGCAATGAAAGCCTAAGCCGAAAGGAGACTCCACAATGAAACTAGGAGTATTTACCGTGTTGTTTGCCGACAAATCGTTTGAGGATATGCTCGATACCGTGAAGGCAGCTGGACTGCATGCGGTTGAAATCGGGACCGGCTGCTATCCGGGAAACAGCCATTGCGACCTGGACGCACTGCTTGAAAGCGAAGAAGCACGCAAAGAGTATATCGGGAAAGTCCACGAGCGCGGCTTGATGATCTCGGCGTTCAGCTGCCACGGAAACCCGATTTCTCCGGAAGCGGCGTTTGCGAAGGAGTCCGATGAAACGCTGCGCAAAACGATCAAGCTGGCTTCGCTCCTTGGCGTGCCGGTCGTCAACTGCTTCTCCGGAACGGCAGGCGACCATGAAGGCGCCAAGTTTCCGAACTGGCCTGTGACGCCTTGGCCGAACGAGTATGGCGATGTGCTGAAGTGGCAGTGGGAAGAAAAGCTGATCCCCTACTGGAAGGAAGTCGGGCAGCTGGCGAAGGAACATGATGTGAAAATCGGACTGGAATTGCACGGCGGATTCCTTGTGCATACGCCGTACACTCTGTTAAAATTGCGTGAGGAAACATGCGATGCCATTGGCGCCAACCTTGACCCAAGCCATCTGTGGTGGCAGGGCATCGACCCGGTTGCCGCAATCAAAATTTTAGCCAAAGAAAATGCGATCCATCATTTCCATGCGAAAGACACCTATATCGACCAGGAAAATGTCAATATGTATGGACTGACGGATATGCAGCCATATGGGGTAGTGCAAACGCGTGCATGGACATTCCGGTCGGTCGGCTGCGGCCATGATTTGAAGGAATGGTCCGATATGATGAGCGCTCTCCGGACGTATGGCTATGATTATGTGGTCAGCATTGAGCATGAGGATCCGATCATGTCGATCCAGGAAGGCTTTGGCCGGGCGGTTTCCAACTTGAAGACAGTATTAATAGAAGAATCACCTTCCCAAATGTGGTGGGTGTAAAAATAGACTACATGTTATAGAGGTGCAGCGATGAGTAAAAAGTGGTGGAAAGAAAGTGTGGCATATCAGGTTTACCCCAGGAGCTTCATGGATAGCAACGGGGACGGAATTGGCGACCTGAAAGGAGTTACTTCCAAACTCGACTATCTGAAGGAACTGGGGATTGATGTCATCTGGCTTTCCCCCATGTACAAGTCGCCGAATGATGACAATGGCTATGATATTTCCGATTATCATGACATCATGGATGAGTTCGGCACGATGGAGGACTTCAATGAGCTTCTGGAAGGCGTACACGAGCGCGGCATGAAGCTGATCCTTGACCTTGTCATCAACCATACAAGCGATGAGCATCCATGGTTCATCGAGTCGCGCTCTTCAAAAAACAGCCCGAAGCGCGACTGGTACATCTGGAGCGACGGCAAGGATGGAAAAGAGCCCAACAACTGGGAATCGATTTTCAGCGGACCGGCCTGGAAGTATGACGAAGAAACAGAGCAGTATTTTATGCACATCTTCTCGACGCGCCAGCCGGATTTGAACTGGGAGAACCCTGAAGTGCGGACCGCCCTGGAGGATATGGTCAACTGGTGGCTGGATAAGGGAATTGACGGCTTCCGCGTCGACGCGATTTCGCATATTAAAAAGAAGCCGGGGTTCCCGGACCTGCCGAATCCGCATGAGCTCGACTATGTCCCGGCGTTCGACTATATGATGAATGTGGACGGCATTGACGAGTTTTTGTCGGAGTTCACGGCGAAGACGATTAAAAAGTATGATGTGATGACCGTCGGCGAAGCGAATGGCGTCACATTGGAAGATGCGGATCGCTGGGTCGGCGAGGACAATGGCTATTTCAATATGATTTTCCAGTTTGAGTTCCTGGACCTTTGGGACAAGAACACAAAGGAAAGAGTCGATGTGGTTGCACTGAAAAAAGCGCTGTCCAAATGGCAGAACGGCCTTGAGGGACGCGGCTGGAACGCCTTGTTCATCGAGAACCATGACCAGCCGCGCCGGGTCTCAAGCTGGGGCCATGACGGGAAGTACTGGAAGGAAAGCGCGAAAATGCTGGGCGCCCTGTATTTCCTGATGAAGGGCACGCCGTTCATCTATCAGGGGCAGGAAATCGGCATGACCAATGTCAAGTTTTCGTCGATCGAGGATTATGATGATGTTGGCATGGTCAACTACCACGCGGTCGAGACGGCCAAGGGACGTCCGCACGACGAAGTCATGGATGTGGTCTGGAGACGCAGCCGCGACAATTCACGGACGCCGATGCAGTGGGATGCTTCCCATATGGCCGGATTTACAACTGGGGATTCGACATGGCTGGGCATGAATCCAAACTATGAAAGCATCAATGTGGAGAGCCAGCTGAAGGATGAAGATTCGATTCTTCATTTCTATAAAAAGCTGATTAGGCTGCGGAAGGAAAACCCGCTGTTCGTTTACGGGAAATACCAGCTGCATCATCATAACCATCCGAAGCTGTATGTGTACACAAGGACGATGGGAAGCAAAAGGGCAATTGTCATCTGCAACTTCCACGGCACCCCAACCCGGTTCAAAGTGCCAACAGGAGTGAAATACAAAGACTCCAGGCTGATCCTCAGCAACTACAGCCACGCCAGCAGCAAACTGCCAAAGAACTTTACATTAAAACCATGGGAAACAAGAGTATATTTTTTGAAGTAAAGCACTAAAGGGTTGAAGCGTGCCTGACCCGCGGTGCGGTGAAGTGGTAAAGGGTGCTACGGTGTTCAACAAAACTAAAGAGAGCTTCACTACACTAAAGGGTGCCTGACCCCCAGTGCGGTGCAGTACTAAAGAGTGCCTGACCCCGACAGACGGAGATTCCGTCTGTTTTTTTGTTTGGGGAAATTTTTTTTGTATATTGCTTGACCGGCAACCCAATAGTATGGATAATTATAAATTATCAAAATATTATATAAATTATTTCGTTCTGATGCGTGCAACGCTCAGTTTAGGTCCGATCTTCGAGCAAATTTGACAGCGCTTACAAAAGGAGGGGATAATAAATGGTTTTTTGGCTGCTGATTTTAATAACGATTTTTTCCGTGGTGATGGCGCTGAGGAAGAACAAAACGTTTTTCCTGTTCGT
This sequence comes from Bacillus sp. FJAT-27251, assembly GCF_001273925.1. Lineage (GTDB taxonomy): Bacteria > Bacillota > Bacilli > Bacillales > Cytobacillaceae > Mesobacillus_B. Next base: position 871,429 of record NZ_LIGG01000001.1, on the reverse strand, counting down.
GCCGTTCCTGAGCATTTTCCTGTACTTCCTGGTGGAAATCCTGATGGTGCCCGCACCATTCTTTGATACAGTCAAATTCATCTTCAGCCTGAGCTAGCCCAACATCAGGATAAGAAAAAAAGGGAGGGATGCTACCGGAAACCAGACCGCTAAGATTCTTAAAGGTTGAAGGCAAGATTACCGACAAAAGGGGTGGAAGTGTGAAAAAAATCGACAAAACCGTGGCTGACCAGTATTTTCGCGAGAAGAACCGCTATATGGTCCTTTATCTTATCATTTGGTTCTGTGTTTCATTTGGCGCTGTTTTGCTCGCCGAACCGCTGAGCCATATATCCCTGGGAGGATTTCCGTTCCATTACTTCATGGGCGCTCAGGGCTCCGTCGTGACCTTTATCATCCTCTTGTTCATCAACGCCAAGGTCGGCGACATGATCGACAAAAAGTACGGCATTGACGAAGCCAGGAACGTAAAGCTCAGTGAAGGAAAAACAGTCGACCATTAAAAGGCGGCTGGACATTCCACAATAAAAAAAAGAGTGTACCAGTAAGGGGGAGCGCGTTTGGATACACAGTTTTTGGTCTCATTTTCCATTATTTTAGCAACGTTTGCACTTTATATCGGCATTGCGGTCTACAACAAGGCGAGGGCGACATCCGACTTTTACGTGGCGAGCCGCGGGGTTCCGCCAGTGTTCAACGGAATGGCGATTGGCGCCGACTGGATGAGCGCCGCCTCGTTTATCGGGATGGCCGGAACCATCATGCTTCTCGGCTATGACGGCCTGGCCTATATCATGGGCTGGACGGGCGGTTATTTGCTGCTGACGTTCCTGCTTGCCCCACAGCTCAGGAAATACGGGCGCTACACCGTGCCTGAGTTCATCGGCGACCGTTTTGACAGCCATACAGCCCGCGTCATCGCGGCGGTTTGTACAATTATCATCTCGTTCACCTATTCCATCGGCCAGCTGTCAGGCTCCGGTGTGGTCATCGGGCGCCTCTTCGAAATCGACGCCAAGCTGGGCACGATGATCGGCGTTGTGCTGATCGCCTTTTACGCGGCGTTCGGCGGAATGAAGGGAATCACCTGGACCCAGGTGGCCCAGTATATCGTCCTGATCATTGCCTACCTGATTCCTGTTATTTTCATGAGCTTGCAGTTGACGAACAGCCCGCTGCCATGGCTTTCCTACGGGGAACTCGTCGGGAAGATGGGCGAGCTTGACCGTGAACTGGGAATTTCCGAATACTTTGCGCCATTTACAAACGGAACGAAGTGGCAGTTCCTTGCGCTGATGTTCACGCTCATGTGCGGAACGGCCGGCCTGCCTCACGTCATTGTCCGTTTTTACACCGTGTCAACGATGAAAGCGGCGCGCTGGTCGGGAGCCTGGGCTTTGCTGTTCATCGGGCTTCTGTACCTGTCAGCGCCTGCTTATGCGGCATTCTCCCGCTTTATCCTGATGACGAAAATCGCTGGCAGCGAAATCACGAACCTTCCTGCCTGGACAAAATCATGGATTGACACCGGGAAGCTGCAGCTGGCCGACGGCAATGGCGACGGCGTCCTGCAGTGGAATGAACTGATTATCTCGAATGACATCGTCGTCATGGCGACGCCGGAAATCGCCAACCTTGGCGTATTCGTCATCGGCCTTGTCGCAGCCGGCGCGATGGCGGCAGCCCTTTCGACGGCGGGCGGCTTGATGATCTCGATCTCCTCTTCATTCGCACATGATATTTTTTACCGTGTGTGGAAGCCTGATGCAACCGAGAAAACGCGCCTTTCGGTGGCGCGCTGGTCGATTGTCATCGCGACCTTGCTTGCCGGCTTGATTGCACTCAATCCGCCGGGAGCGATTACGCAGATTGTTGCCTGGGCATTCGCGATCGCGACCGGAACCTTCTTCCCGGCGCTCGTGCTCGGCGTATGGTGGAAGCGATCCAATTCGCAAGGCGTCATCGCCGGCCTGCTCGTCGGTTTGGGTGTCACGCTCGGCTATATTTTCGCCGCCAAATACGGCGGATTCACAATCCTTGGCATCATCGACACGGGAGCGGGCGTATTCGGTGCCGCAGCGGCCTTCCTGACCAATATTGCCGTCTCTTTGGCGACACCGGCGCCATCACAGAAGCTGCAGGAAGAGGTGCTTGACCTGCGCTATCCTGAGCAGATGACCTATAAAAATGGCGATGTGTGGATGAACACCGATGAATCCTCCAAACTATAATCAGCTGCTGGAGGCTGTGCAGTTCCATCCCCTGTTTCAGGGGCTGGAACAAAGCACGGCCCTTTCCCTTGTCTCGGAGTGCGAACAGAAAACATACGGCAGGAACGAAATCATGCTGGAAGCGGAAGCGCCGAGGCAGGGCTTGATGCTTCTTTTAAAAGGAGTCGCCGAGGTGACGGTCGAAGGTGGCGAAGTGCTCGAAGTGGTCCAGAAAGGCGAGATGATCGGTTTTTCTTCGCTGGCAAGGTTCCTTGGCGCCGCCCCGCCCGATGAAAAGCCTCCMCATACTGTGGAAGTGCGCACAGTCGAGGAAGTGGAGGCCMTGCTGATTCCGTTTTCGGTTCTGGAAAAAAGGTGGGAGGACCAGAATGTCCATGACTACCTGCTCGGACAGGTTTCGGTCCGGCTCAAGGATGTGTACGGCTCCCTCGCCGAGCAGGTGAAACTGGCGCGAAGTTTTGGTGAAAAAGATTCGCTGATTTTAAGGGTGCAGGATATCATGACCACCAGCCTGGCGCGTGTCGCCCCGGAGACGGCTGTCCAGGAAGCGGCAAGGCTCATGTCGGAGCAGCGCACCAGTTCGGTGCTGGTGATGGAGGAGGACAAGCTCAGGGGCATCATCACCGAGCGCGATATCGTCCAGCGGGTCGTCGCCAGGGGAGAGCACCTGACATCCCCGGCGAAAGCGGTCATGACGCCGGCCCCGGTCACGGTTTCCCGCTTCGCCTATTTTTATGAGGCGATTTCCGACATGCTCCTGAAAGGAATCAAGCATCTTCCGGTGGTGGATGGCTCCCGGACGATAGGGATTGTCACGTTGTCCGACTTGTTCCGTAAAAAAAATGCCGGTGTACTCAGTACGATTAAAAGAATTGAAGCCTGCGATGAAGCGACACTCCAGGAAATCAAACCAGCGATTTATGAAATCACCGATACCCTCATCAAGGAACAGGTGCCGGTTTTCACCCTGCTTGATGTGGTGACAAGCCTTTACGACCGTGTAGTGGCGCGGATTGTGGACCTTGCTGCCGAAAATCTGGGCAGAAGGGATGCCGGGTTCGCCTTTTTCCAGATGGGCTCAAGCGGGCGCGGCGAGCAGTTCATGCTCACCGACCAGGATCATTTCCTAGTCTATGGAGAGGACGGTGATCCTGCCTATTTTAAAAAGCTGGGAAGCGAGATAACGAGATTGTTTGAAAAGGCGGGCTATGCCCGCTGCGAGGGGAGGATGATGGCAAGCGAGGAAGCGTGGCGCGGGTCGCTTGGGCAGTGGCAGGACCGGGTGCGGCAGTGGATGCTGCAGTCGACCAATGAAAACCTGATGGCGGCGCAGAACTTCTTCTCATACCGCTTTGTCGCCGGGGACCAGGACGTCGCCCGGAAGCTGGAGGAAAGTGTCAGGGAGCTTTTGGGCCGCTCGAAAATCTTTTTGTTCCGTCTTGCACAGGAGGAGCGCACCCAGGTGATTCCCGTGCTGGACCAGCCGATTCGCTCTCTGTTTAAAATCGGCCGGAAAAGCATCGACATGAAAAAAGAAGTGCTGTTTCCGTATCATCACAGCCTGCAGATTCTCGCGCTGCTTTATAGTGTGGTGGGCGGAACGCCGGTGGAGAAAATCGGGCTGCTTGTGAAAAAAGGCGTGCTGACCTCGGCGTTCGCTGCCGACCTGAAAGCCGCCTCAAGCCAGGTTCTCTCCTTATATATACGCATGCGCTGGGAAGGGAAGGGAACGGTCCTCCAGTTTGCCGGCCTGTCCACCAGGGAGAAAGATGAGCTGATTCTCAGCCTGAGGACCCTGGGCGAACTGCAGGGGATGGTGTTTGCGAGGTTCCCGTTGTGAAAAGATGCCGGGGAGAGGGCCGATTTAGGAACATGACTGTGGCCTCCCTTAAATTGCTTGCTTTGTCATGATTCGCTGCTGTGTGTAATTGAACAGCTTGTATTTTGCCTGGCTGCAGCAGATCAGGCAGCTCTTTTCCCGGCCGGTAAGATCTTGTTCGCTGATTGATTGAACGTGCGGGAGGTCCATCATTTTCAGGGCCTCTTTTACATGCTTGGGGCAAACCAGAATCATGGTCAAATCTCCTTCCAACATAAAAAATCAGAGGTGCAGGCGAGAGGGGGTGCTTACACCTCTGGAGGGGAACAAAGGTACTTTCAGGTATGTTAAGGATACCAGACAATCCAAAGTCCCCCGTTCCTAAATGGTGGTTTGAGGCATTTACAACTATTATTCTATTTCTTCAAGGTAGTAATGTTAATAAAGCTCGTGTAAAGATTTGTAAAAGAAGAATGAAATTGTGAAAACAGTGTTGATTTTTAGTGGCCAAGGAGGCAGAAATGTTCTTTCAGCGTAAAACCATCCACTGTCCTTTGTCGTACCGGGAACTTCCATTGTCTACTTCCATCGAGGAGCTGTCATTTGTGGTGTTTGATACAGAAACGACCGGGTTCCAGGTGGCAGGGGAGGACCGGCTGATTGAAATTGGCGCGGTCCATGTACAAGGGATGGAGGTCGTCGAAGAGGGTGTATTCCAGACTTATGTGAACCCGAAACGACAAATTTCTCAGGAAATAACGCAGCTGACGTCGATTTCGATGGAAAAAGTCGAACAGGCGCCGGAAGCGACCGAGGCGATCCTTTCCTTCTTTAATTATGTGGAATCCCGGCAGGCCGCCTGCCTGGTCGGCCACTATGTCAGCTTCGACAGCCTCGTGCTGAAGCATGAGCTGAAGCGGGGAAACCGGAACCTGAAGGGTCTGCAAACCATCGATACCCTCAACATGATCGGCTTTATTGCCCCCTCGTACGATATGCGCGACCTCGAGCGATACGCCATGGCCTTCGGAACGAGGATCTACGACCGCCACAGCGCCATCGGCGACGCCCTCACCACCGCCTACCTGTTCGTGGAACTCCTGCGCCACTTCAAAGACCGCGGCCACACCACCTGGGCCGACCTCCTCAAAGGCAGCACCCTTTAACTCATTACCGCACCGCGGGTCAGGCACCCTTTAACACTGCACCGCACCCGGGGTCAGGCACTCTTTAGGGGGATGAAGTGATTGGAATTCGCCTAAAAAGAGTAAATTTTCTGAATAAATTTGGGGATTCTTTGTCCTTCTTGTGTTTTTTGTGCATATATCCTTATCCAAGCTAATAGAATGGTTACAAACCTGTCAAAGAGAGTGTTTGAGGTGAGGAGTCGTTTGCAGAGTATGTGAATTCAGCCGGAGACATGATTATTTGCAGTAGGTGAAGAAGGCCGTGCCTTCTGCCGCACCAGCAGTTCCTTTGTGCGGAATCAGTAGTTTACGAGGGTAAGCGGGTCTCATTTCACACTTCTCACATCCAATTTAGGGAGGGCGAGTGGTGTGCACGATTACATCAAAGAGAGAACCATCAAGATTGGAAAGTATATCGTGGAGACGAAAAAAACGGTTCGCGTCATCGCGAAGGAGTTTGGCGTGTCCAAAAGTACAGTCCATAAAGACCTGACGGAAAGACTGCCTGAAATCAACCCGGAGCTTGCGAATGAAGTAAAGGAAATACTCGATTACCATAAATCGATCCGCCACCTTAGGGGGGGAGAAGCCACAAAGCTAAAGTACCGGAAAGAAGAAAGGGAAGGAGAGCCTGTGAAGTAGAAAAGGACAGGGAACAGGCAAGGCCAAGACCATTGGAAACGATTATGATTAGAAACAAAGCGGGTAGTATCTGCCGGGTAAAAGCAGATGGTGCGCGCTTTGTTTATTTTTGGGGATATTGGGGAGTAGGGGGCCGGGTTTTGTTGGTG
>NZ_LIGG01000001.1:852373-864789 GCF_001273925.1 Bacillus sp. FJAT-27251 | reverse complement strand
TCCCCTCCGCATTGATGACAATTGTCATGTGAAAAGGTGACAGAATCCACTAATCCAAATGCTTCCATCAATTTAAAATGAAGATACATACAGCGGAGGTGGCGAAATGGAACACATCTTACAAATGAACAAGGTCACAAAGGAATTCAAGAATAAAACGGCAGTGGACAATGTTTCTTTTACAATCGGCAAAGGGGAAGTTGTCGCGATCCTCGGCCCGAACGGGGCTGGCAAAACGACCTCCATCATGATGATGCTTGGTCTGCTGGAGCCAACAAGCGGAAGCGTCAGGCTGTTTGATAAGCATCCAAAAGAAAAAAGGGTACGCGAAAAAATCGGGGCGATGCTTCAGGAGGTAAGTGTGATCGATGCTCTAAAAACCAGGGAAGTAATCCAGCTATTCAGGAGCTACTATCCCTCCCCAATGCCGTACCAGGAGCTGATTACCCTGACAGCATTGAGTGACGATGAACTGGAAAAGCGGGCCAATAAACTGTCCGGCGGCCAAAAAAGGCGGCTCGGCTTTGCGCTCGCGATGGCGGGAGATCCGGAACTGCTGTTTTTTGATGAACCGACGGTTGGCCTGGACGTAACCTCCAGGAAGCTTTTCTGGGAAAGTGTTAAACATCTCCAGGAAAAAGGCAAAACAATCCTTTTTACGACGCATTATTTGCAGGAGGCAGAGGATGCCGCGGGGCGGGTGATCCTGTTTGCCGGCGGCAAGATTATCGGCGACGGCACCCCAAGGGAAATCACCGCCAAACTGACGAGGCAGTCTGTTTCCTTTGCCGCAAATTCACTGATTTCCCTAACAGAACTAAACAGCCTTCCACATGTCAGCGGCGTGTATGAGAAGGACGGGCGCATCAGCCTCGTGACCGAGGACAGCGACGCTGTTCTGGCAGCCCTTTTCAAAATGGGCCTTCCTGTCTCCGACATTCAAATTCAGCGAGGCAAACTTGAAGATGCATTTGAACAATTGACCGCCAATAAGGAGGCCGTCTAAGATGAAAGCTTTCATGATGCAGTGCAAAGTCGAGGTCATCCGAATCCTGAGAAACCCCTATTACGTCTTCTGGTCCCTGGCCATGCCGCTTCTGTTCTATGTCGTTTTTACGAAGATCTTTCATACCCCGGTCGATGACCAAAAAGTTTGGCAGGCACATTACCTGATGAGCATGACTGCTTTCAGCCTAATGGGGTCGGGCATCATGACCCTTGGAATCAGGCTGGTCGAAGAGAGGGCACAAGGCTGGTCGGTACTGATGAAAGTCACGCCGCTGCCGGACCACTCCTACTTCATCGCCAAAATGGCTGGCCAGACCGTCATCCATATGATCTCGATTATCGTGATTTTTGTGGTGGGAGCAGTCGCCAACGGCATATCCCTTTCGGCTGGGCAATGGCTGTCAAGCGGACTATGGCTTCTGGCAGGATCGTTCACGTTCATGGCAGTCGGTACACTGGTTGGCACGATGAAAAAGGTGGATACAGCGTCAGGAGTGTCCAATGTGATTTATATGCTCCTGGCCATCACAGGCGGCATGTGGATGCCGATGGAAATCATGCCGGATATCATCCAGAATATCGGCAAATGGCTCCCTGCTTATCATTTTGGGAATGGAGCATGGGAAATCGTCCGCGGCGGAAGCCCGGAATGGATGAATATCATTCTTTTATATGGGTATCTTTTCCTGTTCGTGTTACTATCAAGTTATGTAAGGAGACAACAGGAAGCGGCGGTGTAAGATTTATGGGKGAAAAGAAAAGGAAGTTTGAGATTTTCCCTGCTAAGTATGGTTTTTTTCCATATGTATTCCTTGTCTACCTGTTCATGCCCTTTTACTATGTGGCAGAAGAAGAGGGTTGGAAAATGGCTTTTGGCTATCTGCTTCTGCTGCTTTTCCTAGTGAGCTACCGGCAGCTGTATGCTTCATTTGGAAAAAAGAGCTACACTCCCTGGCTTGTTGTCCAGGTGGGCATAATTCTCGTCCTTTCCATCTTTTATAATCTGAATTCCCTATTTTTGGGCTTCTTCCCGGCCAACTTTATCGGCTGGTATGACGACAAAAAGAAATTTTACCGGGCCTTATGCCTGTTTGCCCTCGCGATTTCCGCGCCCGTTTTGGTCCATCTGGATGGAGTCATCCAGGAAAGGGCCTATTATTTCGCTATCTTCATCTTCATCATGCTGATTTCCCCCTTCGGCATCCGTTCGATGAACAGCCGCATGGAGCTGGAGCGGAAGCTGGATGAAGCCAACGAGCAGATCAGGGAGCTTGTCAAGCAGGAAGAGCGGATGCGCATCGCCAGGGACCTGCATGATACGCTTGGCCATACTTTGTCGATGATCACGCTGAAAAGCCAGCTGGTCCATAAACTGATCAGCAAGGATAGTGAAAAGGCAAAGCTTGAGGCGAAGGAGATCGAAAGAACATCGCGTTCCGCGCTGAAACAGGTGAGGGAGCTTGTCTCGGACATGCGGGCGATCACCGTGGCCGAGGAACTGGTTGAGGCGGAATCCATCCTCGAGGCCGCCGGGATTAGGCTTGAGTTTGATGGGGACTCAAAGCTTGAAGGAGTTCCGGGGCTGACACAGAACATCCTCAGCATGTGCCTGCGCGAGGCGGTGACCAATGTGGTCAAGCACAGTGCGGCATCAGCCTGCAGGATCCAGCTGTCGAAGGGCGAGGGGGAAATCCTCCTGTCCGTCATGGACGATGGCAAAGGCTTTAGCGGAGAAAGCTCTGATGGAAATGGCTTAAAAGGCATCCAGGAAAGGCTGCGATTGATTGATGGAAGACTGTCGGTCGCTTCAGGGCAAGGAGCGCAGTTGTACATTGCGGTCCCACTTATTGTAAAAGAAAAAAGGGCGGGTGCAGGATAATGATAAAACTGATGATTGCCGAGGACCAGGGAATGCTGAGGGGCGCTCTTGGCTCCCTGCTGTCATTTGAAGACGACCTCGAGGTAATCGGCCAGGCGGCCAATGGCAACGAAGCACTGGAAATGATCCTTTCGCTTCAGCCGGATGTCTGCCTCCTCGATATCGAAATGCCCTACAAAAGCGGGCTGGAAGTGGCGGAAGCAATCAAAAGGCTTCATTCGCCATGCAAGGTGATCATTTTAACCACCTTCGCTCGTCCGGGCTATTTTGAACGGGCGGTAAAAGCCGGAGTCCATGGCTATCTTTTGAAGGATGGCTCAAGCGACGAGCTTGCCGAGTGCATCCGCAGCGTGATGAAAGGAAAGCGTGAGTTTGCCCCCGAGCTTATCTTCGGAAGCATGAAGGAAGACAATCCGCTGACAGAACGGGAACAGGAGGTCCTGAAGCTTGCCTCCGAAGGGTGTACCTCAAAGGAAATCTCCGCCCGCCTCTATCTGTCAGCAGGGACGGTCCGCAACTATATGTCCGAGATCCTCAATAAACTGGACGTGAAAAACCGGGTCGAAGCCGTGACGGTTGCAAAAGAAAGAGGCTGGATTCGCTAGAGGACGCCAGTTCCAACTAGAGTTGGAGCTGGTTTTCTTTTGCGCGAAATATGACAAGGCTTCCTGGCKGGCAGCATCTTTATATGCGGTATTTCATAAGATTGTGTCGAAAGAGCTAAAGCTATATACCTATTATTGTTGGTCTTTGTCGAAAAATACCTATAAAATATCAAGTTTATTCCAATTTAAAACGGGTATTTTAGGTCTAAACACCCATCTTTCCCCAATTTACCCGGCGATTGTTCTCCTTGACTGGTGGATATTGTAAGATATTTATATACTAAGAGCCAATTTTCACTGAATATTCATATTTAACTATTGCATTTTACATAATACCCAGAATAAGCAAAAAGCCAGGCTTCATGGGAAACTGGGCAGCAGCATGGATACATTGGCAAATAGGGAGAGATAGATTGTGATACTGACATTGTTTGACCGGGATAAAGCGTTCAACCTGGTCCTGCCGGAGCGGGTAACCGGAAGGTATGTGCTCACCACCGAGGATGAGGATGGGAATCCGGTGGAGCTGATGGCCGTCGAAGCCGAGGAAGGGCAATGGCACCTGAAATCCAATAAAAATGCCTGCCTAAAAAATGAGCAGCAGGAAATCCTCGGCAGAACAAGGCTTGAGCCTTTCAAAACCTATACGATTCACCGCGGAGATCCCAAGTCGTCTTCAGCCCTTCTGTATGTGGAGCCGCCAACCCAGGGCCGCAACCAATATACAAAGCATACGGCTATTGCCAATATCATCAAAATTGGCCGCTCAAAGGAAAACCATATCTGCTTTTCCAACAAGCTGGTGTCTGGTTCACACTGCATCATCCACTACACTCCGGACGGACAGGCGGTCATCAGGGACCTCGATTCTTCGAATGGAACGTATGTGAACGGTGAGGCCATCAAGGAAAGGCAGCTTGAGGTTGGCGATGTGATTTTGATTATGGGCCTGAAGATCATCTTCAACGGCCGATTGCTCAGCCTGAACAATCCGCATGGTGCGGTGTTCCTCGACAGCCGTGCGCTTGAGCCGTTCCTCCCCGAAAAGCCTGTCATCGAAGAAGAAACAGAGCTTGAAGAATTTGGCCTTTCTCCCGAAAAGGAAGGATTGTTTTACCGCTCGCCCCGCTTCAAGCGCGACGTCTCAACGGCGCTGATTAAAATCGMCCCGCCGCCGCAGCAGCCGAACCCGGATGAAACGCCGCTTGCGCTCCTGATTGGGCCGTCGGTCACGATGGGGATGGCGTCACTGTTCACCGCCCTGATCATGATCCAGAATGTGACGAGCAATAACGGCGATATGAGGATGGCGCTGCCAATGCTGGTGATGAGCATTTCGATGCTGATTGGGACCGTTCTCTGGCCGATTTTGACAAAGAAGTATGAAAAGAAGAAAAAGCTCAAACAGGAAAAGCACCGCCAGGAAAAGTACTCAGCCTACCTGGAAGAAATGAAACACGTGATCGAGAAGGAATGTGCATACCAAAGCGAGATTCTTCACGAGAACCATGTGACGCTCGATAATTGTATCGGCAGAATCAAAAACCGCGAGCGGAACCTGTGGGAGCGGGGCATCGGCCAGGACGACTTCCTGAAAATCCGCCTTGGGCTCGGGAACCTGCCGCTGAACGCCGACATCCGCTATCCGGAGAAAAAATTCCAGCTTGAAGACGACAATCTCCAGGACAAGCTGTACGAGCTTGCTTCTGCGCCGAAAGTGCTGAAAAACGTCCCGGTCACCCTGTCGCTCACCGAAGACCAGATTACTGGCATCATTGGCAGCAGACAGGAAGTCAAAGATTTCGTCAAAGGCATGATTTTCCAGCTTGCTTCGCTGCACAGCTATGACGAACTGAAGCTGGTGTTTTTGTATGACGACAGCGAGCAGGAGGACTGGAAGTTTGTCAAATGGCTGCCGCATGTATGGAATGACAGCCATAACGTCCGCTTCATCGCCACCGACCCAAGCGAGGCGAAGGAGCTTTCCGCTTATTTTGAAAAAGAGATCACCGCTGAGGAAGCGCAGCACCAGCACACCGTCGTGTTCTCGATGAGCAAAAGCCTCGCGTCCAAAGCGGAATTGGTCAACCTGCTGTTAAAAGATAAAAGCGTTGAAGGGTACAGCCTGATTGCTTTGTATGACGAGCTGCAAAACCTGCCGAAGGAATGCTGCAATGTCATCGAAGTGAATGGCAGGGAGTCGAAAATTTACGACAAAGACGACATCTCGGGCAAATACATAGGATTCCACGCAGAAGTTTTGAAGGAAGACGCCGAGGAGCTGGCCGTCACGCTTGGCAACATCCAGCTGGCACTTTCCCAGGAAGCGTATGTGCTGCCGGAAATGCTCACCTTCCTCGAAATGTTCGGCGTCGGCAAGATTGAGCACCTGAACGCCTTGACGCGCTGGAAGGAAAACAATCCGACCGTGAGCATCGAAACGCCGATCGGCGTCGACAACTCCGGGGAGCTGTTCAAGCTTGACCTTCATGAAAAATATCATGGCCCGCACGGCCTGATTGCCGGGATGACCGGCTCCGGGAAGAGTGAGTTCATCATGACGTTCATTCTGTCTCTCGCCGTCAACTACCATCCGGACGAAGTCGCCTTCATCCTGATCGACTATAAAGGCGGCGGCATGGCGAATGCGTTCACCGACCTGCCGCACCTGGCCGGGACGATCACCAACCTCGACGGAGCGGCCGTCAACCGCTCGCTGATCTCGATCCAGAGCGAGCTGAAGCGGCGCCAGAATATTTTCAGCCAGACAGGAAGGGACCTGGACCAAAGCAATATCGATATCTATAAATATCAGAAACTATATCGCGAAGGGCTTGTCACCGAGCCGCTGCAGCATTTGTTCATCATTTCCGACGAGTTTGCCGAACTCAAGTCGCAGCAGCCGGAATTCATGGAGCAGCTTGTCTCAGCGGCGCGGATTGGCCGAAGCCTTGGCGTCCACCTGATCCTTGCCACCCAGAAGCCATCCGGTGTCGTCGATGACCAGATCTGGAGCAACAGCAAATTCCGGATTTCGCTAAAAGTCCAGGAAAAAGCGGATTCCATGGAAGTAATCAAGCGCCCGGACGCAGCCGAGCTGTCGACAACAGGCCGCTTTTACCTGCAGGTCGGGTTCAATGAATTGTTCGAGCTTGGCCAGTCAGCCTGGGCCGGGGCTCCGTATTATCCGTCCGACAAGGTTGAAAAGTCGAAGGATGACAGCATCGTCGTCATCGATGAGCTGGGCCGCGTCGTCAAAAGCGCGCGCATCGACCGCCGTAAAAATATCGCCGAAAATCCGCCGAAGCAGATTGACGAAATCACCGACTATCTCGCCAATCTGGCCCAGCAGGAAAACATCTCGGTCCGCCAGCTGTGGCTCGAGCCGATTCCGGCGCGGATTTATCTTGATGAATTAAAAACAAAATATGCTTCGCACCTGGAGCAGCAGCCGGCTCATGCCGAAGTGGCTGCCGCCTCGGAAACCGGAGGAACAGCAGCATCGCGAACCGGAACGCAAACTGCATCGCAAACCGGAACGCAAACTGCGGTGGGTACCGGAATGCAATCACCGACTGCAAGGACGAAGAATTTCATCCTCAACCCGGTCATCGGCGAGTACGACGACCCGGCGAACCAGCGCCAGATGGTGATGAAGATGCCGATCACACGGGACGGAAATGGCATCATCTACGGAGTGGCCGGCGGCGGGAAGACGACGATGATCGCGACGATGATTTATTCGTTGTTGGAGGAGCACACGCCGGAGGAAGTGAATTTTTACCTGCTCGACTTCTCGGCGGAGACACTATCCTGGTTCCGCGAGGCGCCGCATGTCGGCGATGTGATCCTTTCGCATGAAAGCGAGAAAATCAGCAATCTGATGAAAATGCTCGCCGACGAAATCGATACCCGCAAGAAACTTCTCGGGATGTATGGCGGCGACTTTGTGACCTACAACAAGCTTTCGGAGGAAGGCCTGGCGTCCATTGTCGTCGTAATCCATAACTACTCCGCATTCGCTGAAATGTACGAAAGCCAGGAAGAACAGATTTCCTTCTTGACGCGCGAGGGCGTGAAATACGGCATTTATTTTATCCTTACAGCAAGCAATACCGGTGCCGTCCGCTACCGCCTGCTGCAGAATTTCAAGCAGCTGTACGTGCTGCAGCTGAACGACATGTCCGAGTATTCGGGAATCCTCGGCAGCACCGACGGCGTGTATCCGTCCAAATTCAAGGGGCGCGGCGTGTTTAAAACGGACGCCGCCTATGAGTTCCAGACATCCTTGATCACCAGGGTGACCAGCAATATGTACCAGTTCATCACGGACTATTGCCGCGAACTGGCCTCTTCATGGAATGGCCCTGCAGCAAAACGGGTGCCAATTCTGCCTGAAAGGGTCGACTCTCAGTACCTGCAGGGCGACCTGCTTGACCGCAGGGGCCGCCTCGCGGTTGGAATCGAAAAGAATTCGCTCGCTGTCAGCCGGTTTGATGTGAAAAATGAATATATTTCTGTCGCAGCTGCCGCAAGCAGCGACATGACAGCGCTGTTCATGCAGGGCGCGGCCGAAGCGCTCTCGTCGCTGAAGGACGGAAAGGTGATCGTCCTTGATGGCAGCCAGCAGTTTGTTTCCGACGAAAACCGGCTGTACGAGTATGCCGCACAGCCGGCTCAGTGTGAGAGCCAGGTGGTGCAGCTGTTTCATGAGCTTGTGTACCGCAACAATACGAACAAGGACCGGATGGTGGAAGGGCTTGAGCCGCTTCTGTTTGATAAAATCACCATCCTGCTCCACGCGTACAGTGACCTCCTGCTCTCCTTGTCGCCGGATGCCCAGGACAAGCTCAAGGTCTTTCTCGAAAAAGGCAGCGGCCTGAATGTCCATGTGCTCCTGTCCGACAGCAGCGACAGAATGAGCGGCTACTCGTTCGAAAGCTGGTTCAAGCAGCATGTATCGCTTAGCGATTTTATCTGGATCGGCAGCGGCATCGCCGACCAGTTCATCCTTAAGGCGAAAATCTCCACCGATATGTACGGCGAAGTTCCCGAAGGTTTCGGCTATGTGGTCGCAAAAGGCAAGCCAGTGCTTGTCAAAATGCTAGCGACATCACTGGAGCTGGATGAGGAGGCTGTTTTTTACGGGTGAAATAAGTGTTTCATGTGTAACAGGCAGATGCATGGATGGAAGGCAGATGTATGGATGACAGCAGATGCATGGATGACAGGCAGATGCGGCCGCCGCTTTTGTACAGTGGCAGCCAAAAGCCTGCGAATAGGAAGGTGAAATTTCATGGATAAGGTGCTGGTCGAGGTGTACGTTCCGGCCGCGGAAAAGGAGTTTGACGTGTTTTTGCCGCTTGAGAGCAAGCTGTATGAAGTGCTCCACCTGCTCGCCGGAACGCTGACGGAGCTGTCGGACGGCCATTTTGCGGCCACTCCCGACACCATCCTCTGCGACCGCAGCAACGGGGAAATTTTAAACATCAACTGTACCGTCGGCGAGAACAGGCTCGCCAACGGGACGAAATTGATGCTGATTTAACGGGCGGGGCACTAAAGCCTTCGCTCAGAAAGAGTAGGAAGGGTGCTATATGGGTCTAGCAAGAATCGCCATTATCATTTTTTTAGTCATGATTGGGGGGACCGGCTGCATGCAGTCAGAAGGTGAGATTATCAGCTACCTGGAAGAAAAATATAACAGCAAGTTTGTGGCCGAGGGCGGCAAGGAAGGGAGCGACCTGTTCCCGGACATGTACGGGAAGGACCAGATCGTCGCCCATCCGGAAGGAAATGACAAGCTTGTGTTTTTGGCGGGGGAAAGCAAAACACAGGAAGGCGGCTTTTTTGACCGCTACCCGCTCGCCAAGTGGTCGAACGAGCTGGACGAAAAATACAGCGATGCTGTCGCCAAAGAGTTTGGCAGTGATGCCCAGTTCAAAACGCTGCTGTATGTCCAGGGCGACAATTACAGCGCCGATATGATGGATATGTCTGCAGAAGACTATTTTAAAAGCAACCAGGAAGCGCTCGTCACCTTGAACATCGGAATCAAGACGGCCGGCGAGCCGAACGTGGATGAGTACCTTGACGGCATCTACTCCCTGCAGCAGCAGCTGAAGGAGCTGGGAGTGGAGAGCTATGGCGTCACCGTAGGGTTTGTGGATGAATCCGAAGACATTTCCAACTATATCCGCACTTCAAATGTGAACAACCTGCCATGGTCCAACCTGGATGCGAAGGTGTATGGAACGATCATGATCGACAATCTGCTCGACATTCAAAGTCCGGAGCAAATAAAAGAATATTACGAACCAATAGAGGGGTGAGCGCATGTCCCTTGATCGACTGACAGATGAAGAAAAGCATGTCCTCCTGACCCTCTCGTATGTGGACCTGCCGAACAACCAGCGTCTTGAAGGCAAGAGTCTTGAGCAAATCTGGCAGACTGCCAAATACAATTTTGATGAAAAAGATGACACGTATCATACGCTGAATGACTTTATTACCAGCGTAAACTTTGAAAATTCGAATCTAAGCGGGATCACTCTGGTCGGCTATGAAAATTTCAATCCGAACGAAATGAATAATTCCAAGGGTAAATCGGACTCCGGTTTTGTCGGCTACGCCTTCAAAGATTCGGAGGATAATAGTGTCGCGATGTTCCGCGGCAGCGAATCGATGGGGAACTTCGGCCACCTCAAAACCGACTGGTCGTCCAACCTTGAAGCCGGGGTCGGCATCCCGATCCAGCAGCAGAACGAGGCGAACGCTTTTTACCGGAACTATATGGGGGACCTTGACGGCGAAAGGCTGGTGCTTGGCCATTCAAAGGGCGGCAATCTGGCTTCCCATGTGTTTGTGCACAACCTGGATGACAACCTGAAATCATACGTGATTAATGCAGCTCCGCTGTACTGGTGGGACCTTTCCGACCGGCAGAAGGAAGCGCTGAAAGGCGACCGCAACGAATTCATCGTGTTCAAGTTCGACCCCGTATCGCAGCTCGGCTATGTTCCATACGTTGATAGAACGGTGGGTACGAAGCCGCGCGACAACATCTTCCAGCTGCTCAACCCGTTTTATACTCATGGGCTGGCGGCTGTGGGCGGCTTTGACCATAAAGGCAATTTTGACCGCTCGGAAAAAGGGGCGAACTGGTCGCGGGACGGCATCAATTATCTGACCGCAGGGCTCGTGTTCGGCGCGTCGATGACCAATCCGGTTTTGTTAAAAAAGGCCTCGATTTACGTGCAGAATGTGACGCCGTATATCATGGCGGCCGCGGCCAAGGGGCTGGCGAGGACAGCCAAATTCCTGCGCGACGAGTCGATCAGGCTGGTTGCAGGGCTGCAGCAGATGAACCAGGCCCTGAGAAGCAGGCTGAATTCGTTCTTTGATGATGTGGCCAAGCAGGCGGCGGGGCTGGTTGCGGGGCTTGCCGGGCTGATTTCAGGGGGCAGTGCAAGTGCGGCCTACGTAGAGCCCGTGATTTCCGTGGACATCGGCCGGCTGAAGTACTATGCCGACCGCCTGCAGAACCTGAAGCGGCGGACGGCGCACCTGAACGAAATGATCGACAGCCTGTACTGGGAAGCCGGCATCCTAGGGCTGACCCATGTGCTGCGGGCTGACATCAGCACATCCTTTGACCACCGGATCACCCAGAGCATCTCCTACCTGAACAACACCGCCAACCTGCTGCAGCGCAATGAACGCTATCTTGCGCAGCAAGCCCATAGTGTGCGGACTTAAAGGAGGAAGAACGATGGAAGTGAAAAAAATGGACGCCAAGCTGAAAGGCAAGGTGAACCGGATCATCTCCGAGTCCTACAGCATCGCCCGCGAACTCGAGGACATCGCCCAGGGCATCCAAAGCGAGTTCAAAGGCATCGGCTCGGCCCAATGCGCCTCCAGTTTGCGCAGTGCCGCGCAGAAATACCGGAACGTGTCGAGTGAATTGCGGAGGATATAGGGGGGGTTGCGAAGGGTTTTGTACTGAAGCTGCTTTGCTCTTGTGAAAAGCACTTCTGAATCAGGAAGAAAAACGGTGGTTTTGCATTTATTCCTGATTTCGATGGATATATTCCTGATTGTGGTGAACTTATTCCTGATTGTAGTGAATTTATTCCTGATAATGCCAGATATATTCCTGATTTCCTCTGTTTTATTCCTGATAGCAGGACCCAGCCTATTTTAAGGAGGTGAAAAAAATGTCAAGATCGATCATGGTAGAACCATCACGGCTTGAGAATGCTGCCAACCGCATTGACCAGCAGGCGGCGGACTACGAGAGAACCTACAAGGCGCTTTTCAGCGAAGTCGAAGGAATGGGCGCGGCGTGGCAAGGGACGGATAACACCGCCTATGTCAGCCAGATCAAAGGCTTTCAGGATGACTTTGTCAAAATGACCAACCTGATGCGCCAATATTCCGAGTTCCTGAAGCTCAGCGCGAAAACATACCGCGAAACGCAAAACGAAGTCATCAACCAGGCGCGCAGACTGTCCAACTAATCAGCAAGCCTATTGCATAAAGAGGAGGTGGAACCTATGGCAGGAGAAGGAATTAAAATTACCCTCGGCGAGGTGAGCAATACCGCTGGCCAGATTCGCACACTGAACCAGCAGCTTTCCATGAAACTCGAGGAAATGAAAAAGGAAATGAACCAACTGGCGTCAACCTGGAATTCCGATTCGTCCAACACCATCCGCGGCAACTTCAACGCACTCGCACCGCGCTTTGAAGAATATCGCCAGGTGGTCGACAGCTATGCGAAATTCCTCGACAACACCGTAACCAACTACAACCAGGCTGAGACAGCGATTAATAATAATGCGAGTTCGTTTAAGTAGTGTGCTGTGGTTTGGGTGACGGGCGAGGTTCAATGTGCCCTGAAACGGTAATTCGGGTCACGATGA
>NZ_LIGG01000001.1:696035-851667 GCF_001273925.1 Bacillus sp. FJAT-27251 | reverse complement strand
TAATTCGGGTCACGATGAACACTCTCGCAATGTCACCCCAGTTAAAACAATACGGCCATGCAGGGCGCGCCCCAAGCGCCCTGCATGCCAAACAACAATGTGATGGAGTCGGATGATGATGATCAAACAAGTTAGCTTGAGCCAGGATAACCAATTTTTATTTTATAAAAAAAGTGCATATGAAGTAATCGACACCGCGAAGCTGGACTGGCTGCAGCGCAGCTCGATTCCCGGTATCCTGCCCTGCATCGCGATCCAGGACAAGTTCATCCGCTATGACCTTGCCGGCGCGACCGCTCTTGCACATATTCCCGCCATTACAGGCAGTTCCCTGTACAGCTGGCTCGCAAACATCGCGGAAACACTGATGGAGGCAAAAAAAGCCGGCCTGGACACCGGCTGTTTTGTCATGAACAAAAACCAGGTCTTTATTGATCCTTTTTCAAATGCATTAGTTTTCATCTATCTTCCGGTAAAAAATAATTCCTTTGAAAAGGTATCACTTAAAGAATTTATCCAGGAACTCATCACTCTGGCTCCATACGACGAAAACAGCGGAGCCGGCTTTTTTGTCAAGCTGCATAACTATCTGCTGTCGAGCGGCACCATCGAGCCGGAAGAACTGGCCGCCAAGCTTGGTGAATGGGCGTTGGACTCGGGCCTTCAGCTTGAACAGAATCAGCATGGCATCACAAGCGAACCGAAGTACTACAGGCCGGGGAGTGCGCTGGCCGCCGCCCTCCAGTTCCGCGAAGGGCGGTCAGATGCTGCCCAGATTAGCGGGTACCCGGCAGCCCCAATGCAGTTCAATGAGGGTTCGCMAACCGCTTTTCAGTCAAGCGAGGGTCCCCCAGCGGCACCGCAGTCGATGGAGAGTCCGGCCGCTTCCATGCAAACCAGCGAAAATCCGGCCAAACAGGAGCCCCCAGTGGTCGGCAGCGTGAAAGAAGACGAATATCCTACGCAATACCCCGAAGACGAAGGCACCACGGTCCTCGGCGTCCAGCAGGAAGAGGAGGAAGGCACCACCGTCCTTGGCACCGCCATGAGCGCCCCTTATTTGCTGGCCGCCAACGGTGAAAAAATCCACCTGGACAAGCCTGTTTTTAAAATCGGCCGCGACCCGCTCCAGGCGGACTATACGAGGGACAACCTGGTCATCGGCCGGATCCACGCCCTGTTTTTAACCCAGAATGGCGAGTATTTCTTCGAGGACAATGCCTCGAGGAATGGCAGCTTTATTAACGGCGTCAAGGCAGAGCCGCAGCAGAAAATCAAAATCCGGCATGAAGACTGTATCAAACTTGCAAACGAGGAATACATATTCCGCTTGTTTTAGAAGAATTCAATATTCCCGCTTTTTTAGAGAAATAAAAATCAGCTGTTTTAGAAGAATACAAATCCAGCAGTTTTAGAGGAATACAAATTCGGCTGTTTTAAAGGAGGAAGAACGATGGCATTCCAAATGGCCTATCACACCGACATTGGCATAAAAAAGAAAAGCAATCAGGATGGGCTGCTGATGAAGACGGCGAGGACTCCGGAGGGAGAGGTCGGCCTGTTCGCGATTTGCGACGGCATGGGCGGCCTTTCGCACGGGGAGCTGGCGAGCGCCACCGTCATCAGGGGATTGTCGGACTGGTTCGACCAGGAACTGCCAACCCTCCTCCGGCAAAAGCAGGAGCGCAGCATCATAAGCGGGCTCCAAACCTGCATCACCGCGCTGAACGATAAAATCTTCAGCTACGGAAAGGTGCGGAACATCCAGCTTGGCACGACGCTTTCTGCACTGCTGGTACTGTATTCCCGCAGCTATATCATCCATGTTGGCGACAGCCGGATCTACTCCATCTCCTCGGGCGTCACCCAGCTGACGAAGGACCAGTCGCTCGTCGCCAGGGAAGTGGAGCGCGGCAACCTCACAGCAGAACAGGCGCGCCGGGACCCTCGGCGCAACATCCTGCTTCAGTGCATTGGCGCGACAGAGAATCTCGACATCACGATCACGGAAGGACTGGTGGAGCACAAGGCCTGCTATTTGCTCTGTACCGACGGTTTTTACCATGAAGTCCTGAACAGCGAGCTCGCCGAAAGCCTCCAGCCAGGACAGTTTAACAAGGAAAGTCAGCTAAAAGTGAAGCTTGTAGAGCTGGTGGAGCTGGTAAAAAGCCGCCAGGAAACCGACAACATCTCGGTCATCGCGGTGTCCAGCAGTCAGAAAAGAGGGGAAACAGCGTGATCAAGATTGGCACAGTGATTGATGAACGATACGAAATCCTCAAGGAAATCGGCCGCGGCGGCATGAGCGTCGTTTATCTTGCGATGGACAACAGGCTCAACAAATCGCTTGTTGTCAAGGATATCCGCAAGCGGGCCAACAGCAATAACGAGCTTCTGATCAACTCCCTGGTCGTCGAAGCCAATATGCTGAAGAAGCTTGACCACGGCGCACTGCCACGGATATACGACATCATCGATTCGGCCGGTGACATCTATGTGGTGATGGACTATATCGAAGGCGAGTCGTTAAAAGAAAAGCTTAACCGCGAAGGCAGGCTGCCGGCAGCGGACGTAATCGACTATGCCCGCCAGCTAAGCCATGTGCTTGGCTACCTGCATTCCCGCAAGCCGCACCCGATCGTGTACCGTGACATGAAGCCGGACAATATCATGCTCACGCCGGAAGGAAAGATCAAGCTGATCGACTTCGGCATAGCCCGTGAATATAAGAGCGAGAATTCGACCGACACGACCAACCTTGGCACAAA
This sequence comes from Bacillus sp. FJAT-27251, assembly GCF_001273925.1. Lineage (GTDB taxonomy): Bacteria > Bacillota > Bacilli > Bacillales > Cytobacillaceae > Mesobacillus_B. The sequence goes on along the minus strand of NZ_LIGG01000001.1, from coordinate 848,899 downwards.
AGGCTATGCGGCGCCCGAGCAGCTGTCCGGCAAGCAGACCGATGCCCGCACCGACATCTACAGCCTCGGCGTCACGCTTTACCATCTGGTCACTGGGAAGAGTCTGAGCGAGCCGCCGTTCGAGGTGCGGCCAATTCGCCAATGGGATCCGTCGCTTCCCGAGGGGCTTGAGCACATCCTCCTGAAGTGCACGCAGTCCGAACCGGCAGACCGCTACCAGAGCTGCGAGGAGCTCAGCTATGACCTTGAGCATATCGAAAGGCTGACACAGGGCTATAAAAACAGGCTGATCAAGCAGCTCGGACTGTTCATGATTCCTGCCGTGCTGTTTTTCGCGTTCTCGACCACCTCGGTGCTCGGCTACCGCGGCATGAAAAACGAACAGTTCCAGGATTATATGGGCCTTGTGAGCTCCTCGAGCCTCGCACTGATGGAGGGCAGGGAAACGGAGGCGGCGGAACTGCTGGAGAAGGCGATCACCTCGGTCGACAGCCACAGGCCGGAAGCGTACATCTACCTGCTCGATTTTTACCAGAACCGCGGTGAAGTCGACATCGGTCTCGAGAAAATTCGCGCATACATCAATGATAAATATGGAAATGTCCATAAAAATGATGCCGTCCTTTTCAAGATGGGAATGACCTATTTCGACGCCAAGCGCGATTATCCGAACGCCTTGAGGTATTTCCAGATGGTGAATGAAAAGAAGATCCCGGATGCGAAATACTACAAATCGCTCGCGGCTACGATGGGAACGCTGAGCGTCGACTATGAAAAGTTCGCCGGCGACCTCCGCGAATTCCATGAATTCAACGATAGTCTGCCCAATGATGCGAAAAAGCTCGAAAACTACAATTCTCTGGCGAATATCTATCTTTCTTATAAAAGCCAGCTTCCCGACGCCAACACAGAGGCGATCGACATCGTCCACAAGGCGGACAAAATCCTCGGCCAGCTTGGCCAGGAGCAGCTGCAGTACAAATATGAAATGCAGTTCGAGCAGAAGCTGGCCCAGGCCTACTACAGCCGCGGCGTGAATACGCAGGATGTGACGGCGGCAAATGAGGATTTCGAAGCCGCCATTGGGCACTACTACAACCTGCTGGACCTGAATGCGCCTAACGAGGAGGATATTCTCGGCAGCATCGGCACCATCCACCAGGAGATGGGAAACCATGCCCAGGCGGCCGAGCAATTCACCTCGGCGCTTAAAAAATATCCAGACAGCATCTCCCTTTATGTGAAGCTTGGCAATCTCCAGCTCGACATCCAGCAGCTGAAGGAAGAGTCGAAGCGCAGCTACAGTGAAGCCAGGAAAACCTATGAGCAAGCTGGCAAGCTTGAGGGCGCCCAGGCAAACGAGGCCTATAAAAAATGGACGCGACGGATGAAGAATCTCGGAATCATCGAATGATGGAAAGAGGCTAGCACAATGGACTATCACATCCTGTTTTATGGAGGCATGGCGGGGGCGCTGGTCGCTCTCATCCTGGCAGTCTTCCTTTATATAAAACTCAATATCCCGCAGGTGGTGAAGGACCTGACAGGCATCTCCCTCCCAGGAGCGAAAAGGATCGCCAGCGCCCGGAAGTTCGCCGAGGCCGAGCAGACAGGGCGGATCACCAATGAAATCAAGCTGCGCAAAGATGTGGATGTATCCCGAGCCGAGCGTACCCTGACGATGGAGAACCAGCAGAAGCACACCTCCACCCAGAACCTTGGCCAGGGATCCGCCGCGATCACACGGCCTTCCGCTGTTCAGCCGGCAGCAGCTCTGGCGCCGACGGACCTGCTTGCCCCTGTTGAAAAGAGGGAGGCGGGTGACACGGTGCTGCTTGAGCATGCGGGAGTGCCGGGCAGGAATGAGGCGGAGGAAACGACGTTGCTGCAGGACAGCCAGGCTGGCCAGCAGCGTCCCGCAGCTCCGCACTTGGAGGAAACGACGTTGCTTCAGGACAGCCAGGCAGACCAGGCCCAGCCTGTACCAACTGCGGCAGAAACGGCGCTGCTACAGGACAGTTTGGAGGCCGAGCGACGGCCTGCCGCTCCTCAAGCAGGGGAGACTGCACTGCTCGAGCCTGCAGCGGAAACGCAGCTTCTGGCTCCTGGGGTAGAAAAGCTTCAACACGTAGAAGAAACTTCGCTGCTGGCGGAACAGGCTGAAGGCGGTGTTTTGGAGGAAACCGCGTTGCTGGATGATTCCGGCCAGGTGGGGCATATCGAGGAAACGGCTCTGCTGCAGGGTCCGAAGCACGCGTCGGAAACGAAATTGCCGCAGGACCCAGCGCAACCGCAGCACCTGGCAGAAACGGCCCTCCTGCAGGAAACGCAATTACTCAACGAAACCAGTTCGCACCACGAGCCGGCAGAAACCGCGCACCTGTCAGACATCGAAGAAACGGAGCTGCTGACACCGGCGGCAGAAACGGCCCTCCTGTCAGCCATCGAAGAAACCGCGCTGCTCTCAGACATCAATGAAACGATGCCTCTGTCAAAGCCGGCACAAACAACGGTGCCCACGACGATGGAGGAAACAACCCTGTTGGCGGCGGCAGCTCTGGAGGAGGAGCAGGAGCTTTATTTTAAAAAAGAAGTGGACATCATTGTGGTCCACACGACGACGATCATTTAAAAGGGGAATCAGAATGATGCTTGCGATGTTTAGAAAAAACAAGGTGCTTGTGGTGGTTTGTGCGGCGCTTGTCCTGCTGTCCGGGGTGCTGCTCCGCGATAATCCGGCGTTTTCGACAAAAACGGGGATTGACCGCTACGTTCTTTTCAACGGCCAGTCATGGAACATGGACACTAGCTTCAACCAAAACTGGCTGACGAGCGAAGACACCATATCCTTCACGGTCGACCTGGAGGACGATTATGAAAATAAATTCGCCAACCCTCCGGAAGGCGAAGAAGCACAGCCTGTGGAAACACCGTTCACTGTGACCGCCTCCCATAACGGGGCAGCCGTTGCCGTGCCGGCACCGGTCAAGGATGACAATTTTAAAGGTAAATACAATGTGAACATTCCTTTTACAAAAGAAGGCACCTTGGACATACATATTGATATTCCGGAAACCAACAGCTGGGACGGCGATGCTGCCTCAGTGGATTTCCAGGTCACAAGGGACGGCGCCGCACCGGCAATCACCCTGCCTGACAACCTTGACGGCACGCTGTCCACGAAGGCTGTCACCGTCAACATGAGCATTGAAGATGCCCATTTCGACCCGCAGAATGTGCAGCTGAGCGCGACCCGCTACGGCAGCGATATCCCTGTGTCAGCCAAGTGGGCCGGGAAAGATGGCGCCTACCATGGCTCGGTCACCTTCGAGGAGGATGGCGAATACAGTCTGAGCCTCTCCGCCATTGACACAGCCGGCAACAAGAGCGAAGAAAAGAGCCTGTCCTTCTCGATTCGCACGAAAGGTCCGGAGCTGCAGGTGAACCAGAACGACAAGCCTGTCGAGAGCGGAGGCTTCTATGCGATCGACAGCATCGGCCTGTCTGTGGGCAGTAAAATCAGGCTGTCAGGGGCGGAAGCCGTGATCACCAGGAACGGCACAGCTGAAACGAAGAACCTCACCCTTTCGCCGAATGGCCGCGAAGCCAAGCTTGACGGCGGATACCATTTTAGTGAGGATGGCACCTACGAAATCGCCGTGAGCGTGACTGAAAGGCATGCGCTCGGCCAAAAACACGACCTTGCACCAGTTGTGCTGCATATCGACCGCAAGAATCCTGAGTTCAAGGTTGAAGGCGCCGCCGACCAGGAAAATTATGATGAAAAGAAAGAAGTGGCCATCACCGCGCTTGACGAGAATTTCGCCAGCGGCAATGTCACTGTCACGCGCACCGGTTTTAATGGCGTGGAAAAAGAAGACAGCTACAAGCTGGATGGAGGCGGCAAGGCCACATTCAAGGCCGACTCTGACGGCTTGTATGAAGTGACAGCCCAAGGAGTTGACAAAGCCGGCAACAAGGCTGAGCACAGCTTTTCGTTCACAGTCGACACCGGCGCACCGGCTGTCTGGCTGTCCGATGAAAACATTGATGGAAAGTACCTGAATAAAGATAAGGAACTCACCATATTCGTCCAGGATTTCACCCTGAAATCGAAGCCGGTCCTTAAAGTGAAAAAGGACGGCGAGGAATACCTGACAACTGAACTGGACAGATTCTTCTTCCGCTACTCGAAGGCCCTGTCCTTCAAGGATGACGGCGTGTACGAGCTGGAGCTGAGTACGGTGGATTATTTTAACCGTGAATACACGCTTGGTCCGATATCGTTCACGATGGACCAGACTGCACCAAAGTTGAGCGTCGCAGGCGTCAAGGATGGCGAGCTGTATGGCGAACCGATGAAAGCGGAAATCAAGGCGGAGGACAAGAACCTTGTGCTTGAAGAGACGCTGCTGAAGGTGACGCGCAACGGTAAAAAGCATCTGGAAGCGGCCGGTGAGGATGCGCTGCAGAATCACGAATTCAAGGAAGACGGCGAATATGTGCTGACCTTTGAAAGCACCGACAAAGCCGGCAACAAATCGGTGACTGGCCCGATTTCGTTCGGCATTGACCAGACGCCGCCGGAGCTTGCCATCACTGGCGTGGACAACGGCGCACATTACCAGAAGCGTGAAGCAGTGCTAACCGTCGTGGACCAGCGCGTTGACCTGAAGAAGACAGAAGTGGAAGTGAAAAAGGACGGCAAGCCGCAGGACCTTGGCAAACTCAATTGGAATACCAGCAGGCAGGAGAACGGCCTGTGGAAAGCGGAGCTTGTTCTGGGCTTTGAGGAAGAAGGCGACTACGAGCTGATCCTTCATGCTGCCGATGAAAAAGAGAATGCCGCTGAAAGCATGAAGCGTACGTTCACGATTGACCATACTGCTCCTAAAATCAGCCTGGACGGCATTGCCGACGGAGGCTTTATCCAGGAAGGCAAGACGCTGTCTATCACAGTGGACGAGCATAATTTTAAACACAATAAAGTAACACTTTCGGCTACGAAAAACGGCCAGAAGTATGAGCTTGGAAAATGGGAGAATACCGGTGAAATTTCAAAGCTGAACCATACGTTTAAAGGCGATGGCGACTACGAAATCACCGTCTCGGCTGAAGACAAGGCCGGCAACAAGGCCGAGAGCAAGAGCCTGAAGTTCACGGTCGACAATGTGAAGCCAGTGATTGACATTTCCGGAGTGCAGAATAACTTCTATTCGAAGAGCAGCCGGAAAGTGACCATCTCCGTGACCGAGCATAATTTTAAAAATAATGCCGTGGACATCTCGGTAACGCGCAAAGCCAACGGCGAGAAGAAAGCCTATGATATTGGCAGCTGGTCCAATTCCGGCAAGGTTTCAAGCATCGCCCACGAGTTTGGCACCGACGGCGAGTATGAAATTACGGTCACCAGCGTCGATGCGGCGGGCAATAAAGCGGACAGTAAAAGGCTGCTATTCACGATTGACCAGGTTGCGCCTGAACTGAGCATTTCCGGCGTGGAAGACGGCGAGGACTATCGCACCAATAAAACCGTCACGTTCAAGGCCGGCGATATCAATCTGGATCTGGGCAAAGTGAACCTGAATGTCTCCCGCAACGGCCAGGCCTACAATGTGGGCAATTTCAGGCTGACAAGCGCTTCGACCGCGGAACTCGGGTTTACTTTTAAAGAAGAAGGCAGTTATGTGCTCAACCTGAGGGCAGCCGACAAAGCCGGCAACGAAACGGTCCACAAACGGATTGCGTTCATCATCGATAAAACCACGCCTGTTGTTGCCATTTCTGGCGTGGAGGATGGTTCGTTCAATCCGGCGGCAAGGAATGTGACGGTTTCGGTTGATGAACTGAATTTCAGCACCAACAACGTTTCCATCGCCGCCACGAAGGATGGCCAGAATTTTAGCATCGGCTCATGGAAGAATACCGGCAAGGTTTCGAAGCTGGGCTACAATTTTAATAGGGATGGTCTATACACCTTGAGTGTGACGGCGACCGATAAGGCTGGCAACGGCCCGGCGGTGGAGAAGAAGACGTTCACGATCGACACCGTCAAGCCGGCAATCGAGATTACCGGCGTTGAGAACAATGCGCACTACAATGTAAATAAAACTGTCAGCGTGGCGATTACTGACTTGAATTTGGATGTGAATAAGATTAGCGTGACGCGCAATGGCGCAGGGTATAATCCTGGCGGCTTCCGGACCAGCGGAAATGTGGCATCGCTAAGCCATGCATTCAGCGCGGAAGGCGAATACCGCATTGTTGTGGAGGCGACCGACAAGGCGGGCAACTCGCACAGCGCGAACATGACGTTTACGATTGATAAAACGGCACCGGTGATTACACCGAAATTCAAAGGCCAAAACCGCGTGATTAAAAACGGCGAGTTCATCAACGAAGTGTTCACGCCGGAGTTTGCGCTTGACCAGCGTGATGACAGCATCGTGTCGGTGACGCTGAATGGCGGCGGCAATCTGGGCGCCAATGTTCCGGTGGCATCGCGCGAAATGAAGTACACCTACAAGGTGCTGGCGCGCGACAAGGCAGGCAATGAAAGCACCCAGGAAATTTCGTTCACGCTCGATACCACCAAGCCTGCCTTGAACATCACCGGTGTGCTCGATGGCTTTTTCAACAGCATCATCGCGCCGCGCGTGACGTATTCCGATTTGCATCTCGACAGCAGCAAGACCTCGGTTACCCTGAACGGCGCGCCGTTCGTCAATGGCACAAGGCTTGAGCGCGAGCAGGATTATGTGCTGAAGGCCGTCGTCACGGACCTGGCGAACAATGTGTCATCGCGGACGATCGTGTTCACGATTGATAAAACAGCGCCGGTAATCAAGTTCAAGGAGCCAATCTCGAATCTTTATTTTAATGAAGATTTGATTCCGGAGCTGCTGATTGAAGACCTTAACGCCTATGACATCATTGCGATGCTCTTGAACGGCGAGCCGTACGAGCTTGGCGACCCGATCACCGACGAAGGCAAGCATGTGCTGTTCTTCGAGGTGAAGGACAAGGCGGGCAACATCAAGCAGCTGAGCGTCGAGTTCATCCTCGACAAAACCGCGCCGAAGGTCATCTTTGACGGCGTCCAGGAAAACAGGCAGTACCGCGATCCGGTCTCCCTGTCGATTTACCTTGATAATCCTGATGACAAGATTAAAAATGTGATGATCAACGGTGAAATGTTTGATGGCGATGTGGCCGAGGAAGACGGCCGCGTTGTGATCAAAACGACGCTGACTGATGTGAAAAAGTATGAAGTCGCGGTCACCGCCTATGACGAAGCGGGCAACGAGACCGTGAGCACCGTTCCATTCGAGATCATCGAAAAAGGCGCTCTCGTCAAGCTGTACGAAAACAAGCCGCTGTTCGCCGGCACCATCGCCGGACTGGCCGGAACAATTTTGGCCGCATCCTTGCTCCTGTGGCGGAGACGGAAAACAACGGCAGTCGAAGAAGAATAGAGGGAAAGAGGAGGGACAGCGGGTGCTGTTCCTCTTTTTGTGCGGGGATTGTGCGTAGTTGGGGTGATATCTGCAAAAAAAGGATTATATCTACACAATCAGGGGCGATATCTACGTCAAGAGAATTTCATCTACATAACTTGAGGTGATATCTACGCCAAAGGAATTTATCTACACAACCCGGGGTGATATCTGCACAAAAACAATTTTATCTACACAACCCGATACAAATCTACAAAATAGCCCCACTTCCAAATAAGTAAAATTTCAACAAAAATATCCCGACAAATCACAACAGCAATTGACAAATATTTGTGGAAGATAGTTACTATTTTCCTACCCTTATGGTAAAATAAACAATTAGGGTAGAATATGGTTCGCAGATAGCAGCCGCGACTGATACGAATGAATTCCTTGTCTATGTTTATGTGGCAGAGGTGAGGATGAAACAGCCGCAGCCGCCGTTTGTTCAAGGAGGATTAAGTTAATATGTTGGCAAGGGATATTGGAATTGACCTTGGTACAGCGAACGTGTTGATTCATGTAAAAGGCCGTGGGGTTGTTTTAAATGAGCCGTCTGTCGTGGCAATTGATAAAAATACAAACAGGGTTTTGGCAGTAGGCGAGGAGGCGCGCCAGATGGTTGGGCGCACACCGGGGAACATCGTGGCGATCCGCCCGCTTAAGGACGGGGTCATCGCCGACTTCGATGTGACCGAAGCGATGCTGAAGCATTTCATAAACAAATTGAACGTAAAGGGGCTTTTGTCCAAGCCTCGCATCCTGATCTGCACTCCGACGAACATTACAAGCGTCGAGCAAAAAGCGATCAGGGAAGCAGCCGAAAAGAGCGGCGGCAAGAAGATTTACCTTGAAGAGGAGCCGAAAGTGGCCGCGATTGGCGCCGGAATGGATATTTTCACGCCGAGCGGAAACATGGTCGTCGACATTGGCGGCGGTACAACGGATGTGGCCGTGCTTTCGATGGGGGACATTGTGACCTCTTCGTCGATTAAAATGGCCGGCGACAAGTTTGATGCCGAGATCCTTAACTACATCAAGCGCGAATACAAGCTGCTGATCGGCGAGCGCACTTCCGAGAACATCAAGTTGAACATCGGTACGGTGTTCCCGGGCTCCCGCAGCGAGGAAATGGAAATTCGCGGCCGTGACATGGTGTCCGGACTGCCGCGCACAATCTCGGTCCGTTCCGAGGAAATCGAGCAGGCGCTGAGAGAATCAGTGGCTGTGATTGTCCAGGCGGCAAGAAGCGTACTCGAGCGCACTCCGCCGGAGCTTTCCGCCGATATCATTGACCGCGGTGTCATCCTGACTGGAGGCGGCGCCCTGCTGCATGGCATGGACATGCTGCTGGCCGAGGAACTGAAAGTGCCTGTACTTGTAGCCGACGCTCCGATGGAATGTGTGGCGATCGGTACGGGAATCATGCTCGACAACCTCGACAGGCTGTCACGGGTAAAAATCGGCTAAAGCGCTTTGCGGAAGGCCGTTGAAGCGGAAATGCTTTTCTCATGCACTTGTTTTTGCTACAATTTGTTAATGTAACATAAGGGGATTTTTTCTATAATAGAAATAGTAAAAAAGTGAAAAACCCTGTTGGCAATTGGGTAGAAACAGCCGAATGGCCGCCGGAATTCGTGTTAAAGGGGAAGAACAGAATGGCATTGAACAGCAAACAGCAGGAATCAGCGACACGGGAACAAGTGAAAACCGCTAAGAAACAGCAGCCAAAAGCGAAGAAGCGCCAAAGAGTCCGTGTGCGCCTCATTCCCATCTGGCTTCGGGTCATTCTGGTCATTGTTCTGCTCGCTCTTAGCATCATTGCGGGTGCCGCTTTCGGATACGGCGTCATGGGTAACGGCAATCCAAAAGAAATCTTTGAGAAATCAACTTGGACCCACATATTGGACCTGGTTGAAAAACGACAATAACGACAATAATGAAGGAAGGGGGAATTCCCCCTTCCTTTTTGCATGCCTTTTTTAGTACAATGGAGAAAGATAAGAACCTATTATTAGTAGGAGGTACTAAAATCAATGCTCGATATCACGCAAATCAAGGAAATTATTCCACACCGCTATCCCTTTTTATTGATCGATAAAATCATTGAAGTCGACGAAGGCAAACGCGCCGTCGGGCTGAAAAATGTCACCGCCAACGAAGAATTCTTCAACGGCCACTTCCCGGACTATCCGGTGATGCCGGGCGTCCTCATCGTTGAAGCGCTTGCCCAGGTCGGCGCCGTCGCGATGCTGAAGCCGGAAGCCAACCGCGGCAAGCTCGCCTTCTTCGCCGGCATCGACAACTGCCGCTTCAAAAGGCAAGTCAAGCCAGGCGACCAGCTCCGCCTCGAAGTCGAAATGATCAAAGTCCGCGGCCCAATGGGCAAAGGCAAAGCCATCGCCACCGTAGACGGCGAAATCGCCTGCGAAACCGAAATCATGTTCGCACTAAAGTAATAAAGCATCMCCTCACTAAACAGTGCCTGACCCGCCGTCGTTTAAAGCGGTAAAGCACTGAACGGTGCCTGACCCGCTGTGGTTTGAACGGTGCCTGACCCCGATATTTGCGGGGCCCCGACACTTTCCATTTTTGGGAGGTGTCTTTTTTTGTGTTATTCAGCACCTCCGCTGTTTGTTCACAAAAAGTTTAGCTTTAATTTATGTTGGTTCGGTAGAATGGGCCTCGTAGAAAAAAGATATGGAGGTTTATGAGGTGAAAAAACTATTATATCCGATTACTGACTGGGTGACGACGAAGCGGGGGATGTGGATTACGATCATTGCCTGGGTTGTGCTGATGGTCGGCCTGAGTGCGGGTCCGAGGCTGAATGATTACCGGGTGTCCAACTTCCAGTCGCTCCCGGACGAGGCTCAGTCCATCATTGCCGAAAAGAAAAATGAGGAGCTGTTCCCGAATGCGCAGGGAACGCCAGGAATCCTTGTTTTCCATAATGAAAATGGAGACATCAACCTGGAGGAAGTGCAGCAGATTCTCGACGGCATCATCGCCGAAGACATCGAGGGAATCAAGACGGTCATTGATCTTTCCGCCCTGCCGGCGCCTGCCATCCAGGGCTTCATCTCCGAAGACAGCAGCACGATCATCGTGCCGATGGAGCTGGAACCTGGGCTCGGAAACAGCCAGTATTCCGAAATCAATGACCATGCCTCCGAGATAGGGAATGAGATCGCCGGCGGGCTTGAGAGCACCAACTTTTATATAACAGGACCGGCGGGAATCGCGGGRGACACGGTCAAGCTGTTTGAAGAGGCGGACTTTGTCCTGCTGCTGGCGACCGTTGGCATTATCTTAGTACTTTTAATCCTGATTTACCGTTCGCCGCTGCTGGCCATCATTCCGCTGCTAGCCACGGTGATTGTCTACCAGGTGGTCAACCAGAGCGTCGCCTTGATAGGAGCCGCCGGATTGGAGATCAACAACCAGACCACTTCGATCATGAGCATCCTCCTGTTCGCGGCTGTCATCGACTACTCGCTGTTTGTGTTCTCACGCTACCGCGAGGAACTGAACACCTATGAAAGCAAGCATGAGGCCATGAAGCAGGCGATGCGCGCAACCGGAGAACCGGTCTTTTTTGCCGGCGGAACGGTGCTGGCAGCGATGCTTGTCCTGTTCTTTGCCGATTTCCGCGACTACCAGAACTTTGCGCCTATATTCGGTACGGCGATGTTCATCATCATGCTGGCTTCGGTTACCCTTGTGCCGGCGCTGTTCACGCTGTTCGGCCGCAAAGCGTTCTGGCCAAAGGTTCCGAAATACGGCCAGGAAACAAAGGTCAAGCACGGAATCTGGGGCCCGATTGCCAAGTTCGTCGTCAATAAGCCGCTCATCGCCGGCGGAGCGGTCGCCATTTTTATGGTTGTCACCGCGCTAAACATTTTTAACCTAGAGTATGAATTCGATATGGTCAAAAGCTTCCCGGAAGACCTTCCTTCAAGGGTAGGCTATGAAATCGTCGAGGAAAGATATGATAAAGGAGAACTGGCGCCGACGACCCTGACGCTCGAAAGCAGCAGTGAGCTGACGCAGGAAAGCATAAATGCTGTGATTGAGGAACTCGAGAGCACCAGCGCCATTGCCTCTGCCAGGCTGAGCGGACAGACGGAAAACGCAAAGGCGGCGAAATTGACAGTGGCCCTGAATACCAGCCCTTATTCGCCGGAAGCTGTTGATTTTATCAAGGAACTCCGGGAAGAAACCCCACAGCTGCTGGAAGAAGCAGGCGTGGATGCCGAGGCTTACTACAGCGGCGTGACTCCCAAGCTGGTGGATGAGCGTGATGTCAACGACGGTGATATCGTGAAAATTGTCATCATGGAGACGCTGCTGATTCTTGTGCTGCTCGTGGCACTGACCCGCTCGTTTAAAATGCCAATCTACATGATGGCGACCATCCTGCTGTCCTATGTTTCGGCTCTTGGCCTTGGCCTCTTCCTTGTCGACGTGCTGTTCGGCTTTGAGGCGATTTCCACCAGGGTGCCGGTTTATGCCTTCATCTTCCTCGTGGCGCTGGGAATCGACTACAACATCATTCTCGTGTCGCGTTTTATCGAGGAGCGGAAAGCGCAAAAAATCAAACCGGCACTGGAAACGGCGATTGCCAATACCGGGGGCGTCATTTCGTCGGCAGGAATCATCCTCGCGGCTACATTCGCGGCGTTGATGACGATGCCGATCGCCGACCTGTTTGTGTTCGGATTTATCGTCGCCGTCGGAATTCTGCTCGATACCTTCCTGGTCCGCGGCATGCTGATGCCGGCTTTGATTCTGTTTTTTGAAAAAGACGCCTAAAACAATCATAATGGTTTTAAAAGGAAAATAGCGGGAGGCAGGTTGTATGAAAATCCTTGTTGTCGATGACGATCTCTATATCCAGCAGCTCGTTTCCATCCACCTGAGCCGCGAAGGCTACCAGGTCCAGCGCTGCGGCTCGGCGGAGGAGGCGCTGTCCTACCTGGAGGAGCACAGCACGGATCTCGCGATTGTGGATGTGATGATGCCAGGCATGAACGGCTTCCAATTGACGAAGCTGCTATCAGAGGATTTGCAGATTCCGGTCATCCTGCTCACGGCGAAGGGCCAGCTGGAGGACAAGGAGCGCGGCTTTTTATCCGGAAGCGAGGATTATATCGTCAAGCCGTTCGAGGTAAAAGAACTGCTGTTCCGCGTCGCCGTGGTCCTGAGGCGAAACCAGCGCGCCATGGAAACCATTATTAAGGCAGGCAATATCAGGCTGGACCGCAAAAGCTTCGAGGTCGAAATCAATCAGGAAACGATTGTGCTGCCTTTGAAGGAATTCGAGCTGCTCAGCCTGCTTGCTTCCCGTGAAAATAAAGTCACCACCCGCGCTACGCTGATCCAGCAGGCATGGGGCGAGGATTATGAAGGCAGCGAGCAGACGCTGAACACCCATATCAACCGGATCCGGGACCGTCTGAAAAAGCATGGCGCAAGCGTCGAAATCCAGACAATCCGCGGCATCGGCTATAAGCTTGAGGAGATTCAATGAGCACGCTGTATCGGAAATTCACCGCCGCAACCGTTGTAATCCTGGTCATCTCTATCGCCATTGGCTTTGCGGTCGCCAACTTCGTCTACCTCACTTCGACAAAGGAGAAAATTGACCAGCAAAATGTCGAAATTGCCCAGGAAATTGTCGATGTCCTGGAGCAAGTGCATGGCTCCGGCACAGCCTATCCGCCTTACCTGGAATCGGTCGGCAAGCTCGGATACCAGATTTATGTGCTAAGCGAATATGGCGAGGAAGCGTATTTTGGACAGCCTTTCGCCAGGGGGGAGCTGCCGGACGAGGCAATGAAGGTGATAGAGGACGGGGACATTTACCACGGAATGAACACATTCAAAAATCAATTTTGGATGATGGGGCATTTCGCCAATGATCTCAGGAATACGGTCGGGATTCCATTCACTCTTGACGGTGAGCAATACGGCCTGTTTATGCGCCCGAACAACAGGCTGCTGTTTTCGGATATCCATATGACGCTGGTTATTTTCATCATGGCGATTGCAGCTGTCTCCATCATTGGCGTCCTCTGGTTTGCCAAGCAGCTGATCAGGCCGATCACGAGCCTGACAGAGGCAACCCATGAGATCTCGAGGGAGAATTTTAATTATGCGCTCGATATCCAGCGCAATGATGAGATCGGGCAGCTTGCCGAAAGCTTTAAGATGATGCAAAGGCAGCTGCAGCACAATGACGAAGCGCGCAAGTCGTTTATTTCGAATGTTTCGCATGATTTCCAGTCGCCGCTGATGAACATCCAGGGATATGCCGACCTGTTGAGCGCGCCGGAAACAAGTGAAGGAGAGCGCCAGCAGTATGTGGAGATTATCGGCGAGGAGTCGAAACGGCTTTCCAGCCTGACGAAGCAGCTCTTGCTGCTCACCTCCCTGGATCAGGCGGCTTATCCGATGAAGCTTTCGGATGTCCAGATTGATGAGCAGATCAAGGCCATGATCCGCAAATACCAGTGGCGGCTCGAGGAAAAGGAAATCGAGGTGTCGTATAAGCTGCAGCCCGTTTCGTTGAAGGGTGATGCCGAGCTGATGGTGAATGTCTGGGACAATCTGCTGACCAATGCAATAAAGTACAACACCGTCGGCGGCAGCATCTGGATTGGGCTGTCGAGGCAGGATGATGCTGTGGAGCTCGTTTTTAGGGACACAGGAATCGGCATGAATGAAGAAGGTGTTTCGAAGATTTTCGACCGGTTTTACCGGGTTGATGCAGCAAGGAAGAAGGGCGGCACTGGCCTCGGCCTGGCGATCGTGAAGCAGGTCATCGATTTGCACGGCGGGGAAATTGCCGTTGAAAGCAAAGTGGGAGAAGGAACAACTTTTACAATAAAACTTCCTGGATAAGAGACAGGGAAGAATAGTGGGGGAATTTAAGTGGAGAAACGTTGGAGTATCAGGCTTATTCGGTTTGCCGCCATCTTTGGGATCATCGGGACATTCATCGGTTCGCAGATGTCCGGGAGCATGGATTATTCTTTAAGGCCCATTCATGCGCATATTCTTTTGGTGGGCTGGCTGTCCGTATTTGCCTGGGGAATTTTCTATCAGGTGTTCAAAGTGAAATACAAGAAGCTCGTTTCGATTCATAGCATACTGGCGATGGCAGGGGCACTGGGGCTGACACTCGGGATGTGGATGTACAATCTCAACCCATTCAGCCTGAACGAAACCTTCGTCATGATCTTTTTCATTGTAGGCGGATCACTCCTCCTGCTCGCCTTCGCCCTATTCGCTATCATCACGTTCCTAACAGAGAAATAGGGGTCAGGCACCCTTTATCGCATCACCGCAACGGGGGTCAGGCACCCTGCGGCGCTTTAGAGCGCTGCAGGGTGCCTGACCCTTATTCCAGTCCGTTCACATATTCATCCGACAATGACAGATATTGCAGGATCCAGTCGAGCTGCTTGAGGGCGGCCTGGTTGGCGGGTTTGGTGGTGCGGTCGACAATGGCGGTGAGCTCGCCGCTGTCCCGGGTTTCGCCTGGGGAAAAGCCGTACTTGCTGTCGAGGTACGTTCCGGTCGGCGCGTAAAAGCGCACACCAATCAGGTTTTCCTTTGCATTCATCAGGTCGGTGCCAAACACGACCTCCCGTCCCAAATCCAAATCAAGCAGATTCGCCAGGGTAGGGTAGATGTCCACCAGCCCCCCGGTCATCTCGACAACCTTTCCGCCCGCCACGCCCGGCACCCGCAGTACGAGCGGCACATTCAAATGGTCGAGCAGCCCGTGATATTCGCGCCCCAGCAGCTTTCTCACCAGCTCTTTGTCATGGTCATTCTGCGTCTGCAGCCCCTGGTGATCCCCGTAAACCACCATCACGCTTTCCTCATAAAGCCCGTCCGCCTTCAACTGCTCCACCAATTTCCCCAAGGCATAGTCCGCATAATTGACGCTCTGGATATACTTGCCGACGATGCTGCCATCAAACTCCTCCGGCAACCCTACCACCAGCTGCTTTTTCTCCTCCGGCAGCTCATAGGGAAAATGGCTGGAAAGCGCGATGAGATTCACATAAAAAGGTCGGCCCTGATCCCGGAATTCCCGCAGCTTCACCATCGACTTTTCATAAAAAATTTCATCAGAAGTCCCGTATGCAATGAAATCCTCACTGCCAAAGTAGCTTTTATCGTAAAATTCCTTGAAATCCAGAGACTCATACATCTCCTCCCGGTTCCAGAAGGAAACATCATTCGCGTGGAAAGTGGCCGTATGGTAGCCGGCCTCACTCAGCACCATAGGCAGGCCGCGCACTTCCTTGCCCGCGACCGCAGCCGACATCGGCGTGTCACCCAGCGCATAGACCGACGTATTCGCGATGAACTCGGCGTCCGAGGTATTTCCCTTGCCCACCTGGGTATAGAAATTCGGAAAGTACACGCCATCGGAAGCGAGCCTGTTCAGGTTAGGAGTAATCTCCTTGCCGGCCACACTTTTATTTACCAGAAAATCCTGAACAGACTCAAGCTGCACAACAATCACATTCTTCCCCTTGGCGACACCTGCAAAAGCAGCGCCCCCGCGCACCCGGTCCCGCTGCTGTTCAGCGACCATCTCGGGGGTCACTTCCACATCGCCCCTGAACGCCGCTCTCATCCCGGACAGGCCCTCCATCAGCTGAAAGCCGACCAGGCCCAGCTGATTGAACTGGCTGATTTCACTCAGCGTACCCCGCGCATTCCGCACCCCATTGGCCACAAACACGCCCGCCAAAACAAGAACACCCGCCAGCACCCACCGTTTCAGCCTAAAGGAAGCCCTTCGCTTCATTAAAAAGGGGAGAACGAGGACATCGGCAAACAGCAGAAGGTATCTGTATGTAAAAAGCGCGGCAATGCTGTCGCCGACGTCGCCCAGCTGATCGGCCTGACCCAGCGCTTTGTATGTGATAATGCTGTTGTAGTAGTCAAAATAAATGATGGCCGTCAGGGAAACGACAGATATCAGCAAGTTCACGGCAAAAAGAAGGAAGTTCGCCCACTTGCCGGCCGCGGCGGCTATCAGCACGATCAGCAAAAACAGCAGCGAAATTTCGGCCAGCACGCCTGGCACGTGGATTTCCCCAATAATTTGCTGCCGCACGAACAGCACTTTTAACACTAGCGTGAAAAAAGTGGCCGCCGTAAATATATTCCACTTTCCTTCCATAAAATCTCTCCCAGTCTAACGCTCCTATTATTGGTTAGTGTTCTCAAAATGGCACTATTTCCATCATGAATACCGGAAATTCACATGCCAAAATCCCCCTGAAAATCATATGCAAGTTCTCCCTCATTACCGGGCAACATAACTGCAGACCCATGCTGGTCACCTTTAGAACAAACTATCTAGGAAAGGGGTTTTTTCGTTTGAACAAGAAACTTTTAGCAGTAATCGGCGGTACGATCCTTTCTGCTTCCCTTGTGACAGGCTGCGGCGTAAACAATGACAACAATCCGGCGCCTCCAAATGATAACGACGGTGCAGAGATCAACCGTTATGACCGTGACAACCGTATTTTCAACAACAACAATGACCGCGGCATCTTTGACAACCGCGACGACAGGTACGACATGAATACCCGAAACGATGGCGACATGATGAGGGACAACAACACTCCTGGCGAAGATCTAATGGAAGACGGCCTGGACAGAAACGACCGCAACGACCGTGATCGTTAATAGGAAGTGATGACTGAACAAGGCAGGGGAAACCTGCCTTGTTTTTTGTGGGTGGGGCCGCAATTTCCCCCTCACATAAAAAACAACCCCAGCGCAAAAGGCTGAGGCTGTCTATACTTTCTTTGGCAGGACGATTTTGGGACGGGAGACGATTTTTTCGCGGAATTCACGCAGCAGGTCATCGCCGGTGAAACCCTGCTCGAGCAGGTACTCCAGCAGCATGGCGGGGKAATCGTTTTTGATCTTGGTCAGGCTGCCTCTTAGCAGGATGCTTGCATTTCCGTTGATTCTCTTGATGGTGCAAACCTTCGACTTGAAAGCGGCGGGGTCGTTTTCCTTCTTGGTAATGACCACCTGGACAACGATGTCCAACTGCTCCTCGCACGCTTCCTTAAAATACGGAATGAATTTTTCATCAACAAAGACTTCGATCAGCCAGTTCCCGCTGGCATCTTCCTTGTTGATGATCAGGCCTTCCTTAATTTCGATATCCGTGACATTTTCCTCATCGACAATTTGCAAAGAGATCAATCTAAATGACTTCATGGCGCCCTCCTTATCCCTTTTACGAAAAGTATAACACAGGCATAAAAAAGAAAGCGAATTCATTCGTTGTCGAAAAATCTTTGAAGGATTGCTGAAAATGGCATTATCAGCATCAGCATCCCTACTAAAAACAAATAATCGTCCCACAACCTGCGCAAATCGACAAAAAACCTGCCATCCAATCGATGCCTTTGGCGATTTTACGGGAAAACTGGCAGCTTGTATGATGAAGACATCAAAGCGAAAGGAGAACTCCATGATCAATCAGATCGTTCTTGTAGGGCGGCTGACCCGCGATCCTGAACTGAAGTACACGCCTGATGGAAAGGCCGTTACCACTGTCACCCTTGCAGTCACCCGGCAATACCGCAATGCGAACGGCGAGCAGGAAGCCGATTTTGTCCCATGCATCCTCTGGAGGAAAACCGCTGAAAACACCGCAAACTACTGCCGAAAAGGCTCCGTCATCGGCGTGACCGGCCGGATCCAGACCCGCCATTATGAAAATCAGGAAAAGAAGCGGGTGTACGTGACAGAGGTCGTCGCCGAGCATGTGCAATTCCTCAGCAAAAAGCCTGCGGCCCAAGGTTCGCAGGAAGTGGAGGTCATGCCGTTTGAGCCGGTGCCCCAATGAAAACGAAGGACTGGAAAAACTGCTGGTCAGCCTGATCAAGATGGTCGGGAAGACCAATGAAAAGGTCGACAGCCTAACGCGGCGCATCCACCAGCTTGAAATGGCGGCCATCGAACAGCAGGAACAGCGCCAGTTCAGCTTTCTGGCTGGCCAGGCACAGCCGGAAGAACTGAAAAGCATGTAATTTCTCCAAATCGTCTCCCTCAGAAAAAATCAATCACTGCCACATATTCCCCCATTTTAGCCGGCCAGCTTTTGGCCGGCATTTTTCATATTGATTTCATCCGGGAAAAGCCGGATAGTAAAAAATAGGGAGGGATGTTCATGGTAGTGAATCCGAAAGAGTTTCAAGTAAGGGGTCTACGCTATATGGTGAGGTCCGCTGTCGAGGAAGATGCGCAAAACTTGTCCGAAGTCCGGCTGCAGATTGATGGCGAGACTGAAAACATGGACCGCGAAAAAGGGGAGGCCTACATCGATGAAGCAGGCTTCAAGCAGCTGATTGCCGAAGACACCGGGAGCCCACGCAACCTGTTTTTAGTAGCACAAGTGGATGGAAGGATTGCCGGGTTTGCGAGATGCGAGGGAAGCAGCCTGAAGCGGCTGGCGCATAAAGTGGAATTTGGCATTTGTGTGCTAAAAGAGTTCTGGGGATATGGAATCGGCCAGAACCTGCTGAAGGAAGCCATCCTCTGGGCAGACGGAAGCGGCATCAAGAAAATCAGCCTGAGTGTACTCGAAAGCAACGAAAAGGCGATCAAGCTGTATCAGAAGCATAGGTTTGAAACCGAAGGCGTTTTAAGGAAGGATAAACTCCTTTCTGACGGCCGGTATTACAATACCGTCGTGATGGGAAGATGGCATGTCATTTAATAAATTTCAAGGATACACAAATTTGTAACATATTCAGAATATTAAAATTTTACAATTCCTGTATAATAGAGCGTAATACCCTTGTGATTATGTCTATTGCCACTATTCATATCATGGAAATTCCGCTCTTTACAGGAAGGGACGATTTTATTGATCAATATGTATTCTTCCATACTCGAAAACATCAGAAGTGCAGTCATGGTGATCGATCACCAGTATACAATTGTTTCTGTGAATAAACAGTGCGAAAAACTTCTGAGAGTAAAGAGGGAAGATATTTTAAACAAGAATATCTTTCAAGCCTTTCCTGATGCGCCTGATGAAGTAAGACATATTGAGCACACAATAAAATACAAACAGGAATATGCTATAGACGTCATGCCTTTCCAATGGGGGCCCTATAACGCTTATTTCACCATTCATACTAAGCTTATTTACGAGGATGGCATGGTGGCAGGGGCAATGGCGGAATTCTCGGATATAACGCAGTATATTAACCGTGAAGAGGACCTCAAAAAAAGTGTAGAAGCGATGGCAACGAATTTGGTGCCTATATCCTGTACTACAGCCATCCTCTCGTTGACCCAGCCTGTAGTAACAGAGCTGACGCCAGGGTTGTTTATTGAGAAAACGCTGCTTGCCGCCCATTCACTTGATGTACGCAAAATCATTCTGGATGTTAACGCTATTTATGAAGTGAATGATATTTTCTATGAGTCGGTCACGAAATTAGCTTATGGAATGCAGCTGATCGGAAAGGAAATGATCCTTACCGGGTTTCGCCCGGCAGTTGTCCGCCAAATGACGGATAGGGGATTTGCCTTGCAGGGACTGCGGATTTATCCCACTCTAAAAAGTGCCATGGAGTTCAACTAGGCTGCAGCAGCAAATGGATAACAAGTGCAAACCCGCCTATTCGGCGGGTTTTTGCCGTGATAGGGGTGTTCGTCCAAACAGTGGGAAATGCCCCTGCATAAACTAACACAGAAGAGAAAATGGGGGTGAGTTTATGTCGAAATTTAACAACAGCTTTGCTCTGATCGTTGTTCTGTTTATTCTCCTGATCATCATCGGAGCGTCCTATATGGGCTACTAATCGGGAGCGCCAGTTAGGCGCTTCTCCATTCTGCACTAGCAAAAAAGAACCAGTCCGGTCTTTTTGCCAGTGGAAAAGGCTGCTGAAAAGAGATTCAGCAGCCTTAAAGTTTATTTCTTTATTTTAATGGGAATTTCGGTTATTTGCGTGCTGCCGTCTTCAGGATTGGTGGCGATGACCGTTAGGACAGCCTGCTTCTCCTGCTTTTCAAACTTCAATTCAAACTGGCCTTGCTCGTTGGCTGTGCCGGAAGCCAGCAATTCCCCGTTGGCATAGATTTCAACCTTTGCGAATGGAGCGGCTATGCCGGCAATTTTTTTCTTGTTGATATTCGTGATGGAAGTCGCTGCTGGTTCAGGTGAAGGGACGGCGTCGCCGATGGTGATGGAATACCGTTCTGCATCGACTTTAATGCTACCTTCCTCTGTTTCTTCGTAAATTCCGTCAGGCTGATAGTGACGCACCCAATAGTTGCCAGCAGCATCGTTCAGTGCGATGTACCCGATCTTGTAGGTGCCATGAGGAGCCTCATCAGGTACATAGATATTTCCCGTCCACGAACCATCTTCCTGCTGGTACAAGTCGTCACCAAACAGCATATAACCCTCGGTTTCATTCAGCAAATAGACTCCGGCATAGCTGACTCCCGAGTTGTCATCCTTCCCGTTAATGGTAACCTGAATCTCTTCCCCAGGCTGATAGACTGATTTGGAGAATGTCAGGGATTCGAAAACAGGGGGCGTTAAGTCCTCATTGTCATTTTCGAGTATGAAGGTTCCATACACCTCCGGAGCTGGAATGTTGTTATACTCATAGACACCCATATTGTCAGCGTAGTCTTCGGTATGAACACCCAACACCTTCCATTCACCTGACTTGGCATATGGAGATGTGGTAAATTCACATTTGAAAACGCCTTGCTCGTCTGTCTCCTCACAAGGGCTGAACAGGGCAGGCTTGTCATAATCATAGCCAATAACCGCTTCTACGTAAGCTGTTCCGGAAACATCATCTGATACCTTGATGTAGGCGGCATTGCTTTCGTCCGCTGTGATGGCTTCTTTTTCAAACGAGATGCTTTCCACCACTGGAGCGTTGATATCCTGCTGCCCTGAAATTACTTCAAAAGTGGAGAAGTGTTCAGGATAACTTTCATCGTAAGAATAGGATTGTGAATTGCCGGCATGGTCCTCAATATAAATGTTTTGGACCTTCCAAGTACCGCCCTCGGCAAAAGCCGGGATTGTGAAGTCAGCTTCCCAGTAACCTTCGGGTGCCAGCTGAAAACCGTAGACATCCATGTACTTTCCGGAAGGGCTAGCCAAGGTTGCATAGACAGACCGCACACCAGTCGCATCATCTTCCGCAAAAACCTTCATCTTGTTTTGCTCCCCAGCATTTACAGTAGCGCTGCCAAATTCAACCGATGAAATGGTAGGCGGCAGTGAGTCCTCACCAGATCCCGCTTGAACGGTGAAAGAATAGTCACCCGGGGCGGGGGKGATATCGTTTACATAACCTCCATCATCCTGTAGATGGACCGAAACCAGATCCCAGGTTCCCACTTCTTCAGCATTCATTGGAGTATAGTAGCCTTCCCACCTGTCGCCATTCTGGTGCAGCCCGATTGTCTCCCGGCTGCCATCCGGCTTATAAAATTCAAGGTTTGCAACTTCCAGATAATAGGCACTGGGTGATTGAGTCAAAAAGAAATGGACAGTCCCGCCCAGCGCGATGTTTGCTGGTGTAATGGCAAGACTCTCAAACGAAGGTTCGTTATCCTCCGCAGAAGCAACGATTCCCGCAGACAAAACCACCGACAGCAACAGCAACAAAACAGCGGCCAACTTAATTGTGTTCTTCAAATTAATCCCCTTTTCTGAAAAATATATTAACAGATAAATTTTAATAGATTTCCAGGTATTTGGGAATATAGTAGAGATAATTTAATAGTTCGAATAGTCCGGTGTATCATGACCTTCATTTTGATTTCTCGTATGCAGCAACTTAATATTAAAATAAAGGTAGATGCTTGGGGAGGGTCAGTATGAAGATAAATCAAAGAACAGCCGTCATTAAATCAAAGGAAGTTCCGTACACCTATATCGAAAATGGAAGCCAAAGGGTTTGCTTTATGTTCTCTGGAATAGGTTACACATATGACAAACCTATCCTTTATTATTCAACAATGACAATGCTCCAGAATAACTATGATGTTGTTCACTTTCATTACTCTTATGGGGAAAATATATTGAAGTTGCCCCTGGAAGAAATAACTACGATCATATCTAATGAGGTAAACCCCATTGTTTCCGGGATACTGGCAAATAAGCAATATGAGGAAAAGGTTTTTTTAGGGAAGTCACTTGGTACAATCCCAATAATCAATGGATTTATGAGAAATCATCGGTATATGAATTCAAAAATGGTTTTGCTTACTCCTTTATTAAAATTTGACTCAATATTTGAAACGTTATTAAACAGTAATCACTCAGCATTTATTACTATCGGAGAAAAAGACCCTCACTACAGCCCTGATAAGGTTCAAGCATTTGAAAATAAAACAAACATAAAAATCCAAACAGTGTCTAACGCTAATCATTCTTTAGATTTGGACCCTTTTGATACCTTATTGTCCATCTCAGCCTTGGAAGAGGTTATGAAAAGTTTAGGTGAATTTTTAAAAGACTAACAAGTAAGTAGTATGTTGTATTTTTGTAAAAAATTACCGTCACAGGTGGGGATTGAATAATGGGGAAAATCAGCTATTCAATTGTGGATGTTTTTTCACAAGGCAAATATACAGGAAATCAACTTGCTGTTTTTAAGAATGCAGAACAACTTTCGGAACATAAAATGCAGCAAATAGCCAAGGAGGTTAATTATTCAGAGACAACTTTTATTTTATCGGATTCGAAGAAAAATGATGGCTATGATGTTCGCATTTTTACACCTAATGAAGAGGTCCCTTTTGCTGGACACCCTACTTTAGGTACTGCCTATATCATTCAAAATGAAATAATAGGGGAACCAATAGAAAAACTCACTTTAAATTTTAAGGCTGGACAGATACCCGTTTCGTTCGATAATGAGCAACAAATACTTTGGATGAAACAAAATAACCCCACATTTGGTCGTATTTTAGATATAAATGAGGTTTCTGATGTTTTAAATTTAAATACAGAGTACATAGATGGCAGATTTCCAATTCAGGAGGTTTCAACAGGACTTCCCGTCATTATTGTCCCATTAAAATCTTTACAAGCAATTAAAAAAGTTAGAATAAATAAAGAGAAATACTATGAATTAATAGAGCATACAGATGCCAAAGCAATTATGGTCTTCTCTCCTGAAACCTATAGTGCCGATAATAATCTAAACGTTCGGGACTTTGCGGATTATTTTGGTATTCCAGAAGATGCAGCAACTGGAAGCTCTAATGGATGTTTAGCTTCTTACTTAGTTAAATATCGGTATTTTGGTAAAAGTGAAATCGATATTCGTGTAGAACAAGGATATGAAATAAAACGGCCATCTTTATTGTTTTTAAAGGCAAGAGATGAAAAGCGGAAAATCACAGTATATGTAGGAGGACAGGTAGAAAAAATTGCCCAGGGTGAATGGTTCCTTTAATAAATAATCTTTCCGGCCTTTTTTCTGCTAACGGGTTTTGTGAAAGTGTTAAAGAAAAAATGTACAAAAAAATGGTTGGGCAATCTAATTGCTCCAACCATTTTTGCTCGCTAATACACTAAAGGGTGCCTGACCCCCGCTGCGTTAATGCACTAAAGGGTGCCTGACCCGCTGTGCTTTAAAGCGTTAAAGGGTGCCTGACCCTATGCGTAAATTTCTTTATTAGCAAAAGAGAGCCAGTACACTTCTTTTTGCTAGTGGAAAAGGCTGCTGAAAAGAGATTCAGCAGCCTTAAAGTTTTGGCTAGAGCAGAACAAGTTCATCATTTTACTATCTTGGTAATAGTCCTGGTGTTTTTATATTTATCAGCAGCAGAAATGGTAATAGTCGTCTTTTTCTTTTGAGGTTTGATGGTGATTTTATATTCACCTTTGCTATTGGCTGTACCTGTTCCAAGCGTGGTTTTGCCAACCTTAATGGTAACCAGCGCTCCGGCTTCGGTTTTTCCGGAGACTGATTTGCTTGTCGAATAGATTTCTTTGGCCGTCAGTGTTGCCGGCGGAGTCTTATCAATAACAGTAAATGTAGATGCCTTGCTGACATTTCCAGCTGCATCCTTGGCAGTAACAGTCACAACGGTACCTGCCTTAATTGGTGTGACCGTCAGCTTATAATAGCCGGTGCTGTCGGCCTTTACGGTCCCGAGCAGCGTAGTGCCTCTTTTAATGGTGACTGAGGCTCCAGCCTCTGTCTTTCCGGAGATACTCTTGTCATTATCGTCCAATGTGTTAATCTTAGGGGCCGCCGGCGGAGTTTTATCCGCAACTGTAACGGTAGTGTCCTTGCTGACATTTCCTGCGGCATCCTTAGCTGTGACGGTCAACTTGGAACCAGCTTTAATTGGTGTGACTGTCAGCTTATAATAGCCCGTACTGTCAGCCTTTACGGTCCCGAGCAGGGTAGTGCCTCTTTTAATGGTGACAGAGGCTCCAGCTTCTGTCTTTCCGGAGACACTCTTATCATTGTCATCTACCGGGTTCACTTTTGGAGCTGATGGTGCTGTTTTATCTGCAACGGTGACTGTGGTCGCTTTGCTGACATTTCCCGCTGCATCTCTAGCAGTGAAAGTTAATTTTGAACCAGCCTTTATAGGTTTAATTGTCAGCTTAAAGTTGCCTGTGCTATCGGCTTTTGGCTCTCCAAGGAGCGTGCTGCCATTCTTGACAGTTACTGTGGAGCCCTTTTCCGCTTTTCCAGTAATCAATGTGTCGTTGTCGTCAATTGGATTGACCGTCGGAGCATTCGGTGGAGTGATATCCAGCATTTCTCCGTAAAGAAGGTAAGGCTCATTTATACCCCAATTGTCCAAATCCAAGGCTACGATATAGTATTCTCCTGGCTGCACAGGAATGACTTGGTACAAGATATCTCCATCATAATCCATTTCATCAGGAACGATCATATCCATATTTTTATCAAACAAACCAAAACCAAGGTCCATCCATGAATCTTCATAGAGAGGCATACCGAGCAGCAACAAATGACCAGCTGAACTGATTTTCACTTTGAAAATATCAACGTCATAATAATCAAAGTCCCCAACCATTCCAACGCCCAATTGGAAGTTATCCGCTAATTCAGGATAGTCGTTTGGCTCTACTTCAACTAAAAAATCCATCTCGGACTGGCTTAAGGAAGAGCGCGTGCTGCTGTCCCGTTCAAATTTCCCCGGGAGCTGAAGTTCATCAAGATTCAGTTTTCTCCCAGACTCTTTAACTGAATCATTCGATCTGTTGGACTCGATTTGGCTGCGCAAGTCGGCCTGGTTGCTTTCTGCAAACACTTGACCCGCAAGACATGAGACAGATAATACAATTGCTGCTGCGACACTTGCAATCTTTTTTCTCATTTTAATACGCCCTCTCAAATTTTAATAATATCACCATAAAGAATTGTACGTTCTTTATATGGAATCCTGCTCCTTTTTATTAAAATTTAAGAAATATTTTTGACAAGTAATATTTACATATTTCAATCCAATAAAAGCGTCACGAAAACCCACCAAAAACCGGCACCCCATAAAAGATGCCGGTTTAACCCACTAAAGCGTGCCTGACCCCCGCTGCGTTAATGCACTAAAGGGTGCCTGACCCGCTGTGCTTTAAAGCGTTGCAGGGTGCCTGACCCCCTTTACGCTAGTCTTACCAAATTCTCCAGTTCGTCGGTGGTGAGTTCGGTGATCCAGTTGTCGCTTTGGATGATTTGGTCGTTCAGGGTTTGCTTTTTCTCGAGCATGGCGTCGATTTTCTCTTCGAGCGTGCCGGTCGTGATGAGCTTGTGCACGTGCACGAAGCGGCTCTGGCCAATCCTGTACGCGCGGTCGGTCGCCTGGTTTTCGACGGCCGGATTCCACCAGCGGTCATAATGGATGACATGGTTGGCCGCGGTCAGGTTCAGCCCGGTGCCGCCGGCTTTCAGCGACAGCAAAAAGAACGGAAACTCGCGGTTCTGAAACTGCTCGATCAGCTGGTCGCGCTTCGCCTTCGGCAGGCCGCCGTGCAGGAACGGAACCTCGACGCCAAATTCCTTCTTCAGCACAGAGCGGATCATTTCGCCCATGCCGATGTACTGCGTGAAAATCAGGCAGCTTTCGTCCTGGTCGCGCACCGCCTCGACAAGCGAAAGCAGCTTCTCCATCTTCGCTGAGCGGTCAACGAGCCGCTCCGGCTGCTCTTCTTTTAAATACAGTGCAGGGTGGTTGCACAGCTGCTTTAGACGGCCAAGCATCTGCAGGATCAGCCCCTTGCGCTCAAAGCCGGACAGCTTTTCGATCTCGCCAAACGTATCCTTGACAAGCTGCTCGTAAAGCGAGGCCTGCTCGGCGGTCAGCGGGCAGTATTCCTTCTGCTCGACCTTGTCCGGCAGGTTCAGCGCCACGTCTTCGTCCTTCTTCGTGCGCCGCAGCAGGAACGGCTTGATCAGCGCCTGCAACTGGGCAATCTTGTGTTTATCTCCATCTTTTTCGATCGGCAGGATGAACTGCTTCTGGAAGCTGCCGGCAGTGCCGAGATAGCCGCGGTTGGTAAAATCAAAAATCGACCACAGCTCGGACAGGCGGTTTTCCATCGGCGTCCCGGTGAGGGCGATATGATGGCCGCCCTTCAGCTTCCGCACTGCACGAGACTGCTTCGTGTCGGCATTCTTGATGTTCTGCGCTTCATCGATCGCCACAGCGCTCCACTCGATTGCTTCCAGCTCTTCAAAATCAAGATGCGTCAGCCCGTAGGAAGTGAGCACAATGTCAGCTTCCTGAACTTCCTCCGCGAGCGCCTCGCCCTTCAGGCGGTGCGGCCCGTAATGCAGCAGCACCTCCGTGCCCGGCGCAAAGCGCTCGATTTCCTTCTGCCAGTTGCCGAGCACCGACGTCGGGCAGATGATCAGTGCCGGCCCGGCATCGGGTTCCTGTTCTTTTACCGAAAGCAGGTAGGAAATCAGCTGAATCGTCTTTCCAAGCCCCATATCATCGGCAAGCACCGCGCCAAAGCCGTATTTCCGTAAAAACAGCAGCCAGTTCATGCCAAGCTTCTGGTACGGACGCAGCTCGCCGTTCAAACCGGCAGGCACAGGGGAGTCGGGAATCTCCTTCGTTTCCGACAGCTGCTTCATCATCTGCTTCCAATGGCGGTTCAGTTCAATCTGGATTTTCGCAAACGCACGCGGATCCTGGAGTTCTTCCGACGGTTCCTCGCCTTCCTCGGCCAGCTCCTGCTGCAGCAGGTCACGGATGTGAAGGCCTTCCTTGTCGGCCTTCTTCATCAAATCCTGAATCTGGCGGATGAAGCCGTGGTCCAGTTTGATCCAGCGGCCCTTCAGGTACACAAGGCGGCGCTTTTCGTTCACCAGACGCTGGAACTCATCCTCGGTCAGGTCCACGCCGTTCATCGAAAAGCGCCAGTCATAATCAAGCAGGGCGTTCAGGCCGACAAACGAGCGGCGGTAGCTGCCCTGGCTTTTCAGGCGCGCCTTCACCTTGAGGTTGGCATTCTTGATCGCTTCCCACCATGACGGCAGGAGAATCTCAATGCCCAACGCAATCAGCGTTTCGCTCATCTCGGTTAAAAACAGCCATGCCTCTTCTTCAGAGAGGTGGGTCTTCAGGCGGCCGTCCTCCGCCAGCGCCGGGAAAATCCCTGCCAGCCGGCTTTCCTCATCGTCAATCCGGTCCGAGAATTCGTCCCAGTCAGCAGGGAAGGAGCCGTAGTCCCGGGCATCAATCGCCATCCCATTGTTTCCGCGCAAAAACAGGCTGAGGTTCCAGCTGCCATCCTCCTCAAGCGGCTCTTCCAGCCGCATCCCAATCCGGAACGGCGCCGGGTTTTCCTTGATTCCGATCCACTCAAGCCAGCGCGTCTCGTCAAAATAGGCAGCCAGCTGCGAGCCGGAAAGCTGGTTGTTGCGCAGCAGCTCCAGCTTTTCGCCAAGCAGGTGCTTCAAGCCTTCATTTTCATTGAAATAAGCTTCCAGTGCATGGTGGAAAAGCTGAGCAACGAAGGTTCTCACATGGTACGCTTTTCCGTCCTGAGTGAGGGTTTCGTCCCAAAAGCTCTGTCCAAACTCGCTCTGGACGTTCTCGGGCAGCGACCAGCGGAAGGCGGGGGCGTCTCCGCTCTCTGCGGCCAAACCTTCAATCCCGGTCCCGGCAAGCGCCTCTTCGCCAGTCCCAGCCAGCCCATCATCTCCGCCGCCAGCCAGCGCCGCAAAATCCGGATGCCAGTCCTTGGCAAGCACGCTGTCATGAATTGCATGGGCGCACGAGAGGCAGAGGTTCGAGAGTTCATCCCAGTCCCAATCGACAATCCGGTTGAACCCTTCCTCCGCAAACAGCGCCACAAGCTGCCAGCTGCCAATCACCACGCCATCGATGCCGTCCCGCTTGCCAGTCTCGAGCATCGTGCCGTAATAGCTTTCTTTATGCCGGTTAAAAAGAAGATGCTTCCACTCTGAGAGCGGCAGCGAATTTTCATAGGTGTCTTCTGCATGCAAAAAGAACATGCCATCATCCAGCGGCTTCATTCGAACCAGTATTTGTTTCATTCGCAGCATCGCGCCGCTCCTTTCATGCGCAGGTGCGAGGCACCGTGCGGGGGTTTCTTTATGATAAAATAGGTAATTTTTTTAATCGGGTTCCCGTGGCCCACGTTTTTCGAGAAGGTGATCAACATCGGTAAATGGGAGGACCCAATTCCTTCATTTCAAGGAAAAGAGGTCGTCCATAGCCTGTATGGAGGCCCAGAATTCGACTTTTCCCGGAAAAAAGGTCGTCCATACCCCCGATGGAGGCCCGAATTCCTTCCTTTCACGGAGAAGTGGTCCTCCACCTCTACTCCTTCTCCACAATCAGCTTCCCGCGCACACACTCAGCATGGAACGCGCGCAGCCTTTTGTTCTTCTCAAGCAGTTTGTCAAAATAGGCCTCCCACTCGGGGGTGCGCTTCAGTTTTTTATAGGCGGCGCGCAGTTTTTTCAGTATGCGGACCGCCTGCTTGTAGGCGCTGCGGTTCTTCTGGAGAATCAGCCCGTCCGCGGCCTGGTGGAGCAGCGGCAGCAACACCTCGGGCGCTTCCTTCTGCAGCACCTTCACCTTGTCATTCGGCACGGTGAAATGCTCAAAGCTTGTATATGTGAATAGCTCGCCCCATTTTTCATACGAGCCTTTTTCGAATAAATAATCTTCATACTCGATGTAGCTGTAGGGGAGGGAGGCGTTCAAGAGCTTCTCGTACAATTCCTCGCGGCCGCCGTGCCGGAAATACGGCGCGGCCGTGCGCAGCGCGAGCCTCGTAAAGTCACGCGCCTGCTGGTGGTTCTGCATCGAAGCCAGCGTCGGGCGCATCTGCCCAGCCATGTATTCGATATAGGCACCAAGCCGGGCGTTTTCGCCCTGGCGCCCCAGATCCTCAAGCCAGTAAAACAGAAACGACAGCGGCGTGCCGTCCAGCTTTTTCAGGAAATCAAACAACTCCCGGTCCCGCCTTGCCAAATAATAATGATGCGCGAGCGCAACATCCTCGGCCATCGTCCGCTTGCCATCGCCGAAAGCCTCCAGCCGCTCACGTTCTTCCTCGCGCCAGCTGTTTTGCTTGAACAGCCCCGACCAGAGCATCCGGTACAAATTCGCCCGCTCATATTCGAACAGGTCGGCCGTATCAATCAACTCCGCCGACTCGTCCTTCAGCGCCTCGATATATTCGTCAAAATCAAACGGCATCGAGTTGACAGACAGGGAGTGGATGCCATCATCAATCTCATCCTCAAGGCTGTCGAACAGATAGCGGTAATAGCGGTTCACTGTCGAGCCGTTATGCTCCAGCTCCTCGCTCAGAGCCGCCAGCTGCTTAAAACCGTAAATCCGGCCGATCAGCTCATAAAGCGTCCGCCACTCAGGACTTGAGGGCGCTCCCGCCCGGACGCCGCGCAAATACGTTTGCAGCAGGCTGGCGATCACATACGGGTTCGGCTTGCCCTGGCCAAGCATAATCTCGTTAAAGCTCCGGGTAAAATTGTTCGTCCACAGCGTATAGCCTTTTCCGTGTCCAGATGCACTTTTCATCAGTTCCTTCGCTTTCTGCAAGCCCCACTCTTCCGCCTGCAGGCTCTCCTTCGCCGGCCGGCGCCATTCATCCACCCAGTCGGCGACGCTGCCAATCTCGGCGTACGCCTGGAAGAACGCAGCCATCCGGTGGCGGCAAAAGCCGTAAGCCGGGCAGGTGCAGGAGCTGTCCTCCGGGTCGGGGAAACTCAGGTAGACCCTGACCGGCGTCACATCCTGGACCGACGCCCAAATCGAGCCGCCCACATATTTCAAATGATGGACCATTCCCTGGCGATAGAGCATCAGCCCTTTCTGGACCACCTTCTGGTCCTCCTCCGATTCGGGGCGGAGCCTGGTTTTCAGCAGCGCCGCCGCTTCCTTCATCTTCACTTGCGTACCGGGAACCATCGCCATGTCCATACCTCCTTTACCTCTATAAAAAGGCCAAACGGCCGCTTCCAAGAAAAATCCATATTTCTTTATTATACCGCAAAAGCCGCTGCAAGAGGAGGGGAAGTGAGATTCATATTTCTTTTACAAAATACAAAAAGGATTTTCCATCGCATTGGAAGAATACATATTGTAACGACCTTCACATACCGGTTTTATGGGGCTAGGCTTTAACTAATTTCACAACCGGTTCTATGGGGGGCAGTCTTTAACCACATTCACAATCCTTGGCCACATCCCCGGTTACCAACATTCCAGATGACAGGTTCCAGCATTTGGTTTATCGTTAAGGAAAACGGGGTATAAGAGTCCGTTGATTTTAAAAATAGAGACAGTTACATGGGGGATAACATAATGATGTATCAGACAAGGCTCGTCCGCGGCCTGCGCCACCCGGATTATTTTACATATGAACTGAAACAGACCGAAGATGTCGGCAGGGTGTGGAGGCAGGCGCTGCTGCTCATTTTGCTGAGCGGCTTTGTGTTTGGGCTGAGCGCCTTTTTCGGCCTTGGTTCTGAATACATATCGGCGAGGCTGACCGACCTGAGGCCGGCTGAATTGGAAATGCACAAAGCCTTGTTCATCATCGGGCAGATCCTCCGCGGCCTGTTTTACGGTGCGGCGATCATCTACCTGTCCGCGCTCTGGTTCTGGAGCATGACCGATATCGACCTCGACCGTTTCGTCGTCGTGCAGATGATGGTGCTGCTCATCCTCTTGCTGGAGCAGCTTCTGTTCATCCCGACTTCGTTTCTCCTCGGAGTGCCGGCTGAATCGTCGCCGTTTTCGCTCGGCCCGATCGCCCAGGTGCTCACAGGCAACTCTTTTCTTATTAACTTTCTTGCCAGTATCACCATTTTTAAACTGTGGGCCATCTATATTCAGTATATTTATGTGCAGTCCCTGACCGAAAAGCCGCGCGCGCACGTGCTCGGGCTGGTCATCGGGCTGAACGTGATGTACTGGCTGTTCAATGCGCTGTTTTCCATCATCCAGTTCGAGAAAATTATTTAGCAGGCAGGTGACCAGAATGAGAATCAAGAAAAAGACAGCCATCATCGCCGGAACCACTCTCCTGTTTCTGTCGGTCAATGTGTTTTTGACCCTGGATAAAGACAGTCCGGTCAACCGCACATCGTTCATTACGAACTGGACACAGGCCGCAACCGAGAACCTGACGAAGACGTTCGAAACCGAGGGCGTGGTCGTCCCGGCGGAAGAGCATCCGGTCTATTACAATCCCGAGCAGGGCGGGTTCAAGGGCTTTCTGGTGAAAAAAGGCGACGCTGTCACCGAAGGCACGCCGCTCTATGAATATACGTCCGAACGGATCGATGCCGACAGCGACAGGCTGCAGAGCGAGAAGCTGCAGCTCAACCGCGAACTGGCGCTGATTGACGAACAGATCCAGCAGCTGAAATACCTGAAGAGCGTTTCCGCGTCCGCCACGGGGGGCTCCGTGCCGGTGAGCGGCAGCACGACCTCCGGCACATCGGGCACCCTCGTCGAAGTGACGATTGAAAAGGAAATCTACGACAGAGAGCGCGAGCGCACGCAAGTCTTGCAGGAAATTGACGAGTACGAGGATCGCATTTCCACCCTGAAC
Source organism: Bacillus sp. FJAT-27251 (assembly GCF_001273925.1). Classification (GTDB taxonomy): domain Bacteria; phylum Bacillota; class Bacilli; order Bacillales; family Cytobacillaceae; genus Mesobacillus_B. Next base: position 816,247 of record NZ_LIGG01000001.1, on the reverse strand, counting down.
GAAACGTCTCAGCTTGATGTTGGCAGCGCCGTGAGCGGTTTCGTCAAGGACATCGACTACAAGCTTGGCAACCCGGTGATGACGATCATCTCCGACACCCCGAAGGTGAAAGGCAGCGTGACGGAGCACGACCTCACCCAGCTGCAATCGGGCATGCGCGCCTATATCACCTCCAATCTGCTTAAAGACAAGCTCGAAGGCACGCTGACCTCGGTGTCCGCCTATCCGGAGTCCGACCCGCATGTGAAAAAGGAAAGCGTGTTTCCGTTTGAAATCGAAATCAATCCGGACGCGCTGCTGATGGAGGACGGCGAGGAAGTGGTTGGGGAAGGCCAGTCCGATGAAACCGGGGCAGACGATGGATCTACCAACGAAACCGATGACACCAGTTTCGAGACCGTCGAGGACACCGACATCGAGACAACCGAGGAGACTGACCTCGAAACAACAACAGAAGATACCGACCTCGAAACCAACGAAGACACTGAAAATAATGGCGATACAGGCACGAACCAAAACGATGCCAATTACCAGCTGAACTCTGCCGATGCCCAGGTGGTCCTTGGCAGCCATGTCCAGGTGACCGTCGTCACGGACGAAGTGACGAACGCAGTCACGGCTTCGACGGAGGAACTTGCAGGCAGCCACGTGTATGTGATCACCCCTGGCGGAAAAATCGAGCGCCGCAGCATCACGAAGGGCCTTGAAGTGGGGAGCAGGGTCCATATCCAGGAGGGGCTGAACCCTGGTGAGCTTCTCATCGCCAACCCGGACCAGGTGGCCCGGAACAAACACCGCTTTGTCACGCCGCTCAAAAGCAGGAACCTGACACTTGCCTCTTTTAAAAGTGAAAAACCGGTCGATGTCCTGAAATTCATTGGTGTTGGCTTTTCCAAAAGATAAGAGCCAGCCGCCGATCGTCCCGAGACCGGCGGCTTTTTTTCTGTTTATTATTCAATGTTGATCCCCATAGAGGCAATAAGGGGAGAATTTCCGGTTATTGTACGCAGAGGCACCTTAAGAAGCAGAAATAAGGGGAGAAATTTCCCTTATCTTCACAAAAGTAGGCAAAATTCATGATTTTAATCCCTATAACCGGAAAAACTCCTCTTATTTTAAGGGAAATATGGATATTTCCCGAATTAACCGGAATTTTTCCCTTTATTTTTTGAATGCGAGTGAAATCAACATTCATCCAGCTATAACAGAGCGTTCTACAAAAAAACAAATCCGACTTGACAGATTGGTATTCCCGGGGTAATCTTCTGTAGGTAATCTAATATACTTTTATAAGAAGAAACTACTAGGGGGGAACTCTATGGATACACTTTTTATCATCATTAATGTCGCTGTCCTGCTTGGACTTGCGGCTGTATTGTTCTTTATGCAAAAAAAACATGTTTCCTTTTCGAAGCGGGTGTTCACGGCGCTCGGAATGGGGATAGTGCTTGGTTACCTGATTCATTTGCTGTATGGCATTGACTCGGAAGTCACAACCACGACAATGGACTGGTACAGCATCTTCGGTACCGGCTATGTGCGCCTTCTGCAGATGGTCGTCATGCCGCTTGTGTTCATTTCAATCGTCGGTGCCTTCACTAAAATGAAGCTGACGAAAAACATTGGGAAAATCGCTTTCCTGGTTATCGGGATTTTGCTCGGAACCACGGCGATTTCAGCCGCGATTGGAATCGGGGCTACTGTCGGCTTCGGCCTTGACGGCGTCCAGCTGACAGAAGGGGAAGCGGAAGCGAGCCGCAATGCGGAACTCACCGACCGCGTTACTCAAGTGGAAGGCATGACGATTCCGCAGCAGCTTCTGCAGATGATTCCAAGCAACCCGTTCGCTGACCTGACTGGCGCGCGGCCGACCTCGACGATTGCGGTCGTCATCTTTGCCGCTTTCCTTGGCGTCGCCTATCTTGGGGTGAGACGCAAGCAGCCTGAACAGGCAGAGACCTTTGCGAAAATCATCGACTCCCTGTACGCGATCATCATGCGCATCGTCACGCTTGTGCTGCGCCTGACTCCGTACGGAATTCTCGCGCTGATCGCCAAAGTGGCGGCAACGAGCAATTACGAGGCGGTCATCGCACTCGGCAAGTTTGTCATCGCATCTTATGTAGCCCTGATTTTGATGTTCATTGTTCACTTGGTGCTATTGGCCATGGCGGGGCTCAACCCGGTCCAATACGTGAAAAAAGGCTTCCCGGCCCTGCTGTTTGCGTTCACTTCACGCTCAAGCGCCGGCACGCTGCCTTTGAATATTAAAGCACAGACAAAGGACCTTGGCGTTTCCGATGGCGTCGCCAACTTCGCGGGACCATTCTCCCTGAGCATCGGCCAAAATGGCTGCGCCGGCATCTATCCGGCGATGCTCGCGGTGATGGTTGCGCCGACGGTCGGCATCGACCCGCTTAGCCCGGCGTTCATCCTGACGCTGATCGTGGTCGTCATGATCTCTTCCTTCGGTGTTGCAGGAGTCGGCGGCGGAGCGACGTTCGCTTCCCTGATCGTCCTTTCGGTCATGGACCTGCCGCTCGCCATCGTTGGACTCTTGATTTCCGTCGAGCCGCTCATCGACATGGGCCGTACCGCCCTGAACGTAAGCGGCGGCATGACCACCGGTGTCCTCACCAGCCGGATCAACGGAGACTTCGACAAGAACGTCTACGACGAGAAGGAAATTGCAGCCGAAGCTTAATCTGGTAAAAATAAAGCCTGTCCCGCAGTAATCCGCGGGGCAGGCTTTTTTGTGCAATGGGAATTTCTTCGTTGGCAGTGGAAGAGAATCACAAAATAAATATTATTTCAGAAAATTAATTTCATCACAAAAAAGGCGGGCTTTCTGCTGCTGAAGGCACTAGGAAATGCTGGATGAAAGCTGGGGAATACTTACTATTTACAAGATTATTTTTCTAATAATATAATAAATAAGTCATAATTCACATGCTGAATCTTATTTTAAGAACGGGGGACCCAATCCAGACGGCGGAGTTTCCGCTTGGGGTGAATCCAAATGACGGAGGGGCTTGCTGTTTCCATCGTCCCAACCCGAAAGCTAACCTCGTAAGCATTTAAGGAAACATAAGAGAATATGAAAAGATTGAATTGACAATCATTGTATTGTCAATTTTCATTTTGCTCCTGGATCATCTCTCTTTTCCTTGCCTAAGCACACATATTATTTACTAACAGAAAGGTAGGGTGTTTTATGAAAAAATTCAAATTAAGTTTAGCCAATCAAATTTTTATTGGCCTTATTTTAGGGATTGTCGTGGGCGGCATTTTCTACGGAAATGAAACCGCTCAAAATGTGTTGCAGCCGATGGGCGATCTGTTTATCCGGATGATTAAAATGATCGTTGTTCCGATTGTCCTCTCAACGATTATTGTCGCCATCGCCGGAGTAGGAGATATAAAATCCGTTGGGAAGCTCGGCAGCAAATCATTGACTTATTTTATTGGCATGACAATGGTCGCCATCATGGTCGGCCTCATATCGGCTAATATCTTCCAGCCTGGTGCCGGCCTGAACATGGACAGCCTGCAGCAGAGCGACATTTCAAGCTATGTGCAGACAAATGAAGAGCAGGAAGGCAAATCGATAGCCGATACGCTTTTGCATATTGTGCCTACAAACCCGATACAGGCAATGGTTGAAGGCGATATGCTGGCGATCATCTTCTTTGCTGTTGTCTTGGGCCTTGGTATTGCCGCAATCGGCGAGACGGGAAAACCAGCACTGCGATTTTTCGAAGGCATTGCCAAAGCGATGTTCTATGTAACAAACCTATTCATGAAGTATGCGCCAATTGGCGTATTTGCGTTAATTGGTGTGACGATTTCCAAGTATGGGTTCGCCTCGCTGATTCCATTAGGCAAGCTGGCTATAACCGTATACGGAACGATGATTTTCTTTGTGGTTGTCGTGCTGGGGCTGACGGCCAAGCTTGTTGGATTCAGCATCTTCAATCTATTGAAGATGATCAAAGAAGAGCTGCTTTTGGCCTTTTCGACAGCAAGTTCGGAAACCGTGCTTCCACGAATCATGGACAAGATGGAGAAAGCGGGCAGTCCGAAACACATTGCCTCTTTCGTCATCCCGACAGGCTACTCGTTTAACCTGGATGGTTCTGTATTATATCAGGCGATTGCTTCCTTGTTCATTGCCCAAATGTTTGGCATCGAGCTAAGCATCGGACAGCAGATTACGCTGATGCTGGTGTTGATGGTGACATCGAAAGGAATGGCAGGAGTGCCGGGTGTATCCTTCGTCGTGCTCCTCGCTACCTTCAGCACGATTGGATTGCCTCCGGAAGGACTAGCTTTTATTGCCGGAATCGACCGTATTCTTGACATGGGACGCACCGCCGTGAACGTCGTCGGAAACTCCCTGGCCGCCATTGTTGTCGCCAAATGGGAAGGACAATTCAACCCTCCATTAAAAGAAAGACTGGTACAAAAAGCTTCATAATCTAAACGAGACACACCAGCAAATAGGTGATCGGCCTATTTGCTGGTGTTTTTTTGTTGGGTGATTGAAGGAGGGCGCGCTGTTCACAGGCCGGACACAGGTTTATGCAATCCAGGCAATAATTGATGCAATAACTTCAATAATTGATGCAATCCACTCAATAATTGAAGCAATTCCAAAGATAATTGATGCAATCCCCCAACCCGGGGCCTGGGGAAGTGTGCTCAACCCCCGATTTCCCCTTCCGCAAGCAAGTTCAAACCCAAAATGACCCATTTCCTCCAACCCCAGGCCCCGCAGAGAGCCTGGTTTGATAAAAATAGGTCATTAATCTTTTAAAACAAGGTTCAGAGCTTCTTAAGGTGAATCTGGCAATGCAACATGGACCCGCCGTCACAAGCTGGACACAGGTTTATGCAATCCGGCCAGTAATCGATGCAATAACTTCAATAATTGATGCAATCCACACAATAATCGATGCAATAACGACAAGAAATGATGCAATCCCCCAACCCGGGGGCTGGGGAAGTGCGTCCAACCCCAATTTCCCCCTCCACAAGCAAGTTCCAAAACCAAAATCACCTATTTCCACAAACCCAAGGCCACTCAGCGAGCCTGTTTCAATAAAATGAGTCACTAATCTTTCAAAACAAGGTTCCAAGCTTCATAGTTTTAAATCATCCAACTAAATTTTGAATATTGCCATCAATGGATTAAAATAGAGAAAGACTTTCATTTAAACAGCAATTGGGGATTGTGTATGAAAAAGTTTGTAAGGGTTTCCTTGAAGGTGAAAATCCTGAGTTTGGTTATTTTGCTGATGGTGTTTATTATCTTTACGCTGTCGTCCATCTTCATTTTCCTTAAGCTGAGTGATGATATCGTGAAGGCGAAGGAGCTGACTTTGATGTCGGCTAAAACGTATTCGTACATGCCTGTCCTCCATGATTATTTTAAAAGCGGAGAGGGAGATGAAATTGATATATTGGTCGAACAGGTCAAGCACCGGAACGAACCGCTGACCGTGTTTTTCCTGGACCGCCAGAACAATGTGTTTGCCAATACCGATGAGGAGCGGCGGTATAAGCGGCTGCACAGTCCTGATCATTATAAAGCGCTGATCTATGGAAGCTACTATGTTTTCCAGACAAGGGAAAGCGGGACGCAGGTTTTGAAAGCGGTTGTACCAATCATGGTGGATTATGGAGAGTATAAAAAAGTAGAGGGCACTGTCGTCGTCCTGTATGATATGAAGGCCATTTACCTTGGTATTTGGAAAGATATCGAAAAAGGGCTGCTGGCGTCCGCTCTCATCCTGCTGATTGGCATCTTTGGAAGCTATTTGCTGGCAAACAGCATCCGCAGGGACACTCTGAATCTTGAACCCTATGAAATTGCCGCGCTGTACCGGGAACGCAGCGCCATCCTCCAGTCCGTGAGGGAAGGAATCCTGGCGGTGGATGAAAAAGGAATCATCACGATGATGAATTCCTCGGCAAAGGAGCTGCTCGAAATCGAAAAGCCCACTAGAGGCCGTCTGTTATCGGATGTGATTGGATGCAATGAACTGTTGGGGGTCCTTGGGACCTTTGAAAAGCAATCCAACATTGAAATTCAGTATAAAGAAAGAATCATGATCATCAGCACCCAGCCAATCCAGGAAGGAAACAGGAGGATTGGGATGGTCGCCAGCTTCCGGGACCGGACGGAAATCAAGCAGATGATCGACGCGCTGTCCGAGGTTCGGCAGTATTCCGATGACCTTAGGGCCCAGGCTCATGAATTCAGCAATAAAATGTACGCGATCCTTGGGCTGCTGCAGTTGAATAAGAAGGAAGAAGCGATTGATTTTATCAAAAGCGAGACCCATATTCAAACGATGGAAGATGATGTACTCTTTTCCAAAATAAGAGATGAGAAAGTCCAGGCCATCCTGCTCGGGAAAATCGCCCAGGCGTCGGAGAAGAAAATTGAATTTGAAATCGATCCGGAAAGCTCGCTGGAGGAGCTTCCGAAAAGAATCGAGCTTTCCTCTTTGATCATTATTCTGGGAAATCTTCTCAACAATGCGTTCGAGGCCGTAAAGGGCCGGGAGAAGAGGGAGGTCTCTTTCTTTGTCACCGATATCGGCCATGATGTCATCTTTGAGGTGGTGGATACAGGCAAGGGCATCAGTGAGGAAAATGCTCCACATATTTTTCAAAAGGGCTTTTCTTTAAAAGGGGAAAACAGGGGATATGGGCTCGGAAATGTCCAGGATGAAGTGGAAGCCCTGGGCGGAAGCATTGAGTTTAATAGCAAGGAAGGCAAGGGAACCGTTTTTACCGTTTATTTGCCTAAGGGGGGGAATTCAAGTGGAAAACATTAAGGTCATCATCGCGGAGGACGATTTCCGGATTGCCCAAATACACGAGGAATATTTGCGCCAGGTGAAAGGAATGGAGCTTGTGGGAAAGGCGCTGAATGCCAAGGAAACATTGAACCTGCTCAGCGAACATAAGGCTGACTTGCTGCTGCTGGATGTGTATATGCCGGACAGGCTGGGCACGGACCTGTTAATGGAAATCCGCGAAAAGCATTCTGATATCGATATCATCTTAATCACAGCCGCCACAGATAAAGAGCATCTGAACAAAGCGCTTAAATTCGGGGTCCAGCATTATTTGATCAAGCCAGTCACGATGGAAACCTTTGTGGAGACGATGGAAAAGTATAAGCAAACCAAGAAGCTCCTGGACTCCCTGCCCGAAGTCAACCAGGAAGTGGTTAACCGCCTTTTTGGCGGCTTTGAGGCAAAAGAAGACAAGCAGGACCTTCCGGCTGGAATCGATTATCTGACGCTGAAAAAAGTGAGCAAAATCCTGAAAGAGAATGCCGGCGGACTGCCAGCGGATAAGGTTGGCGAAAAGATGGGGGCCTCCAGGACGACGGCGAGAAGGTACCTTGAATACTTGGTGAGCACCAACCAGGCCTACGTCGAGCAGGAATATGGCGTGGTCGGCCGGCCGGAACGGAATTATCATATAAAAGAATAGGAGGGAAAGCAGGAAACTGTCTTTCCTTTTTTAATAGCTGAAGGTTGATTTCACTCTCATTCAAAAAATAAAGGGAGAAAGTCCGGTTAATTCGGGAAATATCCATATTTCCCTTAAAATAAGAGGAGTTTTTCCGGTTAAAGGGATCAGAATCATGAATTTTGGCTTCATTTGAGAAGATAAGGGAAATTTCTCCCCTTATTTCTGTTTCTTAAGGTGCCTCTGCGTACAATAACCGGAAATTCTCCCCTTAATAATTTTCATGCCTTTATGGGAATCAACAATGAATAATTTTCATGCCCCTATGGGAATCAACAATGGATAATCTTCATGCCTATATCGGAATCAACAATGAATAATAACAGAGCCTTTTTGATAATACGAATGTGAACTCTGTAACAAATGAACACAATGAACAAAATAGATATTTAAATTCTTAAAACACTTATTTTTGCAAACGTTTACATAACTCATTTTCAAAATTACAATAAATTCAGAATTACACTATAAAGGGAGTGGAAACATGAAAAAACTTGGCCTTATCTTATTATCTGCATTGCTGCTGTCCGCCTGTTCTTCAGCAAAGTCGGCAACCGATGCGGAATACCCGAAGAAAAATATTGAAATCGTGGCCCCGGCAGCCCCTGGCGGCGGATGGGATCTGACGGCCCGTTCTGTCCAGAGGATTTTAAAAGATACGAAACTAGTAGAAAACAATATTAATGTCATCAACAAGCCTGGCGGCGGGGGAGAAGTAGGGTGGAACTACCTTTCCAAAAAGGACTCCCATAATCTCTCGGTGAACTCTAGTTTGCTTTTAACCAATAACCTGCTCGGGCAAAGCAAGCTCACCTATAAGGATTTCACGCCTTTGGCCACACTTGCAACAGAATGGCTGGCCATCGCGGTACCAGTTGATTCTCCTTATGAAGACATCAATGCGCTGATGGATCAGATAAAAAAGGATCCGAAATCCGTTAAAGTCGGCTTAGGGCCGGGATTAGGGAATAATGACCACTTATCATTCGTCCAGGCGGCCGGCCTCAAAGACATCAATGCAAGAGACTTGAATTTCCTTGTCTATGATGGCGGGGGCGGAGATGTGGTCACGGCTCTGTTAGGAAAGCATGTGGATGCGATTACGACCTCCTTATCGGAAGTGAAGGAACAGCATCTGGCTGGGAAGCTGAAAATTTTGGTGCTGTCTGCGGACGAGAGGCAGGAAGAGCTTGAAGAAGTGCCTACCCTGCAGGAAGAAGGAATCGACATGGTGTTCCCGCACTGGAGAGGAATCATGGGGCCGCCGGATATGACCGAGGAAGAAGTCAAGTATTGGGATGAGAAACTTGCAGCCATGGCCGAAACGGAAGAGTGGAAGGAATTGCTGGAAAACAACGACTGGGAAGATTTCTATCAAAATAGCAGCAAAACGAAAGAATTCATGGCAGAACAAGAGAAATTGTATACAGACCTGATTGACGAATCCGGGCTCGTTCAATAAAGGAGTGAATGTGGATGAAAGCCGTTAAGCTTGGAATGCCGATTGCGATGATTCTCATCGCTCTCACTTTTCTGATCAGCTCCTTTTCGATTCCCAGGGCCAACCTGGGAAATGCCAATGGACCATTGTATTTTCCGATTGGCCTGAGCATTCTTATGCTGGTCCTCTCCTTGATCTACTTTTTAAAAGAGTTGAAAACATTGAATGAGGAGAACGAAAAAGTCAAAGCGCTCTTCGAGGGCAGGACCTTGAAGCTGATCGGAGTCACCATCGCTCTTGGAGTGTTGTACGCCTTTATTTTCGAAACCCTGGGATTTTTCATCTCCACCATTATCTACCTGGGGGGACTGTTGTTTTACGTGAACGGAGTGAAAAAGTGGCTGGTCAACCTGATTGTGACCTTCGTCTTTTCCTTCATCACCTGGTACGGCTTTAGTCAATTATTAGGAGTAAGTTTACCATAGGAAAGGAGGTGGCCAGGCAACATGGAAGCATTCTTGCAAGGGCTTGATACCGTATTGGAGCCCATGAATATTTTTTGGATTGTGATTGGTGGATTTTTAGGCACGATCGTGGGCATGCTTCCCGGACTGGGACCGGCAACCGCGGTGGCCGTCCTCATTCCGGTGACATTTGGAATGGATCCGACTTCTGCCATCATCCTCATGGCGGCCATCTATTATGGCGCGATGTATGGCGGGTCCAGAAGCTCGATCCTCTTGAACACGCCGGGGGACGGATCGGCGATTGCCGCGACGTTTGATGGCTACCCGATGGCCCAGAAAGGACAGGCCGGGCAGGCGATGGCCATCTCGGCGGTCGCCTCCTTCATCGGCGGCATCCTCGCCACATTCGGTTTTGTCTTCCTGGCAGAACCATTGGCCAACTTCGCGCTGAAATTCGGGCCGGCCGAGTATTTCCTGCTCATGCTGCTGACGCTGTCCGCGATTGTCTCGCTGTCGATCGGCAAGATGGTCAAAGGGTTCATCGCGATGAGCCTTGGACTCTTGATCGCAACCATCGGCATTGACCCGCAGACAGGGATCCACCGTTTTACAATGGATATTCCGCACTTGAGCGAAGGAATCGAATTCCTGATTGTCATCATCGGGGTCTATGCGGTCGGCGAAGTGTTTTACAACTATTTGAGCATTGATAAAAAGATGAAAGAAAAGCAAAAAATGGGGAAAATCTGGTTTACAAAGGACCAGTGGAAGCGGTCGAAATGGCCGATTCTCCGCAGTGCCCCGCTCGGTTTCCTCGTCGGTGTCCTGCCGGGAGCTGGCGGCTCGATTGCGTCGATGATCAGTTATTCAACCGAAAAGCAGCTGTCGAAAAAGCCGGAGGAATTTGGGAATGGGGCCGTCGAAGGCTTGGCCGCTCCGGAGTCCTCTAATAATGCCGCCTCCGTAGGTGCGATGATCCCGCTTTTGACGATGGGGATCCCTGGTTCAGGCACCACCGCTGTCATGCTCGGAGCTTTGATCATGCTTGGGGTAAGGCCTGGGCCGATGCTGTTCGAAAATGACCCGGGCATGGTATGGGCGTTCATCAACTCGATGTTCATCGGAAATGTAGCGCTTGTGATCATGAACATCCTGCTGGTCGGCCTGTTGGTCAAAGTCCTGGATACACCGGCAAAGGTACTCTACCCAATCATCATCATGCTGGCATTTATCGGTACGTACACTCTAAGCTACAGCACGATGGACTTTTTCCTGCTCTTATTATTTGGCATCATTGGGCTGTTCATGAAGATGATGGACTTTCCGATTGCGCCGCTCGTGCTGGCCATCATTGTCGGGGGAGACATGGAACAGAATTTCAGGATGGCGCTGACCTCTTCAAACGGCAGCCTGGGCATTTTCTTCTCATCCGGCATTTCCATTGCCCTGATCGTCATCACGGTGCTGTCCCTCTGTTATCCATTGCTCATCAAACTGCTTAAAAAGAAACAAAATGACGGCAATGACGATGCCATGTCTGCTTAGCCTTATGAAAGGTAGAGTCCACCAGCACCAATGGTGGACTTTCCTGCTTTAAGAAGGGGTACTTCTGATGAAAAAAAGAATTCTACTTGCAATTGCGGGCCTGCTGTACCTGGGCTTTTTCCTGCTTCCTTTCGATAGCGATATCAAGGTCCAGGCCCTGGTGGCCCTCGTCATCATTCAAATTTTATGGGTGGGGAATGTCTTCCCGCTCGCCTACAGCTCGCTTTTGGTGATGCTGCTGTTCTCTTTCCACTTTTTATCGTATGAAGAAACGCTGTCCTATATGGGCTCCGACGTCGTCTGGCTGCTGTTCGCCATGTTCGTGATGTCACGGGCGTTCATCGACACAGGCCTGGCCGACCGGCTCTCGCTTTCCATCTTGAAAGGGTCCCGCGGCGCAAGCAAGGCGCTCATCTTCATTTCATTCGTCCTGTCGTTTGTGCTGTCCATCCTGGTGCCTTCCAATGTCGGAAAGGCAGGCCTTCTCGCTTCCGTTCTCGATAGCCTGGTCAGGAGCCTGAAAGCGGTCAATTCTGTCAGCAATCTCGGGAAATCCCTGTTTATCGGTATTACTTATCTGATTCCGATAACCGGTGCTTTCATTGCAACCGGGGCGAGCTCCACGATTTATGCCTACAGCCTCTTTTCGGAAATCGGCCCAAGCATCCATTATTTAGAGTGGATCCTCCTGTTCGGCGTGCCAATCCTCGTGTTCTCCGGGCTGCTTTGGCTGGTGTTCATCCTGATGTTCCCGCCTGAAGAAATCAATAAGGAACATCTTTTGCTGCTGATCGACGAGAAAATGGCCGAGCTGGGGAAGATGAGTGTAAGGGAAAAGAAGATGCTGGGAATCATGGAGGTGACCTTGATTCTCTGGGTCTTTCAAAATGTCCATGGCTACTCGATTCCGCTCATCGGCCTCCTGGGTGCCTGCCTGACCGTCTTCCCCGGAATCGGCGTCTGGAAATGGGAACAGGCGCGGAAGGCGGTGAACTGGGATATTGTCCTGTTCTTTGCCTCCACCCTGATGGTATCGGGGATGCTGCTGGGCACGGGGACGATCGACTGGCTGGCGGGTTATTTGAATAGCATCCTCGCTGGACAGTCACCAATGATGATTGTGCTCATTCTGATTGTGTTAACGGCATTGATGAGGATCATGTTCGTCAATGTGCTTGGCTTTCTGGCGATCATGCTGCCGATCGCCATATCGCTGGGCGATACGCTGATTGGTGTGAGTGCCCTGACGCTGGCGAAAGCCGTGTTTCTCGCCGGAATCCCAGGGTTTTTCTTTATCACCCAGTCACCGGTCCACATCATCGCCTATTCCTATGGGCATTTTACCGAGAGGGACCTGTTTCGGGCAGGGGTGGTTTCCGCGCTTCTCTGGATTGGCGTGATTTTGGGGTCGTTTTTGGTTTATTGGTAGGGGGGAGGAAGCTCCATTTTCGTTAAACCTTGGGCTTGGGATAAAGCGCGTGACCCGTTACGAAGCGACCAACTCGATTTTTAAAAGATTAATGACCTATTTTCATTAAAACAAGCTCACTAGGGGTCTGTGTTTTAATGAAATAGGTCATTTTGCCTTTGATCTTGCTTGTTGTGCACCCCCCTCGCCCCGGGATTGACGGATTGCATCAATTATTGCCGGGATTGCATCAATTTTCGCGGTTATTGCATCGATTCTTGAGGTTATTGCATCAATTATTGGAGTTATTCGCCAAACAGGTGTCCAAAGTGTGAACACCGGGCATTATAACGCAAGTCAGCCAATAAAAAAGACCGCAGGCAATTCAAGATTGCCTGCAGTCATAGATTCTATTTAACCACTGCACTCGCAGCCGCATACTTCGCCGCCTGCTCACCCGAAACCTTCCCAAACACCGACCCGGACATCAAACCGGAACCGCCTGGGTAGTTTTTATAAAAGATGCCTCCGACCATTTCACCGGCTGCGAACAGTCCCTGGATGGGCTCCTGGTTCTCGCCGAGCACTTCGCCATTGGTGTTCACATGCAGGCCGCCAAAGGCGAAGGTGATGCCGCATGTGACCGGGAACGCATAGAAAGGTCCTTGTTCTACCCGCAGCGCCCAGTTCGTCTTGGCTGGGGAAATGCCCTTGGTGGACTTGCCGTCTTTTACCGACGGATTGTATTCGCCGTCCTGCACACTGTCATTGTATTCCGCGATCGTCTGCAAAAATTGCTCTTTCTCAACAGGAAGCTGCTCAACCAGCGCTTCAAGCGTATCGGCCTCATACACAGTCGCTTCTTCCAAATTGTATTCTTTGCGCAGCAGTGGCCTAACCTGGGAGTCGAAAATCTGGTAGGCAACATGTCCCGGCTGCTTTAAAATTTCGCGGCCGTACTTGGCATAGGTGTAGTTCCGGAAGTCCGCGCCTTCATCGACAAAGCGGTAGCCGTCCTTGTTCAGCATGATGCCAAGCGGGTAGGAATGCTTTTTGAAAATATCGCCCGGCTTGGTGAAATCGCCAACCTTTGGAACATTCGCATCGGTACCGATCGAATGGCAGCCAGCCCACTCGCCAAACGTCTGGGCTCCAACTTCTGTCGCCATCTTCAGGCCGTCACCTGTATTGAACTCGGTGCCGCGCACAATCGCCGCTTCCCACTCACTTCCAAGATGCTTCGAACGCATTTCCTTGTTGGCCTCAAAGCTTCCGCAGGCAAGCAGGACACTTTTCGCCTCCACGGTGATTTCCTGGCCTTGTTTCCGAACGGCCACACCTGTAATCCTGTTTTCATTGGTGACCAGTTTGGTCGCTTCCGCCTCATACCAGACAACAATGCCAACTTCCTTGGCGCGCTGGAAGAGAGCGCGCATCAGGCCGATGCCTTTTTCCTTCGTTTTGACAGGAAGTCCGCCCCAGAAGTGGATTTTATCATCCTTCTTAAAAGACTGGTTATCATAGTTCAGCTCGAACTCCACGCCTTGCTCCCGCATCCAGACGATGGTTTCATACGATTTGGAGACAAGCTGAGTGGCGAGCTCCGGCTGGCTCTGGCCTTCGGTTACCCTCATCAGGTCATCATAATAATCGGAAGCACTGTATTCCGGCATCACGATGATGCTTGCTTCTTCATCCGACAGTTCCGGCATGATCTTCCTGATGGCCTCCAGATCATTGTAGGCAGTGCGGATCGCTCCATCGGTAAAATATGAATTGCCGCCGCGCTTATGTTCAGGTCCTTTTTCCAGCACCAGTACACTCGCTCCGTTTTTCTTTGCCGAAATGGCCGCACACAGCGCTGCGTTCCCAGCTCCTACCACTACTACATCATAGTTAGACAAGTGAGTTCCTCCTCGTAATTATTTATGTATTTTTACTATTTACATCTTTATTTTATTGGTAATATTGATATAAATAAAATATGGATATTTTATGATTTACGATAAAATATTTTTATAACTAGAAGGGAGGGGTAACAATGGACGAAAAGGACTGGCGCATGCTCCAGACCATTTATCAGGAGCGGAATATCACCAAGGCAGCGGAACAGCTGTATATATCCCAACCTTCGCTGACCTATAGGATCAAGCAGCTGGAGCGGGAGTTCGGAGTCAAAATTCTGTCGCGGAAAAAGCGGGGCGTCGATTTCACCGCAGAAGGAGAGTACTTGGTTTCCTATGCGGAGAACATGCTTCGGCAATTGAGGGAGACAAAAGACTATCTGAATAACCTGGACAATACAATCAAAGGAACTCTGAGGCTCGGCGTCTCACAAACGTATGCCAGGTATGAACTTCCCCAGGTGCTGGCGCAGTTTTTGGCACAGCATCCCGAAGTTGATCTTGATGTGAGAACAGGGTACAGCCAGGAAGTACTGCAAATGATGCAGCAGGAAGAGATAAGCGTTGGCATTGTCCGTGACCCTTATGACTGGAAGGGGCCCAAGGCGTTGATGGGGGACGAAGGGATATATCTGGTTTCAAAAGATGAAATCGATATGAAGAAGCTGCCTTACCTGCCAAGAATTGATTACAGGACCGACTTTTCCCTGAAAAACAGAATCGACAAGTGGTGGAAGGCATCCTTCGAGCAGCCTCCCAAAGTCGCGATGAGAGTCGACCTCATCGATACATGCCGGGAAATGGTACATCAAGGATTGGGATACGCCATTTTGCCGGAAATTTGTTTAAAAGACAGCAGTGACCTGCATCGCTATGAACTTATAATCGGCAGTGAAAAACTGACACGCCAAACATGGCTGCTGTTCGATGAAAACTCCTCCGATCTTTCGGTGGTGGATGCCTTTATTKGGTTTATTCAGGAGCGGGAGCGAGAAGGGTCAGCCGGTAAGGCATAAACGCACGAATGAGTAGCGGCAATGTCACAGGCTGGACACAGGTTTATCGATAAAACACGATTATTGATGCATAAACCTGGATGATTGAAGCATAAATCCCATTCAATGAAGCATAACCTGCTCTGAATGAAGCATAAACCCTGGCACACCGGCAAAACCGGTACCAAAGCAAGCCTTGGGTGTACCAGGCCAGGCTTTTCCCCGGGTTCAAAACCAAAATGACCTATTTCCACCAACCCCACGGCCCCAAAGCGAGCCTGATTTGATAGAAATAGGTCATTAATCTTTTAAAACTAGGATCAGAGCTTCATAAGGTGGATCTGGCAATGCGCCGTGGACCAGGCTGTTCACTGGCTGGACACAGGTTTATGCAATCCCGGCAATAATCGATGCAATAACTTCAATAATTGATGCAATCCACTCAATAATTGAAGCAATTCCCAAGATAATTGATGCAATCCGCCAACCTGGGGCCGGGAGGAAATGCAGCCAAACCCCAATTTCCCCCTCCACAAGCAAGTTCAAAACCAAAACGACCTATTTCCATCAACCCCACGGCCCCAAAGCGAGCCTGGTCTGATGAAAATAGGTCATTTTATCTTGTAAATCAAGGTTCCCAGCTTCGTGAATAGCAATGTGCTAATAGATTTGCACCAACAAAAACAACAAAAAACTCATATACCGACAAAAAACAAAGAATCCTGTCGAAAGAGTTTAATGAGGGCGAAAGAATGGGTATGAAAAAGCAAAAAGCCACCTTGCTGGCGGGCAAGGCGGCGATTCTGCGACTCTAGTAAAGTCTCTTATAGCTATCAAAATGCTTTTTGTAATACGTATCATTTACACTGGTAATCCGCACTCCGCTGTTGTCGGCGTGGATGAATTGGTTGTTGCCGAGATAGATTCCGAGGTGCGAGATTCCTTTTTTGTAAGTGCCTTCGAAGAAGATCAGGTCGCCTGGCTGCGGCTTGTCCACGTAGTAGGACCGGTTGAAGTAGCCTTCAGCCGAGGTACGCGGCAGGTTTTTGCCTGCTTTCTGGAACACGTAATGAATGTAGCCGCTGCAATCGAATCCTCCTGGCGCAGATCCGCCCCATACATACTTGGTGCCGATATGTGCTTTCGCTTCGGCGATCAGCTTGTCCACCTGGCTGGAGCCAGTGCTCGCCTGGACCACCGTGGCCGTTTGGCCTGCCGTTTTGGCAGGGGTGGACGAGACAACAGAACTTTGTCCAGAAACCTTTAAGGTTTTGCCGGCATAAATTATATGAGAGTTCAAATTGTTCAATGACATCAGTTCGGCCACACTCATCTTATGCTGCAGGGCGATCTTGCTTAGCGTATCGCCTGGCTTGATGGTGTACACCGAAGACTGGGCAGGTGCAGCAGCAGGCTGGGATGGCTGTGACACGGCAGGCTGCGTTGCAACGGGCTGTACCGGCTGGGAAGGAACCTGCTCCTGGCTTGGCTTGGAAACGGTAAAAACCTGTCCAGGGAAAATCAAATCAGAGTTCAGATTATTCCAGGCCCTCAAGTTGGCCAGGGATATGCTATGTTTGGCGGCAATCCCGCTCAAGGTGTCGCCGCTGACAACTCGATATGTAGCAGCCTTTGGTGCACTTTGCGCAGTTGTCGAAACAGTGGCCTTTGTGCTTGCTAGTGAGGCCGCGCTTGCTGTAGCGGCCGGCTGGCTCGCTACCTTCAGTTTCTGGTTCACAAAAATCAGGTCGGAGCTTAACCCGTTCCACTTTTTCAAGTCTGCTACTTTCGTATTATGCTTGATGGCGATGTGAGAGAGGGTATCTCCTTTTTTTACAGTGTATGTATCAGCAAAAACATTCGTGGCAAACGTAGACGATAGGACCGCGGCCGTGGCTAGGGCGGTGACTTTTTTCTTCATTTTTTGATCATTCACTCCTCTGGCAACATTTAAGTATCTACATTTTACCATATGAGGATATACGTGGGGGCCGAATTCGTCAATTTCTATTAAATTAACATAAAATTTTCAGAGAATTAACTGGAAAACTATTTACATTTACTTTGGCAACCACTAGAATGATGTCATAAAATAGGGAGGATTAGGAGAATTGGAGAAAAATAAAAGCGAGATTATCTTCTCTCAAGAGCAGTTCTTCGATCTTATGAAGCGATTTTATGAGAAGGGAATCCAGGAAGAAGAAATCACCGTCCAGAAATGGCTGGACGAGTTCAAGCTGGACATTCAGAATGCCACGGGGAAATAAACAGGACGCCAGGAATCGACACAGGATTCCTGGCGTTTTTTTTGATATTAAACCTTTTCTACTATCTGCCGATAATAAACATGGGGCATTCCCGGAAAAGGGAATAAGCAATGGCAAAATCACTGAAAAGTGGTGACGCAAAACTATAGGGGCCTCCGTGAATCCACAAGGCCAGCCAGCTGCCATCAAATAGCAAAGGAGAATGTTTGATGTCAAAAAGTTATTTCCTCACTCCCGAGGAGCGGTTTGTCAAAAAGAAAAGAGCCAAAAACCTGCTTTATGTCTCTTTCTTTTTAGCGACCATCTTTCTCAGTGCGATCATGACGGTTGCAGCCAATTCATTGTAAAAGAAGCGATGCCTGATACATAAAGGCATCGCTTTTTTCATGAAAACCACAGGAAAGCTCTATAGTGCCAAAACAATTAAAATTTTTCGAAAAACAACTATCGGTACCAAAGTATGAAAAGTCCATTTACCCTGTTCTCAATGTATTAAACTGGTAAATAAGAATTATTTAACAGGAACGTCACCACAATATACAGCTAAATCCCTACTTTCTTACCAAGGCAAAAGCCGGTGTCGCAATCCGTCGAATTCCAGTATTATGAATTTGTTACATATTTAAGGCAAAACCATTGAAAAATGGTGACGCAAAGCTTCAGGGGCCTCCGTGAACCACAAGGCCAGCCAGCTGCCATCAAATAGTGAAGGAGAATGTTTGATGCCAAAGAGTTACTTCATAACGCCAGAGGAACGATTTGCAAAGAAGAAGCGTGCGAAAGCGATGATTTATGCTGCCTTCTTTTTGCTGACCATCTTCCTTTCTGCGGTCATGACCATCGCAGCCAACCAATTATAAAAAAAGCGATACCGCAAAAGGTATCGCTTTTTCTTAGTGTGCAATAAAGTAATCTGCCAGATATTCGGCCCATAAAAGATGTCCCTGTTCGTTCGGGAGGGTGGTCTTGTCCTTGGTCACCAGGTAATCATTCAGGTCCTTGCTGTCCTGCTCGGGCCATTCTCCCCAGTGGTCAAGATAGGGTAACCCACGCTTTTCGGCATGCTTTTTCAACGCATCCACCTGGATTGGATAATAGCTTGCGTTATAGAGTGGATGCGGCGGCTGGACAATCAGCACATGCTCCGGGTTCGCTTCCTGCAAGCCAGAGGCGATTGTATCCAGGTGCTCGTGGGAGTGGCTGATCATCACATTCCCATTGTCCATCAGAGTGAACGGCTCAAGAAGCGTCAGGTCTGGGCGGGTTTCCACGAGCTCATCCAAATGACCGTTCTCGATAAACTGAGCGGAAGTAGTGTCATAGCTTTTAACGATGACGTCCAAATGCTCGCCAAAGGCCGATTCAAGCTCAGCCTTCAGTTTGCTGCTCCAGCCAGCCTCTTCTGTCCCAAGGGCAGGAGATCCGGCAATCAGGATGGTGAAGGGCGAGCCGTCGGCCAGGGATTTCTCGAATTGCTGCTGCGCCTCCTCCGGCCAGTTCGCCGTCAGAGATAAAAGATCGGAAGTGTTAACCTTAGGTTCCTCAGCCGGCACAGGATCAGACGCGGCCCGGACACCAGGGGGATCAGCCGATACAGCGGTCTTTTCCTTCCAGTGCTGGTTGCCTGCAATCAAAAGCGCGGCACAGCCAAGGGCAAGAAGGCCAACAATTACGTTTTTCATGAATGAGATCTCCTCACTTCTAGTGAATTGTAAATAATTCCATTTGTAATATCTCCCTTTCAAGAAACTAGACAGCGGTTTACAATGGTAGAGATTAGGGAATATTACTTGTTTGTTAAAATTATGTCAAGAAACGGTAATTTTTGCAAGAAACTATGATATAATATCGAAAGATTTGTAGAAAAATAGGCGGAGGCTATGTATGGAAGAAACAATCAGTTTAAAAGAGTTGCTTCAGACCCTAAAAAAGCGGATGGCCCTGATTCTGGCAATTACATTAACAGCAGTTATTGTCTCAGGTGTAGTCAGCTTTTTCTTTTTAACGCCGATTTACCAGGCGTCCACCCAAATCCTCGTGAACCAGAAGAACGACGAACAAGCGATGTATAATGCGAGTCAAGTGCAGACTAATTTGCAGCTGATCGATACGTACAATGTCATCATCAAAAGCCCGGCCATCCTCGATATTGTTGCCGATGAGCTGTACCTTGGGTTAAACGCCCAGCAGCTGAATAAAAAAATCACTGTTGGCAGCGAAAATGGTTCTCAGGTCGTCAATATCTCTGTCCAGGATGAAGACCCGAAAGCAGCAGCAGACATTGCCAACACAGTGGCCAATGTGTTCTCAAAGGAAATCGTCGACATCATGAACGTCGACAATGTCTCCATCCTTGCAAAAGCGACCGTAACAGATGGACAGGCGCCAGTCAAACCTCAGCCGGTCCTGAATATTGCGATTGCCCTGGTCGTCGGCTTGATGGCCGGAGTCGGACTTGCCTTCCTGATCGAGTATCTCGATAACACCGTAAAAGATGAGCAGGATGTGGAAAGGCAGCTTGAACTTCCAATCCTTGGTGTCATCTCGGTCATCGATGATGCGACGATGGAACAAATTAAGCAGGGACGCTCAGCGCGAAAAACGAAAGTGAGAGGTGAGACACTTGGCTCTTAGGAAAAAGCAGAAACCATCAACCGAACGGCGGAAACTGGTCTCTTCTTATGATCCGAAGTCACCTGTATCCGAACAATACCGGACCATCCGGACGAACATCGAATTTTCCTCCGTGGACGAAGAAATTAAAACGATCATGGTCACCTCTGCAGGTCCAGGGGAAGGAAAGTCGACCACATCGGCCAACCTGGCTGTCGTGTTTGCGCAGCAGGAAAAGCGGGTGCTGATTGTCGATGCCGACTTGCGGAAGCCGACCACCCACTATACGTTCAACCAGACGAACACCTTTGGACTGACGACGGTGCTGGCCGGGCAGATGGCTTTAAAAGATGCCGTGAATTCGACAGATGTCGAAAACCTTGATGTGCTCACAAGCGGGCCAATCGCCCCAAATCCGGCGGAGCTGATGGGCTCAAAAAGCATGGACCGCTTCCTTCATGAGGTAAAAGAGTCCTACGAAGTCGTCATTTTTGATACACCGCCGATTCTCGCGGTAACCGATGCCCAGGTGCTCGCCAACAAAGTGGACGGTACTGTCATGGTGCTTTACAGCGGCCGGACAGAGATGGAGGAAGCAACCAGGGCGAAAGACCTACTGAAGTCAGCTAAGGGAAAACTGCTAGGCGCGGTTCTCAACCATAAGAAACTAGAAAACTCCGATTATTACTATTACTACGGTAAGAAATAGGACTTTCGACATACTTCGACAAAATACCCCCTTTGACGCTAGAGTAGTAGGATGGTAGCATTAAATAGGTAAATTCCGACAAGAAATGAAAGGAGTGTTTGCGATGATTGACGTACATTGTCATATCCTACCGGGAATCGATGATGGCGCCCAAACAATGGAAGACAGCCTGGAAAT
Source organism: Bacillus sp. FJAT-27251 (assembly GCF_001273925.1). GTDB lineage: Bacteria > Bacillota > Bacilli > Bacillales > Cytobacillaceae > Mesobacillus_B. The sequence goes on along the minus strand of NZ_LIGG01000001.1, from coordinate 795,170 downwards.
GGCAAGGGCGGCCGTCATGGAAGGCATCACCACGATCATCGCAACACCTCATCATAAAAATGGACGGTACGAGAATCCAAGGGAAGAAATCCTGAAGAGTTGCGAGCAGCTGAACAACCGTTTGCAGAAAGAAGGTATAGCGCTGGAGATTCTGCCCGGGCAGGAGCCCGCGATTTATGGAGAATTGATTGAAGACTTTGACAAAAGAGAACTGGTTCCTTTAAATGACACCCAGTTTCTGTTCGTAGAGCTTCCTTCCTCCCATGTGCCGCGCTATACCGAAAGAATGCTGTTCGATCTGCAGCTAAAAGGGATGATTCCGGTCATCGTACACCCGGAACGGAACCGGGAGATTCACGAAAATCCGGAGCTGCTCTACCAGCTTGTGAACAAAGGGGCACTCGCCCAGCTGACCGCTGGGAGCCTCACCGGCAAGTTCGGCAAGAAGCTCAAAAACTTCTCGCAGGACCTGGTGAGCGCCAATCTCGTGCACCTGATCGCATCCGATGCTCATAATGTCACAAGCAGGGCCTTCAACATGGCTGCTGCCTATGAGGAAATAAAAAAGTCATTCGGCACTGACATGCAGTATCTATTTATGGAGAATGCCGAGCTGTTACTAGAAGGAAGCAACATCTATAAGGAAATGCCCCAACGTGTGAAGAAGAAAAAGTTTCTTGGAATCTTTTAAACTTTAGGCCAACGGACTACTGACCAACAATAAAGAATCTTCCAAAAAACTTTACAGAGCCAAACCAAGCTGGAACTCTCCAGCTTCAGGAACTGTTCCTGACCGGTGATGCCTCCTTCCCGTTACAGACGGAGGCACTCGATCATGCTGTKGGATGTAAGAAATACAGCCTTAGACGCGCGATGTCGTCAAGAGCATGATGTGAGGGTGGGTTAGATGCCCAAACTTTAATGATATGTAAACCAAAAATATCTAATGAAAGCGCATAACAAACGAGCGTGTGCTTTCATTAGATATTTTTCTTTGGAATTTGTTTAATGAGTACACTAATTAGTACATAACCAAAAGGAGGAAAAAATTTGAGTTACCGTAACCGCGTCGCTTTTTTGGCTGGACTGGATTCGATTATCGTTTTTGCTGCCATTTATCTCAGTTATATACCCCTTCATCCGTCGATTCAAACCTTCAGCTATGAAAATATTTTACTGAGCGCGCTTGTTTTATTCGGTCTCCATCACGTCTTTGCTTCCATCCATATGCTGTACAACAAAGCATGGGAGTACGCAAGTGTCGGCGAAATCATCTCCATCGTCAAGGCAGTCACCTACTCCATCATTGGCACAGGTATTTTCCAATTGATGATGGGCTTTGAAATCTATGGCCGCGCCCTGTTCACGACCTGGACACTGCATGTCATCCTGATCGGCGGCTCCCGGTTTGCGTGGAGGATGTACCGCGATCACATTATGAAAAACAAGCAGGACATGGAGCGGCTGCTGATTGTCGGCGCCGGCCAGGGTGGCACGCTGGTCGCCCGCCAGCTGCTAAGCAATCCTGAACTGGGACTTAAACCAGTGGCATTCATTGATGACGATTTTCGCAAGTACAAGCTGCAAATCCTCGACATTCCGGTTGTCGGAACATCAAAAGGAATTGCCGATGCGGTTGAAAAATACAAAATCGATAAAATTGTCATTGCGATTCCGTCGCTAAGCAGAAAAGAAATCAACCGAATTTTTGATGAATGCTCAAAAACCAATGCCAAAACGCAAATCATGCCAAAAATTGAAGACGTCATGCTGGGTAGAGTTTCGGTCAGTTCGTTCCGCGATGTCCAAGTGGAAGACCTGCTCGGACGGGAGCCAGTCAAGCTCGATATTGAAGGCATCTCGGAATATGTTACGGCTAAAACGGTACTCGTCACAGGTGCCGGTGGCTCAATCGGTTCAGAAATCTGCAGGCAGATCTGCAAGTTCACTCCAGCTAAAATTGTCCTTGTTGGACATGGTGAAAACAGCATTTATTTAATTGATATGGAATTAAGAAATATATATGGGAAAAACATTGAAATCATCCCGGTCATCGGCGATGTCCAGGACCGTGAACGAATATTCGAAGTGATGCAAGAGCATCAGCCGGATGTCGTCTATCATGCAGCAGCACATAAGCATGTCCCGCTGATGGAATACAATCCACGGGAAGCTGTGAAGAACAATGTGTTCGGAACGAAGAATGTGGCGGAAGCGGCGGCTACCTTCGGAGTGAAAAACTTTGTGCTGGTCTCAACTGACAAGGCGGTTAATCCGACAAACGTCATGGGATCCACCAAGCGGATTGCCGAAATGATTATTCAGAAGCTTGCCCAGACAAGCTCCACGAAGTTTGTTGCTGTGAGATTTGGGAATGTTCTAGGCAGCCGAGGCAGTGTGATCCCGTTGTTTAAAAAGCAAATCCAGAATGGCGGCCCGGTTACTGTCACACACCCGGATATGACCCGTTACTTTATGACAATTCCAGAAGCATCAAGACTCGTGATACAAGCAGGTTCATTGGCACGAGGCGGGGAAATTTTTGTCCTCGATATGGGAGAGCCTGTCAAGATTGTCGATTTGGCGAAAAACCTGATTAAACTGTCAGGCTATACAATAGAAGAAATCGGCATCAAATTCGCCGGCTTGCGTCCGGGTGAAAAGATGTTTGAAGAGCTGCTGAATGAAAAAGAGATTCATCCTGAGCCAGTGTTTCCGAAGATCTTTATTGGGAGAGCAGTGCTGGACCAAGAGCAAGAGATACAGTATCTACTAGAACAGTTTGAGAGTTTTTCGGCAGCAGAGTTGAAAGAGTATGTAATTAATGTGGCGAATCGGAGAAAGAACAAAATGCTGACGTTAGCTAAGTAAGGGGGAGCTTGAAATGAAGAAAGTGCGTAAGGCGATCATCCCGGCTGCGGGGCTGGGAACAAGGTTTCTGCCGGTAACTAAAGCAATGCCAAAAGAAATGCTGCCAATTGTTGATAAACCAACGATTCAATACATTGTGGAAGAAGCGATTGCTTCGGGGATTGAAGACATTATCATTGTGACTGGTAAAGGCAAACGGGCGATTGAAGATCATTTTGATGTGGCCCAAGAGCTTGAACAAAATCTCGAATCAAAAGGGAAGTTCGATCTTCTTGAGAAGGTTCGCTATTCTACCAACCTAGCCGATATTCATTATATACGACAGAAAGAACCAAAAGGTTTGGGACATGCTGTCTGGTGTGCGCGTAACTTTATTGGGGATGAGCCATTTGCTGTACTGTTGGGTGATGATATTGTAAAAAGCGGCACTCCGTGTCTTAGGCAATTGATGGATGTACATGAAGAAACTCGATCCTCTGTAATTGGAGTCCAGACGGTTCCAGACAACGAAACACATCGTTATGGGATTGTTGAGCCTTCAGTTCAGGAAGGCCGGAGATATCAGGTTGATAACTTTGTAGAGAAGCCTGCGCCAGGTACGGCTCCTTCCAACTTGGCTATTATGGGCCGGTATGTTTTGACGCCGGAGATTTTTATGTTTCTTGAGCAGCAGGAAACAGGCGCTGGCGGGGAAATCCAGCTGACTGATGCTATTCAAAAACTCAACCAGATCCAGCGAGTGTTTGCTTATGATTTTGAAGGCAAGCGTTATGATGTTGGGGAGAAGATTGGGTTTGTGAAGACGACGGTGGAGTTTGCGTTGGAGAATTCGGAGTTGAGATCGGAATTAATACAGTATCTAGAAGAAGTAATGGAAAAAGTTAAAGTCAGATAACTACCGCAACCTCCTATTCGGAACAAAATTTGAATAGGAGGTTGTCTATTATTATGAGCAGCTTTTTGTATGAGTTTAAACCATATTCCTTTATTTTACCTAGTAGGTTAGTAGTTGGTTGGAGTACACTCCAACTAAGTGTTAAGTTACTAGGAATTAGCAATCACAGATATTAAACATAAGCGAGGTTAAAAAATATGTCGTATTTAGTAGTCGTAGCGCATCCGGATGATGAGGTATTGGGTGCAGGAGCCACAATGTATAAATTAGCGCAAGAAGGCCATTCAGTTAATGTATGTATTCTATCAGGAGAAGTGAATGCGAGAAACTTCCGGCCTACTACTGACGAGCTCAATGAAGATGTGAAAAGCTCCATGAATATTCTGGGGGTTGACCGAGTAATAACCGGTAACTTCCCCAATATAGAGTTCAACAATGCAGGACATTTAAAACTTGTCCAGTTTATTGAGACAGCGATTCTAGAGACGAATGCTGAAGTGGTATTTACCCATCACCCAGCAGACTTAAATAACGATCACCTTCATACCTCAATGGCTTGCCAGGCAGCTGTAAGGCTATTCCAGAGAAGAAGTGATGTTGCTCCTCTTAAAGAACTGCTTTTCATGGAAGTCCCGTCCTCTACTGAATGGGGCTTAAATAAAGCAATGAATCCATTCTCGCCAAATACTTTTGTTGAAGTAGGCGAAATTGGCGTTGATAAGAAGATCGATGCACTCGCGCAATATCGAGGTGTTATGAGAGATTATCCTCATCCTAGAAGCAAAGAAGCAATTAAAGGACTTGCAGCATACCGTGGCGGACAGTCAGGGATGGTTTATGCAGAAGCATTTGAAAGTGTATTTAGACGGGGATTTTAGTTTTTTGAGAGGATGAAATCAGTTGAAGAAAAAAATAGCATTCGCAACTTGTGTTCAATTAGGGCTAAGTTGTATTGAAGAAATATATCGTATTGGTGGGAACCTTGATTTACTCATTACGTTAAATGATGAAAGAGCGAAAAATAAATCTGGGAGAATTTATCTGGATGATATCGCCAGTCAACATGGCGCACCACTTTTAAAAATCGATAATATTAATGACCCTGAAGTGCTTAATGCTTTAAAAGAATATAAAATTGACTGGCTGTTCATTATCGGCTGGTCACAAATTGCGAAGAAGGAAGTCCTTGAAGCGCCTACATATGGCTGTATTGGAATGCACCCTACTTTATTGCCGGTTGGCAGAGGAAGAGCAGCTATACCTTGGGCCATAATTAAAGGGTTAAATCAAACTGGTGTAACGATGTTTAAGTTAGATGAAGGCGTGGATACGGGTGATATTATCGGTCAAGGTGTTATCACCCTTGATGAGGGCGCAACAGCAACTGAACTTTATCAAAAAGTAGATGAAATGCACATCACACTGATTTCTAAGTACTGGGGCGATATTGTTAATAACAATATTACACTTACGAAACAAGAAGAATCAAAAGCTACAGTATGGCCTGGAAGAAAGCCGGAAGACGGAGAGATCCTTAGCAGCATGACTATGAAAGAAGCCGATAGGTTGGTACGTGCTGTCACCCAGCCGTATCCTGGGGCTTTTTATAAGGATGGAGTTAAAACTTATAGAATTTGGTCCGCTAAAACTAATAAAGGCGAGGGCCTCATCCAACTTAGTGATGGGTATTTAACTCCTACTAATTATGAGATAGAGGGAAACCATGGAAGATAAAAAATTTCAAAAGTTCATTAAACGTTTGTTAGATATTGTTGTTTCGCTAATTGTTCTTATACCTTTTTTACCAATATGGATTTTCATTGCGATTTTAATTAAAGTTACCTCCGAGGGACCAATATTTTTCTTGCAAGACCGTCCGGGGAAAAATAAGAAAATTTTCAAGGTCTACAAATTCCGAACGATGAGACCTGGCTCAGAAAAAATGGTAAAGGGTCAGGAGGTAATGAAAGACGATGATCGCATTACTGCAATAGGCAAGTTTCTTAGGAGAAGTAAACTTGATGAAATTCCTCAAATACTGAATGTTTTGAAAGGTGAAATGAGCCTTGTTGGTCCCAGACCAGAGCGGGTAGCATCGCTTGCTGATTACGATGAGGAAATTTTTAAAAGGCTTAATATGAGCCCAGGCATGACAGGCTTGGCACAAGTTAGTGGAAACATCTATCTTTCCTTAGAGGATAGATACAAACTGGATGTTTATTATGTTGAGAACTTTAAGATTTTGCTCGATCTTAGAATCCTAATCAGAACGGTCGGAGTCGTACTTTTCGGCGAAGATAAATATGTGGACAAGTCATTAGTTGATTTCCATCATTCAACAAAAGAAGCAGCTGTAGCAAAAGAGGAGACTGTCTCTAAATGAAAAATATCCTAATAACCGGAGTTAACAGTTATATAGGCAGTTCCTTTAAGGAATGGGTTTCAAAGTATCCTGAAAAGTATTCTGTCGATACAATCAGTGTTCGTGATCAGCAGTGGAAAAACATATCATTCTCAAAATATGATGTTATTCTTCATACTGCAGCGATTGTTCACGTGAAGGAAATGGATACAGCCCAATACTTTAAAATAAATAGGGATTTAACAGCAGAGCTGGCTGAAAAGGCAAAATTAGATGGCGTAGGGCAGTTCGTTTTTTTAAGTACAATGGGCGTTTATGGTACTGAAACAGGATATATCACGGAGGACACTATCCCGAACCCCAAAACACCTTACGCCCAATCAAAGCTTGAGGCAGAAAAGATATTATCTGAAATGAACACTGAACACTTTAAAATTTCCATCATAAGGCCTCCGATTGTGTATGGAAGGAATTGTGTCGGAAATTATCCTCGGCTCGCTAAAATGGCAACAAAATTACCGTTCTTTCCTGACATAGATAATGAACGTAGTATGCTATATATTGACCATTTGTCAGAATTCATTCGTCTAGTAATAGATAAACAAGCATATGGATTATTCTTTCCACAAAATGCGGAGTATGTAAACACAGCCTACTTGGTGAAGCAGATTGCAAACGCGCATAGAAAGGCTCTAACACTTACAAACTCAATGAATACTCCAGTTAAGCTTTGCCTAAAATGGTCTGAAACATTTAGGAAAGTCTTTGGGTCCTTTGTATATGATAAAGCTATGCCTGGTGGTCCAGGGACTTTGCTAAATGGTGAAATACTTAATTATGAAACCATAACATTTGAAGAAACCATAAACTGTACTGAAGGTAKGGATTAAGTATATGAGTAGGAAAAAGAAAGATGTTTTATTTTTATGTCAATACTTTTATCCTGAATACGTCTCATCAGCTACCCTGCCTTTTGATACTGCTGTCGCTCTTAGTAAAGCTGGTTTCACAGTGGGAGCCATTGCTGGTTATCCAAAGGAGTATAGTTTTACTGGTGAAGTACCATTAAGGGAAGTGCACGAAGGCATCGAAATTAACAGATTAAAGTACCTGCAGGTTAAAAGGAGTAATATAATCGGCAGACTAGTGAACTATTTCTCTTATACCTTTTCAGTTGCTTTGCACTTTAGTGAACTAAGAAAGTATAAAACCATCATTGTTTATTCAAACCCTCCGATTCTTCCGTTCATTGCAGCTCTTGCAAATAAATTTTTTAAAACAAAGGTTGTCTTTGTTAGCTATGATGTTTATCCAGAAATGGCTTATATAACAAATACGATTTCCAAGGATAGCATGATTAGCAAGATGATGAAATGGGTTAATCAGGTTGTCTTTAAACATGTTAATAAAGTAGTTGCTTTATCAAATGAGATGAAAGCTTATTTACTTAAAAATAGATCATCATTATCAGAAAAACAGGTTGAGGTTATTCCTAACTGGTATGAGGACAAAGGAAAAACTGTTCAAGCAGATACCATTAATAATGAACTGTTTCAGTCAATAAATAACGATGATAATATAGTTGTCTCCTACTTTGGAAATTTAGGGATTTGTCAGGACCTCGATACAATAGTGGATGCTATCCGAAATGTAAAAAACGATACAAATGTTCAGTTTCTATTTGCCGGACACGGAAATAAAATGCAGTTACTAAAGGATATTGTCCAAAAAGAAAAGCTTGAGAATGTTAAAATATTCGACTTCTTGCACGGTCAAGATTTTCAAGATGCACTAAGTATAAGTGACGTATTTATTGTAAGCCTTGCTAATGGATTAACCGGACTAGCGGTTCCTAGTAAAACTTATAGTTATATGATGGCTGGCAAACCAGTAATTGCAATTATGGGAGCAGATTCTGACATTGCAAAGGATCTAGTAGAGAATGAAGCGGGTTATTCGATTCAAGTAGGGGAAAGTTCAAAATTGGTTGAGGCCATCCAAGAACTGCAGAACGACAAAGAGAAACGAGAAGATATGGGGGACAATTGCAGAAATATATTCCTTGAAAAATATACAAAGGAACATTGCACCCAACAATATGTAAATATGATGCGAGAATTACTGGAGGACTAAATGATGTTTAATGATAAAACTTTATTAATCACAGGCGGCACAGGGTCATTTGGAAATGCCGTAATGAAAAGATTCTTAGATACAAATATTAAAGAAATCCGCATTTTCTCACGTGATGAGAAGAAACAGGATGATATGCGTAAATTATATAAAAATGAAAAGTTAAAATTTTATATTGGGGATGTGAGGGATCTTGCGAGTGTGAAAAATGCAATGCATGGTGTTGATTATATTTTTCATGCAGCAGCACTAAAGCAAGTTCCTTCTTGTGAGTTTTTCCCAATGGAAGCAGTAAAAACGAATGTAATTGGAACAGAAAATGTCCTAACGGGTGCGGTTGAAATGGGTGTAAAGAAAGTTATTTGCTTGTCTACAGACAAAGCGGCATACCCAATTAATGCTATGGGGATTTCTAAAGCGATGATGGAAAAAGTTTTCGTAGCAAAAGCTAAAACAGTTGATTCGGAGAGAACCCTTATTTGTGGGACAAGGTATGGAAATGTGATGGCTTCCCGGGGCTCTGTGATCCCATTATTTATTGATCAGATTAAAAAGGGACAGCCCTTAACAGTGACGGACCCTAATATGACAAGATTCTTAATGAGCCTGGAAGAAGCAGTAGAGCTTGTCGTATTTGCGTTTCAAAACGCAGAAGCCGGGGACATCATGGTACAAAAAGCCCCTGCCTCCACAATTGGGGATCTCGCACAAGCAATTAAAGAACTCTTTAATGCAGAAAACGAGATAAAAGTCATTGGTACTCGTCATGGGGAGAAGCTATATGAAACCTTATTGACAAGGGAAGAGCATGTGGTTGCGCAGGATTTAGGCGGTTTTTACCAAGTACCTGCTGACACAAGAGACCTTAACTATGATAAGTATTTTGTTGAAGGGGACCAAAAGCTGTCTAATGAAGAAGAATATAACTCTCATAATACCGAGAGATTAAATATCGAACAGATAAAAGATAAATTATTAACATTAGACTATGTTCGTGAAGAGTTGAAAGGTTGGAACCTATAATGAAGATTCTTGTGACCGGTGCAAAAGGGTTTATTGGTAAAAATCTTGTTGCTGAGTTGAAGAACCGGGGCTATGAAGATATCTTTGAGTACGGTCGAGAAACCGATCCGGCGTTGCTTAATCATTACTGCGAGAATGCAGATTTTGTTTTTCACCTAGCCGGGATAAACCGTCCTAAAGATCCGTCTGAATTTATGGACGGCAACTTTAGTTTTACCTCTACGCTTCTAAGTACACTAAAAAAGTATCATAACACTTGCCCGGTAATGATTTCTTCTTCTTCGCAATCTGTTTTGGATAATCCTTACGGAAGAAGTAAAAAAGCTGGGGAGGAACTCCTGTTTAATTATAGTAAAGAAACAGGAGCTAAAGTGCTGGTTTACCGCTTACCAAATGTGTTTGGGAAATGGTGTAAACCTAATTATAATAGTGCAGTTGCTACCTTCTGTTATAACATTGCGCGCGACTTACCCATCACTGTTAATGACCCAAGCGTCGTAATGAATTTAGTTTATATTGACGACGTAGTCGAAGAGCTTATTAATGCGTTAAATGGAAACCAAACTACGACCGGAAAATTATGTGAGGTTCCAATTGTGCATACTGTAACACTTGGGAAAATAGTAGAGCTTATCAACTCTTTCAAAAGCAGTCGGGTAGAGCGTTCTATTCCTGATATGGCTGATTCGTTTACAAAAAAGCTATATAGTACGTACTTAAGCTATTTGCCAGAAGACCAGTTCAGTTATCCACTAAAGATGAATATAGATCATCGAGGTTCGTTTACAGAGTTTATTAAAACTCCTGAGAGAGGACAAGTCTCAGTAAATATCTCTAAACCTGGCATTACAAAAGGCAACCACTGGCATCATACAAAAAATGAAAAATTTCTCGTGGTAAGCGGCAAAGGTGTCATTCGATTTAGGAAGATTGATTCAAACGAGGTCATTGAATATTTTGTTAGTGGAGAAAAGCTAGAGGTGGTCGATATCCCAACAGGCTACACACATAATATCGAAAATCTCGGTGATATTGATATGGTCACAATTATGTGGGCAAATGAGTTTTTTAATCCCGAGATGCCAGATACTTACTACTTGGAGGTATAACATATTATGAAGAGATTAAAAGTTATGACAGTTGTAGGTACTAGACCCGAAATCATTAGACTGTCGGCTGTTATAAATAAATTAGAAGAATCGAATGCGATAGATCATATCCTTGTTCATACTGGGCAAAATTACGACTATGAGTTAAATGAAGTATTTTTCGAAGACTTTAAATTAAAAAAGCCCGATTATTTCTTGAATGCTGCTACCGGCACAGCAGTAGAAACGATCGGTAATATCCTGGTGAAAATTGATCCTATTTTGGATGAAGCAAAACCAGAGGCGCTTCTAGTCCTAGGTGATACAAATAGCTGTTTATGTGCAATAGCAGCAAAACGACGACAAATTCCTATTTTCCACATGGAAGCAGGAAACAGATGCTTCGACCAAAGAGTGCCTGAAGAAACTAACAGAAAAATCGTTGATCATATTGCTGATATTAACTTAACCTATAGTGATATTGCCAGAGAGTACTTATTAAGAGAAGGACTTCCTGCTGATAGAATTATCAAAACTGGAAGCCCTATGTTCGAAGTCCTCTATTCAAGAAAAGAAGACATCGAGAAGTCTGATGTATTATCTAGATTAGAACTTGAAGAAGGAAAGTACTTCGTTGTATCGGCCCATAGAGAGGAAAATATCAACTCAGAAACGAATTTCCGTGATTTGGTCGATACTTTGAACGCTATTGCTGAAAAATACAATCTTCCTGTAATTATCAGTACACATCCAAGGACACAAAAAATGATTGAATCAGAAGGAATCAAGTTTCATCGTTTAGTAAAAATACTAAAACCATTAGGTTTTAATGACTATGTTAAACTTCAACTCAAATCCAAAGTTGTCCTTAGTGACAGCGGAACAATTAGTGAAGAATCCTCCATCCTTAATTTCAAAGCCCTGAATATTAGACAAGCACATGAAAGGCCCGAGGCAATGGAAGAAGCTTCAGTTATGATGGTAGGATTAAAACAAGAGCGAGTACTACAAGGATTAGAGGTCTTAGAAGCCCAAGAGAAAGACACTTTAAGAAGAGTTTTGGACTACAGCATGCCTAATGTTTCTGAAAAAGTACTGAGAATTATTTTGTCTTATACATCTTATATTGAAAGAGTTGTTTGGGGAAAAAAATGAGGGTATTGCAAATTAACTCTGTCTGTGGAATTGGAAGTACTGGAAGAATAGCAACTGATATTCATAAACTAGTGATTGAACAAGAACATGAAAGCTATATTGCTTTTGGAAGAGATGTGGCAAGGAATTGCGATTCAACAATAAAAATAGGTTCTGTTGTAGATAATTATGCTCATGTTGCTAAAACAAGAATATTAGATAGACACGGGTTTGGCTCAAAAAAAGCAACACACGAGTTTATTAATAAAGTAGAGAAATTAAATCCAGATGTTATTCATTTACATAACATACATGGATACTATATTAATATTGAAATTTTATTTGACTATTTAAAAAAGGCAAATAAACCGGTAGTATGGACTCTCCATGACTGTTGGGCATTTACCGGGCATTGTGCATACTTTGATTATGTAGGGTGTAATAAATGGACAACCGGCTGTTATGCATGTCCCGAGAAGAAATCCTACCCTGCAAGTATCATTGTTGATGATTCAGAAAATAATTATTTAAAGAAAAAAGATATATTTACTGGTGTACCTAACTTAACTATTGTTACTCCTTCAAAATGGTTGGCTGGTTTAGTTAAAAGGTCATTTTTAGGTGGATATCCAGTTAAAGTAATAAATAACGGGATTGACTTAGAAATGTTCAAACCAACGAATAGTACTTTTAAAGAAAAATGTAAAATTGAAGATAAGTTTATTATCCTAGGGGTTGCTAGTATTTGGGACCGAAGAAAAGGACTTGACTATTTCATTGAACTTTCAAGCCAATTAGATGAGGACGAGTTGGTAGTATTAGTGGGCCTATCAGAAAAGCAAAGAGAGAATTTACCTCGAAATATTTTGGGTATTAGTAGGACAAACCGTATTGAAGAATTAGTAGAACTTTATTCATTAGCTGATATATTTGTTAACCCAACTATGGAAGAGGTGATGGGTATGACAAATGTCGAATCATTGGCTTGTGGAACGCCCGTTATAACATTTGATACAGGCGGTAGTGTTGAATGTGTCGATGAAAATACGGGCACTATAGTAGAAAAAGGGAATTTAAGTAAACTAAAGGATGAAATATTTAATTTTAGAAGAGGCATAAAGAATTTCAATCCAGAGAAATGTATAGAAAGAGCTCACCTTCTATATAATAAAAATCATCGGTTTAAGGAATATTTAGATATTTATTCTGAAAAAATATTAATATGATTAATTCCTAAGCTAGTTGAATATATTTTTTAGGGGAGGATTTAATGAAGATTTTACACATATGTTTAGCATCTGCCTATACTGAAGGTATGGCCTACCAGGATAATTTATTACCAGCTGAAAATGCAAAAGCTGGCCATACCGTTACTATCATTTCTGATTGCTACAAATACGAAAGTGGTAAACTCAGAGAAACTGAGGCTATTGACAAACTACTACCTGATGGGACGAGGTTAATTCGTCTAAAATTTGATAGAGTGGTTAATAGTTTAATTAGTAATAAAGTCCGGAAGGTTCCTAATTTATATGAAATAATCACACAAATTCAACCGGATGTAATAATGTTGCATAATCTATCTACCCTTGAAATTTTAAGTGTTGCAAGGTATAAAAAATACAATCCCAAGGTAAAATTGTATGCAGATAGCCATACAGATAGAAATAATAGTGGTTTAAATTGGATTTCTATGAAGTTGTTGCATAAGTCTTTTTATAGGATTCTTATTAAAAAGGCAATACAATATTTTGATAAAGTTTTTTATATAAGTTTTGAAACTAAGCAATTTTTAGAGGAAATATATAAAGTTCCAGGAAACCTTTTGGAATTTTATCCTTTAGGGGGAACAGTCCTAAGTGAGGATCAAAAATTTCAGTATAGAAAAGAAAAGCGTGATGAATTAGGGATTGCAGAAAAAGACATATTACTTTGTCATTCTGGGAAAATGGATGTGAGAAAAAAAACCTATGAGATCATAAGCAATTTTAGTAAGATTTCAAATCAAAATATTAAATTAATACTTATCGGCGCATTTTCTGAAGAAATCAAAGAAAAAGTATTACACCTTATGAAAAATGATAAACGGATAAAATTTTTAGGATGGCAAAATTCCGAGGAATTATTAAAGTATATTGCCGCTTCAGACTTGTATTTACAACCGGGAAGCCAAAGTGCAACTATGCAAAGTGCATTATGCGTTGGAACACCTGTTCTATTTGAAAATGTAAAGAGTCATGAAGATTTTATGAGGGGAAATGCTTTTGCAATTAATAAATGTGAGGAAATGGAAAAGATATTTAATCAAATCATTGAGAATCCTAATATATTACAAGAGATGTCGAAAAAGGCCTATGCTTTCTCTAAAGAGTCGTTGGATTATAAAATATTGGCTAACAGAATTACAATATAAGGTGCGGTAGAATGTGAAGACTAGTAAACCTCCGTTAAATGTAATAAAAAGGGCAAGGTGGCATGTAAATAAAAAATCTCGCGAAGTGATGTTAAAAAAGAGGTAGTAATATGCTTAAATATTTATTTCTATTAGGTGTTATGGGTGAATGGGTATTTTTTTTAGTGTTATCTTTATTTAATTATTCATATGCAGGATCAAGTGAATCAAATATATATATATTATATTGGGTAATTATATTTTTATTAACTTTTATTGTGTTAATAATATATATCTTTAATTATATAAAAATAGGAAGGTTTCCTAAATTGTTTTTGTCCAATATACTCCCTGTACTTTTAATTTTAATACTATATTTAATCAGTTTTTCATTATTCGGTTTTAATGAGAACGGAAATCTATATTATGCAAAAATCTTTGTGTCTATGTGTATACCAACCTTCTTTTTGGGGTATCTGTGTTCAATTCAAAACAAAGAGAATCAGCTTATTGATGTCATAGTAAAATTTGTCCTTTTTGGAACATTCATCTTAACAATAAGTTTGTATAGATTAATAACTGAAAATACAGATGTTAGCAGTCTAGATTCAATTGGGGGAGTTGGAAGGTTAGGGATTGGCTATTTGGCAGCACACTTTTTTATTGTTACCTTTTATATCTTCCTTTTCTATGACGATAAAAAGTGGAACTTATATTTACCCTTTTTTCTTAAGGGCAAGTTTAAAAACCTAATTTTATTTATAATGCTAACGATTCAGCTTTCAACTGTAGTCTTTTCTGGCTCTAGAGGTCCTCTTCTTAATTTAATATTAGTATCTCTACTAATTATTATTATGAAAATTCGTCAAGGTAATATAATTGCATTTGTTAAAATGATTACTAGTGTTTTTTTAATATTTTTATTTATAATTTTTATGTTTAATAACTTTGCGCAAAATTTTTTCTCACTTAGTACTGAAAGGACTTTAACCTTATTCCAATTGGATGAAGACTCCTGGGCGGGGGGGAGTGGTCGCGAAAAACTTTATCCATTAGCACTAAATATGTTTTCGGAAAGTCCCTTTCTCGGTAGCGGGCCCATGGGATTTTTAAGTGAGAGTGGAGCGAATATGCATCCTCACAATATTATATTGGAAGTTATGGCAGATTATGGTCTCGTTGGCTTGTTATTAATTATCTTGTTTTTTTCTTTTATATTTAAGAGATATAGCCAAAAAGCAAAGATAAATACAAGTATCTTCCTAGTTTTATTTTTATTTTTCAGTTCCTTAATTGAATTACAAGTAAGTGGAACATTTATGGCCAATGCAAGATTATGGTTTTTTATTGGTTTAGGCATGGGATTTATTAATATAAAGGAAAAGATCTAATAAAATAAATATAACATCTTTTTGTTTGGAAGGTATTGGAGCTTAAGAATTATGCGGATAAAGAATAGCAACACAAAGGTTTTTATATCTGATATCATTTTGAATATTTTAGGAACGGGTTTTACAGCTGTAATCATTCAGTTTATTGTATACCCCTTTCTTAATAAAGGAACAACCCTTGATAATTTTGGTGAAATCATAATAATGATGACAGCAGTAAATATTGTCGGTGTTCTTTTAGGAAACTCATTGAATAATATAAGGCTTATCTCTGCAAAGGAATATAATAAGGAACAGATTAATGGTGATTTCTCGGTAATTTTATTTTTGGCCAGTATTGTTAATATAATATTCATGCTAATCATTATCAACTTCTTATGGTCTTATCAGACTAATATAGAAAAAATTCTCTTGGTACTTTTATCACTTTTCACCATGTTAAGAGGATATTTAACTGTAGATTACCGTTTGAAACTGAATTATAAAAAAATTCTCCAACATAGTCTAGTATATAGCTTTGCCTTGTTAATAGGTAGTTTTGCAATATTTGTAACGGAAATATGGCAGTTAGTCTTTTTATTTGGTGAAATAGTATCTTTTGTATTTTTATACAAAACAACCGACCTTCTAAAGGAACCAATCAAGGTCTCCATTAAATTTAAAGGCACTCTTAAACAATATGCTATGTTAAGTATTTCTAGTTCAATAGCAAATATTCTAAGTTATTTAGACAGAATTATTATTTCAGCCTTATTAGGATCTCACCAAGTAGCTATATTTTTCGCTGCAACAGTAATAGGTAAAATGTCTAGCTTTATTATGTCTCCTATTTCAGGAGTAGTCTTAAGTTATATTTCGAATATAGATAGAAAAATGACTTTAAAGATTTTTTCTATTTTAAATTTTGGTATTTTGATTTTTAGTACTATAGCTTCAATATTTACATTTTATGTTTCCAAGTATGTATTAATACTTTTATATCCTAATTATTATAGTGAATCTTTAAGTATTTTGTTTCTTGCTAACCTTGGTATAATTCTGTTCGCAAGTTGTACTCTTTCACAAACTATCTTATTAAAGTATAGTCCCACATATTTACAAATTGTTATACAAATATCGTACGGGTTTGTCTATTTAGTGAGCGGGATACTAATGATTAATTTGGATGGACTGATGGGTTTTAGCATTGCTGCACTAATAGGTTCAGTTTTTAAATTTCTATTAATTTTCTTCATTGGCATGGTAACTTTTAGAAAGAAAGAGGTCATATTATTATGATAGTTTAGTGGAATTGTGAACATTTTTGGAAGTTTTACTAAAGAGATTATGAATAAACGAATGCAAATTTGAGGCAGGAAAAAATTAATAGTTGGTAAGATTGTGTGCTGTAACCATTAGGAGGGGGAAGATTAGATATGAAATCTACTACGACAACTGGAAACTTAAAAAAGAGATTAATAAATAAAATGGCAACACTTGGAGTAATTGGACTTGGATATGTTGGACTACCTCTTGCTGTTGAGAAAGCAAAAGCGGGTTTTAAAACGATTGGATTTGATATACAAGAATCAAAGGTTGATATGGTTAATTCGGGTAATAATTATATTGGTGATGTAGTCAATGAAGATCTTAAGGAAATTGTAAAGTCTGGGCTACTTATAGCTACTACAGATTTTGCTCGTGTTGCTCAAGCAGATTGTGTATGTATATGTGTCCCGACACCACTTGATGAATATCAACAACCTGACATAAGTTATGTAAAAGCTTCTGCTGAAAGTATCGTTCCGTATATGCATAAAGATATGTTAATTGTTTTGGAATCTACTACTTATCCGGGGACTACAGAGGAACTTATCAAGCCTATTCTTGAAACCTCGGGATTAAAATGCGGTGAGGACTTTTATCTAGCATTCTCTCCGGAACGTGTCGACCCAGGGAACCTAATTTATAAAACTAAAAATACACCAAAAGTAGTTGGTGGAATTACTCCTGAATGCACCGATGTTGCGGCTGCTCTATATGAGAGCATATTAGAAGCACCGATTCATCGTGTGTCTTCTCCTGCTGTTGCAGAAATGGAGAAAATTCTTGAAAACACATATAGAAATGTCAATATTGGTCTTGTAAACGAGCTTGCTATCTTAAGTCATAAAATGGGTATTAACTTTTGGGAAGTCGTTGACGCGGCTAAATCAAAGCCTTATGGATTTCAGGCATTTTATCCTGGCCCAGGACTTGGTGGGCATTGCATACCACTTGATCCATATTATCTATCCTGGAAGGCACGCGAATATGGCTTCCATACTTCAATGATCGAATCTTCTATGATGGTAAACGATCGTATGCCTGAATATTGTGCCGAGAGGTCTAGTAAAATTTTAAATAGACAAAAAAAGGCGGTCAATGGATCAAGGATACTGGTTTTGGGAGTGGCATATAAACAAGACATTGAAGATTTTAGGGAAAGTCCTGCAATCCGTGTTATTGAGGAACTGGAAAAAGAAGGAGCAGAAGTTGTTTACTTTGACCCATTTGTCCCTGAATACCGTGAACACGGGAAAGTTAAGAAAGGCGAATTGGAATTAACTGCTGAATTAATAAGAAGTGCCGATATAGTTATAGTAACTACGGCTCACACTATGGTTGATTACGATTTTGTACAAGAACATGCAAAGGCAATCTTCGATACGAAGAACGCTATGAAAAATGTAAAAAATCGAGATAATATCGAATTATTATAGGGGGTTCATTATGAGTCTGAAATATGCAATTATTGGATGTGGAAGAATTTCACCGAATCATATAGCTGCTGCAATTGAAAATAATCTTAATATTGTTGCTCTATGTGATATAGTACTCGAAAATATGCAAGACAAGCTATTAGATTTTAATCTTCCAGAATCAACAACTTTATATACTAACTACAAAGAGATGCTGGAAAAGGAAAAACCTGAATTAGTTGCCATATGTACGGAAAGCGGTAATCATGGACAAATCGCATTGGATTGTATAGAGGCAGGAAGCAACTTAATTATTGAAAAACCCATTGCACTTTCCCTTGAAGAAGCTGATGAAATTATCATGAAATCTAAAGAAATGAATGTAAAGGTAAGTGCCTGCCATCAAAACAGATTTAATAAGTCAGTTCAAAAAATTAGAGAAGCAGTAGAAGAAAAGCGTTTTGGACGACTCCTTCATGGAACAGCCCATATCCGTTGGAACAGGGGAGAAGACTACTATAAGCAAGCTCCTTGGAGAGGAACTTGGGAGCAAGATGGTGGGGCACTTATGAATCAGTGTATTCATAATATTGACCTTTTAAGATGGATGATGGGTGACGATATAATTGAAGTTGTTGGGATGACAGACAACCTGAATCATAGTTTTATAGAAGCAGAGGATTTGGGTATGGCCCTTATTAAGTTTTCTAATGGAAGCTATGGAATTGTTGAAGGAACGACAAATATCTATCCAAGAAACCTTGAAGAAACACTCTATATTTTTGGAAACAAGGGAACAGTTAAAGCAGGTGGTAAATCAGTAAATCTTATTGAGGAATGGGAGTTTGCTGATAAGAAGGATGATCCGAATGAAGTAAAGGAGAAGTATCAAGAAAATCCTCCTAATGTATATGGGTTTGGTCATTACCCATTATATGCCGATGTAATTGACGCTATTAAAAATGATAGAGAACCTTATGTAACTGCAGAAGACGGTAGAAGGGCAATTGAACTTGTACTTGCCATTTATAAATCATCTGCGGAAGGGAAGAGTGTGAAACTTCCTATTCAGAAGTGCAGTACCCTTGATTTTAAAGGTAGGTTTTAGTATGAGTGAACGAAAAAAAAAATACATTCAGCTTTGTCAAGAGAATGATATTCCAATTTTCTCTCAATATTTTTGGCTTGATGCGGTGTGTGGTGAAGAGAACTGGGATGTGATATTAATTGAAGAACAAGGTAATATACTTGCAAGTCTTCCGTATTACCTAAATTATATAGAAGGTGGATTTGAAATAAGAAAGGCACCTTTAACTCAAAATAATGGTGTATTTTTTTATTACCCTAGTAAAATTAAGTATGAATCAAAAATTTCATTTGAACATAAAGTTCTAGATAAAGTAATAGATGAAATTGAAAAATTAAATATCTCAAATTTTAGACAATACTTCCATTATAGCTTTGAAAATTGGTTGCCTTTTTACTGGAGAGGTTACACTCAAAGTACTAGATACACTTATATTATTGAAGATACTAGCAATATAGAAGCAATTTATAAGAAATTTAACGGTAATATAAGAACAAATATCAAAAAGGCAGATAGTATTGTAAGGGTGTACGACGACTTATCTTATGAGGATTTTTATAACCTAAATAGAAAAACATATGGACGCCAAGGTTTGGATATACCATACAGTTTTGAACTATTCGAAAGATTATACCAAAATTTGGATAAAAACGGACTGGTTAAAATTCTTACTGCAAAAGATGAGAAAGAAAATATACATTCTGCTGCATTATTTGCTCAAGACAGTGATAGTGTATATTATTTAATGAGCGGATCTGACCAGGAATATAGATCATCACAATCCTTAACTTTACTCATTTATGAGGGGATAAAATTAGCGAGTCAACATGGTAAAAAATTTGACTTTGAAGGAAGTATGAAAAAAAATATAGAAAAATTTTTTAGGCAATTTGGAGCCGTTCAGGTGCCATATTTTGATATAAGTAAGGTATTTAATAAAAGAACTGGTCAGAAAAATGATTAATTTATAATAAAAATATTAGGGGAGTTATTGAAATACACTATTAATTATGAAAAAACAAATTTTATCAATGATAGATCAAATGATTTATAAATTCTTGGATAAAAATGTGGATGTAATGCCTAAAAGGTTTGTAAAATTCATTGCTAATTACTATACAGACGCGAGGATTAGGAAAAAATACTGGAGAAAATTAGGAATTCAAATGGGTAAAAATACTTATCCTAATTTAGGATTTCAGTCAACCTCTAATGGAGAAGATTTAGTGGTGATAGGTGATAATGTTTCAATTGCACCTAATGTAGTACTCGTAACGGAATCTAATGCAAATAACGGGAAAGAAATTAATGAAATACCTTATGTGAGAAATAGGTTGACAAAAAAAGAAAAAATAATAATAGAAGATGAAGTCTGGATAGGTACTAATGTAGTAATACTCCCGGGAGTTACAGTAGGTAAATGTTCAATTATCGGGGCTGGGAGCATTGTTACAAAAGATGTGGAGCCTTACAGTATTTATACAGGAATACCAGCAAGAAAAAGTGGAAGCCTGTTATAAATTAGGGCCAAATGAGGTTATTTGAATGGTGTTTATAGTAAAATGCCTTAACACGACTCTTGAGGTGAAAAATGGAATTTAGAGACTTGAATATTCAGTATAAGAGGTATAAGAAAGACATTGATACTGCCATACAGGAAGTATTAAGTAATGCAAATTTTATAAGTGGTAAAGAAATAAAAGAGCTTGAAGCTCAATTAGCTGAATATGTAGGTGTGAAGCATTGTATTACTTGTGCTAATGGAACTGAAGCAATGACTTTGGTATTAATGTCATGGGGAATTAAAGAAGGCGATGCAGTATTTTTACCAGACTTTACGTTTTTTTCTACGGGTGAAGTTGTCTCATATAGGGGGGCAACTCCTGTTTTTGTAGATGTAGATAGAGAAACATTTAATTTAGATACGGTTAAATTAGAAATAGCAATAAATAAGGTTCTCGAAGAAGGTAAATTAACACCGAAAGTTATCATCCCGGTTGATTTATTTGGCCTTCCTGCAAATCATAACAAAATAAAGGAAATTGCTAATAAGTATAATTTACTAGTTTTAGAAGACGGGGCTCAAGGTTTTGGTGGCCATATCAATGGCAAAAGGGCATGCGGTTTCGGCGATGCTGCAACGACATCATTCTTTCCAGCGAAGCCATTAGGCTGTTATGGAGATGGAGGGGCCATTTTTACCAATGATAGTGAACTAGCAAGTTTACTCAATTCTTTAAAAGTGCATGGAAAAGGCGAAAATAAGTACGACAATGTCAGGATTGGAGTTAATTCAAGACTTGATACAATCCAGGCCGCTATTTTAAAGGTTAAGTTAAAGGCATTTATTGAACATGAGGTAGAAGATGTTAATAGAGCTTATAACTTATATAACGAAAGATTAGCTGGAATAGTGGAGACGCCATATATTCCAGAAGGTTATTATTCCAGCTTTGCCCAATATACTATTAAGCTTCAAAACAAAGAACAACGAGACGGCTTGCAAGCCAAGTTGAAGGAAAAAGGGATTCCGAGCATGGTTTATTATGTAAAACCTATGCATAAACAGGAAGCTTTCTCTTACTTAGAGTTTAATGATCAGGATTTTGAAGTAACAGAGAGGCTTTGTCATACAGTCTTATCATTGCCTATGCATCCTTATTTGAGTGAAGAGGATATTGATGCTGTTTGTAGTGTGATCGAGGGTTATTTGGGTTAAATTAACTAAAACTATACCATCTAACATATAATAATTTTGCTCCCAATCATGGTTGGGAGCTTTTTTTTGACTCGCAGATAGTGCCTGTCACTACCCGAATTTTCTCGTTTCACAATTTGTTCCACAAGGCAGCAAGTCTGGGCACACTGGATGCTATCTACGGAACACCGGGTGCCAGACACCATCCAGAAATTTGAAATTAATCAAGGAAGGCTCCCTCACATTAGGGGCCTTCTTTTTATATTTGGCCATTTGACGCTTCTCGCTACTTATCCTGTCATTTCTTCTTCTAAGCTGGCCGCTTTGGTGATGGATTTCAGTTTTAAGTAAAACTACTTGTAGTTACTTGCAACAGCAAGAGAATCTACCTGAGGAATTTTCAAAAAAATTTAATAGTGAAAATGCAGATTAGTAAGGAGAGCGCAAATATCAAGTTCGATCCTAAACGAATGGAATTGCTTTTAAAGAACCCTTCTTATCCTTCCTGATGTTTGTTAATACAAAAGTCCCTAACGTAACAAATTAAAAAATAGTTATTTTTAAACCAATAATTACAAGTAATATGGTATTATCTTCTTGTAAGAGTGCTTTTGGAGGGGTTCGTTTTTACTAAATAATGTGAAGATGGGTGAAGAGATGGCACGTAAAACAAGAAGTGATTGTACAGTGGGCACTTTCGAAAAGAAACACGGACTTCCGCCAGGAACAATCAGAAACACGGATGGAAGAGACACTAGAAGTGATAAAAAAATAGGTACAATTCGAAAAGAAGCAAAAAGAAAATAATAAGGGATATCGAAACGGTTTCTGTCCAGGGAAGCTGATAAGAAAAAATCGGAGAGTATGTGATTACAGCCAAGGGCCTTGCCATCTTTGTTACCACTGCTCGCCAAGGAATTTACCAGGCTACGCCAAGACATTTACCAATGTATAGAAAAGCTCTGCAGATTAACATTCCAGAAATCTGATTGAGAACGGTGCCTGTCACTCCCCGAATAACCCTGTTTCACATTTGTTCCACAAGTAGGTTTCAAGAAGGTGAATTTTTCAAAAGTTGATTGAGCCTGCAAGGTTGTTGGAATTTATGATCTAAATGAGTATAAGCCTAATATTGCCGTTATCCCGGCTGCCCAAGTAGGGCGGGCGCTATTCCATTGAAAACCCGGATGTCTATATCCAATAGTAACCGTGCCTGTCACTCCCCGAAAAATCTTGTTCCACAGTTCGTTCCACAAGTTGGTGTAGAGAAGGTAATTGAACAGGGAGTTTCTTTTATGAAAATAGCTTAATTAAGGCTGCAAGGTCGGGGATTGATGATTTAAAAGAGTCCAAGCCGAATATTGTCGTTAATCTGGCTGCACAAGCAGGGGTGTGCTATTCCATTGAAAACCCGTATGTCTATATCTATAGGAAAGTGATTGGCTTCTATAACATTCTTGAACCTGCCAAGCATAACCCGGTAGATCATTTGGTTTATGTTTCTTCAAGCTCTGTACGCCTGCTAAGCCGCCCTCCAGCCGGGGAGATAGCAGCCCCTCATAAGGTATACAATCTCGGCAATAACAGCCTAGAGAAGCTGATGACATTTATTGAAACTCTAGAGAAGTGCCTGAGCAAATCACTGGGCAGGGAAGTCATGTTTGAAAAGAGCTTTGAAACAATCAAGCCAGGCGATGTACCAGCCACCTATGCATCAACTTAACAGTTAGAGAATGCTGTTGGGTTTAAGCCGAAGACTTCCATTGAGGAAGGGTTGCAGAGGTTTACCGATTAGTATGTGGAGTATTATGGGGTGGAGTAGATTATAAGTGAGTCACTTCCTTTTATAAGGAATGGCTTTTTTTTTTGCACATAGGTGTCTGAAAAACCTGTATTCATTTAATTATTCTAATTTTTCGCGTTAAAAGTAAAGTTCGAAAAGGAAAATTGTCTCCTGTGGTTTTTAAACTGGAATAAAAAAGAATTTCAGTAATGGAACCTTCCATAAATTAGCCACCTTTTTAGTTTATATTCAATAAATTATGAGTCTTTTCGTGTGGCTCTGGACGATTCCCGTGCTTCTTTTTGTAGGGAAGTTTAAGCGCGGTAAACCGTCTTATACTTCCTGTAAGTTAAAAGGAGGAAATCAAAATTAGCCATTTAAAAGAATTACTATTAGAAAAGGGTGTACATCAAGACTATTTAAATTTCCTTACATTAGAAATGGTTAAAAGTGATAAATATTATCAATCTTTTTTTGAGAATGAATCATCTGAATCTAATGTTATAGTTCCAGTAAGGGATATTAAAGGTTTAACCGACACTAGGGGTGAAGAAAATCGGTCTTGGTGGGATCATGCAACTTTGAGAGCTGGTAAATTGTCAGTAACACGATTTAATAGCTTTGGGGAAAAATTAAAAGAAACCAATCTAGAGGAATTTAGACAATGGTTTATCAGTGATAATTTTCCTTTAATGAAGCTGGTATATTACAAGGAATTCAATGAATATTATGTAGAGACAGATGGAAACCATCGAACAGTTTGGGCTAAGTTGATAGATGCAGAATTTATTAAAGCAAAGGTCGTAAATTGCCGTTTAAACATTCAAAAATTCAAGGAAATAAATAGAAAAGAGCAACAAAAACTAAATAACTTTATAATAATTGAAAAGCTAAAAATTGATTTTGAAAAATACATTCAGAGATATGGATTTTCTATTAATTATGGCTACATTATATATAAAGGCGAAAGGTTGATGCTCTGTTATCCGCCAAAGTTGTATTATAGCAATGATCAGGTTGTAGAGTTTTTTAAAACATATATTAGAGAGGTTAAGAGTAACCTTAGAGACTTAGAGAATGAATATCATAAGTTAAAGAAAATACCCCGAATACTGAGAAGCATTTACATTATATTGGCTATGCAAATACCACGTAAACGTGATACTTTTATAACGTTATCTATACTTATTAAAAAAGGATGGAATATAATATAATTCTTATACCGTACTAATTCGCATTTAAAGCCGGATTCTTTCGTCACCCAACTATTACTACAACACTGAAGTTAAAGCTTGCAGGCGCTTCAACCGTCTTATCCTATTTTGATAGGAAAATCAAGATCACTCAATGGCCTATGTGACCTTTAGAATAAATATATGCTTGGAAAGAACAAGCCAGTTCTCACGCTGTGCTTGTTCTTTTTTTTTAGCCTGAAAAGAGTAGTCAGATCCTATTTTGCTATGAGTTGCTCGGTTATTAAAATAATAGTATTTACTAGGTATTTATGTGCTTAATTTACAAATAGTAGTGTTTAAAATAACAAGGGTGCGATGGTAACGAGTGAGAGAGTTCTACAAGAATTTGAAACTCGATACCGCCATAAAGGGCCGGTGCCTGTCACTCCCCGAAAAATTTTGTTTCAGGATCTGTTCCACAAAAGGATAGAAAAGGTTGGCTGGTCTCGATGTCCTGGCTGATTTTTTCTATCTTTTTCTTTTGGGGTTTGAAGGAGTTTCTTATTTACGTTGAATGCTTAGTGAGGGGCGGTTTGCTGCTATAATCCCTCTAATGCTTCTCCTTTTATACTCTCTACTGTGTTTTTTCTTCTCATATTTTTTCTCGGAAATCTCAACGATCTATTTCTCTATTCTTATGAATTATAAAAATCTTATAGAATATTGTAGTGCCTGTCACTCCCCGAAATATCTTGTTTCACGATTTGTTCCATAAGTGGATTTGAGAAGGTAAATTTTTTGAGAATTAGCTTAATCAAGTCTGCAAGCTTGTGCGGATTAATTTCTAAATGAGTACAAGCACTATTCAAAGCAATGTTATTGGCTTCTATAACATTCTAGAAGCCCGCACATGTAATTATTTTTTGTTTTGAGTAGGTCCTGCTAGTATTATAGACTTTATATGTATTGGTTAAAACTGGTTTGCAGTATAATGTAAATGAATAGTTTGCAAAATGAAGTATTTAAATTATAGGGGATAAGGAGTGAATTAGTTTATGGCGAAATATAGTAATATTAAAGTTGAGGGTAACAAAGAAACTGCAGTGGTGATTGGGCCTGGCTCAGTGTTGTTTAACAAGAACGAATTTAACCAGAAATCTAAGAATATCTCATCTGATAAACAGGTTTGGGAAAAAGTAATGCAGGAAATGAAAAATTTGCAGAAAGAAATTAGAAATTTACCGGATGAGGTTGAAGAGATACGTGATAGAGAATTAGTCCCTTTAGTGTCTCAGTGTAAAGGGGAAGCGGAAGAGATACAAGAAAAACCAGAAAAGGAAAAAGCAAATTTTTATGATAATATGAATAAAATTATAGATATTGCAAGTAAGTCCGTATTAATTTTAGATAAAATAAAACCGTATGTAAATCGTATTTTTACATTGATTGTGGATAGTAATTAGAAGGAGGATACAAATGTATATCGTCCCTGGATTAGATGATGTAAAGATAGCCTGTATCACATTGAAAGTGAAAGGAGTCGAACTATTTGGTTTTTTACTTTACTCAGATAGTGATCGCGTTTTAGTTGACTACATGAAGGAGGGAATTTTTGAATTAGATATTATAACAGGAAATCAGTGTGTCTTATTTGTAATTGAGCCGCCTTCAAAAAAATGGTTTAGCTATGTAAAACAAAAACAGCATATTTGGTGGGATTCCTATGGCACGCGGTATACTAAGAAGCGAAGGCTAGTGGATAAATTGTCGGAATCTTTGCGTAATTTCACAACAAAGTTTAGTGGAATCACTGTAGATGGAAATAGTAATTGTACAATTGTAATTGGTAATGATAATTCCGTGCGGCTTGACTCTCTTATTCAAGAAGAATATAACGTAGTATTTGACCGGCAGGAGGCATTAAACATTGCAAAACACTTTGGTGTGGAATATAGATCTTTACCATGCATTGTATTTTTTAACGAGTTGGAAGGTAATGAAATAGTTATTAAATATCTCGGGAATCATAAAGATCAAACATCAATAAAAAATTATTTAAGAAGTTTTTTTGATAGTGAAGAATTTAAGAAACTTATAGAAAGCGGTGTATAGGAAGTGGAGTTAGAAAATAGAAGGCTTTCTACATCCGTACAACAGGCTCTATATTCAGCGAATTTAGAATTATTGCCTGAAGAGATTCGAACAGACGATCTGTTTAATTGGATATATCAATTTACAACTCCAGTAAATACCTTGAACATAGTTGAGGATGATAGATGGAATGTGAATAGGGAACGCTTCGTTGTGGATTCTATAGCAAAGATGGTTAAAAACTCTACAATGGTATGTTTAAATTATTATTTCACTTCCATTTTTATGATTGGGCGCCAAATGAAAATTTCCTATCAACAAATAGAGAGCATTAGGCAGTCCTTATCAGAGAGCAATTTGGATAGGACTTTTTACGAAAATATGGACATAATACCTCAACATGATAAAAGTGAGTTTATCCAATATTTAACCAAAATTTTAGAGGAAGCATTAGATGTTCAGTATTATAATTATGGAGTAGCATGTGAGCTTTGGGATATGTGGAAACATGAGGTAGAGCATTATAAGAATATGTTAGAAGATATCGAGATATCCGGCGAAATTTATAATGTTTATAATTTAGGAAGGGATGCGCCTAGTAAAAGGGAAGATGTTATATATTATATTATCCAACTCACTTCCTATGAATTTGTTCAGTTGCCATTACATAAAATGCTTATTAAAAATGGACTTCGCTCACATGCTTCTTATGATGAAATTTTTGCAGAGAATTTGTATCTATTCTCAAGTGTTTTACACTACTTGTTTCCTCCATTTGAGAATAGAGAAATTAATGCAAGATATTACAGAAAATATTTTTCTAGACTTAGCAAAGGCATAAAGAAATTAAGTAAAGTCAGAAAACAGAGAAAAGGCTAAGCTAGATTTATAAAGAACACTGGGTGCCAGGTAGCATCCAAAAATTTGGATGGGTTATTAAGTGGACCTCCAGGGTTCGGAAAAAGTGTGCTTACAGAGGCTTAACCAACCATTTTTCCTGGTTTAAATTCTGAAGAAGCCCTAGAGTTGTTTAGTATTACCAACTAGGCAGGGTAGAATTTCCTTATTTTCAATACCGTCCTATGAGACAACCTCATCATTCGGCATCCGGAGTTTCCTTGTTGGGCGGTGGAACCTATCCTAAACCTGGCGAAATATCATTTGCACATCACGGAATCCTCTTTCTTGATGAGTCGAGCAATATTGCACGTACGTGATAGAAGAGAAGAGAGGTTGGTAAAGTTTTGGAGGGTGCCTGGCCCCCAGGGTTATTTATTTATTCTCCGGAGAATAAATTGATTCCCTTGTGAAAACTTTTTCAATGATATAGAAAAATACAACAGTTATGATACCGATGAAATTAGCAAAAAGATCATAAAAATCGGCACCCCGTCCAAAAAAGGGTTGAAGTAACTCTGTGACAATGGCAAAAAGCAATGAAATAATAAATGCTAAATTTAATCGTTGAGCATTTATAAATAACAAACAGGTTAAAATAGCAAACATTAGAGCATGACCAGTTATCTCGAAAACACTAACTTGTATGAAGGGATAAAAGGGGAAATACATATCGGAGGAAGGGCTAGGAATAATATTAAAAGGTATCTGTCCTTTTACTAGTAACGCCTCTAAGCTCTGTGTAAATACGCCTATGCATATTAGGGAACGGTGCCTGTCACTTCTCGGAAAATCTTGTTTCACGGTCTGTTCCACAAGAGAGATAGAGAAGGTTGGCTGGCCTTGGTGTGCTGTTTGATTTTTTCTATCTTTTTCTTTTGGTATTGAAGGTGTTTTTGATTTTATGTTGAATGTTTAGTGAGTGGCGGTTTGCTGCCATTATCCCTCTGATGCTTCTCCTGCTATTCCTCTGCTGTGTTTTTTCTTCTCATATTCTTTTCGAGAAATTCTCTAAACGCTCTATTTTTCTAATCTCTCGGATCATTAAAATTTAATAGTTTTGGAGGTTCTGCTATGACGGTTAAGGTATCCAGTATCGGTTTGAAGGGGCTGGAGGGCTATGTTGTCCAGGTTGAGGTGAGGATTTCGCCCGGGACGGAGTCGATGGTGATTGTCGGGCTGCCGGATGCATCTGTGAAGGAGTCACGGGAGCGGGTGATTGCGGCGCTGAGTCATTTTGCTGCGGATCTGACGGATCAGAAGGTGGTAGTAAACTTGTCGCCTGCGGAGCAAAAGAAGAATGGGCCGCTATTTGATCTGGCGATTGCGATTGCTGCCTTGAAGGAATTAAATGTGATTCAGAGCGAAATTCCCTTGGATACGGCATTTATCGGGGCTTTGTCGCTGGACGGCACGGTCCAAAAAGCGGAAGGGATGCTGCCGGCCTTGGTATCTGCTGCTGCCCTAGGGTTGAAACGAGTTTACTTTCCTCATGATCCCCATATCCCGGTTCATATGCTCGAGAATATCGAGTGTGTCGTTGTCCAGCACATTGAAGAGGTTGTCAACCATCTTGAAGGACAGAAATCCCTTTCCTTCTCTGCTGCTATTCCTCTTTCCAGCCCCATTCACCTCGCTTCCAAAATGTATCTGAAAGACTTTTGCCATGTAATCGGCCATGAGTATCCCAAACGCGCACTGGAAATTGCAGCAGCTGGGGAGCATAATGTGCTGATGAGCGGTCCTCCAGGGTGCGGCAAAAGCCTGCTTGCAGAAACGTTTCCGTCCATCTTTCCAGCATTGACGAACAAGGCACAGCTTGAAGTTTTCAGCCTTTACCAGCTGGCAGGGGAAAAGCGGAGCAACGGCCAAAGTATTCCCTTCAGACACCCCCATCATTCCGCTTCTTCCGTTGCCATTATCGGAGGCGGTTCGACACCGAGACCAGGTGAAATTTCGCTTGCCCACCACGGAATTTTGTTCCTCGATGAAATGGCGGAATTTGCGAAGAAGACGCTTGATATGCTTCGCCAGCCGCTTGAGACAGGCACCGTGACGATCTCACGCGCTCTTTCTACTGTGACCTATCCTTCCTCGTTTCTTTTAATTGGGGCGATGAATCCTTGTCCGTGTGGCTACCTTGGTTCCAGCCGCCATTATTGCACATGCACACCGAAGCAGATTCAGGCATATCAGAATCGCTTATCGGGACCTGTTTATGACCGGGTTGATATTTTGCTGGCTTTAAAATCGGTTTCTTTGGAACAAGGCACAACCAACCAGGAGACTTCCAGCACGGTCCGAAAAAGGGTGGCCAAGGCGCGTGAGCTCCAATACTTGCGCTACGGGATGGACATTCCCAACAGCAAAGTGCCTTTTGAAGTGCTGGCAGAAAGCAGCCCGCTGACGAACGAGCAGCAAAGATTGCTTGCAAAGGTGGCTTCCAAGCACAACTGGAGCAACCGTGTGCAGATCAAAATTATCCGGCTGGCAAGAACGATTTCCGACTTGGCAGGCGAAAAGGACATCACTGACAGTTCTTTATGGGAAGCTTTTAATTTAAGAAGATGGAGTGCCCCTAAAAAACAAAGCATCGCGAGGGAGACATAATGCCGCGTCCAAAGAGAGTCTGGATTCCCAAGCGCTTTTACCATATTGTCTGTCGGGGAAACCGGCGAGACCCTTTGTTTCGCAACGTGACCGACTTTGAAGCCTTTTTCCATATCCTCGAACAGCTCCATGAAAAGCATCCATTTGAAATCGCCTCTTATTGCCTGATGACGAATCATTACCATCTCCAAATTCGGTCATGTGACACCCCGTTATCCAAACTCATGGCGCTCATCAACAAGCGCTATGCGAATTATTACAATACAAAATACAAGCTTACCGGGCATGTCTATGAAAAACGGTTCTATGACAAGCTGATCGATGGAAAGGAAGGCATGCTTGAAGTCAGCCGCTACATCCACCTCAACCCCGTTGCCGCCAGGATGGTCAGGGAGCCAGAGAATTATCGATGGAGCAGTTTTCACCTATATAAATATCCCAAAGCCGCAGCACCTCTCTTTGTGAATGTTGAAATACTGCTGAGGTATTATGAAGGAACGGAGCTGGAGAAGAGGAGTAAGTACTGTAGCGGTGTAAAAGGGGACGTTCCCTTAAACCATCCTAGTGGGACTTAGTCCTGGCATTCTACATTTGGGCAGTGATGAGAAGGAAGTTGATGAGAAACGGGGTTTCCGTGTGATAAACTGGAAGAAAAACAAAACGTAGGTGAGTGTATGAGCCGGTGCGAGCGTTGTGATTCAAGGGAAGCAAATATTCATTTTGACCTGGAAGGAACGAGCCTGTACATATGTCATGATTGTTACTCTGAAATCATGGCAGAAGAAATGGATGTGCAGCTGGAGGAGGTTGCCCAATCTTTTTCTGTGAAGGATTTTCAAGGTGTTGAGCGAACCTTTCATGTGGAACGGCGGATCCATCCTAATGGGATCTATATGGAAGCTGCAGAAAGCATTGAATTGGGCTATAAATTTGCTGTGGATGGTGAACTGGACTGCAATCAGCAAGATTTGCTTCAAAAATTGATGAAGAAAGCACGGAAGGGTACGGGATTGCAGCAGGTTGAAGCAAAGGTGTATCCGGATGGTAGGGCCTACAATACGATGATTCATGATCAAATTACGGGTTTCCTGGAGTACGACCAAACCTCAGAGGACACTCCGCTTGTTATCATCGATGGAAAGCCATATACATGGGAAGAAGTAGGGAAGATGCTAACAACTTATGAAGGTTTTCAGATAAAGATAAAGACATATGAACCTTCGGATGATGTGGAGTAGGCGTTTGGAAAAGGGTTCGAATAGGGTTAGTTTCAAGAAGGCAGCGTTTGTCTATTGAGGAATGAAGGCCTTCTTGATGGAGAACTGCCTGCTATTTCAGAAAGAACTGTGAGAATTACCTAAGGGTTTAGAAAATTTTTTTTGTAGGGAAAGAGCGGGTTAAATATTCTAAAACCTGCTCATTTTCCTGGCCATTTCTTTGGTTTCAATATCCTGAAGGGGTCATCAATGGCATTAAGGCATTCTCAAAGGATATTGTAGCTGGTTGGGGTATTATTTTCCTGGCTTCTTGCTCTACTGGTCCCCTGTAATTCCTCTACAATTGCATCCGTGATGGCATCTTGAAAGAAAAGGTCAACTTCATAGTACCCCTCTTCCTTCGATTCGCGACTCCATGATATAAATGGTTCCTCTCTCAAAGGGCCTAAGCTCCACAATGCGATCTACTAAAATTGTAAAACGTTCAAACTTTATTTCCACTGCTGCACCTCCGGAATTTCTTTTCGTTTGATTGGTGGGACAGAGGGACAGGCACCATGTCCTGCCCGTTTGGAAAGGGCCAAACCACCCGCTGGGACAGAATCTGTCCCCATGTCCCATTTTACTTAGGTGCCTGCCTCTTCTTATTCTTCCGCCTCTTCTTCCGGACGGGCCTGGTTGCCGGGTCAAGGATGAAAGAGAAGGTGTGGTTGGCGGTTGCGCGTGTGATGATTTTCAGCTGTTCGGCGGACTGCAGTTTCGTGTTGAAGGATGTAAGGCGGATTGGGACGGTCAGGGTGCTGCCGTTGGTGAATAAGATGATGGTGTTCCTTCGCTGGCTGTAGGTTCTAAAGATGGGTTCCGGGTTGAACCAAATGGTGTCTTCGTGTCTGGCTGCGCGGGTGGGGAACAGGACGATTTGCTGGATGGGATTGACGACGAGCGGGCACATATGGGTACTGCCTAAGAGCCATCTTGCCGATTCCATCGCCCCTTTCAGGTTAAAGCCAATCCAGCGGATGCTGTCGGCGATGATTTCCAAGGGGGACTTGTCGACGATGAGGATCCTGTTTGTTTCAAATACGAGGCTGCAAAGCTTTCCATTGCGATCATAGTGGCCGGCCATGTGCATGAATTGCGGTTTGACGATGTAATGAGGTTCAATGAACAAATGCTTCGACTCCTTTTGCAGCAGGTCTGCTGGATAGATTTTTAGTTGAATCTGCTGGTATGTCAGGTAGAGAGCCTGGAAGTTGATTCTCGGTGATGCACGCCTTTCTGTTTGTTTTTAATGTAAACATGTGCGGCTGAATCCTTCGTAAGTTTTTGTTAGCGCTTACAAATTTAGGGTGGTGACTGGGCCAGGCTGCCGGGGAAGGAGGGGGTTATGAGAGGTCCCCTTCCTCCTTTGCTGGCTGCAGCGGCCAGTGTCCGTTCTTGCAGTATTCTTCATGGATCAGCCGGAAGAACTCAACCGGATGGATGTCGAGTGCGTAAGCGAGAGAATATAACGTGTCATTCAATGGCTGCTGGTGGTTGCCTTCAAGTTGCTGGATGGTCCTGGGATCCAGGCCGCTGTCTTCCGCCAGCTGCTCCTGTGATTTTAACTTCTGTTTTCTCAGTCTTACTAGCACATTGCCGATATGAACTGCATGGAATTTGCCCACGGTAAGTCTCCTTTTAAGACTATTACAAAATATGGGCCATTCTTTTAACACACAGTGGACTGCGGGAAAGTTGCATAAGGGAAACACTTGTTGGGTGATGAGTGATAATTGGTTATTGGGTTGGTGTTGGGGTGGCGGCAGCCCTTGGTATAGAAGGATTTTGGTTTGGTGGCGACAAATTGTGACAAATTTCGCAAAGGTTGGCTACATTGCAATCGGAATGCATCAATATATGGCTACTGTATCGGCACGATGTCGAAAAAGAGCAAACTCCCAACTCGACTGAATTTGGCCATACTAATCAAACGTTTGATTAAAGTCGCCTTGATATATCAACCTCGGTGAAGGGTGGCATCGAAGTTAATTCACCCTTTCACTCTCTATATAGGGGTGCAGGAAAGAACATGGCGGGGGATGAGGACTTGTGGACAATGAATTGCTTCACAGGCAAACCTAAATCAGAAAAGGCGATACCAGAGTACCGCCGATTTCCTTACTTCTTTAGGGAGAAAATGATGTCATATTTTCTTCAAATCTATTACTTGAGTGTTGGAGAGTGTTGTAAGTTGATCCATCATAAATTTCGCGGAATATTGGAATTTACCTTGAATCCAATAAAAGATTAGCCCTAGTGTGGCCTTCGTTTGATAATGTAAAAACATTTCATAATTGACCTTGCCCGTTGTGGACTTTGTCTCAATTAAAATATCCTTAGAAAAAATATGATAAAACAACTCCTCCATACGCTTTTTAAAATCTGTATGACTATTATGCAAGGCATAAAATTCTCGTTTGTTTTTTTCGATATACTCAAATATTTGAACCGTTGTAGGCGCTAAAGAATTTACATTGATCCTATTCTTATTTTCAAAGGGAGTTAAAATCGCTTCCCTTAATCCCTCTAACAGCTCGCACAAAGCTTCTTCCAGAAACTCTTCCTTATTTGAATAGTGGGCATAAAAGGTTGCTCTATTCAGGTCTGCATATTGTGCAATCATGGATACTGTAATTTCATGTCCCTTGTACTGTTCAATTAAATCAATGTAAGCATTTTTTAAAGAAAGTTTAGTCTTTTTAACTCTTCGATCTATTTTAAAATCCATATGGCCAGCTCCTATTCAAGTAAAACCCAACACTATAAGTATAACTGTTGTTTATGCTTCATTTGAAGCAGATGTGTTTACGTTCGTTTTCGAAAAAGATGTTAAATTAGAATTGTGAATATTTTAAGTATAAACAGGGAGGGAATTCTTTATGAGACTGGAAAACAAAATAGCGGTAGTAACTGGAGCTGCCTCCGGTATCGGTTATGCAATCGTAGAGAAGTTTGTTCAAGAAGGTGCAAAAGTCGTTGCTGGTGATATTACAGACACTATCTTTGACCTTGAAAAGACTTTTGGTGAAAAAGTAAAAGCTGTAAAAGTAGATGTCTCAAAAGAAGCAGATGTAAAAAACCTTATTGAAACAGCAGTAAGTACTTTTGGCAAACTGGATATCTTATGTAACAATGCTGGAATCATTGGAGCTTATGCAAACATCGAAGAATATACAGAGGAGCAATGGAATAAAGTAATTAGCATCAACATAAACGGCCCATTCTTTGGGATAAAACATGCGGTTCCTTATATGAAACAAAATGGTGGCGGTTCAATCGTAAATACCGTTTCTATTTCATCCAAACATGCGACTCCTGGATCGCCTGCTTATGTTACTTCAAAAGGTGCTGTTTTAATGTTAACCCGTCAAGCTGGTCACGATTATGCCCGTGATAACATTCGTGTCAACGGAATTTCTCCAGGCGTTGTTAATACCGGTATTTTGAAAGATGTAGACGAGGACATGTTAAAAGTATACTCAGAAGCCATCCCAATGGGAAGAATCGGTGAACCATCTGAACTGGCGAATGTCGCTTGCTTCCTGGCATCGGATGAAGCATCTTACGTAACTGGCCAAACCTACATTGTTGATGGTGGAAAAGATACAATTTAAAACATGGGGACGGTTCCGCCGTTCACCTAATTTTTCCCACTCTTATATATTGGGCTGATTTCTTAAAGTAAGCAACTTGTTGACGTTGTGACTTTGAGTGTTGCTATCAGAAAGGGCTACCCAGCTCAATAGGGTAGCTCTTTTGAATTTAGTTTGTTTAAACTCCCATTGGCTTGTAAAGTTAGTCCACAATGTTCCTTCCTGGGGTATCCAAGGAATTGTGTTCATCTACTAACCCATACAGGCGTACTCCCACTCTTATCCCCCGCGCTCTACATCCAATCAACAATAAACTCTATAGCAAAACTAACACAGGAAAAATAACCAAGTGGAAAACATAAGCGTCTCATTTTTGAGTGAATGCGTCGAATTATGGAAGGCAGTGAAAAAAGCATCATTATGACACACTAATCAAACGTTTGATTAAAGTCGCCTTGATAAATCAACCTCGGTGAAGGGTGGCATCGAAGTTAATTTTAGAACGGGTAATCAGGCGAGTTTTTGCTTGTTGGGCAATGGTTGTATTGCTGTCACAGTATGGCGAATCCTGGTGAGGCAGGGGGACGGTTCGTGTGATTTATTTACTTACTGGGGKGAGGCAGCAGAACCGTCCCCATGCTCTATTTCATACAGATCTTCGAAATAGAGTTCATTGAACTTTTTGGATAGGATGCCAAAGTAGTAGGCGAATGGGTTGCGGACGGTGTTGGATTTCAGCTTGCCGATCATTTGCTTGAATGAGTGAATGGCAATTTCCAGCACCTTGTCTGTTTTGTCTTCGCAGCTTTCCCGGTAGGCAGCGATGCAGGCCATTCTCCAGTACTCTTCGATGGTCTTGGCTGACGGGAAGAAGTTTTTAACTAGCTGGACGAAAGCTGTTGGTACAGTATCGCTCGTATAGGTGTCATCAAGGTCTGTGGATAAAGGTTCAACACTTGGTGAATTTTCCTCAGGAGCGGTTTCTTTACGTTTTTTTAGATCTTTATTTTTAGTTTTAAGAGGAATGATAGTTTCTTTAGGGTGGTTCAATTGCTGCTCTTTGGGTGGTTCACTTTTGGGAAAAGCGTTGAAGACATAGAGATTGCTGGTTTGTGAGCCGTTCTTTCTTTCGGTTTCATGGACGGTGATGATTCCCAGTTGAATGGCTTTTTGGACCATCCTTTTGAATGTGGAGCGGGAGATGCCGTTGCCTTCGTATTCCTGATGGATCGCTTTCAGGATTGTTCCAATCTTGGCGTTGCTGACGCCGGGAACCTTCGCGGCAAAGCGGACCAGCCGCTTCAAGCCAACCAGCTCACCTTTCGAGAACTCATGCTTATGTACCGCCAGCCACATTTCCATATGGGTGTTAAACTCTTTCAAACTGGCAAACTGGGAAAACTGTTCAAACTTGTCAATGGAGCCCGATTTTAAATTCATATAATTGCACCACCCTTTCACTGTCTATATAGGGTTTGGTGATGAGAAAGGACGGGGTGGGAGAGAAGGAGTTGTGAATGGTTTGTGAACAATGGGAACGCACCGGTTTTGATGCGGTTTCCCTTCTTGCTTCCTTTCTTTATTCAAGCTACACTTTTATAGATAGTGAAATGGAGCGGGTGCAGTAATGAATCAAAGACAAAAAGAATTATTAAGGATGCTGCTCCTTCATGAGGAAGGATCTTTGCAAATAAACGATATGGCGGAGGAGCTGGGTTGTTCAGAGAAGACCGTACGGAATGACTTGGACCGCCTAGAGGAATTTATGCTTCAGTATGACAATGCCAGTCTGATCCGCAAGCCTGGGATTGGGGTTATGGTGGAAATGGACGAAGAGGAAAAAGCTGATATACTGCGCAGCCTATTCGCGAGTGAGCCGAAGACCATTGAAGAGCGGCTGTTTGAAATGGCCTTTCAGCTTCTGACGAGTGACAGGGCGATAACGCTGCAGTACTGGGCAGACCGTTATTTTGCGCCGAAAGCGGCGATTAAAAAGGATATCGAGACAATTTACAATTGGCTGGGGCGCTACGAGCTTGAGCTTGTCTCCAAGCCGGGAATCGGGAATGTGGTTGAGGGGCCAGAGCTGAAGAAACGGAATGCGCTTGCCCATCTGCCGGAGCTGATACCGAGCTTTTCCAGCGACAAAAGTGCCGTACTGGACTTGTTTATGCCGTATGAAATAGCGGCCGTGAGGAAAGCGCTTCAGGAAATGCAGGAGAATTTTTCAATTGCCTTCACGGATGAAGCGCTCGAGAGCCTGCTTGTGCATGCACTCATTATGGTCAAGCGGACGCGGCAGAAGGCAGCGGTATTTGTCCGGGATGCGGAGAAAAAAGAGGCGGCTTCTCGGACGGAATATCAGTTTGCCAGCTGGATTTTCACCCAGCTTGAAAACGCCTTCCGGATGGCATTCCCCGAGGAAGAAAAGGTGTATTTTACCTGGCATCTCATCAGCGGGAAGCGGCTGGAAGAAGGGTTGGAACAGGTATGGCAAACCAACGGGAAGTATGAGCAGCTTGTTCCTATGCTGGTTGACAGGATGGGAAAGCTTACGCTGTTTCCGTTTGAGGACGATCACGTATTGATGAACGGCCTCAAGGTGCATATGCATTCGGTCATCAGCCGGATTCAGTATGGCTTCCCGATTACGAACCCGCTGCTGGCGAACATTAAGAGAATGTATCCGTACATGTTCAGCATGGTGATCCTGGCGCTGGAGGAACTGGGTAAAGCCTATAAAATCGATATACCTGAAGATGAAGCGGCTTATATTGTGCTTCACTTCCAGGCTTCCATCGAACGGCTCGAAGGCAGGAGGGAAGTGCAGAAAAAGCAGGCATTGATTGTCTGCCATATGGGCATCGGTATGTCGCATCTGCTGGAGGCAAAGATTGAGCAGCAGTACGAGGCCATTGATATTGTCGCCTGTATCGGCAAAGCGGAAGTGTATGCCTATTTGAAACAGCAAAAGGTTGATTTCATCATCTCCACACTCCCGCTTGAAAAAATCTCCACTCCTTCGCTCGTGATTTCTCCGCTGTTCGGACAGGAGGACAAGAAAAAGCTGAGCCAGTTTGTGCAGGAGCTGGAATCAAACAAGGGCACTGGGCAAAATGGCGAGGTCTTTTCTCCGTTCCTGACAGAAGAGCTGATGTTTTTCGGAATGGGGAAAGAGCATCGCTATCAGGTGGTGGAACTGCTGGCGATGAAGCTCGCTGAAAAAGGCTATGTCAAACAGGATTTTGTTCACAGCGCGGTCAGCCGTGAGCGCAAGTCGGCCACGGCCATTGGCGGCGGCATTGCCATTCCGCATGGAGACCCAGGCCTGATTATAAAGCCAGCACTGGCTGTGGGTGTTCTTGAGAAACCGCTGGAGTGGGGCAGTGAACAGGTGTCCCTCGTTTTCATGATTGCCTTGTCAAAGGAAAACCAGGGGGAACTGCGGAGTACGATTAGCAATATCGCAAAGCTGAGTGAATCGCCAATGGTCGTGCATGAGCTGCTTGAAGCCAAAAGCTTCACGGACTTTTTGCGGGTGTTGGAGAAGAATCAATAAGATGAAAGAATAAAAAGAACTTTTAATTTGAGGTGATTGATATGTCACAAAAGAAACCATTTAATTATCAAATGACAGAACCTCACCAAGAAAAAACAACGAGTATTGACGTGACCGCTATCCGAAAAAAACTGGCCGTCACAACAGTACCGGGGAATTCCTTAATCGAACTTTATAAAGAGAAGAAGTTAAGGTGAATTTATTACGACATTAGACAGAGATTTCACACGGCATTTAAAGATACTAAATATAGCATAGCGAAGCACAGGGGAACCTGTGCTTTTTCTATTACGGTGTCCTTGCCCTTCCTCCCAATTGCGGAAGGAGGGAATCTTCTTCCCCGGATTGTCCATACAGCCAAAATACTAAAGGGAAGGGGGAGATTTGTTATAAATCTCTTTTTACCGGAACTTCCGGTAAAAAGTAAAAAGAATGGGGACCATTGGAGGGGGTAGTATATAGGTAAGCGATTACTTATTATACTTCATAGGCAGGAGGAACTAGCATGGCGAAAATACTAGCGGTTACAGCTTGTCCCGTTGGGATTGCCCATACTTATATGGCTGCAGAGAACCTGCAAAAAGCAGGCGAAGCGCTGGGCGTCGATATAAAAGTAGAAACACAGGGTTCCATTGGCGTTGAAAATGCGCTGACGGAACAGGATATTGCAGAAGCGGACGGCATTATCATCGCTGCTGACAAAGAGGTCTCAAAAGATCGCTTTGCCGGGAAAAAGGTCATCGTTACCGGTGTCCAGGATGGAGTACACAAACCGGAAGAGCTCATCAAAAAAGTGATGGGCGGAGATGTTCCCGTTTATAAGCCCGAACTGGCAGGTGCTGGTGAGAGCAAAAAGAGCGGTAAAAAAGAGAATCCTATTTATAAGCATCTAATGAATGGTGTCTCCTACATGGTTCCATTCATTGTTGTCGGGGGATTATTGATTGCCCTTGCCCTGACATTGGGCGGCGAGCAGACACCTGGCGGAATTGTGATTCCCGAAGATTCCATCTGGAAGCAGGTAGAAGCTCTTGGCGGAACAGCCTTCATGTTCATGGTACCGATTCTTGCGGGCTTTATCGCCGTGAGTATTGCGGATCGTCCAGGCTTGGTACCTGGTATGATCGGCGGGTACATTGCAGCTAATGGCAGTTTTTATGGAAGTGAAGCAGGCGCAGGTTTTATCGGTGGTATCATTGCCGGTTTCCTGGCAGGTTATGTGGCGCTGGCGATTAAAAAGATAAAGGTGCCGAAAGCAATTCTGCCGGTAATGCCGATTATTTTTATCCCGGTTTTAGCATCGGTGATTGTGGGTCTATTGTTTATCCTCGTTATTGGTGCGCCGGTGGCAGCGGTATTTGAAGGCTTGACTACATGGCTGGCCGGAATGCAAGGCAGCAGTTCAATTGTGTTGGCGATTATTCTTGGTGCGATGATTGCCGTTGACATGGGCGGTCCGTTCAACAAGGTAGCCTTCCTGTTCGGTTCCGCGATGATCGCCGAAGGCAACTACGGAATCATGGGGCCGATTGCGGTTGCCATCTGTATCCCGCCAATTGCTCTTGGGTTGGCAACATTCATTAACAAGCGCAAATTCCGTCCTACAGAAAGAGAAGCTGGCAAGGCTTCGTTCACAATGGGATTGTTCGGAATTACCGAGGGAGCCATTCCATTCGCGGCGCAGGATCCGCTGCGTGTGATTCCAAGTATTGTCGTTGGTTCCATCGTGGGTTCGGTCATCGCCATGATTTCCGGCGTTGGCAACCGGGTAGCCCATGGCGGCCCGATTGTAGCTGTCCTTGGTGCAGTTGACAATGTTCTGATGTTCTTTGTGGCAGCAGCAGTCGGTTCCGTTGTTGCCGCGTTGATGGTGCTTGCGCTGAAAAAGGATGTAGAAGGTGCGACACCTGCATTGGCAGGCGCTGGGGCCGGAACTGGAGCTGCAGCTGGCAAAGCGGCTGCTGTGCCTGAGCGAAAGGAAGCGGCTCCGAAGGCTGAAGCCAATGCGGCACCTGCTAATGTGGAAATTAAAAAGTTAACCGATATTACGAGTGAATATCTGATTGAACCTGAATTAGTTGGAACGACCCGTGATGATGTGATTGATGAATTGATTAGCAAGTTTGATCAAAGCGGCGTTTTAAGTTCCAAGCAGGATTTTAAAGATGCGATTTTAAGACGTGAAGAGCAAAGCTCTACTGGGCTTGGCATGAATATTGCGATTCCGCACGGAAAGTCTGCGGCTGTGAAGCACCCGGCGGTTGCGTTTGGAATCAAGCGCGATGGTGTGGACTGGAAGAGCCTTGACGGTTCGGACGCAAAGCTGATCTTTATGATCGCTGTGCCGGAAAAAGCAGCAGGAGACGCCCATCTGAAAATCTTGCAGATGCTGTCCCGCAAGCTGATGGATGAAGGATTCAGGGAGCAGCTGCTACAGGCGGAAAGTAAGGAGCAGGCTTACAAGCTGCTTGAGGACATTCAGTAATGTGAAAAGAGAGCATCAATTGCTCTCTTTTTTACTAAAGGGATATAATTGGTAGGGACTAGGAATTATATCGAAAATTGATCAGTTGGAGGCGCTTATGTACAAAAATGAACCGATTTTTTTACAGCCTGTTCTTCAGGAACGAATTTGGGGCGGGGAGAAACTAAACACTCAGTTTGGCTATGAAATTCCTTCAAAGCAAACGGGTGAGGCCTGGGTCATTTCGGCACATCCGAATGGACCGAGCATTATTCGCAATGGTGAGCTGGCCGGGAAGACATTGGCGGACGCCTGGAAGGAAAACGGAAGTCTTTTTAACAAAAGTGCCGATAACGATGAAGAGTATCCTTTGCTCGTAAAGATTCTGGATGCCGCGGATGACCTTTCTGTCCAGGTGCATCCGGACGACCAGTTTGCCCGTGAAGTCGAAGGGGTGCCATATGGCAAAACGGAATGCTGGTATGTGGTGAGCGCAGAGGAAGGTGCCGAACTGGTGCTTGGACACCATGCTAAGAGTCAGGAAGAACTGGCAGACATGGTGGAACAGGGCGAGTGGGACAAGCTGCTCCGCCGTGTAAAGGTCAAGGCAGGCGATTTTGTCTATGTTCCGAGCGGAACCATTCATGCGATTGGAAAGGGAATTGTGATTCTCGAAACCCAGCAGAGCTCCGATATCACCTACCGTGTTTATGACTATGATCGTACAGACTCAGCCGGCAACAAACGTGAGCTTCATTTGGAACGCTCCATTCAGGTGACGACTGTGCCTCATCAGGATGCCGAAGTTGAGCAGGCAGAGAAGGTGATCGGCGGGTTGACGGAAAAGAAACTCGTAGAAGAGCAATACTTTACCGTATACCACTGGCAGCTAAATGGAGAGGCAGCTCGTGAATTAACGGCGGATTTCCTGCAGGTGAGCGTGCTGGATGGAAGTGCCGAGCTGACAGTGGGCGGTAAGGTTTATCCTCTTGAAAAGGGAACGCACTTCGTACTGCCGCACGGAATGACCAAGTATAGCGTAAAAGGACAAGCAGAATTCATCGTATCGCACGTTTAAGAAGCAGGGGGGCGGTTCTCCTGCTTCCTTTTAGAGAAGGAAAGGGGTTGTCGGGATTGGAGAGGAATATCATGTGGAATCATATTTATGAGCAAAGTGACAGATTGAAAGACCTGTTTGCGAGCAGCCAGGTGGAGGAGTTTGTGAAGGCTTATGACACTAGGGCATTACGCCGGATCATTTTTGTGGCATCAGGCAGTTCGTTAAACATTACACTTGTCGCAAAGAGGTTTTATCAAGAGCTGGCGCAGGTGGAAATCACTGCTCTTACACCATTTGATTTTATGAATAACAGCATGATAAAAGGCATTGACCGTGAGACCGCGCTGATTGTGGCGATTTCCCAGACAGGTACAAGCCGGGGGACGGTAGGAAGCATTACATACGCGAAAGAGCTTGGT
The DNA here is from genome assembly GCF_001273925.1 of Bacillus sp. FJAT-27251. GTDB lineage: Bacteria > Bacillota > Bacilli > Bacillales > Cytobacillaceae > Mesobacillus_B. The sequence goes on along the minus strand of NZ_LIGG01000001.1, from coordinate 752,466 downwards.
TTCAAGGTCCTCTCCCTCTCCGAACAAAGAGACACCCCCGTACAGCAGCTTGGAGATTATTATTTGAACTTTTTAAGCGGGCCCGAGCCTTGCAACGCGAAGACAAAAGGTGTCAGCAACTCTCTTACTCTATTGATGCTCCTGGCTTGCTGGATTGGCAAGGAAAAAGAGGTTCTGTCCGCGGAGGACTGTCAGACTTACCTTGACGAAGTGGCCGCCAGCATTGATGATGTCCCGGCCACTATTGAGGGTGCCCGAAGATGGATTGAGAGCCATAAGGACTGGAGCACCATCCAGCATTTTTATGTGATGGGATATGGAACAAACTATGGAACGGCCGTGGAAGGCATGCTGAAAATCATGGAGACGCTCTGCGTTCCGGCATCCGTTTGTGAGCTGGGCGAGTTCTCGCATGGGTTCCACCGCACCATTACTCATAACAGCAATCTGATTACAATTCTTACGGAAGAACCTGGCCGTGACGAGATGTTAAAGACCAATGAGTTTTTGCGGGAGAAGGCTGGACGGCTGCTCGTKGTGAATGCGACGAGCGATGTGTTGGATGATTCGTATGCTATCTCTGTGCCGTATCGGCCGCTGACGGCTTCCTGCCTGAATATCAATGTAGTTCTGCAGGTACTTGCTGCTGCATTGCCGGAAATCATTGGATTCGACCCAAACCGGCCGATGAATGAGGAATTGACGAGGATTTTGGGGACTAGAGTGTAAGAGATATAAAGGAGAATCAGTCTGGATAAATTTTTATTTAAAGTTAATCTATTTTAAAAAGACCAAGTTTTTTCGCTGAAAAATCCTTGGTCTTTTTAAGTATGCTTTTTCATTATTTATTAGTACGCAGGAAATGTACTAGTATTTAAAAAGCTCGACAAAGGGGTTACGGGTATTTTCAAATTCAGCTTCCAAGGGTGAGCAAGAGCATACGGAGTCTGCCTTGATTTTCTGCTTCCTATAGGAATAGTAAATCTTCTCTAGGCAGGGAAAATTACCTTGTTTGAAAGCTGATCTAGGAAGTCTCGTACCAGTATCAAGGAAGTGTTTATTATGAATTTGTTGTGACACCCATTTGTCCAAGGATTTTAATTGCTGTACATCCGTGATAGTAAGAAAAAAACTTAGCCAATTTCGCCGTATTTCCTTTTTGCCACATGTATTGCAAACCCTTCTTTTCATTTCGTTACCAAAGAATTTGTAATCCAATCTAAGTTTTAGCACCTTCATTGATTTAGGAGTTCCAAGTTTTGTTGAGCCAAGAATTGTATTTATTCGTTCTTTGAACCTTTGAACATTTTGTTTTTTAATCCGTATTCCCGTCGTAGAAATTGAGAACCCAACAAAATTAACGAAGCTCCCCTTTTGGGTTAAATCTATTAATTTAGTTTTCTTCTCATCAGAATGAAGTTCTAATCCAATTGATTGAAGGAATTGAGAACATTCCAGCTTTATTTGTTCTAATTTCTCTTTCTCTTTGATTAAAATGACAAAATCATCGGCGTACCTAACATATCGGATAGGTAAACTTTTTCCTAGCTCATTAACAACCCATTGATCGAATTGATGCAAATAAAGATTGGCAACTAATCCTGATAGTATCCCACCCTGAGGGATCCCAGCTCTACGCTTAGTTCGGGTAGGTCGCTCTTTTTTAAATTTATATATTTTATCTTTATAACTTATCCATTCAATTCTGTCCACATGTATAAAGCGATATAGAAGCTGATAAACAAGTGGAGAATCTCCGATAAATTCTTTAAGTGCCTTGGCTAATAAATTATGGGGAATCTGGTCGAAAAATTTTTTGATATCTCCATCAATTGCATAGCAAAAGCCATCCTTTAGATGAGAATGAACCATTTTGGCGGCTTTCGGTGCATTTAGGTTCTTTCGGTAACCAAAACTAACTAAAGGCAATGTCTTAAACTTTTCTTCAGCCTTTGGATATAAAAAGTCGTAAAGAACCTTTTGGACAATAACATCCCGGATGCTAGCAATGGATAGTATCCTTTCTTTATTGAGCTTTAAAGCCTTATAGGGGGATTTTATCGAAGGATCCTTGGATTTGACTAATTCGCGAAAAGGATAGAAGTAATAGTTGCCGCGATGTAATCGATTAAAGATAGAGTCTATATTATGGTCGATTTGTTTTTCAAAAATTTTATGAGTAATCCCGTCTGCACCCATTTGGATATTAATAAGTGGTTCTTCCTTTAGTGTATCGGTCTTAGTTGCTTTGTATAAAGCAAACTCTTCTTTGAATCTCTCTTTTTGACAAATAGATAAAAACTTCTTATCTAATTCAGTTAAAGTGTTCATAAAAGGTTGCTCCTCCCCTTGATTTTTGGCGGCGTTAGGGGAGAGAGCATCAACCGCCCCCTCGTCTATGCGAGGTAATAATTAGAGGCCAGTTTCAAAACTGACCCGAAAGATGAAAACAATTAAATCAAGTATGATTAGCATTGCTTGCATCCTCCAGTCGTATTCAGCTTGCTTATGTTGATTGTAGCACGCCGAAACGACCACCCTATAACCGCGGGAACCGCATGGGAAGCCATGCGTGCTGGCAAATACCAGGTATTATAATTATAATAGATTCTTTTCCATTTTCACACAATTTTGTTCTATTACACCCATATTAGGTTCTGGAGGTACTCATATTCTGGTGAAAAATAACCTCTTTACTCACGAGAGTGTCAGGGTGTTACTAGCCCCATGCGGATCAGTCTCTAGGCATTACCGATAAGTAGCCGCACGCTTTAATTAAAATATAGAAGATTTGAATTTTCCCCTTCTAGGAGGATTCTTCCGTGGTACGATGGAAGAAAGAATGTCACTTGGAGGGGATTTTTATGTTAGGAGCGATTGAAGCGGGCGGCACCAAGTTTGTTTGCGCCGTTGGCGATGAAAAGGGAAGGATTGTGGAGCGCGCACAGTTTCCGACAACTGTTCCTGAAGAAACGATGAGGGATGTCATTGAGTTCTTTCGGTCCTATGAGTTGAAAGCGATTGGAGTGGGTTCCTTTGGCCCGATTGATGTGAACAGTGAGAGTGCAAGCTATGGTTGTATTACCTCCACACCGAAAACGGCGTGGAAGAATTACCCGTTCGTGAAGGTTCTGAAGGATGCTTTCAACGTGCCGATTGGGTTTAATACAGATGTAAATGCCGCAGCACTAGGGGAAGCGACATTTGGAGCGGCGAAAGGCCTGGACAGCTGCCTGTATATCACGGTAGGAACGGGCATCGGGGCAGGCGCGATTGTACAAGGCAAGCTGCTGCAAGGCTTGTCCCATCCGGAAATGGGCCATATCCTTGTAAGAAGGCATCCTGATGATTCTTTTCAGGGGAAGTGCCCGTTTCATGGGGACTGCCTGGAGGGGCTGGCAGCCGGACCGGCGATAGAGGCCCGCTGGCAGGATAAAGGGGTGAATCTTGTGGATCGGGAAGAAGTTTGGAATTTGGAAGGATACTACCTGGCCCAGGCGCTGATGCAATATATCCTGATCCTTTCCCCGAAGAAGATTATCCTTGGCGGCGGAGTGATGAACCAGAAGCAGGTCTTTGGCTATGTGTATAAGCATCTGGAGACGCTTTTGAATGGTTATGTGGCTTTGCCTGAGCTGGAGGATTATATTGTTAGTCCGGGCTTGGGAGACCAGGCGGGGATTACAGGGGCACTTTTGCTGGCGCATGAGGCTTTTGCGGGGGTGTAATACTCTCGGTGAATGGATTCGGAGGCTGAAATTAAACAAAACCAGCCTGTTGGGAGAGATTGTGCTATCCCAACAGGCTGGTTTTTTGCTGATTGCATCAAACATGGCGATTATTGCATCGATTATTAAAGGTATTGCTTCAATTATCTCAAGGATTGCATCAATTATTCGTTTTAATCAATAAACCGGTGTCTAAAATGTGGCAAGAGGACGGCCCCGTTTGAGGCAGCAGAACCGTCCCCATGCTTCATTAAAACATCACTGTTTTTACTTGGTTCTTTTTCACGTTGACTGTGAACTGGTTGTTCTCTACGTGCAGCGGGGCGGTGGCTTGTTCGTTCAGATTGCCTTCATGTGCCTGCTGAATGGAATGGTTCACGGTGAAGGAGCCTTTGCTTTCCGCTTCTGTCGGATTGAAGAACCTCAGGACGAAGCTGTCTTCTTTTTCCGCTTTCTTCAGGACGCTGAGCACGGTGCTGCTGTTTGTTTCCTGCATGAGGCTGAAGCTCAATGGCGTCTGTACATCCTCGGGATTCAGCTTCATCGCGTTATGCGGGATTTTGTTATACGTAACGATTGGCGTTGTATACTCCTTGGCGGCACGGCCGATATTGGCGCTTGTGACCGATCCTTGATGAATGGAAAGCGCAAATTCAAGTTTTTGTTCTCCGAGCATCTGCGAATCCGGTGTCGGAAGCTTAATTCCCGATGGACGCCCAGGCCTTCTGAGCATTTCTTCTTTCCCTAGTACACCGACACTGCGGAACAGCGTAATCGCAATCGTATCATACTGATCTCCAATGATTTCATACTCGCGTGTGCTGTTGGTCAGGACGCTGACACCATGCTCCTCGTCAGACAATCCGACAAAGGAAAGCATTGGATAAATGGAATCTGGACGCTCATCCCAATCCTCTTCCTGCCACACATCCATCGCGGAGTCGTACACATCCCGCTTGATGAATCCAAATTGGTTGTCCGAAACAGAGAAGGAGGAAGCAATCCCTGTTGGAATCAATGCGCGCAGGCGATGATCCTTGCCCTGGTTGTTCAGTTCAGCCGCTACTTTTATGACAGGCTGATCATTTGGAATGGTGATTTTCCAGCGAACGTCGACGAAAGAGTCAACTTTGTTTTGCTTGCGCTTCTCCAGATCACCCGGCACCTCAAGCCTTAGCTGAATGTCCAGCTGTGCTTCGTATATGTTCTGGGTCACCTTTACTTCCGCTTCGGCCTTGTCACTGTAAAGAAGCGTTTCATTTGGCAGCGGGGAGAAGTCATATTCATCACCGTCATCACCGCCATTTTCTAAAAGCAGGACGTTGTTGAACTCTTTTTCCAGCTTTTTGTCAAAGATTTTCAGTGTGCCGTTTGGATTGACGGAAACTACATAATAATCCGTTTCAACCGCTTCTTTTTCAACGAAGCTATGAGCCATTTCAGTTGCAGCATCCACCACAAAGTACGTCTTATACCCCATCGCCGGAACGGAATCCTTTAGCTGGATGGTGTACTGGTAGAATGGGTCGTAATTGCCGTAATGGACAATTTGGCGGTCAATCAAACCTGGGTCAATGATTTCCTTTTCCAGAACTTCAAAAGCAACAGAGTTTCCGTCACCATCCTCAAGGCCAAAGGACTCGAGCTTGGTGATGACCTTTGTCGTTACAGCTTCTTTCCGCTCGTAAGGAAGCAGGTTAAAGGCGGTCAAACGGTCTTCCTGGCGGTCTGTGTGAATGGCATCCGTGATTTTACGTTTATAGTATTCGATAAGCTGATCGGTTTTTTCTTCAGCAAGGAAGAAACGGTTCACGATTTCGCGGTGGACCTTATCCGAGCAGCAGCATCCGATGCTGTCATGGGCATGGTTCTTCATGATTTCCTTCCAGATCAGCTCAATCAGGCCGTGGTGGTATTCAAAGCCCAGCGAATAGGCGATCGAAGCCAGCGGTTCAAGGATATTCGTAATCTTGTTTTCAATCCGTGTATTGGCGGCCTTGATGTCCATTCGGGTAGAATAGATGCTCCGGTGGACGCGCATATACTTTCCATCCAAAAACTCGCCTTGAAGCGTTGGCAGTGCCGAATTCTTCTCAAGTTCATCAAAGACATTTTCATATCGGCTCAGGAAAAACTCGCGGTCCGGATACAGTTTCCGAAGCTTCTCCATAATCGTGAACATATTCTTCTGGATCGGCATCTGGTCATGGCCGTTCGGCAGGATGATGTTTTCGGTTGTCGCGCCGCGGTCCAGAACCGTAAAGTACTTGTTGATGCGCTCCTGCAGCTTTTCTTCATCTTCAGGAAGATACTTTCCGATCGCATAGCCCAGCGGGAACAATTGGACAAGAACCTTTGAACCGTCATCACTTTCCCAGTAAAATTCAGTTTTATCCGTGCCATGGCGCTCCGAAGTGCCGCGCCAGAAGATGGAATATTTGATATCAAAGCCATTCAGGATTTGCGGCATCTGGGAAGACTGTCCGAACGAATCCGGCAGGTAGCCGATTTTCATCGGAGAGCCGAATTCTTCGCTGTCCTTCAAACCATAAAGTAGATTACGGACGATGGACTCGCCGCCCACGACCATCTCATCCGTCTGTGTGTACCATGGTCCGATAATCAGCTTGCCTTCCTGTACAAGCTTTTTGACGCGCTCTTTATTCTCAGGTTTTACAGCAAAGTAGTCTTCTAGAATCGAGGTTTGCCCGTCCAGCACATAGTACGGGTAATCCGGGTTATTCTCGAGCATTTCCAGAATTTCTTCCATGTTGTTGACAAGCAGGATGCGTGATTCTTCAGTGGAAAAATACCATTCTCTATCCCAATGCATATGCGGTACAATGTGAACTTTTTTCATGATTCCCTCCAAATAGTACGGTGCCTGGAAAGAGTTCTCCAGGCACCATATTTTTTTGTATTAGATCATGCAGCTGATTTTGCTGCTTGTTTGCTTTGTTTATTTAATTTGCTTTTACGTGTTGCAATCAGCAGGAACATGGAAATCAAGGCTCCCAGCAGAGCGGCACCGAGCCAGATGCTTGCTGCGAGAAGCAGGGGCTGACCTTCAACAAGAGCCAGCGAGAAGATTCCGGCGCCAGGAACGGCCAGTCCGATGTTAAAGTAGGCGACAATGGCCCCTGTTACGGCGGAACCTGCAATCAAGGATGGAATCACACGCAATGGATCATTGATCATGAACGGAATCGCACCTTCCGTTATTCCTGCAAGGCCAAGCAGCCATGTTTGTTTTCCAATTTCCTGTTCCTGTTGAGTGAAATATTTCTTGCCAATGATTGTTGCCGCTGTTACAGAGAAGGCGGAAACCATTTTTACCGATGCGAAGGCGGCATACGGGACGAAATTCCCGCTGGCCATAGCTCCAATACAGAAGGTGTAGGCTGCTTTGTTGACTGGTCCTCCAAGGTCGAAGGACACCATTGCGCCAAGAATGGCTCCCAGGATAAGCGCGTTTGTTCCGGACAGGCTGCTCAGCCAGTTAAGCAAACCCTCGTTGATCAGTGCCAGTGGTTCTCCAATGACAAATAGCATGATGGAACCGACGACAAGTGTTCCGACAACTGGGTAGACCCAGAAAGAGACAAAACCGGCAAATGTGCCTTTTGGCTGGATTTTTTTCTTCAAATACTTTAGGAAGAATCCGGCAAGGAAACCTCCGAGCATTCCGCCGAGGAATCCGGAGCCAATCAGGTTGGCGGCAACCCCGGCTGCAAAACCTGGTCCGAGTGCCGGCTTATCGGCAATCGAGTAAGCCATGTAAGCGGCCAGAATTGGAATCATCAGCTGTCCAAGGAGCCCGCCGCCCAATTGTCTCAAAAGCCAAAGCCAGGAACCCTCTTCTGCATACACATCCTGAAGGCCAAATGCCTGGGAGATGAGCACGGCAGCCGCAAGAGTCATACCGCCTGCCACGATGACAGGAATGATATAGGAAATCCCTGTTAAAATAGAGTCTTTAATTTCGGTTTTAAACGATTTTTCCCCATTCTCATCTTCCGGGGAAGCGGAACCTGTCTGTGCCGGGTTGTACTCTCTTTTCGGAGTGCGTTCCGCCTTGTCCAATGCCTGCTGCAATAGATTCCTTGCATTTCGCAGTGGCGCTGCTACCGACGTTTTTACCTTCGGAAGGTGGGCGAAGCGCTCTTCTTCCTTGACAGCGACATCATTGGCAAAAATGATTGCATCCGCCTTTTGGAGAAGGCTGGTGGTATGGCGGTCTTCGATGCCGTTAGCTCCTTGCTTTTCAACAAACACATCCACACCCATTTCCTTCCCAGCCTTGATTAATGCCTCTGCGGCCATATAGGTGTGGGCAATCCCTGCTGGGCAAGCTGTAATGGCAAGTACCGTTTTGTTCAGTTTTGGCGCAGTTGCCTGTACAGAAGCATCTCCGGTATTATCCAGCTGGTTGAAAAGTTCCTGGTTTGTTTTCGCGTGCAGAAGCCTGTTTTTATACGATTCATCTGACAGGCGCTTGACGAATTCGGAAAGCAAAGTCAGATGGGTGGAACCGGCTTCATTTTCAGGAATCGCAAGTAAAATCACCAGCTGAACCTGGTTGTTTGGATCAATGCTTTCCCAGTCGGTTAAAGGCTTTTTCAAGGTTGCAATCGCGAAAGCGGCTTCCCTGACGGCTTCGGATTTTCCGTGGGGAATGGCCAGCCCTCCTTCGAAGCCAGTTGGGGAAAGCTTTTCTCTATCTAATACAGATTGAAGAAATTCTTCGGAATTGGTTAATTTGCCAGCATCACCTAGCTGCTTGACTAAGTACTGGATTGCCTCCGGTTTTGATTGGAACGTTTTTCCAGTACTGATTAGGCTCGGTGAGGTAAGTGCTTGAAGCTGCATGAAGATTACCTCCTACTTTTATATTGAAAGTGCTTTCAACTACAGATTTATCGTACCAAAAAAAAATAAGAAGATTAAAATCCTCTTATTTTTACACGAAATGGATTAATTAAAGCGTTTACATGTGTATTTATACACATCTTTAGTAGTGGTCCCAATAGAATTGCGATAATGTCTGGAGGACAATCATGGCTGGCGTCCGGTCCGTTATGGTGTATCCATTTTTCATTTTCTTTGGTGCAAAGCAATATAAATTGATCGAAGCGGCTTTCTGGAGCGAATTGCGGCTAAAGTGCGTCAGGGAAACAATCGGAATGCCTTTTTCCTTTGCCTTTTCGGCCATTTCAAGCACCTGCTGGGTTTCGCCCGACAGGCTGATCAAAAGCAGGACATCCTGTTGGTTCATCTGCTCCATCATATGAATCATTTCATGACGGTGAAGCGAGAATTCAGAGGCCTTGCCGACCACCCGTAAATGGCGCACCATCATTTCGCAAAAATCAGCGGTATCGCCGACACCAAAGAAAAGGACATGCTTGGCTCCATGAATCATTTTGGCGACTGTTTCGATTCTCCCTGTATCAATAAGTTCGAATGTCTTCTGAATATAGTAGTATGAACTGTCCTCGTTTATGTGAGCCGCTGAATGAAGCTCATCCTTCAGACTGTTTTTTAGCTGCGAGAACCCGTCGTAGCCCAGCTTCTTAGAAAGCCTTGTAATCGTATTGGGAACGGTGAACAGGCTTGCCGCCAAATGCTGAATCGATTTGGCCACCACAAGCTCCTTGTTCTGCATGATATACTCAACCACCTGGTCATCCGTATCATTTAATTTATATTCATACATATGTACACGATCTTCAAAACGCATCAAACTCACCCCGAACCATATTATAGCACGAAGCAGGGGGACGGTTCTCCTGCCTCAGTTGGAGAAGCTGGGGGCATTTTCCCTGTTCTTCCATGATATCCACTCCCGTTCTATGCATGAACTATTGTCAATTATGTGAACGCTATCAATAAAACAAAGAAGATAGAACCTACACATACATTTTCCCAAAACTGTCCAGCATGGAGATGAGGTTTTTGCGGGTAGTAGCTGAGATAATGGAAAAGCTGTTGCAGAATATTACTGCAACAGCTTTCGGATTAAGGGTGCTATAACACTAACTCTATAAACGATAAGGTTGTTCATCTTTAACCCGTAATTTTTCGCCAGGATTTATTGTGTATTTGGTAAGCCAATTATATTTGCTCAACAAATCGTTTTGTAATTTCTTTAGGTCGGGTAATTGCTCCACCTACAACAGCTGAATAAGCACCAAGCTCTAAGCATCGTTTAAACATTTCAGGAGTAATCACATTTCCTTCAGCAATAACAGGTATGGAAACATGTTGAATGACTTCCTTTAAAAATTCAAAGTCGTTATCGTATAACTTCTTTCCACTGGTTTCTTCTGTATAACCATGTAAAGTAGTAGAAACACAGTCAAACCCTAACTTTTCAGCTTCAATTGCATCTTCTAACGTCGCGATGTCAGCCATCAGTTGGATAGAAGGATTTTTCTCTTTCGCATATTGTACTAATTCTTGGATTTTGACCTCGTTTGGCCGTGTGCGGCCTGTGGCATCCATGGCGATCATTTCACAGCCACTTTCTAATAGTTCATCGATTTCCTTTTTTGTTGGGGTTATAAAGACAGGGCTGCCATCATAATCCCTTTTAACGATTCCAACAACAGGAAGGTCTACTTCACTTTTTATAGCAGTAATATCTTCTTTCGTATTGGCCCGAATTCCTTTTGCTCCTCCTTGTTCGGCCGCCAGTGCCAATTTTGACATGATGAAGGAACTGTGCAGCGGCTCATCGGGCAGTGCTTGGCATGATACGATTAATTCACCTTTTACTTTAGTTAGCAACTCATTTCTCCTCCTTGTTAAACGGGTAAACGGCCCCATATAGTGCAGCATCATTAAATAGCTGCGCCACTTTTATTTCTGTTTTGTAAAAGTGATTAGGTAAAAATGATGGAATCTGTCTTTCAATAAGATCTAATAAATAACGTCCTTGAGCGGAAATACCGCCGCCGATAATAATACACTGCGGATCGACTACTAGTATGATTTGTGCTAATCCTCGTGCAATCTCCCGGGTCCAGTTCTCAATTAATACATTGGAGGTATGGTCGCCGTTTTTTGCCCAATCGAAGATAGTCTTCGCTGATACGTTTTCTCCATATTCTTGTTGGATCATCTTATTTAATGCCGAAGTCGAGGCGCGATTTTCAAAATTGGTATCGGTATCTGCATTATATAATAGATAGCCAATGGAATTAGCCTGATGATGTACTCCATCGGCCAAATCATCATGAAAATAGGCACCACCAATCCCTGTGCCTAGAGTAATGCAATATACATGATTCATGCCTTTTGCTGAACCTTGCCAGCGTTCACCTAATAAAGCGGCATTAACATCATTTTCCACATGGATAGGTAGATGGAATTTTTGTGAGAGCTGCTCTTTCCAGGCAGTGCCCTTATAATTTTTGATAGTTGGGCCAGCATAAATAATCTCMCCCTTATCCCGGTCTACGATTCCGGCTGTACTGATTCCTACGCCGCTAATAGGGACCGCCTCTAAGGCACTTTGGATGATTCCTTCAACCTGTTTAATTAACGCATGATCTACATTTTCTTCTGTTGGCAATTTATTATGGCCGTACAATTTCTTCTCGCTGTTCATAAACGCATATTTAATATAAGTTCCACCAATATCGATTGCTAAATAATCAGCCATAACAAATCTCCTATATTTTTGTATTATTAATGTGTTTGGTTAGTAATGATTTTGCTTTTTCTGCATTTGCACTTTGCAATGCTTCGACAATCCCTTTATGTTCGTTTGCCATTATTTTGTATTCTTCTAATGTTAATTGAATATATTGGACCTGGAAGAAATAACTGGTGATCATATTGGTGATTTGAATAAATAAATCATTGTTTGTAGCTAATAGAATTTGTTTATGAAAACGAACATCAGCCTCGCGAAATTCTTCCAATGTGGTTGCGTGCATGCTTTCCTCTACGATTTGCTCCAAAATAGATAGCTCTTCTGCATTATTGTTTTTTATAATTTCATCGATTGCGCTTGATTCAAAAATAACTCTTAGACTTAAAATTTCTTGAATTTTCCCGTTATTAAGCTGCCATAAAAAGAAAAAGTTATCTAATAGGTTTTCAATATTAGATTCATTTAAGAAGGCCCCTTGCCCTTGTCTAACACGGATGATTTCGGTGTTTTCCAGGTAACTAAGCGCTTCTCTAATTACGGATCTGCTTACACCAAACATCTCCATGAACTTTCTCTCGGTTGGGAGCTGGTCACCAGCCCGTAACCCGGAGTCTATTAAATATTGTTTAATTTCCTGGATTACGGTTTTCTTTAATGGTTGTCTCTCAGATTCGACGATTGGTTTCATTTGCATTTTCCTCCATTTGAATAATGAAGTTCCGAATCGGCTGGAAATGCTCCTTCATTATTCGTTGTGCACGTGGCAAATCTTTCTTCTGTATAGCATGGATGATTTCTTTATGCTGATGATAGGAGTTTTTTAGCGCATCTTCTTTTTCTACTAAATCTAACTTGGTTAGCATAAAGTACTCATTGATAATTTCACTAAAAATGAAATAAGTCGAATTGGCCGTTGCTTTAATTAATTCCTGATGAAACAGGCGGTCAAACTCTTTCGTCTCTCTCTTTTTCATAATTGCACGATAGTAGGATTCGTTAATATCATTCAGCTGTTGAAAATCCACCGCCACATTTTTTTCAACAATAAGTCGTAATGCACCTAACTCGATAATTTCTCGGATTTCGACTAATTCTTTTATTTTTACTCCGTTCGTATCATAGTGATGCTTTAAAATATTGCTAATGGAATCCAGTTTTGTATCTGCAACGTAAACTCCTCCACCAGGTTTTATATGAACAATTCCTAGTGTTTGTAATGAAATTAATGCTTCTCTTACAACTGTCCTGCTTACTTGTAAGCTTTCTACAAATTCTTTTTCGGATAATAATTTATCATTTGGTTTTAAGTGATTCGTTACTATATATTCCTTAATTCTCTCAATAACAATATCTACTAATGATGTCTTCTGAATAGCCACCTTACCACCCCGTATTTCAATATACCATAAGATTATTATTTTAAAATGAAAGCACTTTCTGAAAAGTGGTTGACTTATGAGTCAGTGGCCTATATTATGAAAGTGTAATAAAAATTGGTCTGACAATATTATATCTTTGTTAACCGAAATTATCAATCTATTATTGGAGGCATACAAATGAAGGGTTTATATTCAGCTCTAATTGTACCGTTTGATGAAAGCGGAAACATTAAGGAAGCAGGTTTAAGGGAGATTGTAAGACAAAATATTGAGGTTCAGGGAGTAGATGGTCTCTATGTAAATGGTAGTTCTGGTGAGAACTTTATGCTTACTACAGAACAGAAAAAAGAGATCTTTAGAATTGTAAGTGAGGAAAACAATGGACAGGTGAAGTTAATTGCTCAAGTCGGATCGATTAACTTGAATGAAGCAATTGAACTAGGTAAATATGCGACAGAGCTTAACTATGACAGCTTATCTGCTGTAACACCGTTTTATTATAAATTTTCATTTGAAGAAGTGAAGCACTACTATGAAGCAATCATTGAAGCGACAGGCAATAACATGGTTATCTATGCGATTCCTGCTTTAACGGGTGTATCCATATCTCTTGATCAATATGAGGAGCTTTTCCAAAATAATAAGATTATCGGTGTGAAGTATACCGCTGCTGACCTTTATGTGTTGGAACGTCTGCGTAATCGATTCCCGGAAAAACTCATTTACTTTGGTATCGATGAGATGTTAATTCATGGTGTGGTCGCTGGGGTAGATGGTGCGATTGGAAGCACATATAACATTAATGGGCAGCGGGCAAGACAGATTGTTGATCTAGTTAAGCAGGGCAAAGTAGCAGAGGCCTATGACGTTCAACATACTAGCAATGACATGGTTGAGAAAGTATTGGATATCGGATTGTATCAGACATTGAAAGAAGTTTTACATGTAAAAGGCATTGATGCTGGTACAGTCAAGAAACCGATGCGTTCATTGGATGAAAGCAGCATTGAAAAAGTAAAACAATTAGTGAAAGATTTTGATTTATAATTTAGGTTAATGAATGATAATCAAGGTGGTGCATGACGAGCTGCCTTGATTATCAAAAATACGAGATGAATAGAAAGCGCTTTAAATAATAATTGATGGAGTATTAAAACAAATGTGAGGAGGAGACCAGATGGAAAAAGTAGGATTAGGCACTGTTAACTGGGTAGTATTAATAGTTTATTTACTTGCAATGTTAGCTGTAGGGGTTTATTTTACGAAAAAATCAGGTAAAGATACGGATGCCTTCTTTAAAGCGGGAGGTAAAATTCCTGCATGGGCTGCAGGATTCAGTATTTATGCAACAACATTAAGTGCAATTACGTTCATGTCGACACCAGAACAAGCATTTTTATCTGATTGGTCTTATGCCGCTGGAAATCTAGCTATCTTTGCCATTATACCGGTACTGATACTTTTCTACATTCCGTTTTTCAGAAAGCTGAATGTAACAACAGCTTATGAATATTTGGAAGCACGCTTCGGGCTATCCATTCGGTTGATAGGAAGTTTATTATTCACCCTGTTTCATATTGGCCGTATCGCCATTGTTATCTATTTACCTACTCTGGCCATTACCACCGTTACGGATATTAATCCGATCTTAATTGCGGTTGCAGTTGGTGGCCTGTGTATCATCTATACATTCCTTGGCGGGATGGAGGGCGTAATTTGGAGTGACGTTATTCAAGGGATTATTCTATTAGGTGGAGCTATTTTACTTGTAGTCCTTGGAATCAATGCTGTTGATGGCGGATTCTCAACTGTGCTTAATGAAGCCATTAATAATGATAAGTTAATCACAGCTCAAAATTTCCAATTTGGAGGAGCAGCTGCAGCAATTCCAATTATTTTCTTAGGATCTATCTTCAATAACTTACATCAATATACAGCAAGTCAGGATGTTGTTCAACGTTATCAAACAACAAGTTCAATCAAAGAAACAAATAAATCTTTATGGACAAATGGAATTCTGGCTTTAATTACAATCCCAGTATTCTTTGGGATGGGGACAATGCTATATAGCTATTATACCAATGTCGCAACCCTCCCAGAAGGATTTAATACGTCCGCAATAGTACCATACTTTATTGTGACTACGTTACCTACAGGTCTTGCTGGCCTGCTAATTGCTGCAATTTTTGCTGCATGCCAATCTACTATTTCATCTAGTTTAAATAGTATTTCTGCCTGTATTACAGTTGACTTCAAGCAGAGGCTATTTGGGGATGGGAATCAGAAGAGCGATGTATGGTTAGCAAGAATAGTGATTATTATTGCTGGTATTCTTGGAATGGCAGCGGCTGTTTATCTTATTTCCACTAACCAGGCAGAAACGTGGAATCTATTCCTGGCCATTACCGGATTATTCGGTGTGCCAATTGCAGGTATCTTTGCCCTTGGAATCTTTACGAAACGTGCCAATACGCCTGGTGTAGTAATCGGACTAGTCTTAAGTGCCATTACTGCTTATTTCGTAAAACAAACCGATCTAACACCATTTGCTGTCAGTATCATGTCATTCTTTAGTTCATTTATCTATGGATATGTAATCAGTCTATTCTTTAGTAAGTTCAACAAAGATATTAAGGGACTTACAATTTATACGAAGAATGAAGAGTATGTTAAGCCGGTTGTGGACAAAAAAGTAAGTTAACGTTAATAGAGAATATGTAGATGAAATTTTTAACCTCCTTTAGGAAGATTTATTCTAAGGGAGGTTTTTTGGTTTTGGTGGTTGGATGTGTGGTGAGGGTTGTCATGAACCTTCTATATTACTAGATATAATGGTAAAATTATGAAGTTGTTACTTTGTTAAAACTAGGAGGAAATTCTACAAAATGAAAAAAGAGGTAATTATAATACTAGCTATTATTGCTCTCTTACCCATACTCTTTTTACTTGCCCCGACTATATTCCCATGGGTATTTCTAGCTGGAATGATCGTGTTGAAAATGAAGTATCCAGTTATTAAAGGCGCTGTAGGAGAGTGGTATGTAAATCGGGCATTAGATGAACTCGGAACCCAGTATAGAATATTCCATGATCTTTATGTGCCAAATGGAGAAGGTGGGACTACACAGGTCGATCATGTGGTTACCTCACCGTACGGAATCTTTGTCATTGAAACCAAACATTATCAAGGATGGATATTTGGCACGGAGAATCAAAGATATTGGACCCAGACGATCTATAAACGGAAGGAAAAGTTATTCAACCCCATCTGGCAAAACTATGGCCATATTCAAGCAATAAAAGGATACATAAATAAACAAGATTTTAAGTTTATACACTCGATTATTGCCTTTTCGCAAAGTTCCACTTTCAAATTCAAAGAAGATTTCCAATCAGCAAGGGTTATTCAATTTCCACAATTAACGAAAGTGATTAAAGAGTGGAATATTGAATGCATTAGTCAACCTGAGTTAAGAGAGATTAACCGGGCACTTGAAGGGTTAATACTTAAAGATAAGAACCAAAAGAGACAGATCAAGAAACAGCATGTAGCAGATATAAAAAATAACCGAAAAGAAAAAGTGCGGAAAGAGAAGAGAGACATTAGGGAAAATGTATGCCCCAAATGTAGTGGTCAGTTGTCTATGAAGAAGGGGAAGTATGGCCCCTTTTACGGCTGCAGCAATTTTCCGAAGTGCAGATATACTAAACAGGTTTCTTGATATAGCTGTATGTTGATCAGGGTTGTGTCAGAGAAGAGGGCCTGGCATGCCCTGGTTTTTTGATTAACAGGAGTGAGTTGGCCGGTTCGTTGGCATGGGACTAGCACTGAGTTTTGCTGAATAATGGTTTCGAATCATAGCTAATAGCAGTCACAGGATGTTTGTGTGACCTTTAAGTAGAATCAATAGTGTAAGTTGTCTGTTTGTTATTGAACCATGACAAAAGCTTTTTAACATTCCCATTCTTAACCCCTAATCCAATAGCATCCCAAAACCCAATGACTCCTTTCGCACCTTCTGTTTTTGAATGAATCTGTAAGAGAGGGCCTATGCCTAGTTTATATTCTATACTTGGATAAAGAGCTGTTTTTTGTTGTTGTTTTTCTTTTTTATTTTCTTTTTCTTTTTCCCCACGTATCGTAAAATGTGTCGGGAGCGTTTCGTTTATTACGTTTTCTTCTGCTATGTATAAATGGTTTTCTTCTTGCTGGTGGCATTCCTCGATAGTAACCATCTCTTCTTTTCCACTAGTGAGATGCCTGTCACTCCTCGAAATTTGTCGAAGTTTCGCACTTGCTTCTACGCGTGTTAGCTTCGTGATATGATTAAATTTAAGGGAAGAATTAATAAGAATTATGATGTTTTTTTATGAAAGGTATGATTAGCTGTGGATAATCTAGAATTAGGAAAAGCAATTGCTAAATATCGTATTAAAAAGAATTTGAATATTAAACAATTAGCAGAAAAAACGAATGTCTCATCATCCATGTTAAGTCAAATTGAAAGAGGACATTCCAATCCATCGCTAAATACGCTGAGGTTGATTGCAGATGCATTAGAGGTGCCATTGCTTAGTTTTTTTACCCAATCTGAGAGTAGCAAGGATTTAATTACAAGAGCAAATTCCAGAAAAAAAATTGTCTTTCCACCACCTCAAAATATGGAGTATATGTTGCTATCCCCAGATTTGAGCGGCGACATTGAAATGGTCCTAATGAAAATACCACCGCTGTCTAATTCAGCTGAAAATCCTATTGTTCACATTGGAGAAGAAGTCGCATACGTATTAGAAGGCAGTATCCTGTTACAAATTGGTGATGACCTTGAGACTTTACATACTGGGGATAGTGTGAAAATACCACCGGGTGTACAACATAAATGGGAAAATACCACAGATAAAGAAGTAACGATCATTTTTGCTGTTACCCCTCCCACATTTTAAAAATGTCATTTTTTTAACCGTTCTTCACTCCTGTTATCATGCACCAACAGGAGAAAATGAGCGGTTATTTTTTATGGCTTGAATTAAATTGTACTTAATTAATTAAATTATAGTTAATTTAACGCTTGATTTCCCAAAGTTAAAGCGCTATCATTAAGTTGTATTAAATAAATTAAATAATACTTAATTATTTGATTGATATCTTTTAATCCTATCTTGCAAGAATGGTAGACGGTAATTTTGAAAGCGCTTCTATACAAATCTGGATATTGGGTTGTAACAAGTGGCGGATAGTTGTTATCTCTTTGGCTTTAGATTAGCCAAAAATTTGCTTAAGACACACAAATAGAATGATATTTTCTGCCTCGTGCGGAGTGAAAGGGATGAATAAAATGCCAACAGGTGCAATGATGATGCTAGTTTTGTTTTTATCTATCGTATTACTAATTTTTCTAATCCTTAAACTTAAAGTACATCCGTTTATTTCACTAATTTTGGCGGGCATTTTTATTGGTGTATCTACAGGGATGCCCCTAACGGATATTATTGCCTCGATAGAAAATGGAGTCGGGGGGACGCTTGGATCACTCGCTGTTGTCATCGGTTTTGGTACTATTTTAGGGAAGATGCTGGAGATCTCTGGTGGTGCTGAGCGCTTAGCGCGAACGATGCTCAATGCGATGGGAGAAAAACGTGCGCCATGGGTCATGTCACTGATCGGGCTAATTGCTGGAATCCCGGTTTTCTTTGAAGTAGGATTTGTTTTACTCTTTCCAATCATTTTCATTGTTGCCAGACAAGCGAAGATGTCGCTGTTAAGGATCGGAATTCCATTGGCGATATCATTGATGGTTGTACATGCCATGGTCCCTCCACATCCTGCGGCATTTGCGATTACTGAAATGTTGGGGGCTGATGTTGGGAAAGTTATTTTTTATTCGCTTCTTATAGGAACACCTACTGCCATTATTGCTGGTCCAATCTTTTCGAAATTCATTAGTCGCAGGTCCAGGATGGAAGAAAGTAATGAAATAGAGGTACAAGCCCCGACGCCAGATGAGAAGCTTCCCGGGTTTGGAATTACTTTATTTACAATTCTTCTCCCTTTATTCATTATGGTAGGGAAAACAGTAAGTGATTTATATCTTACAGAAGGTTCTTTTTCTTTCAATTTAGTTACCTTTTTAGGGAACCCAATAATCGCGTTGCTTATTTCTGTATTTGTTGCTTATTACACCCTTGGACTTTCTCGTGGTCTAAAGATGAAGGAACTATTATCTCATACAGAGGAAGGGTTTAAGTCGATTGCAGCCATTTTGTTAATCATTGGTGGCGGTGGTGCCTATAATGCATTTTTAGTTGATAGTGGGTTAGGTACAGAGTTATCTAATATTATGCAATCTTTAAATATGAACCCAATTATTCTGGCTTGGCTCGTAGCCTCCATTCTACATCTTGCCATCGGATCTGTGACGGTAGCCATGCTTAGTGCTGCGGGAATCGTCGGTCCATTGTTGGCTATTTATCCAGATTTGAGTCCGGAAATTGCTGTTCTAGCTATTGGTGCTGGGGCGATTGGATGGTGTCATGTAAACGACTCTGCTTTCTGGCTTGTCAAGGAATACTTGGGGTTATCCTTACCAGATGCGTTTAAGAGCTTTACTGCTGCTACTGTTCTTGCATCGGTTATTGCCCTTGGAGGGGTATTGATTTTAACGCAATTTATCTAAATTTTTACATAAAAAATGAAAGGAAGTTGATCAGCGTGGAAAATCGGATGATAGAAGGAAAAACGATCAAGCAATGGGAAGAGGATTATCCTTTAATGAGCAAGATTATATCGACAGAAGAAGTGTTCTGGACAAACTCGAAATATGAAAATTTTGACGATGCCATTAAAAAAATTTCTCTATCAGAAGAGGATGTAAAAGATGCAGAAGAAAGATTACATCGATTTGCGCCCTATCTAATGAAAGTATTTCCGGAGACGGAAAAAATGAGTGGAATTATCGAATCACCGATTGTTCCAATTCCGACCATGCAAAGCAAAATGGAAGAGACCTATCATCAAGAAATTTTAGGTCGATTATTGCTCAAATGTGATAGTCATCTCGCTATTTCGGGATCGATAAAAGCAAGAGGCGGCATTTATGAGGTTTTAAAACATGCAGAAGATTTAGCGATCGCGAATAACATGCTAACAGTGGAAGATGATTATTCAATCATCGATAGTGATAAATTCAAGGAGTTCTTCTCTACGTATTCGATTGCCGTAGGATCAACTGGAAACCTCGGGCTTAGTATTGGCATCATGAGTGCGCAATTAGGATTTAAGGTTTATGTTCATATGTCGGCTGACGCAAAGCAATGGAAGAAAGACCTCCTCAGAAGCAAGGGTGTTACCGTCGTTGAGTATGAATCCGATTATAGTAAGGCAGTAGAGGAAGGCAGGAAACAAGCAGAAGCAGATCCAAACATGTACTTTATTGATGACGAAAATTCAATCAACTTATTTTTAGGATACGCTGTTGCTGCTTCTCGATTGAAAGGTCAATTAGAAGAAATGAATGTTGTTGTCGATGAGGATCACCCACTATTTGTTTATCTCCCATGTGGAGTTGGCGGCGGACCTGGTGGAGTAGCGTTTGGGTTAAAGTTAGTTTTCAAAGATCATGTCCATTGCTTCTTCGCCGAACCAACCCATTCACCTTGTATGGTGATCGGATTAATGACAGGTATGCATGATAAAGTATCTGTACAAGACTTTGGTATTGATAACATTACGGATGCTGATGGCCTGGCTGTTGGCAGAGCTTCAGGCTTCGTCGGGAAAACCTTGGAAAACCTTATGAGTGGATCCTATACTGTACAAGATGAGCAGTTATACGCACTATTAAGTATGCTATCCGACACAGAAAATATCCAAATGGAGCCTTCTGCTTTAGCCGGAGTTCATGGTCCCATTCAATTATTCAGAGAAGAAGCTGGGCAACAGTATATCGAGGATAACCATTTAGAGGACAAAATTAAAAATGCAGCACATATCGCTTGGGGAACAGGTGGCAGCATGGTTCCAAAAGATGTCATGGAAACCTACTACAAAAAGGGAAAAGAAGTATAGGCCGGTCCACTGTCACTCCCCGAAGCTTATAGTGAGTTTCATATGAAAGGGATGTTAAACCTTTTCAAAAATGAGATGAACTAGCAATAAACCAAAAGGAAGAGCCGGGGCTCTTCCTTTTGGTATTGGGATGTGAATTCCGCCCAGGCAGAGAGAAAGAAATCAGCCATTATAATAGTTCCTAATGCTTGTATGGCTTACATCTTTTTTTGAATTATTGTGAAAGGGGAAAATTAAATCGAGGGACAGGGGGACAGGCACCAGAGGGAGAGGGACAGGGGGACAGGCACCATGTCCCAGCCTGTTTGAAAAGGAACGGAATCCGTTCCCGTCCAATTACTCTGCTGGGACAGTGAACCTGTCCCCCTGTCCCGCTGGTTTTTCATAACTTATCAAGCTTGTCCGATATAGATTTAAGAATAGTATTCTTTTCCTGTTGTATCTTTAGAAGTTTTAAAAGAAACCAGATAGCAAAAACTGTGATTCCTAAATAAAACAATATTGATAAAAGTGGAGCGATAGTAAAAAGAGTAATCATAAATAAACCCCTTTGTTTTAGTTGATTATACCATATGTTGAATAACCTTATTTTTACTTTTATGTTGATTTATTCAAGTTAAATAGTTATATTTTAACGTATAGTTGTGTCTATTTTATTACAAAAATTGGAGGTGAGATCGTTAATATCAAACTACGTTATGGCTCTATTGGGATTTTGATAGTTGGCCTTTTGGGGTGGCTGTGGATATCTCCAACGATTGAGCAAGTAGAAGAGAATGCTGCAAAAAAAGAGGATATGAACGTATTAAATAATCCAGCCGTTGAACAAGTTATTCCCTGGAACGTCAAGTTATTAAATCCCCAAACGAGCCAAAATAAAAATTCAACTAATGAAAATCGTAAAGTGAAGGTAGCTATATTAGATAGCGGAATTAACAAAGATCACGAAGATTTAGTGGGAGTAGTGAAGAAACAGTATAATGCTATCTCACCGGAAGAACCCGTAATCGATGATTTTGGACATGGAACAGCAATTGCAGGGATCATTGGAGCAAATAACAATGATATTGGTGTATTAGGTCTAAATAGTTCTGGTGTGGAACTATATGATGTTAAGGTGCTCGACGCTAAAGGCAAAGGGAATATCGATTATTTAGTTGATGGAATCGAGTGGAGTATCAAGGAAGAAGTGAATATTATTAACATCAGCTCTGGAATCACTAGTGACAAAGAGGAGCTAAGAAGAGTTATAGACAAAGCTGTTTCATCAGGCATTATGATAGTCGCAGCTGCAGGGAATACATATGGGACTGGGGTTGAATATCCAGCTAAGTATGATGGTGTGTTATCCATTAACTCCATCAATAAAGATTTTAAAAGACCAAGCTCAGCAGCGAGAGGAAAGATTGATTATGCTGCACCGGGAGTAGACATCGTATCCACGAATCACAGCGGGGGGTATGGTTCCTTTACTGGAACTTCGTTTGCTGCCGCTCATGCAACGGCTGTTATTTCTCTATATCTAAATGATTCCAGGAATGTCTTCAACTCAGACGAACTTTTAGAAACCATTCATGCTGAAAATCACCATAATTTTAGTGAAGAACAACAAGGAAAAGGATTAATTACCTATAAACCCTAGGAGGATCAAGCGATGAATTTCAGAAAAGCCATTTCTATTGTGATAGTTGCTGCTATGCTGGTAGTAAATATCCCAATAAATCTAGTACAAGCTAGTACCATAAATGTAAATAACGAAGAATTAGAGCAAGAAATATATGAAGCTGAATTTGAAACAATAAAAGAAGAAGTTTTTGAAGAATTTAATATAGAGTATACGGATGAAATCGAACTAACCCTAACCGATTTAAATGAAGAAACACTTAATGTTGAAACTACATTTAATTCGGATGATTTAGAGGTTAGTAGTGAACTGAGTATGGATATGGAAACGGAAGAGATGAATTTTACTACCTCCTTCACCGATGAAGAGGGAAATGAGATCAATCAAGAATTTGATGTTGTTGTTGAAGAGGCAGACCAGGATCTCTTTAGGGCTACTCTTACAGATCTAGAAACCGGAGAACAATATCATGTTGACTCAGAAGAAATTGAAGCTTCTATATTGCCCGCAATCATTTTAGGTGTCATTATTAGAACTTCCGCAAAAGCCGCTTTCAAAATGTACACTCGCAGCCAAATTTTAAAGGCAGTAACAAGCGTTACTTTTAAAGCAACTCAGTTGCAAAAGAAATTTAATCACGCGATAGACTTTGGAGTTAAAGGAAATTATAGCAAGGCAAATGCAACAAAATTTGAAACCGCATTAAGGAACCATGTAAGCAGCTCTACACATGTTTATAAAACAAAGCATAGTGGGCAGTCTGGACATGTTATAATGCACCTTAAGGGGAACAATGCCGTTTTCTTTAAGGAAAGCGGAGAATTCATTACCGGATACAAACTGGCTTCCCATCAAAAAGATAGCTTTATTCGAATTGGTGAGTTAATTATTAAGAGGTGATCAATCTTGAGTACAGGCGGATATATAAACATAGGGATGGTCTTTAGCAATAAACAGGACATTGTCCAAGCATTTAAGTGCATTACGGATTATATAACGCAAAAAGGGAGTTCCTTTACCAGCGTGAAATACAGTAAAGATGCAGATGGAGACTCCTGGGCTGAGCAACCAATAATCAACAATGTGATTGGTGTTGAATGCTTGTCTGGTTATTATACAGAGTTCACATTATCTGGAGAATTTTTAGATGCTGATTTTAAAAAGCTCAGCTTGGCAGTTAACAAAGAAGATGACTATTTTGGATTCTTATTGAGGATTAATTGGGAAGACGTCTCCCCCGATAACTTGGTTCCGATTCAAGAGCATATTATAAGTAGTCTAATTGATTTGTATAAAACCGCTTCCTATGAGTATGCATTCGTAGGGCATGAAATCGAGATTGAAGTACATCCAGATGAATTTGAAGATGTAATAAAAGATAACGAGTGTTATCCTGTTAGCATTGTTGGAAAGAATGATAAATTAGTTATTTATTATGGATCCATTGGGATTGATGGATTATCAAGCCAAGAGCAAAGGAAAGACACTATCACTATATAGAACAACGTGATCTAAAATAAGATGTGTCACCTTTTAATGTACGGTTGTCGACAAAGGGGGATGCCTTCCTGGAAAATTCGCTGATACTTACAAAGAGCTCCATTTACCAATCCTATTTTAGGTGAATGGAGCTTTTTATGTCGAAAAAGTGCATCCTTTTATTTGGCCGAGATTGGTCCTATTAATCAAACGTTTGATTAAAGTCGCCTTGATAAATCAACCTTGAAGAAGGGTAGCTTCAAAGTTAATCTTAGGAACGGAAATTCATCCAGTTTTGCCGTGTTAGCCGCAGATATAATTGCCGTCAAAGTATGGAGAATCTTGGTGAGGCAGCAGAATCGTTGCCGTGCTCTATCATTGATTCCAGATTGTCATGAGGATTCGGTTTATGACTACTAATATGATAAAGATAAGGGCTAAAGAAGGATGGCCGGCAGCATATAAAGCGATAGCTGATAACCCGAATATAGCTATTTCGAGTAATAAGCGGATGAACCCGTGAACAGGTATGGGAGCAGCAGGGGAACCAAAAACTCCCCAAACAATGGCGATGAGAAGAGGTGATCCAATACCTAACCCAAACTTGGAGATAAATCCTTTGCCAGTCTGAAATCCCCAATAGGACAAAGCAATTAACGCGCAGACCTCTAAAATAAAACGCAATGCCAGGTTCATTATCATAAAATTCATTCCCCTTCCTCTTATGAATACATATACGTTCTTAATTGAAGTCCGTTTCGCTTTTTTATAAATATTTTTTAAAAGGAACAGTGCCTGTCACTCCTCGAAAGGGTCTTAAATGAGTTGGATCTGTTGGCTATACGATTCTTCCTAACTGGTATCTGTGCCTCCCAAAATAGTCTGGCCGTAAGGGGCTATACTTGATATAATTAATTCGTTCCCAATAACGAACGAGAGGTGGTTTAATGAGTATGAATCGCAGATTTTCCATCATGTTGGTAGTGTTGGCCCTGTTTCTGTCTTTGCCGGTAAGTGCTTTTGCCAAAGGCCCTGTAAAGAAACAGGTAACCTATGTGGCGTTGGGGGATTCGTTGGTGGCAGGGATTAATCCTCTAGGCGAGGATGGTTTGGGGTACCCTGATTATCTCGCAAGCAGGTTTGAACAATCGCAGTATAAGGTGAATTTTACAAACGAGGGGGTGAAAGGTGCCAATACGGAACTCCTGAAGGTACTTCTTACGGACACAAGTGTTCAGGCATCTGTACAAAAAGCTGATCTTATTACGGTCACCATAGGAGCAAACGATGTATTGCCAGTTCTTATGACAAAACCTGCTGAAGTACCACAAGCTATTCAAACGGTGGGAGTGAATTTAAATCTTATTTTAAAAACAATCGATGACTTAAACCCGAAGGCAGAGGTTTATGTGATGGGCTACTATAACCCATTCCCTCATTATTCGGAAGCCCAGCTTGCGTCCATATTGCCATTGTTGGATGCGTTGAACAACACAATTGCTGCTGCCGTGGGGCTCAATGGAGATACCTACGTGCCAACCGCCCACCTAATTGCCAAACATACGGATACCTACCTTCCAAACCCGGCCAATATCCACTTAAGCGCAGACGGATATCAAATCGTTGCAAAAGA
The DNA here is from genome assembly GCF_001273925.1 of Bacillus sp. FJAT-27251. Classification (GTDB taxonomy): domain Bacteria; phylum Bacillota; class Bacilli; order Bacillales; family Cytobacillaceae; genus Mesobacillus_B. The sequence continues at coordinate 726,898 of NZ_LIGG01000001.1, read as the reverse complement.
ATTTTGGAAGTCGATTAAAAGGAATTAGAGAAGCAGGGGGCCGGTTCTCGTGATCTATTTGAGAATGGCTGGTGAGGCAGCAGAACCGTCCCCGTGCTCTACCCATAAGCGGAGAAATTCCGGTTAAGGCATTTAACAGGGGGCTAAAAAGCGAAAATAAGCGGAAATTTTCCGATTAACTGCTCTTTTTTGGACTAAATCCAGGGATTTTATGAATATAGGCGGAAATACTTCCCTTAAATTGCAGGAAATATGGGTATTTCCCAGTTTAAGCGGAATTTTTCCGATTATTTTCACAAGCACGGTAATGAGGCTATGGGAACGGTTCTCGTAATCTTTTGAGAATGGCTGATAAGGCAGCAGAACCGTCCCCATGATCGACTCGAAAAAAACGCGAATAGGGAGTTGACAATGATGAAGGTTCCGTGGTAAATTTATCTCAAGTTAAAGATGTTTGAATTCAAAATTATTTTTTTAGTATAATATCTCGAATTCGAGATAAGACAAATTGGGGGAAATGAAAATGACAAAATGGACAGTCGATCAATCGCATTCATCAGTAGGATTTGAAGTGAAACACATGATGGTATCAAAAGTGAAAGGTCACTTTGATTCTTACACAGCAGATGTAGAAGCCGCGGATTTAGCCGATTTAACCACTGCGAAAATCGCTTTTAAATTTGATGTAGCAAGCATCAACACAAGAAGCGAAGATCGGGATAATCACTTGAAATCAGCAGACTTCTTCGATGTGGAAAACAATCCAACAATTGAGTTTACATCGACAAACATTACAAAAGATGGGGATGATTACAAAGTAACTGGTGATCTAACCATTAAGGATGTAACAAAGCCGGTAACATTTGATGTTGAATACGGTGGAAAAGGAACAAACCCATGGGGTGTTGAAGTATACGGTTTCGAAGCAGAGGCGAAAATCAACCGTGAGGAATTTGGCCTTACTTGGAACGCGGCACTTGAAACAGGTGGCGTCCTAGTTGGAAAAGATATCAAAATTAAAGTGGAATTAGAAGTAAATCCAGCTGCCTAATTTCGTTTCGGAGCTGGGGAAGGCTCCCCTCACTCGTAAGGAGTGAGGGGGGGCTTCCTTTTTTTGTGAAGCATGGGGACGGTTCTCGTAATCTATCTGAGAATGGCTGGTTAGGCAGCAGAACCGTCCCCGTGCTCTATCCATGCTCTACATAAGCGGAGAAATTCCGGTTAAGGCATTTAACAGGGGTCCAAGAAGCGGAAATAAGCGGATATTTTCCGATTAACTGCTTTTTTTAGGACTAAATCCAGGGATTTTATGAATATAGGCGGAAAAACTCCTCTTAAATGGCGGGAAATACGGGTATTTCCCAGTTTAAGCGGAATTTTTCCGTTTATTTTCACAAGCATGGTAATGAGGCTATGGGAACGGTTCTCGTAATCTATTGAGATGGCTGGTGAGGCAGCAGAACCGTCCCCATGCTCTATTATTGATTCCAAATCGTCATCAGGATTCGGTTTATCAATACCAATATGGCAAAGATAAGCGCTAAAGAAGGATGGCCGGCACCATATAAAGCGATAATTGCTAATCCGAATATAGCTATTTCGAGTATTAAGCGGATAAATCCGTGAACAGGTATGGGAGCAGCAGGGGAACCAAAAACTCCCCAAATAATGGCGATGATGAGAGGTGCACCAATACCTAACCCAAACTTGAAGAAATATCCTTTTCCAGTGTGAAATCCCCAATAAGACAATGCAACTAATGCGCAGACCTCTAAAACAAAACGTAATGCAAGATTCATTATCATATCATTTATTCCCCTTCCCCTTCCTCATATGAATATACGTTCTTAATTGAAGTCCGTTTCGTTTTTTATAAATATGGTGAGGCAAGCAGAACCGTCCCCATGCTCTAAAATAAGTATTGTAAGCGCTTAATTTTAGTGTTAAATTATTAATATACAGAATTTTGTACAATGAAGATGAATATAAATGAATGGTGGACGTTAGCATGATTGAGGAATTTTATTCGAAAAGTGGATTAACTCTTCAAAAGGTTGCCGAAGAGTTATTGCTCGGGGAAGTAGGCCAACGGATTCCCAAGATTAGCGATTTAACTGAAAAGTATCAGGTTGGACGCGGGACCATCCAATCGGCATTGAAAAAGCTGGATGAAGCAAAATGCATCAAACTGGAGTCAAGAGGCCACCTTGGCACCTTTTTAAGGGAGAAGGATCTGACAAAGCTTCTTCAGTATTCTGGAATTGGGAGTATGACGGGTGTTATGCCGCTTCCGTACTCCAAAAAATATGAAGGATTAGCCACCGGGATTACTTCTGAGTTTGAGAAGCTGAACATCCCTCTTAATATCGCTTTTATGCGGGGCGCCCGGCCGCGGCTTCAAGGGGTGATCGAAGGGAGGTATGATTTTGCCATTGTTTCCGAATACTCAGCGATTAAGGAAATGGCGGAAAATGAAAATTTAATGCTTTCTGTTAGTTTTGGCCCCCAAACCTATGTTTCCGGCCATGCGGTTATTTTATCTGACAAGACTAAAACCGTGATGGAAGATGGCATGAAGATTGGCATCGACAGCAATTCCTTTGACCAGCAAATATTGACTTATGCAGAAGCGGAAGGTAAAAAGGTGGAATTCATTGAACTGAATTACATGCATCTATTAGAGCATTTAAAAGCAAAGACCATTGATGCCACGGTGTGGAATATGGATGAAAGGGAAATCGCAAGGTTCAAGGTCCAGCCTTTACATTCAAAAAAGGCCATTGATTTTGAAAAGGAAATGAGCAAGGCCGTCATTGTCATCAGAAGGGATAATAAAAAGCTTCATTACATTCTTGATTTATTATCTGTATTCAATATTCATGATGTCCAGGCCAAAGTGGAAAGTGGTGATTTAATGCCAAAGTATTAGGGCATTTTTTATAAAATGAAAATACAAAATACTGTACATTGGAGGTCTCCAGGGTGAATTCATTAAAAGAGCGTCTGGACATTTTGCAAACGACCAATACCATCACAGCACGTGCCCGTGACATCGCAAACCAGGCCATTGAGAAATATGTGAATGATGAAAATGCAGACAGTTATACGATGCTTGTGACCCACCTTGCCATGGCTGTTTCACGAATCGATCGACAGGAGCCTCTTTCTGGCCCCCCTGATTTTGTGATGAAGGAGGTTTATGAATCTTCCCATCTGGATGAGGCGGAAAGGAGAGTAACTTGGATTGAAGATTTTTTAGGTCACAAGCTTCCAACAGAAGAAAAACAGTTTTTATTAATGCATTTTGTAAGCGTTTTAAACAAATAGATTAGGAGAGTGATAGGGATGAAAATTGTGATTGGCGGCCAGGTGGAAAAGAAGGATATTGAAGGATTGGTTAAGGAACTGGCAGGAGACCGTGTTGAAACGATGGTGAAGTCGGATTTGGAGGCAGCCATGGCGATCAAATCGGGTGCTGCAGACTATTATTTTGGAGCCTGCCATACAGGTGGCGGAGGGGCACTGGCGATGGCGATCGCGCTGCTTGGAAAACCAAGCTGTGCCACCATTTCCATGCCGGGAAAACCGCCTGTCAAGGCAGAAGTGGAAGCAGCCGTTCAAAGCGGGGCTAAAGCATTTGGGTTTACTGGAGACCACAAAGAAAAAGCTGTTCAATACCTGATAGAAGCACTGATAAAGTAAATAAATCCTAGGCAGGGGGAATTAGCATGATTGAAATTATTTTAATGATCAGTATTGGTGCGCTGGCAGCTGTCATGGCCAATTTGGGTATTGCGGTTTTTAACGATGGGATACGTCCGATTGTGCCAGAGAATCTGGAAGGCCGGATGTCCAGGAAGGAACTTGGTGTTACGGCATTTGCAATGAGCTTCGGCCTCGTAATTGGATTTGGTATTCCCATATCGATCGCAGGAAGCATCATCCTGATTCATAGTATATTGCTTGGGTCCGACATCATTGGTTTGTCACTTGACCGCGGGAAAATTAAAACAACGATTGCGGCGATTGCCGGCGGGTTGTATGGTGCCGGAATTTATCTGGGGCTTCAAGCCGTTGTCGACCTGTTCGAGATGCTGCCGCTTAACTTTGTCGAAGGCTTTAATAAAGTAGGAGAGCCGGTCGTTGTTTCTTTCATGGTGTTTCCAGCGATTGCGATTGCCTTACAGTTCAGTGTCAAAAAAGGTGTTTTCACACTATTGGTGGCGGCCCTTGCCCGCCAACTTATTGTGTTTGCGAATGGTGCGGCCCTTATCAAGATTGGCGGCACGCCGGTTGTCTTAAGTCCTGAAGGGATTGCGCTTGTAGTCGGGATGTTTTTATTGATCTATTTTGCCATGAAAGAGAAGTCCGAAGAACAGAATCTATCCGCGTTGGCCACGTTATTTACGGACCGCGTGACAAGAATAAAAAAGCACAGCTGGATTTTGATGATCAGCGGCGGGCTTGTTGCGGCCGCAACCAATCTGCTTCTGATCGCAGGTGACCCTATCTCTCTCAACCTATTATCAGAAGGAAAAATCACAGAGGGAGGAATTGCTTCCCTTGCCAAAGCGATTGGTTTTGTCCCATTGATTGCCAGTACAGCGATTGCTACAGGTGTATATGGTCCGGTTGGTTTCACCTTTGTCTTTGCAGCAGGTATCTTTTCGCCAAATATCTTCCTGGCCTTGATTATTGGAGCCCTCATTATCTTCCTGGAGATTCGGTTGCTGACGACACTTGCCAAGTTCCTGGATAAATACCCTGGAGTGCGCGCTTCAGGTGAAAATATCCGGACGGCGATGACAAGGGTGCTGGAGGTGGCCTTGCTGATCGGTGGTGCAAACGCAGCGAATGCGATTGTTCCAGGGTTTGGTTTCTTTGCGATTGCCGGGTTCTATCTATTGAATGAAGTCGCTGGAAGACCGATTGTGCGCATGGCTGTTGGGCCTGTAGGTGCCATTGCAGTAGGGATCATTGGCAATATCCTGGTCTTGCTGGGACTCTTCACCCCTTGATTGACCCCCTGATGGGAAAAAGCCCTGGCATTCTGAATTGATTTCTAGAATAGACTCGGGTCTTTTTCCCTTTCATTTTAGCTGATACACAAAAGGAGTGGGATGGATGTACATCCAGACGGTTAGAGGAAAAATTCATGCTGAGGAATTAGGGGTTTGTGCCTGTCATGAACATCTTTATATTGATTTAAGCGGAATCAAGAATGATAAAGACGCAGCCCTTGATGATGTGAACCTTGTGATGGAGGATTTGGAAAGTTTCATTGATTACGGCGGGAAATCGGTGATTGAAATGACGAACTCCGGCATGGGACGTGACGTTGAAAAGCTTCTTGAAATAAGTGAAAAGTTAAACCTGCATATTGTGGCAAGCACAGGCTGCTACAAAGATCCATTTATTCCAGAAGAGAAGAAAACATGGAATCGGGATGGTTTTGCAGAATGGGTGATCGATGAAATCGAGAATGGGATAGACGGAACCCCGATTAAACCAGGGGTGATAGGCGAGATTGGAAGCAGCCTGAATGAGTTCAAGCCTATAGAGACGGAATTATTCCATGGAGCCATCGCCGCTGCAAAAGCCACCATGCTTCCTTTATCAACTCATACGACGCTTGGAACCCTTGCTTTAGAGCAAATTGAATTGTTCCAATCTGAAGGGCTGCCGCTAAGCCAAGTGATTATTGGGCATCAGGACTTGAATGTCGTTGATGACCATGTTTTACAGGTGTTGGAAGCCGGAGCCTACGTAGCACTTGATACGATTGGGAAGGAAAATTACCGCTCGGACGAGGAACGGTTGAATTCCCTGCTTCATTTTTTAGAGCAGGGATATGAGGACCAGCTTTTACTCTCAAGCGACTTAACGAGAAAATCCCACCTCCTCGCTGCTGGCGGCCAAGGCTATGACGTCGTTTTAAGGAAGTTCATTCCCGCGCTGCGGAGCAGGTCGGTTGGTGAGGAAGTGATTGAAAAGCTGCTGGTGAAGAACCCGCAAAAGGCATTCAGCATTAGGAAAGAAGGGTAACTCATGGCAAAGTATGAACAATCTGTATTAAAAAACATGACACTAGATGAAGCAAAGGCTCTGCAGTATGAGTTATTGGATGAAATCTCCCAGGAGTTTCCCAACAATGAATTTTTCCAAGTGGGCGATGTGGGGCTGCACCCGGAATATAAAAGACCGCTGACGACGGCAAAGGTGGAAAAGGTCCTGAGCAAAACCTTCGATGCCGAAGCCTGTGCCTTGGTCCGGGGGAGCGGCACAGGGGCAATCCGTGTCCTGCTCAGTATGCTCGTGGAGCCAGGAGACACGCTGATCGTTCATACAGCACCTGTCTACATGACCACCAAGGAAACGTTCCGAATGATGGGATTGAATCAGCAGAGTGTTGATTTTAATGATAAAGCAGCTCTTATTAAAGTACTTAAAGAGGATACTGCCTCTAAAGTTTTCTATATTCAGCATGCCCGGCAGCAGCCAACAGATACGTATAACCTGGAAGAGATTATCCTTCTTGTAAAGGAATGCCGGCCTGATTTGCCTATTGTCGTCGATGACAATTACTGTGCGATGAAAATGAGAGGAATAGGCGTCCAGTACAGCGCTGACTTTTCTTCCTTCTCTGGCTTCAAGCTTTTGGGTCCAGCAGGAATAGGAATCGTTTTGGGCAAGGAAGAACAGATTGAAAAAATCCACGCTATGAATTATTCAGGCGGCGGCCAGGTCCAGGGCTACGAAGCCCATGAACTATTGAGAGCACTCGCAATGGCACCGGTTATGCTGGCTCTGCAAAACGAACAGGTCGAAGAATTATGTCACCGATTGAACAAAGGGGAAGTGAAAGGCCTGAAGGAAGTGTATATCACCAACTCCCAATCGAAAAATGTCATTGTCGAGTTAGAGGAGCCGATTGCACAGGAAGTGATTGCATTGGCCGGAAAGTATGGGGCCTCAACCTATCCGGTAGGCGCAGAATCCAAATTTGAACTGCTTCCAATGGTTTACCGCGTTTCCGGGACCTTTCTTGAGAACCAGCCGGAATTAAGAGATTATGGCCTTCGGATCAACCCGATGAAATCTTCGGCAAGTACGGTTATCCGTATTCTGAATCGTGCTTTAGCTGAGCTGGCAAGGGGTTGTTGATATGTTTTTAGATATGCTAGCAAAGCGGAATGAGGGGCTGATTCGTGCAGCCGCCATTCTTCATCAGGAAGGAACAATACCAGCCAATACCTATGTCATCGATCTTGACTCCCTTGAGCATAATGCGAAAGTGTTAAGCGAAGCAGCGAGCGAAAATGGGCTGCAGCTTTATTATATGACCAAACAGATTGGCAGAAGCGGCTTCATCGGCAAAATCATTGAGGGCCAGGGAATCGGCAAAGCCGTGGCCGTGGATATTGATGAAGCCATAGGGTTGAAAAAACACGGATGCCACATTGGAAACATTGGCCATATTGTCCAGCCCAGCAAGTCGCAATGGGAATATGTCGTATCAAAGCTGAACCCGGAAGTGGTTACCCTCTTTTCCTATGAGCGTGCCGTGCAATTATCAGATGCGGCCATGAAGATGGGGAAAGTCCAGGATGTGATTTTACGTGTAATCAGGCCAGAAGATAGTATTTTCCCAGGACAGTTCGGCGGCTTTCAAGTCGATGAATTAGCAGAAGAACTAGGGCGGCTGGAAAGATTGAAAGGAATATCAATCATTGGCGTAACCAGTTTCCCCGTTTTACAGCTTAATGAGGAAAAAAATGATTATAATTTTACTCCCAATATGGAGTCACTCCGTCATGCCAAAGAAATATTGGAAAGGCAAGGAATAAGGGTGTCCCATGTTAATGCGCCAAGTGCCACAAGCTGCCATACGATGCCATTGCTGGCTAAAGAAGGAGTGACTCATGGCGAGCCGGGGCATGCCCTTACCGGGACCACTCCTCTGCATGCGTACAAAGAAGAACTGCCAGAGATTCCGAGCATTGCTTACGTTTCGGAAATCTCGCATATGGATTCATCGCATGCCTATACGATCGCCGGCGGCTTCTACCACCGTTCAGGAATGGAAAATGCGTTGTTTGGGGCGAATGAAAAGGCGATTCTCCAGCAGCGTGCCAAGGTGGACTTACAATCGAGTACCAACATTGATTATTATGGAGCCCTTCAGAGGGATGAAAACATGCAGGTGGGAGATACAGTCATTTACGCTTTCCGCACCCAAATTTTCGTGACGCGGGCACATGTTGCTTTTGTAAGAAACGTAAACCAGAAAACTCCTGACCTCGCTTATTTGCAAAGAAGGGGGTTATAAGGGTGAAAAAGGTGACCTTGCTCATTTTAGATGGATTTGGAATCGGCGCGATGGATGATTGCATTTCGGTAAAGCCGGAGGATGTGGGTGCCAATACGTACAAGCATTTGAGAGAAGAAGTCGACCTGCACATTCCAACGCTGTATAACCTAGGATTGAACCAGCTTGCCGACCAGATTGGGGCTCCTGCTGCTGCCTATGGTAAAAGCAACCTGGCCCATGCGGGTGCAGATACGTATATGGGCCATCAGGAATTGATGGGAAGCAAGCCACATGTGCCAAATAAAAGGCTGATGATAGATGTGGGGCCAACGGTGAAGCAGGAGCTGGAAAAGGCAGGGTATGAAGTTGCGTATCCCGTGCCAAACTCTCCCGTCCTGCTGGTGAATCAGGCTGTGGTCATTGGAGATAACCTGGAATCAGGAGCAGGAAACATCATCAATGTTGTCGGGGATTTCACCCGTCTTCCATTTGAAGATGTGGTCCAAATAGGAAAGGTTGTCAGAAGCTGTGTGGATACCAGCAGGGTGATTATTTATGGCAATGCCGAAAAGACGAATTTAGATATGATTTTATCCGCGGTAAAAGAAAAACACACAGGTCAATGGGGTGTGGATAGCCCAAAGGCCAATGTTTATGGAGAAGGCTATCAGGTTCTTCATTTAGGATATGGAGTCGATTTTGAAAGGCAATTTGCTTATATGGCAGAGATGCATGGCCTCCCTGTCTATCGAATCGGGAAGACCGCAGATGTCATCCAGGCAAGCGGCTATAAGGATCCAGTGGTCAATACAAGCGAAGTGCTGGAAGCCTACAGAAAAGTGTATCATGCCAGCAAAGAAGACTCTATTTTCCTGGTGAATGTCCAGGAAACGGACTTGGCTGGCCATAAGGAAGATTGCCGCTGGTATAAGGAAGTCCTTGAAACCGCTGATCAATTCATTGCCTCTTTTATCAGCGAAATGGCCGAAGAGGACCTTCTGATTATAACGGCCGATCATGGGAACGACCCGACCATTGGGCATTCCAATCACACCCGTGAACAGACCCCAGTATTGGTCGTTGGCCAAAAAGTGGCCCCAGTATCGATAGGAACCCGGGCCACGATGGCAGACCTATCTGCCACGCTCGCCCAATATATGGGAATCCCCTTGCCGGAATACGGCGAAAGCTTTTTAGAGGATATCTTGAAGTAAAAAATTAATTTCGTAAGGGAAGCAGCGGCATGCTGGATAGAAGAACTAGTATATTGCAAGGAAAGCGGCTGCATGCTGAATGGAGATGAGTAGTAGAACAAGTTTATTGCAAGGAAAGCAGCTGCATGCCTGGAAGGAAGATGAGTACTAAAACTATTTTAGGAGGAGATTACTTGTTCAGAAAAAGCTTCATGATTCTTGCTGTGCTTTGTTTGGCAGTGGTTCCTTTATTTGCTTCTGGTACGATGGCTCAAGCGAATACGGGAGATGTTCCTGAGCTGAGCGGGCAGGTTGAAATCGAATTGGAGGGCAAGGGTGACACATTTACCGGACACTTTTATGGGCATGAAAATCAAGGGGAATTGGTTTTAAAAAGCAGAGGAAAAACCATTAAAAACAATCTTGAGATACAGATTAATGGGGAAGAAGTGATTATTAGGCCTGAGCAGTTAAGGAAATCCGATGTTGTCGAAATAAATGTTGGCACCCATGTTAACCAGGGGCTGAATGAGATTAAAGTGGAACAAAAAAACAATGCGCAAAGCCCCGCAGTGGTCATCCCATATTTAACCTTGAAAGATGGAAAAGCAGATGAAGTCGGTCTGTCATCGGAAAGGCTGGAAGATATCGACCAGGTCGTGGAGCAAGCCATGGATAATGGAGTCATCCCGGGTGCAGTTGTTTTGGTTGCCAAGGATGGTGTCGTTGTAAAGGAGTCGAGCTATGGGTTTGCCCAGAAATATGATATGGGCAACTTGCTTGATAGACCAGTAGCCATGGAGACAAACACAATCTTTGACTTAGCTTCGGTAACAAAGGTAATGGCGACCACTCAAGGGATTATGAAGCTGGTCAGTGAAGGGAAGCTCCGTGTTACCGACAAGGTTTCCGATATCATTCCTGAATTTGCTAACAACGGCAAAGAATCTGTAACAATCGAGGATTTATTAACCCATACATCTGGTTTGACACCTTGGACACCTACTTATTATTTTACAGACAATTCGAAGGGTGTCTTGGAGTACATCAACGATTTACCTTTGGAATATGAAACTGGAACAAGCCGCAAGTACAGTGACTTTAGTTTTATGATGCTAGGTTTTGTGATTGAAGAAGTGACTGGGATGAAACTCAATGACTACCTTGATGAGCAAATCTATGAAACTTTGAATATGGGAGATACTCAATTTGTCCCGTCAGCTCACCTGAAGAATAGAATGGCTGCTACCTCATGGGGAAACCCATACGAGCATAAAATGGTTCATGACCCTAACTTTGGATATAATGTGGACGTTAATCTCGATGCATTTGATGGCTGGAGAGATTATACGCTTATTGGCGAAGTGAACGATGGGAATAGTTACTACGCGAACGGGGGAATTGCCGGCCATGCTGGTCTGTTTTCTACAGCCAGAGATCTGTCTGTCCTGGGCCAAACCATGCTCAATGGCGGTGGATACGGGTTGGACAGAATATATGACAGCACCGTTGTGAAAGAGTTTACGAGTCCGCAAAGATATACCCATGGGTATGGATGGGAACTCAACACAACCTGGTATATGGGGAATAAAAAGAGTCCATCTGCCTTTGGACATACAGGATTCACTGGAACCCAAATCATCTTTGATCCAGAACATCAATTGCAAATCATTATCTTAACCAACAAACAAAACATGGGAACCACTCCTAGCGGTTCTTACCGCAGCACAGGTCCATTAAGTAAGGAAATCAGTGACATCGTTTATGACTCCATAGAGAAGTAGGGGCGGTTCTGCTACTTCGGATAAATGGGAAGGCTTCCTCCAAAGGTATGGAGGGGGCTTTTTCTCTTTTATTTCGGAGCCTGATGCATAGGATGATAGTGTTTCTTTGTTGGCTGCAGGTTCTGAAGATGGGTTCCGGGTTGGACCATATGGTGTCTTTAGAATAACCAAGTGGAACGCATATGCGTATCATTTTTGATAGAACGTGTCGAAAAATGGAAAGCAGCGAAAAAAGCATCATTATGCCATACTAATCAAACGTTTGATTAAAGTCGCCTTGATAGATCAACCTTGGTGAAGAGTGGGATTGAAGTTAATTTTAAAAACGTGAATCCTTAAAGTTTTCGCGTGTTGGGCAAGGCCTGGATTGCTGTCAAAGGATGGTGAATCATGGTGAAGCAAGGGGACGGTTCTGGCGATCTATTCGGCCATTGATGGTGAGGCGGCAGAATCGTCCCCATGCTCTACATAAGCGGAGAAATTCCGGTTAAGGCATTTAACAGGGGTCTAAATAGCGGAAATAGGCGGATATTTTCCGATTAACTGCTTTTTTTAGGGCTAAATCCACGGAATTGATGAATATAGACGGAAAAACTCCCCTTAAATTACGGGAAATATAGGTATTTCCCCGTTTAAACGGAATTTTTCCGTTTATTTTCATAAGCGCAGTAATGAAGCATGGGAACGGTTCTCGTAATCTATTTGCTTACTGAAAGTGAGGCAGCGGAACCGTCCCCTGCTTCGTGGTATAGTTATTGGCAGAGGTGAGTCGTTTGAAAAAGAAGCTTCTTGTCACAGGCGGTGCCGGTTTTATCGGCGGGAATTTCATTCATTATATGATGGAAAGGTATCCGGATTATGAAATTTATAACCTGGATGCCTTGACCTATGCGGGAGACTTGGCGAAGCATCGAGGGCTGGAGGGAAACACACGCTATCATTTCATCCAGGGCGAAATCGGCGATCGCACCATGATGCTTTCTCTATTTGAGAAGGAAGAGTTTGATTATGTTATCCACTTTGCTGCCGAGAGCCATGTGGACCGCTCCATTGTGGATCCGGGTGTTTTTGTACGAACGAATGTATTGGGTACGCAGGTTTTGCTGGATGCTGCATTGAAAATTGGCGTTGCTAAGTTTGTGCAGGTTTCGACGGATGAAGTGTACGGGGACCTGGATTTTGACCCGGAAACATTTTTCACCGAAGAGTCGCCGCTGAAGCCCAATAGCCCTTACAGTGCCAGCAAGGCATCGGCCGACCTGATGGCGCGCGCTTATCATGAGACGTATGGACTCCCGGTGAACATCCTCCGCTGCTCCAACAATTACGGACCCTTTCAGTTTCCGGAAAAGCTGATTCCCTTGGCCATCACAAAGGCAATGAACGGGGAAAAGGTGCCGGTCTACGGGGATGGCAGGAATGTGCGGGACTGGCTTCATGTGCGTGACCATTGTGCAGCGATCGACCTTGTGTTGCATAAGGGTATCATCGGGGAAGTCTACAATGTCGGCGGACATCATGAACGGACGAATCTTGAAGTGGTGAAGTCGATTATTCAGTCTCTTGGTAAATCGGAGGAACTGATTGAGTTCGTGTCCGACCGGCCAGGCCATGACCGGCGCTACGCGATTGACGCTTCCAGACTGGAGGGATTGGGCTGGAAACAGGAGTACAATTTCGAAACAGGACTTAAGCAAACCATCCAGTGGTATTCGGCTAATATGTGGTGGTGGGAGCCGTTAGTAAAAAAGTGAAATTGGTTGGAAGCAATTTTAATAGGGAGCGGTCGGAGGAGAAAGATGAAGGGGTTCTTAAAGAAATTTAGTTTATTTATTGTTTCATTGTTGCTTATATTCCTTATACAGGGAAGGGCAAATAACACAAATGTTACTTTTCAGGACGCGCTTGCGAGTTTTAATCAATATGAGATGGCCGTCAACGGTTTTTTGGAAGAACCGGCTGAAGAGAAAATCCGGGAAGTCAGCCAAGAGGGCGCAGGGTTTTGGAGCGATTATTATGATCTGACTGGGCATCAAACTTTTTACAATAAATTATTCAGAGTTGACCCAATCCTGACAGAACAAGAGGTTGAGCGGTTAGAGGAATTAAAGGCTATGTCGGAGGAATTGGATGAACGCTATGTGTCCGCTGCCTTGCAAAATGTTTATAAGGCTTCGGATTTTTCTGTATTGATCCATGAGGCGAAGGAAAAGGGTAGGCATGCAGTCGAAGGTGTTGATATTCAGCATTCGGGAAAAAATGAATTCACTATTGAAATTGAAGGTACTTTTCACGCGGAGGGTCCCTCAAATATATTGACTCGGTATTTCATCATCGAAACCCAACAAGGCAATTATTATTGGGAACAGCCAAGTGATTATTCCATGAGTTTTAGTGACCAGAGGGTTTCTATTAAAATAGGCAAAACAAAGTATCATGTTAAAGGAAATATAATTTACGATTAAATGAATCAGAGGCAATATCAGCGCACAGATGTTAAAAGCTGTGCGTTTTTTGTTTCGTTTTTTCTTTTCCAGAGGGGGTGGGGATTCGGGCAAATAGAACTGGAAAATCAGCAAATATAAGTGCGTGAACGGCAAATAGAACAAGGGATTCGGACAATAGAAATAGTCCTGGCAAATAGGAAATGCAAATCGGAATGAGGAATTGGCGAATAGAATTCGAAAAGTGGCAAATAGAACTCGAAAAACGGAAATTAGAAGTGCCTGAACGGCAAATTGAACAAGGAATCTGGACAATAAAAAGGGGTCCTGGCAAATAGAAAAAGGAAATTGGCGAATAGAATTCGAAAAGTGGCAAATAGAAGTGAGGAAACGGCAAATAAAACAAGGAATCTGGACAATAGAAAGGGGTCCTGGCAAATAGAAAAGGGAAACCGGCAAATTGGATTCGAAAACCGGCAAATAGGAGTGGAGAAACAGCAAATAGAAGTGCGTGAACGGCAAATAGAAGTGCGAAAAAGGCAAATATAATAAGGAATCTGGACAATAAAAGTACTCAGGCTATAGCAGTGGGCCTCGACGCTTATGCTTCCTAAATGTTTCAGCCTTCATTCCCGCTCATCAAATTATAAATGACATTTTGTAAATTATATATTGCATTATGACGCTTATGTTGTATAATAAAATTACAAATATTGGAGGTGGGATGATGGGTTTCTGGAATAGAAAGCATAAAGATGAGCGTGTGGAAAACATTAAAAACAAGATTTATAAAGAAGTTTATATCCTTATTATGGTGCTGTCGTTTATTTCAATTGCTGTGAAGTATATCACCATTGAGATGTCTCTCAAGGTTGTCCTATTTGAATGGATCGTCATTCTTGTGTCTTCCCTTTACTACAGTGTGAGAATAACGTATCTCGGCATCTATTCCGATGAGGTAGAACTGCATGATCAGACCAGCAAGGTGAAAATGAGCAAAAAGAATCTGATAGGGGGGATTGCGTTAGGGGTGGTACTTGCGCTGATTTTTGCCACAAACAGTGCCGTCAATTACGCGGATAGTCCGCAGCAGGCCATATCCTATTTCCTTCTTGTGTTTTTTGTCTCGTTTATCATTTATGTTCCTTTGTTTGGTGGAGTTCATGCAATGATCCATTCAGCCGCTAAAAGGAAAAGTGAACAAATGAATCAAAAAAGCTTGGACGATCGTGAAGGCTAGGGAAGCGTATGAAAAATAAACGAATGAAGATGGCCCGTATAGAACATGACCTATCTCAGGAAGAACTGGCTAAAAAAGTGGGAGTCACCAGGCAAACCATTGGACTGATTGAAGCAGGGAAGTACAACCCGACATTAAACCTATGCATCTCGATATGCAAAGCATTAAACAAAACACTCGATGATCTATTTTGGGAATGAGGCAAGGGGACGGTTCTCCTTGCCTCACTTTTTTTCTGTTCGGGTGCAGCAGTGAGGCAGGAGAACCGTCCCCCTGGTCTATGCAAGGAATTCATAAGCGGAGAAATTCCGGTTAAGGCATAAAACAGGGGGGGAAGAAGCCAAAATAAGCGGACATTTTCCGTTTACCTGGTTTATTTAGGACAAAATCTAGGGATTTGATGAAGATAAGCGGAAAAACTCCCCTTAAATTCCGGGAAATGATGGTATTTCCCAGTTTAAGCGGAATTTCTCCGGTTATTTTCATAAGCGCAGTAAAATCTCAAGTATGGGGACGGTTCTGGCGCTCTATTAGACCACTAAATGAAGCAGCAGAACCGTCCCCATGCACTACCTGCTTTATTTTTAAAAATACCTATTGAAAAGCGCTTACATATCTTTTATAATGATGATAAATCGATTTAGTAAACCGGTTTAGTAAACCGATTTACCAAGTCACTTGGAGTAGATTTTATGAAAAAAGTAACGATAGCGGATGTAGCTCTTCATGCGGGCGTTTCAAAAAGTACCGTCTCGCAGTATCTCAATAAACGATTTGATTATATGAGAGAGGAGACGAAAAAGCGGATAGAGGAAGCCATTCATGAACTTGGCTACCGGCCCAATATTGTGGCGCGAAGCCTGAAGCAAAAGACCACAACGACCATAGGGGTGATTGTGGCCAATATTTTGCACACCTTTTCCACTCAAGCCATCAGGTCCATCGAGGACATGTGCCACGAGCATGATTTTCACACGATCGTATGCAACGCGGATGATGATCCTGTGAAAGAGCGCAAATACATTGAAATGCTGCGGGCAAAGCAGGTGGACGGGATCATATTGGTTCCAACCGGTGATAATGCAGACCTTTATAAGGACATGATCAAAGAGAAATATCCGATTGTGTTCGTAGACCGTACAGTAAAGGATGTTCCCATTCCATCTGTCCTGCTTGATAACGAAAAAGCAGCGGAGCTTGCCATTCAGCATTTTATCAACAAAGGATACAAGGAAATTGGCTTAATTACGAATGTGATTCGAAATGTAACACCGAGGCTGGAGAGGCTGAACGGCTATAAAAATACCCTTCAGGCAAATGGCATCCCCATTAAGGGAGAGTATATTAGGAGCCTGGAAGTCAGCAAGGTCCGGGAAGGACTCGGGGAGATGCTTTCGATGGAAAATCCTCCAAGGGCCATACTTGCCGGAAACGATCTGACCTTGATCGAGATTCTCAAGTATGTAAAAGAGAACCAGCTGCGAATTCCGGAGGATCTCGCGGTTATCGGCATTGATGATGTCTCGTTTGCCAGCTTTTACGAGCCGGGGCTGACCATTGTTGCCCAGCCAGCTTTTGAGATCGGCAATAAAGCGGCTGAGCTTTTATTGAACAAAATCCAGAAAAAAGAGGTGCCTGGAGAACAAATGGTCTACAGGTTTGAGCCAACACTTATTGTAAGAGAATCTTGCTAAAAGACGAAAGGGGTGTAAAACAATGAGAGATATCATAACAATCGGCGATTCCATGATCACTTTTAATCCGTCATCAACCGGGCCCATGCGGTTTGTTTCCTCCTTTGAAAGGAAAATTGGCGGAGCTGAATTGAATGTGGCCATCGGATGCGCCCGTCTGGGTCTGAAGGCTGGATGGATTAGCAGGCTAGGAAATGATGAATTTGGACGGCATATTTTTAACATGGTTCGTGGTGAGGGAATTGATGTTTCCCAGGTAAAGCTTGTAGACGGATACCCTACTTCCTTGAACTTCAAGGAAATCATGGGAGATGGCAGCACAAGGACTTTTTACTACCGAAACAATTCTCCCACGACCGCTTTGACCATCGAGAGCATCGATGAAAATTATATTAAAAACGCAAGGGTTCTACATATCACGGGAGTTTTTCCGGCAGTTGACAAAGAGAAGAATATCAATCTGATAAAACATGCGGTCTCACTGGCCAAAAAGCATCGAGTGCTTGTCTCTTTCGATCCTAATATCAGGCTGAAGCTGTGGAGCAAAGAGGAGGCCAAATCCGTATTGAGAGAGCTTCTCCCCCAAGTGGATATCTTTTTAACGGGGGAAGAAGAGGCTGAATTATTGCTTGGTACGAGCGATCCAAAAGGAATCATCGAACAAAGCCGGGCATTTGGAATTTCCCATATCGCCATAAAGCAGGGGGAGAATGGCTCGGTTGGCTTTCATAAAGGCCAATATGCGGAGGCACCTGCCCTCAAGGCGAAAAAAGTCGTAGATACGGTCGGGGCCGGGGATGGATTCGATGCTGGATTTATCTATGGATTACTAAACGAGTGGCCTCTTGAAAGGATTTTGAGCTTCGCGAATGCGATCGGTTCGATGGTTGTCAGCGTTGCGGGAGACAATGAAGGACTTCCGTACCTGGAAGATGTACTTGTTCAATTGGGAGAAAGAGAATTCATAGAAAGATAAGGTGAGAATATGAATCTTCAACTTGCCCTTGACCGACTGACGAGGGAAGAATGCTTTCATATTTTAAAAGAAACAGGGGAATTTGTGGATTGGATTGAGGTTGGCACCGGTGTCATCAAGGAGTACGGCATGAGCATCATTCGCGAGATCAGGAAGAAGTACCCGCACAAGACGATTGTTGCTGATATGAAAACCTGTGATGCAGGCAAGCATGAGGCTTCCCAGGCTTTTGAAGCAGGTGCCGACATTACCACCGTGATGGCATTCTCTGCCGATCAAACCATCACAGAAACCCTTAAGGCAGCGGAGGGTTTCGGGAAGCGCATCATGATTGACCTGCTGGGGGTAACAGACCGAAACCGGATTATCGAATTGAAAGCTTTGGGGGCAGACCTGGTCAGCCTGCACTTTGGCAAGGATATGCAGGTGGCAGGGGAGATGGATACGGACATCTTCTCTCTTACAAAAGGGATTCCCGGCCTTGAGGTAGCAGTGGCCGGAGGAATCAGGCTGGACACCCTGGCAGATATTATTCAAAAAAACCCCGATACGATCATTGTGGGCAGCGCGATCACAAAGGCTGAAAACCCATATGAAGCGGCGGCTGCCATGAAAGGATTGTTGAAAGAATGAAATCAATCATAAACACAGTTGCGAATGAAATTAGTGCCGTTCTTTCATGGATTGATGAAGATGAGGCCATCCATCTATCCACCCACCTTCGGGAAGCAAAGCGGATTTTCGTGTATGGAGAAGGGCGCTCGGGTTTAATGGGAAAAGCATTCGCCATGCGGCTGATGCATGGGGGTTTTCCGGTGCATGTCATTGGGGAGACCGTCACGCCAAGCATCAAGGCTGATGACCTGCTGGTTGCCATCTCGGGTTCCGGTTCCACCGGAGGAATCCTCGAATTCGCAGCCAAGGCCAAGAAGATTGGTGCCAAAGTGTTCCTGGTAACAACAAACAGGGAGTCGAAAATAGCTTCCATCTGCGACGGAATCCTCGTCATTCCGGCTGCGACCAAATACCGCAGGCCTGGAGAACCAATTACGATCCAGCCGCTCGGCAATCAGTTCGACCAGTCCGTGCATCTTGTGCTTGATGCCATTATCATTGGCACTTTGCAGACAGGGAATCAGGATGATGTATATGAAGAAATGAAAAAAAGGCATACCAATCTGGAATAAATGGGAAAGGAAGTGATGGAACTGGAAGCTTTAGAATTTATTAAGGAACATGTCGTTGTGGCTGTCATCCGTGAAGCCACTGCAGACAACATTGTGCCAATTGCCCATGCCCTGCATGAAGGCGGAGTGAAGGTATTGGAAGTGACCGCCGAGACTCCGGGAGTCATGGCCCTGATTGAAAAAGTCCGCGCAGAGCTTGGGAGCAAGGTGCTTGTCGGTGCCGGGACGATTTTGGATCCCGAGACAGCGAGGGCAGCCATTTTGGCCGGCAGCCAATTTATCGTTTCTCCGTCGCTTAACACCGAAACAATCAAGATGACGAAGCGTTACGGAATAGCAAGCATCCCGGGCGCTTTGACACCGACCGAGATTTTGACTGCCTATGAGCACGGGGCCGATATGATCAAGGTTTTTCCGGCAAATGCCTTCGGGCCGGGCTATATCAAAAATATCCATGGACCTTTCCCGCATATTCCATTGATGGTGACTGGTGGCATCAATCATGAAAATATGAAGGATTATCTTGAAGGTGGTGCCAGGGCAGTGGGGATTGGAAGCAACCTGGTCAACCCGAAGCAGCTGAACACGGAAGAAGACTTTATCACACTGAAAAAGAAAGCGCTTAAGTACAGCGAGATGCTTTTGGAAGCTCGTCAAAATCATAAATAAAAAATTGGGGGAGTTAAGATGAAAAAATTGTTATCGGTTTCTTTTGCCACTCTTTTAGGTTTATCGGCAGTTTTGGCAGGCTGCGGCAGCAATGAAGAAGCAGGTGGAGAAGAAGCGGGGGGGRAAATTAAAATAGTCGCGGCGCATAATCAGACATCACCGGAAAATCCGTACCAGACAGGTTTGCTTAAGTTCAAGGAAGTGGCAGAGAGCAAATCTAATGGCAATATCGAGGTTGAAGTCCATGCGGGAACCATTGGAACAGAGGAATCCGAGCTTGTTGAGAAGCTAAAGCTGGGTGCCGCGGATGTTGTCCTGGTATCTCCGGGATTTATGACGCAAACAGGAATTAAGGAAATTGACCTGCTGGCTCTGCCATACCTTTTTGACAGCTATGAGCACTGGGAAAAGACAGTGGATGGTGAAGTCGGTGAAGAAGTGGCAAAGCTGGTCAATGAAAAATCCAACAATGACTTCAAGCTCGTGGGCTACTGGTCTGCAGGTGTAAGGCATTACTATGGAAAGAAACCAATTGAGAAAATGGAAGATTTGAAGGGACTGACTTTCAGGACCCAGACTTCAGGCGTTATTGCGGATTACTGGAAGCAGGCAGGCGCCATTCCTACCTCCATTGCATGGGGAGAATTGTATCAGGCTCTCCAGCAAAATGTGGTAGATTCATCTGAAAACTCTTATCCGTACTTTATCCAGCAGAACCACCATAAGACGAAGAACGGAAAATACATTACGGAAACCGGCCATGATTACACAACCAGATTTTTATTGGTAAGCGGCAAGAAGTTTGATAGTTATTCGAAAGAGCAGCAGGATATCATTCTTGAAGCGGCGGAAGCTTCTGTGAAAGCTGAGAGGGAAGCTGTTTTTGCCCAGGAAGAAGAGTATAAGGAAATAGCGATTTCGGATGGAGCAGAAGTGAACGAGATTGACCGCACACCTTTCATTGAATTGGCAGAGCCGCTTCAGGAAAAGGCAGCAAAGGATATGGGCGCGGAAGAATTATTGAAGAAAATCAGAGAACTAAAATAGAGTGACGATGAGGGAGGAAGTCACACGATTCCTCCCTCAAGTCCTTAACGGGAGGAAAGGCGATAAGCATGATTAGAGCTCTTGAAAAAATACAGATGACAATTGGTGTTATAAGCTTATCGATATTTTTGGCAGCTATCCTCATCCAGATTGCATCCAGGCATTTGGGAATCGCGATCATTTGGACGGAGGAAGTGGCGAAGTATTCATTCATTTGGTCGGTTTTTATGGGTGCCGCTGTGATGGTCAATAGAAGGGAGCATTTCAGCTTTGATTTCCTGTCGCAGAAGCTGGAGGGAAAGTCAAAGGCAACATTGATGACGGTGATTGATTCCATCGTCCTGCTGTTCTCGATTGCTCTTTTATACTATGGAATTGTCGCTGTCCAGAACTTCTGGAATTACAACTGGGCTTCCATCCCGAGTATGAAAATGGGATACGTCTGGATTTCCATCCCGATTATGGGAGCAAGTATGGCTCTCTATTCCGCCAATCACTTGGCAGGCAGCGTAAGATCGCTTTTGGGAAGGGGAGCTAATACATGACAGGCATTCTACTCGTTGCGTTGTTTTTAATCTTCATGTTCATTGGGGTTCCGATTGCTTTTGTCATTGGAATTGTGGCTCTCCTTGGAATCATGAGTGTCCCATACATTCCGGAAGTAACGGTTCCGATGAAAATGCTGAACGGGATCAATTCCTTTGTTTTGCTGGCGGTACCGTTATTCATCCTCGCCGCGAACTTAATGAACCACGGCAAGATTTCGCAAAAACTGATTGATCTTTCGCTTACGATTGTTGGCCATATCAGAGGGGGGCTGGCTCATGCCAACATCCTCGTGTCGATGATCTTTGCAGGTGTGTCGGGTGCCGCCCAGGCGGATACAGCAGGAGTTGGGAAAATCCTGATTCCAAATATGAAAAAGCAGGGCTACGACACAGAGACGGCTGTAGGTGTGACCGCGGCATCGTCGACCATTGGCGTTATCATTCCACCGAGCATCCCGATGATCATTTTTGCCGGACTGACGAATGCTTCTGTTGGGGCCTTATTTCTCGGCGGGATTGTGCCGGGTATTCTCATTGGCTTAGGGATGATGCTTTTCGTTTACATAATGGCCGTAAAAAGAGGCTATCCAAGGTCAAAAAGAGCCACGTTGAAGCAATTTTTTAAGCTTGTGTATGAAACGGTGCCTGCACTCATTACCCCGATTATTATCATTGGCGGAATCATTACCGGGTTTTTTACAGCGACAGAAGCGGCAGCAGTTGCCTCCATTTATACTTTGCTGATTTGTATGTTCTTTTATAAAACCTTGAAGCTGTCGGACCTGCCAAAGATCTTGGCTGATACACTTGCGCTGAGCTCCCTGTCCCTATTCGCCCTTGCTGCTGCAAGCGCACTAGGGGAGCTGATGAGCTACTATCAATTGTCCGTTAAGGCGCAGGAGTTCTTTGTCAACAATGTTGGTTCAGAATGGTTGTTTATCCTGATTGTCATTTTGTTCTTCCTGTTTATCGGTACATTCATGGATGCCATACCGGCGATGATCCTGTTTGTTCCTGTGATTTTCCCTACGGCTACCCAGTTCGGCATTGATCCGGTGCATTTGGGATTGATCGTGGTTATGACGTTGGCGATGGGGCTTGTGACTCCGCCATATGGATTATGCTTATTATTGGCCGCGAAAATTGGAAACCTGAGCATTGAACGTTCGTTTGCCGCTGTCATCCCGTATTTGCTGATTGTTTTGGCGGTGCTGCTGTTTGTAGCCTTCTTCCCGAGCATTGCATTTTATGTGCCTAAGCTCATAAACCCAGGCTTGTTTTAACTTAATCTGATGAAGAAATTGATAGAGAAAGGAAGACATCATGGTACAAAGAGAGATTTTAAGCAAGGAAGGTTCGTTGATGCTTGTAAAAGTCCAATTGGCTGAAGGCTTTGCAGGAGATGTGGACCAGCATCCCGAGGAGCAAATCAGTTTTATTGAAAAAGGACAGGTGGAATTTGAAGTAGGCGGTGTAACCAGGATTTTAAAAGAAGGGGACACACAGTATATTCCTTCGAATATCGAGCACCGGGTAAAGGTTCTGGAGGAATGTGTGATCCTTGATATCTTTACGCCGATCCGAAAAGACCTAGTGCATGAATGAGGAAAAGGGGAGCCCCCTTTTCCTTTTTTATCTTTGGGACATTCTTTGGGCGGAGGGTTTGTCCTGTCCCTATTTGACTATATGTTCTTCTTTTCAAAAACACTTGCTGAATCAGAATGGCCGACGATTACGGTATCTGTCATCCCGATAAACAGCCCCGTCTCCACAACTCCCAGCATCATTTTAAGTTCATGATGAAGTTCCTGCGGATTGGGAATGGAAGTGAACTTACAGTCCAGTATGTAATTGCTGTTATTCGTCACAAACACGTCGCCGTTCTCTTTCCTTAAAACGGGATCGGCCCCAAGATTAGCAATCTTATCTGCCGTCAATTCCCAGCCGAAAGGAACGACCTCGATAGGCAGGGGAAACTCTCCTAGTTGCTTCACTCTTTTTGATTCATCGGCAATGATGATTAACCTGCCACTGTGCGCATTGACAACTTTCTCGCGAAGCAGGGAACCCCCGCCGCCTTTTATCAGGTTAAAATCAGGATCGATTTCATCCGCACCGTCCACCGCTAAATCCAGACGCTGAACCTCTGAAAAATTGGTAAGGGGAATGCCGAACTCCTTCGCCCAGTTTTCAGTCCGGATGGAGGAAGGAATTCCTTTTATATTCAATCCCTGTTTCACCAACCCGCCAAGCTTCTTCAAAAACCAATAAACCGTAGAGCCCGAACCAAGCCCAATAACCATTCCATCCTTGACGAACTCCACTGCCTTCTCTCCAGCCATCCTCTTCTTTAAAGCTGATGTATCCTCCACTAGATTCACCCCACACGAGTATTTATGAATATTATAGCATGTTGAGGCATGGGGACGGTTCCCGTGACCTATTTGAGAATGGCTGGGCAAGTGAGGCAGCAGAACCGTCGCCCCTGCTCTACATAAGCGGAGAATTTCCGGTTAAAGCAATTAGCAGGGGTCTAAATAGCAGAAATAGGCGGATATTTTCCGACTAACCGCTTTTTTTCGAACAAAATCTAGGTAGTTGATGACTATAAGCGGAAAATCTCCCCTTAAATCCCGGGAAATATGGGTATTTCCCAAAATAAACGTAATTTCTCCGTTTATTTTTCAATAGCAGTCGTGAACGGTGGTTTGTTCTAAGTGGGGGTAGAGAAAATTAGCTGGTCTTGGTGGGCCAGTTGATTTCCTCTGTCTTTTTATCTAAATTCTTTTGAACTGAAAGTAGAAAATTTTAACAATATAAGTGTTATAATAGAGACCGTCGAAATTTTCAACTTACATAATGACAAACAGACAAATCGGGGGAAGGATAGTGGAAATTAAACTGCAGCTTGCGGATCTTTATTTAGGCAATATTGATGCCAAACATGAGTTATTAAGCAATTCTGAGGATGAACGTGTTCGGTTCAGCGATTCATTTTTTATGCCGGAGAACATTATCTTAAGTGATTACTTTAAAGGCCAGAAATATTTTGTTACAGGTCTGAAGGGTACGGGAAAGACAGCGCTATTAAGGTTTATAGCGATTAAAGCGGAAAATGAACTAAATGCTGAAACATCCTTCATTCTATTCAAAAGTGAAATCAAGGAGCAGGACAGGAAGGATTTTTCCAAGGCCGCCAGCACGGTTGTCACCAACAACAATTCCAATTCTGTTGATGGCATTGATAACATGGATTATGAAGATGTTTGGAGATGGTTCTTACACCGCCATATCGTTGAGATTATAGAAAATCGAAACATTCAAGTGTTTGAGGATGATCGACAATGGCGAAAGTATGCTGCCTGTGTGAAGGCCCCGAACCTTGGGGATGAGGAGTCGGGCATTAAGAAATTATTCCCCAAATTAAAGAGAGGGAATGTTGAGGTGAATGCCGGGCTAGATGGTGTATCCGGTACCCTGGGCCTGGAATTTGATTGGGAGGATAGCGGCCAGACGAAGGTCAAGTTTAACAGCATTGTCAAACAGGCAGATACCTTGTTTGAACGACTTACACCGGCTAATGGGCAGTTGTTCGTTTTCCTGGATGAACTGGAACTAACCTTAGGTGTTTCAAAGCAATACGCCAGGGATAAAAGATTAATCCGAGACTTGATCATCGCCATCCATAGTTTCAATGTTATTTGCAGGCGGAAAAACTTTAACGTTAAATTTATCAGTGCCATAAGATCAGAAGTGCTGACAGCGGTGGAGTCTACAGGAAAAGAGATTAATAAGATCATCTCCGATTTTGGAACTCCGGTGATCTGGCATCAATCTGGCGGAAACTTGTCTAAACATCCTATTCTGCAAATCATCATAAAAAGGATAGCGGCCTCGGAAAAGTTTTACAATATGAATGTGGATGATTCAAACGAAGCCATTTGGAATCGATATTTTCCGGAGTATATACAACGGGAGTCAGCTTCCACCTATATCCTTCATTTAACTTGGTATAGGCCACGTGATGTGATTAGATTGCTCAATCTGGCAAAAACACAGCACCCGTCTTCAACGAAGTTCTCCCACCAGGTGTTTGATGACATTGGGAAAAGTTATTCTACTGAAAGCTGGACAGAGCTATCTGAAGAGCTAAGGGCCATATATAATGAAGAAGAGATCGCTGGCATTAAGAGGATTTTTTATGKGATAAAGAATCCCTTTTATTTTAATGACTTTAAGCAGCATGTTGAAAACATCAGGGAAATGTATTCCAATGTAGAAACCTTGATTGAAAAGCATAAACTTGGTGAGGTCTTGTCAAATGTCTACCGTGTAGGATTGATTGGGAATACTGGAGAGAAAGTTCGCTTTGCCCACAGAGGAGATGACGAAATCCTATTGGAAAAGCAAATGATGGTGCACCGGGCTTTATGGGCATCTTTATCGGTTGAGCATAATAGCAAGCGAAGGAGAAGGTAGGCAGTGCCCATACTCTAAAAAAAGACTGTAAGATTCTTTTAGTTTATAGAATCTTACAGTCTTTTTATTTTGACCATAGGAAGAATGGGCCAAAAGAACCGAAAACGGCGATTTACAGAATGTTAACCTATTTCCTGGTGAGATTTAATGAATGATTGCTATCTTTCTAACGTGAACATATTTCAGTTAGGAGGAAGCAGAAGTGGGAATAAAAAATACCATAATAAGTTTATCAGTGGTCTGCATGATGGTTCCTGGCTTTGCTGCATCTGCAGAGGCTAAGGGTTCTACAGGTCAGAAAGTAAATGACCGTATTGTGGCAGATTGGAAATTTTCAAAGGAGTATGTGAAAAGCGGGTCGCTCCACAATGGGAATCTGGTCATTGAAGACGCCAGTCAGAATGGCAATGATTTGGAGTTGGTGACCGTGGGAGATCCTTCGTCCGAAGAATTGGAAACGATCATGCAATGGTCGGAAGAGGATTATGATAATCTGGCAGGTGTTGATAGCATCCAATTCGACAATTATAAAAACGCCCCTGCCGGAAGATATTTTAAAACAACCGACGATGCACCGATCAATACCGAGACATTTGGCAATGGGTTCACGGTTGAAGCCATTTTTAAAATGCCAGATTACTTTAATAGCCGTTTACATAGCTGGATGGGGATTTTAACAAGACAAGGGCAGGCTGCGGACCTTAATAAAGTGGAAGGCGAGAAAGAGATTCTATCTACTTTATCGGTTTCGAGTGATCGGGAAATTCAATGGACAAGCCATCCATCCAATCTGAATTATAATGTAACGAACTGGTCCCGTTCTTTGCATGCCGGTGAATGGTATCATCTTGCGGTTGTGAATGACGGGGAAACGACGACTTTAAGTGTGAATGGCGTGAGTGATTACGGGGAATCGGAGGAAGTCATCGGGATGGCAGCCATAGAAGGGAAAGGCTGGAACATCGGTGCTTCTGAATGGGGCAATGAATTGGACGCCTTATTTGCCGGCAACCTTCAACAAATCCGAATTGCCGATGAAGCTTTATCTAAAAAGGAATGGCTTGTTCCAGATGCTCGCGATAGCCAAGCGATTGAAGGAAACAACGATAAAATTCCATTCTTAACAGATAAAGATAATTACAATTTTCTGTTTGTCCCGGATACACAAAAATACGCCAACCATAATCCGGAAATCCTTAACAGCCAAATGAACTGGATTGCGAAGAACACGAAGAAGAATAATATCGTGATGAACGCATTTGTTGGAGACATTGTCGATAGCAATTCAGAAGTGCAATGGAATCGTTCTCTTGAAGCCATTTCCTATTTGGATAAAAAGGAAATTCCTTATATCATGGCGGCGGGAAATCATGATTATGCAAGTGGGGATCCTTTCCTAACCCATTATGGACCAGAACGATTTGCAGATAAAGAATATTATCTGGGTTCTTCTCCATCGGGCTATGGATCCTATTCCGTGGTTGAGGCAGGCAGCTACGAATACTTATTCCTAATCGTTGATATGAAAAACCTTCAAATGGACTTGGAATGGTCAAAAAATGTGCTAGAACAGCATAAAGACAAACCAACCATTATCGTTTCGCATGATATCATCTATCCTGAAGCTGAAAATAAACAAACTGTTGCGGCCCAGTCAGCTAGTGGTCAGCTTATTTGGAATGAACTTGTCCATGGACACAATCAAGTGTTTATGACCGTGAATGGCCATTACTTTGGGATTGCACATCAAGTCCAGCAAAATGCGGCCGGAAACGATGTCATTCAAATGCTGGTCAATTACCAGGATGTTTATCGCGGGGGAAATGGCTGGCTAAGACTTGTGGAATTTGACGAAGAGAAAGAAAAACTGTTTTTCCGTACCTACTCACCTTTTGTAGACGAAATGAAAAAGAAAGAAGCTACCTATGTTGATTTTAAAAATTTAACCGATTCATCTAATCACTTCGAAATGGGTTTTGAATTTGAAGAAAGATTTAACTTGAATTAACAAAAAGATGCCAGCAGTTTAACCTAAAACTGCTGGCATTTTTTGGTCCGATTTGTGCTGGAGAATGGTCCACTGTCACTCCCCGATCAGGTGAGTGACCAGTTTAGGATTTTTGCTGTGAAAATTTTATCTGTGCCCAAGCATCCAAATTTTTTATATGTTTTTTTCCAATCGTAAAACCATAGAGGATGAGTAATAGAATGATCAGTGTGAATAAATCCACCTTTTTAGTGAAGATAAAATTGACCAGGCCCATTAGTACTTGGGGGATGACTCCTGTGATTGCAAGTAAAACTGTGGCAACTTTGAACCAGAAGGCTGATTTTAAGCCATATCTGGCATATAGAAGGAAAAAGATTGAAGCCCATGCCAGTATCTCAAGGATAATTAAGATGATCCATTTATTTTCTACTAAAACATCCAATGTTCCTCAACTCCCTCTTGCCACCTAAACTGGAAGACAGAACTATTACGTGCCTGCATAGAGCCCTCTTCCTTTAAACCGATGTTACCTAAAGTTAAACAGGCACTTTAAGATTGTCATCTACTGTAAAATCTGTAAGGTCCTCGGCGGTTTCGGCAGCCATAACCGGGAATTTTTTCGCAAATATATTGCCTGCCATCATATAAAGCAGCGATGTAGAAGCTAAGGAAACAAAGTAATTATAATCCAGGAACAATAAACCAATCACGATGCCTGTTACATAGCAAGATAAGGCTACAGGATTGATTCCGTGCCAATAGGAGTATTTCCCTTTGCTGTTAAATAGATCTCCAAGACTGTATTTCCGTTTCCTGAAGTAATAATAATCTACGGCTATGATTGCCAGCGCAGGCCCCCCGGCAGCTCCGAATACAGCTAGGAACACATCTAAAATCGGCCCGAATTTCCACGGCTGTAAAGCAAACGCCAGCACACCCACTATGACTGTAGCTGTTTTGAAATTGATCTTTTTAGGGGCAAGCGCGCAAATGACATACACGGAAGGGAACAGGTTTGCGGCCGTATTGGTTGATAATTGTGCGACGAAGACAAACAGTGCTAGTATGGCGACGATTGCTTGATTTCCACCGGCGACCAGATTCGTAAGGTACGGAAGCACTTCTGCACCGGTCATGCCAGGAACCAAAACAACGGCAACAATGCCAATCATGGTAAAAAACATAAAAGCAGGCGCAGACAAAATACAGTACGAAAGCAAATGTGATCTTGCTGCCTTTTTCATGTTCCCGCCTTTAACTTTACAGTCTTTGGTAAAATCGTTAAATCCCATAGCAACAGCCGCATAGCCGCCTAAACAGACACCAAAGCCATAAAGCCAGCTTTTGCTTGTTCCCGATGTCCGGCCCTGGTCCCAAATATCAAACATGGATACATTATGTGTTTTCATCAATACATAAAACATTATAAAACCAATAATGATCATCAGCGGTGCCGCAAAAGTCGTAAATCGCTCAATTCCTTTGGCACCGGTTATGGTTACTAAAATAAGCAGTGATGCATTAATGATGATGGCAACAAACATGTTGCTGAATCCAAACACAGAGGTCATAAACATGTTTACTGCGGTTGCACCTATAAAACCGTTTAATCCTACAAAAATAATGGCAGGCATTGCCCGGACCAGCCCAACAATCTTCCCTCCCAGCGGTCCAGCCACCGCTGTGATCGTGGTGGCGAAGGAAACACCATATTTCAGTCCAATCTCTTGTGTGGCAAAGCAAGCTAAACATACGAGCAGCTGGCCAATCAGATTAATCCAGACAAGTTCTCCAATTGTATAGTACTGTACCAAAGGGGTCATAACTAAAAAGCTAGTCACCTGCACCGCGATTCCGAACCAAATCACACCAATCCCAAATGAACCGATCTTTCTATTGGAAAACTCTACTGGAGCCAATGATTCGCTATATAGATCATGTTCCGGTTTCGGTTGAAAATTGATCATTCATTTCCCTCCCCAACATATGGATAGAAAACATCAAATCCTCCAGCGTGCAAGACCTTCATGCCGGGCTAGCGTGGTTCACCGACATCAAGGTCTCAAGGGCATCTATACACGTAATCGATGATTTACCTAATTCTCCTTTTCCCACCGTGTAAATTCCATATTTACAGACTCTATTAGATTCTGGCTGATCTCTTTCCATACCATTTCGCCCTTTTCCTTCGTTGCCAAAGATGCCTTCCAAAGTATGCCGCTTTCGGTCGAAATTCTTTTGGGAATAGGGAGCATGTCGTAAAATGGATAGTATTCCGCTTGATCATCCTTTGCCTTTGAAAAATCGACTAGTTCTGGCGCTACATACATCATCACAGATGTTTCAAAAATTGAAGCATGCTCAATCCCCCAGCCGGGAAAGTGTCCTTCAAACACATAGTCCATTGTTTCGGGCTTTAATTCACTAAAGGGAGATTCGATGATAAGCAATTTTAAATCGGGATAATCTTTTTTTCTATCATCGAAAACATTGTATGCGGCATCATAAATAAAATTGGAATTCTCGAAATGCCAGTTGAAGAGGACTATTTTTCTAAAACCTGTTCTGATAAATTCTTTGACAACATCCATAATGATGGCGGTCAAAGTGGATCCGCTTAAGGAAGTTGTGCCTGGGAAGTTCTGGCCGCCGCCCGTACAGGGACGCGAACGGAATCCATAGGAGACAGTAGGGGCCACGATCATGTTTGTTTCCTTTGCTACGTCAAGTGCCATCCTCTCGGACAGAAGTGCATCAGTACATAGAGGCATATGTGGGCCGTGCTGTTCCGTAGCACCGATGGGCAGGATGACTCCGCATCCAGCATTTACGGCATCCCTGACCTCCATCCAAGTCATTTCAGACATTAATCTTTTACGCAATGCAAACACTCCTTTTTTATTAGTAAGTTACTAAGTGATTACTGTGCTCTCGGCATGAACGGGCCAGAATGGAACGAAGCAGCAAACTCACGTCCAATTCCTCATGCCAATGTGCATTCCTGGATGATTGAAAATTCAGAAATCTTTTGACGTGACTTTGCAATGCCATTTCCTTTGCGAAAAGCACTGAGGATTCTGACAGGCAAGTATCACCTCCTCCTTTATTCATAAAGTGACTTTTGGACTTACCATCAAATTATGCTAAAGAACGATAAACTATGTTTGGGTAATGATTAAGTGTGGCATGGGGACGGTTCCCGTGACCTATTTGAGAATGGCTGGGCAAGTGAGGCAGCAGAACCGTCGCCATGCCTATACATAAGCGGAGAAATTCCGGTTAAAGCAATTAGTAGGGGTCT
>NZ_LIGG01000001.1:680919-695575 GCF_001273925.1 Bacillus sp. FJAT-27251 | reverse complement strand
CGGAATTTCTCCGGTTATTTTCATAGCCGCAGTACGAATGAGAGGCATGGGGACGGTTCGCGTGCTCTATTTGAGAATGGCTGGGCAAGTGAGGCGGCAGAACCGTCGCCATGCTCTACAAATGAAGGTTGACTTTTCTGAATTTATTCCTTACTATTTCTTTAATGTTATATGCACTATTGGATAAAAGCTTTAAAGTGTTAAAGCGTAAAGAGGTTAAAGAAATAGATTAGCGGGGGAGAAAAAATGAAGGAAAGTCTAACTTTCGGAAAATCGATCATTCCTTTATTGGGTTTGATTGCTGCGGCAGCTTGCTCTATTTTTATATGGGAGGCCGGGATGAATGTTCCCTTAATCATTGGAGTGATTTTGGCTGCCATCGTCGCCATTAGCTGTGGATGGGGATGGGATGATGTTCAACAGATGATGGTTAATGGAGTAAGCAGGGCGCTGCCGGCCGTATTTATTTTATTGGCAATCGGGACGATTATCGGGTCCTGGATAGCAAGCGGCGTGATTCCAACGATGATTTATTATGGGATGATGATTATGGATCCAGCGTGGTTTGTCCCAATCGCAGCTCTTGTAACGGGAATCGTTTCGATTACACTAGGAACATCCTTTACATCCATCGCCACAGTGGGGCTTGCTTTCATGGCGATTGGTGATGGTTTGGGATTTTCACCGGCTCTCATTGCCGGTGCCGTGATTTCCGGCGCCTATTTTGGGGATAAGCTTTCTCCATTATCAGATACCACAAATGTTGCTGCCGCTATGGCTGAAACAAACCTTTTTAGTCACGTCAAACATATGCTTTGGGACACGATTCCTGCGTTTGTATTCTCGCTTGGTCTCTTTTGGTGGTTTGGCCGATTGGAAGCAGGCGGGAAAGACATGGATGCAGGATCCATTGGTACAATCTTGTCAGGGTTGAAGGATGCTTTTGTGATTCACCCATTGCTTTTATTGCTCCCGGTTTTGACAATCTTATTAATGGCAAGAAAGACTCCGGCACTGCCTGCATTAATGGGTGTTAGCGTACTAGGTGCTGTAATCGCGGTTGCAATTCAAGGAACTTCCGTAAGTTCGATTGTTCAATTTATGACGAATGGATTTACAATTGAAACGGGAGTCGGTGCTGTTGATTCCTTATTAAACCGCGGTGGACTGACTTCGATGCTTGGGACGGTTGGTATGCTGATCATCGCAACGGCCTTCGGGGGAATTTTAGAAGAAACAGGCTCATTTGAAGTGCTGACAAGCAAGATGATGGAGAAGGTCAGGACAGCCGGAACCCTTATTGCTTCTACTCTCTTAACAACATTCGTTGTCGCATTGGCCAGCGGTGCCCAGTTCTTAGCCGTTATTTTACCTGCAAGAACCTTTGTTCAAAAATATAAAGATATGAATATTGATACGAAAAATTTATCAAGAACCGTTGAGTCGATGGGGACGGTCGGAATCAATCTGATTCCGTGGAGCGTTCCCGCCGTGTTTGCTTCGAGCGTTTTGGGAGTAAGTGCATGGGAATTCATACCGTACGCGTTCTTTATTTATCTTGTTCCGTTAATCAATCTGCTGTTCGGTTTCACCGGGTGGACCATTACCGGAAAGGATTACGGGCAAGAAATCGAACAGATCCATGCGGAAAGGGAAGTTGTATCGTGAGTGAAGTGATTTTAAGTGTGTTGGGTACCGCGCAAGATGGCGGATTGCCGCACCCAAATTGTTTTTGTGAAAATTGTAAAAGAGCACTAGCAGATTCAAGGTTTAAGAGAACAGCTTCATCATTGGCTATTTTTCTGCCTGATGAACATCAATGGCACCTAATCGATGCGACACCTGATATGAGAGAACAAATCGCACGGTTTCAAATGAGATATGGAATGGAATCACAGCTGATGAGCAGCATTTTTCTGACACATGCCCATATCGGCCATTACCCAGGTTTAATGTTTTTAGGGAAAGAAGCAATCAATTCGCAAAGGCTGCCCGTGATGGCAGGGGGGAAAATGAAAAGATTGCTCGAAAATGATGCACCATGGAGCCAATTAACAGCACTTGGGAACATCGATGTCCAGGAAATCAAGGATGGAGAGGCTGTCACTGTTTCCTCGGAAGTAACCGTTAAGCCAGTTCTCGTTCCGCATCGCAATGAGTTTTCTGAGACCTTTGCTTTTTGGATAAAAGGGCCTCATAAAAAGGTTTTATATATACCAGATATTGATCGATGGGATGAATGGGATATCGATATCCATGAAGCAGCGAAAGAGGCGGACCTTTGCTTACTTGATGGAACGTTCCATTCACCAAAGGACCTGGCAAACATCAACCGGGATTATCGGCAAGTTCCCMACCCGCTCATGACCGAAACGATGGAGCGGCTTCAGGATTTGACAGGGGAAACGGATATCTATTTTATCCATATGAACCATTCCAATCCGGTCTTGCACGAAGATGGGGCATTAAGAAAAGAAATCGAAGCAAAAGGCTTCTTTATCGCAGATGACGGGATGGAATTTAGAATTTGATTTTAAAATAGAGGTGCATTTAGATTCAGAGTGCCAACTCGAACTTAACCAAGGGATTATTCTCTTGGTTTTTTGTTTATCAATAAGGGTTTCGTGTACAGGTGATCCCTGCAAGGTTATGGAAGATTAAACTTCAACGGAGGGGTCAATCTATATTGATTATGATTGAATACTCGTGGATCCATAAGCGGAGAATTTCCGGTTAAAGCAATTAGTAGGGGTCTAAGAAGCTGAAATAAACGGAAAATTTCCGGTTAACTGCTTTTTTTAGCCTCAAAATCTAGACATTTTATGAATATAAGCGGAAAATCTCCCCTTAAATCCCGGGAAATGATGGTATTTCCCAAAATAAGCGGAATTTCTCCGGTTATTTTCATAAGCGCAGTAACAAGTGGAAGGTTGGAACCCAAAGTGAGGCAGCAGACCGTTCCAATGCTCTACTATAAGCGGAGAATTTCCGGTTAAAGCAATTAGTAGGGGTCTAAGAAGCTATAATAAACGGAAATTTTCCGGTTAACTGCTTTTTTTAGCCTCAAATCTAGGGATTTTATGAATATAAGCGGAAAATCTCCCCTTAAATCACGGGAAATGATGGTATTTCCCAAAATAAGCGGAATTTCTCCGGTTATTTTCATAAGCGCAGTAACAAGTGGAAGGTTGGAACCCAAAGTGAGGCAGCAGAACCGTTCCCATGCTCTACCATAAGCGGAGAATTTCCGGTTAAAGCAATTAGTAGGGGTCTAAGAAGGCGAAATAGACGGATATTTTCCGATTAACTGCTTTTTTTAGCCTCAAATCTAGACCTTTTATGCATATAAGCGGAAAATCTCCCCTTAAATCACGGGAAATGATGGTATTTCCCAAAATAAGCGGAAAACCTCCCTTAAATCGCAGGACATACTGGCATTTCCCAATTAAAGCGGAGTTTCTCCGGGTATTTTCATAAGCGCAGTAAGATCAACGTTTCAATTAACGAAGTGATTTAGAAAGAAATTTGATTACCGTCAACGTATGGTGAATCGCAAATAGAATAAGGAATTCGGACAATAAAAAGGGGTCCTGTTGAACAAGTATGCAACGACCACTATCTCTAGAGCTGTAATGGTTGCCGATAGGTGTATTCAAAAATGAATTCCTTTCGACTTTTGAACAATCAGTAGTAGAGTGTATACTATAGTAAGTTTCCTTGGAAGCCAGGGAACCCCATGCTTCTGTAAAGGAGAGGAAAAAGTGTCTGAATCAGATGTGAAGGTTAAAGTAAACAGCAATGAATTTGTATGGAAACCGAAAGAAGGACTTTTTACGTTTGATGGTGCACCGGCGCTCTTATTTTGGGACACGGCCATCGAATTGTTTTTAAAGACGATTGAAGAAGTCTCGGGGCGCGAGGTTTCGAAGGCCGTTTATGAAGCTACAGGTTATCGGATGGGGCACTTGGTCAGCTCCTATTATCAGGGACGCAAGGACATCGAGCAGCTCCTTGTCGAATATGGAGATATCTATAGAAATGCTGGATGGGGCAATGTCAGAGTTAAGGAGTTTTCTTTTGAAGAAAAAAAAGCTGTTGTCCTTTTGACAAACAGCTGGGAACACCGAATTTTCAAAGGCACCGATAAGGACCAGGCAGGGGTTCTGCTTCCTAGCCACTGGGCAGGGGTTTTTAGCGGCCTTTTTGAGCAAAACGTCTGGTATAAGATCCATAAAAGCCAATTAAACGGCCATGAATATGATGAGATTGAAATTTTCCCTTCCGATATAACGCCAGCTCAAAATATCCATGACCTGGCGAGACAAAAGGAAAGAGAAAACATTTTGGAACTAGAGCAAAAAGTCAATGAGAGGACAGAAGAACTAACTTCCTTGGTAAGGGAGCTTTCTTCCCCCATTATTCCAGTTCTGAAAGATATTCTCGTCACGCCGCTCGTCGGTAACTTTAATCAGGAAAGGCTCACCGATTTAATGGAAAGAGCTCTTATCGAACTCGCCAGGAAAAAAGCCCGTTTTCTTCTCATCGATATGACAGGAGTCAAAGGGGTGGATGAGTATACCATATCTGGTATCCATAAACTGATTAAGGCTGTTCAATTAATCGGGGGAGAAAGTTATATTGTTGGTGTCTCCGAAGAGCTGGCCGTCAGAATCATTGAATCAAAAGTCAGCATGGAGGGAATCCTTTCCTTCTCCACTCTTCAGCAAGGCGTGGAATATGCTTTGGAGCAAAACGGGTACGAACTTGTAGAGAAAAGAAAGTGAAGCAAAGGGACGGTTCTCCTGCTTTTATTCTGCTTCTTTTTTAGCAATAGGAAGCAAGAGAAGCGTCCCCATGAAATGAGGTTGAGGAGTATGAGTACAATTTTGGATATTGCCAGGCTTGCGGGTGTGGCGAAGAGTACGGTTTCGCGCTATTTGAACGGCGGGTCTGTCGGGGAAGCGACGAAGAAGAAAATTGAACAGGCAATCAGGGAGACTGGTTATACGCCGAACCCGTTTGCCCAGAGCCTGAAGGCCAAGAAAACGAATATCATTGGAACGATCGTGCCTCGTCTTGATTCGTATGCTTCTTCGCAAACATTGATAGGGCTTGACGAACAGCTGAAGCAAATGAATTACCAGATGCTGATTTCCAACACGAGCCAAAGCCTGGAACGGGAAATTGAAAGCATTTATAGTCTCGCCAATCAAAAGATGGCCGGGATTATTTTGCTTGCGACCGAAATCACGGACCAGCATATCGAGGCGTTTGAAAATGTAAAGGTTCCTGTCCTGTTAATTGGGCAAGAGCACCCGGACTTCCACAGCCTCATTCATGATGATTTTCACGCCGGATATGAGATGGGGCGGTATGTGCTTGGAAAAGGCTATCGAAAAATTGCCTATCTGGGCGTCACCGAACGGGATATTTCGGTAGGTGTGAAGCGGAAGCAGGGCTTTAAAAAGGCCATTCAAGAGGTCGAGGATTGCGAAGTGCGCTTTTATGAAACGCTGTTCAAGATCCCGGCTGCGCAAGCCAGTGCACGGGAGATTCTTCAGGAATTCAAGCCTTCCATTTTTGTTTGTGCGACCGATAATATCGCCATGGGGGTCCTTAAGGCCTCTTATTCAGAAGGGATGACGGTTCCAAAAGATGTGGGAGTTACAGGGTTTGGAGGCTATGAAGTTACTGAAGTCATTCATCCGGGGTTAACGACCGCCAAATTTTTTTATAAAGAGGCGGGGGAAAAGGCTGCCAGGCAGATTGTCGAGCTCCTGAATGAACGCCCTGTTGAAAAAGTTACCATCTCTAATTTTGAAATTATTGAGCGAGAAAGCGTTGACAATCTCTTTCAGCGCAGACTATAATAAGGACATCAGCGAAACCGGTTCCAATTGTTGCTTGCCATGTAGTGAATTCGGTTTCTCCTTTAACTTATTATTTTTTTCGTAAAAAATGGAACCGGTTCCGAAACAAACTCGGACCTTAATTTTTACTTTACATTGGAACCGGTTCCCAAAACCAATAAAAAAAAGCGAGGGATTAAAATGGATCATAAACAAATCGCACAGGAAATTCTTGACGCCATTGGAGGCCAGGAAAATGTCTCAGCAGCTGCTCACTGTGCTACACGACTTCGTCTTGTTTTGAATGATGAATCTAATGTTGATCAGGCAGCGCTGGATAACATGGATGTCGTGAAAGGGACCTTTTCAACTGGAGGACAATTTCAGATTATTTTAGGTTCCGGAACAGTCAACGTTGTGTATAAGCACTTGGCGGAGCTGACTGGCCAAAGTGAAATGTCCACAAGCGATGTAAAGGACGCAGCAACGAAGAAACTAAATCCAATTCAGCAATTTGTCAAAATGCTGTCTGACATCTTTGTTCCAATCATCCCCGCAATCGTAGCTGGCGGCTTGCTGATGGGAATCAACAATATTCTCACAGCCCCGGACCTGTTCATTGAGGGAAAATCCTTGGTGGATGCCAATCCTGAAATGGCGGATCTTGCGGCACTGATTAATACATTTGCAAACGCAGCCTTTGTCTTTTTACCTATTTTAATAGGTTTCTCAGCCACAAAGCGGTTTGGCGGGAATCCTTTCCTCGGCGCCACACTTGGAATGCTGATGGTTCACCCGGACCTCCTGAACGGCTACGGATACGGGGCGGCGCTGCTGAATAATGAAGTGCCGGTGTGGAATATATTGGGCATGGAAATTGAAAAGGTTGGCTACCAGGGATCCGTGCTTCCTGTTCTTGCCGCATCTTATATTCTGGCAAAGATAGAAATGGCCTTAAGAAAAGTCGTTCCTTCTGCACTGGATAACCTTTTAACGCCGCTATTCTCCATCTTTATTACAGGTGTATTAACGTTCACATTCGTAGGTCCGCTGACACGTTCCGCTGGGAATCTGTTAACAGATGGAATTGTCTGGATGTACGACACAACAGGTGTGATTGGCGGAATCATCTTCGGCCTGCTTTATGCACCCATTGTTATTACAGGGATGCACCACAGCTTTATCGCCGTTGAGACACAATTGCTTGCCGACCTTGCCAAGACGGGCGGATCCTTTATTTTCGTCATCGCGGCAATGTCCAACATCGCCCAGGGAGCAGCAACACTTGCCGTTTTAAAAACAACGAAAGACGCGAAAATCAAAGGAACGGCTTCGGCAGCCGGCATTTCCGCCTTGCTCGGAATTACGGAACCAGCGATGTTTGGGATTAACCTGAAACTGCGCTATCCATTTATCGGAGCCATTGTTGGTTCGGCGGTCGGCTCAGGCTTTACAACATTGTTCAAGGTGAAAGCCACTGCACTGGGAGCAGCCGGGCTTCCAGGAATCATCTCGATTCGCCCGGATGTCATTGTTTCCTACATCATCGGCATGGCCATCGCGTTCGCCGTCGCCTTTGCCGTGACGATTTTTTTAGCAAAAAGAGACGAAAAAAAAACCATCAAGCAGCAGTCTGACAAAGCAGCAGCGGCTTAAATTCTTACCTTATAAAAATGAAAAGGAGAATCCTGTGATTCTCCTTTCTGTATTAGGAGTGGAACAGCATGGAATGGACAAAAGAGCAGCGGTACAGAAGCATGGATGACGTGACAGAGGAAGAGCTTCAAGGGTTGGCCAAACTGGTTAATGATTGTCCATGGCGGCAGTCTTTTCATATTCAGCCGCCGACAGGGCTGCTGAACGACCCGAATGGCTTTAGTTATTACAACGGGGAATATCATCTGTTCTATCAATGGTTTCCGCTTGGGCCGGTTCATGGACTGAAGCATTGGTACCATACGAAATCAAAGGACCTTGTTCATTGGGAAAACGTCGGAATGGCCATCAAGCCGTCGAATGAATATGATAGCCATGGGGCCTATTCCGGCAGCGGCATTGAACATGAAGGCAAGCTTTACCTGATGTACACAGGGAATACGCGTGATGCCGACTGGGTCCGCCATCCTTATCAATGTCTCGCGGTGATGAGCCAGGATGGAAGCGTGGTGAAAATGGATGCTCCGGCCATTGGCGATGTTCCAGCTGGCTATACCGACCATTTTCGCGATCCAAAGGTTTGGAAAGAAGCTGACCATTTTTACGCGGTGATTGGCGCCCAGCGTGAAAATGAGACTGGGGCTGTGGTTTTGTACCGGTCAAGTGATTTGAAAGATTGGCAGTTTGCTGGTGAAGTGAAGACCGGGCTTGGTGAACGCTTTGGTTATATGTGGGAGTGCCCGGATTATTTCGAGCTGGAAGGACAAGGTGTGTTCCTGTTCTCCCCGCAAGGCTTGGAAGCAAAGGGAGATTCCTTTCAGAACATTTATCAGAGTGGCTATGTGATTGGAAGTCCGCTGGATTTGGAGAAAGTGGAGCTTAAGCACGGCCCTTTTCTTGAACTGGACCGCGGTTTTGATTTTTACGCGCCGCAAACGACGGTAGATCCTCATGGGCGGCGGATTCTGGTCGGCTGGATGGGCCTTCCGGAGATCGACTATCCTACCGATAAAAATGGCTGGGCCCATTGTTTGACCTTGCCGCGTGAGCTTTCGATTAGAGAAGGGAAGCTGCTGCAGCAGCCGGTTGCTGAACTGGAGTCGTTGCGAGGAGATAAGGCAGAAGCAAACCAGAGAGTCGAGAATGAGAGTGTTGGCTTCGATGGGTTTGAGGGAGAAGTGTATGAGCTTCTCGCTGAATTTTTCGGAAGTACAGCGGAGGAATTTGGACTGGAACTCCGCGTGGGAGAAAATGAAAAAACGGTGATTAAATACGATGCTGTCTCGAAAAAGGTTGTATTCGACCGTACTCATTCAGGGATCTCCTTTGCGGAGGAGTTTGGCACAGTCCGGAAATGTGTGCTGGACGCTGATATGATTTCATTCCGGGTTTTTGTGGATGTCTCATCTGTTGAAGTATTTGTCAACAATGGCGAAGAAGTCTTTACCGGAAGGATTTTCCCTGGTAAAAAAAGTACTGGGATACGTGTATTTGCCAATGGCGGAGGAACAAATGTCACGGCCGTTAAATGGAATCTCAGATAATCTGTAAGAGGTGACGCAATGGGAAAGCTTTTTTCAATAGGTGAAGTGTTGATTGATTTTATTCCTCTTCAAAAGGGAGTGCCCTTGAAGGATGTGGTCTCTTTTGAGCGGGCACCAGGAGGGGCACCGGCCAATGTGGCGGCTGCTGTTGCCAAATACGGACAGAAATCGGCGATGATTTCGAAGCTGGGGAAAGATGCGTTTGGCGACTTTCTGGTCGAGAAGCTGGTTGAAGCTGGAGTGGAAATCGATAAAGTGTACCGGACAGACGAAGCGAATACCGCCTTGGCCTTTGTCTCGTTAAAAGAAAACGGGGAACGCGATTTCTCGTTTTACCGTAATCCTTCCGCCGATTTGCTGATGAGCGAGGAGGAAATTGATCCGGCGTGGTTCCAAGCGGGAGACATCCTCCATTTTTGCTCGGTCGATCTTGTTGAGAGCCCGATGACAGGCGCACAGGAAAGCCATCGAAGCAGTAACGGCAGCGGGTGGACTGGTTTCATTTGACCCGAATGTAAGGCTGCCGCTTTGGAAAAAGGCGGAAGACTGCCGCCGGGCGATTCTCGAATTCTTGCCGTCTGCTGACATCGTCAAAGTTTCAGACGAAGAGCTTGAGTTTATAACCGGGATCAAAGGAGAGGCGGAGGCGATCCAATCGTTGTTCGCAGGAAACGTGAAGGCAGTTGTTTATACAAAGGGAGCTGCCGGTGCGGATTTGTTCTTAAAAGAAGAAAAGTTTGAATCACACGGATACTCGGTTGAAGCTGTCGACACAACCGGAGCAGGCGATGCCTTCATCGGCGGGCTCTTGTGCCAGCTGCTTGAACTCGGGGCCGCTCCGGCCAATGTTGAAGAAGTTCTGCGAGCCAACCATGCCCGCATCCTCCAATTCGCCAATGCGAGCGGAGCGCTGACGACAACTGGAAAAGGCGCTATTTCCGCTCTGCCGGGTAAAGCGGAAGTGGAAGCTGTCATAGGCAGACAAGCTGATTGAAGATATGAAAGGGGCTGTCCAAAAAGTCAGTGAAAGCTGAGTTTCTGGGCAGCCCTGTTTTATTAGATTGTTGATCCCTTGTAAAGGCAAGGAATCCATAAGCGGAGAAATTCCGGTTAAAGCAATTAGTAGGGGTCTAAGAAGGCGAAATAGACGGAAATTTTCCGGTTAACTGCTTTTTTTAGCCTCAAATCCAGGGATTTTATGCATATAAGCGGAAAACCTCCCCTTAAATTCGGGGAAATATAGGTATTTCCTAAAATAAGCGGAAAACCTCCTCTTAAATCCCGGGAAATATAGGTATTTCCCAAAGTAAGCGGAATTTCTCCGGGTATTTTCATAAGCGCCGTAACTAATGGAAGACTTGCAACCCAAAAATGAGGCAGCAGAACCATCCCCCTGCCCTGCTTAACAATTCTAAACTGAATTTTAATGAAATTCGGGATATTCCTTAATATTTTCCCTTTACTCTAGTACTGGAGTTAGAAATACATAGATGGGAGAGATGAGGAATGACTGGTCAAAAAACGGATAATGGCTTGAACAGAAGGGATTTCTTGAAAGCGGGGGGAATGGGTGCGCTTGCTCTTACTCTTGGTTCGACTGGGGTAATGGGTCTTGGTTCGAAGGCGCTTGCGGATGCTCCTGAAAATCCAACGAGCGGATTTGGCGGGTATGGCCCTCTGGTTCCGGATCCAAATGGAATTCTGGATCTTCCAAGAGGCTTTCATTACAAAATCATTTCCAAAGAAGGCGACCTCATGACAGACGGAAGCAAAATCCCTGGAGCATTTGATGGGATGGCGGCTTTCGAGGGAGAGAAGGGTACAACCGTTCTTGTGCGTAATCATGAATTGGGGGCAGGCCCGGCATTTGGAAGCAGCCCTTATGATGCGGCGGCTCAAGGTGGTACAACTGCTCTGGTTGTAGGCGCGAATCGTGAAGTGCTGAAAGAATATGTAACCTCTTCAGGTACAATCCGCAATTGCGCGGGTGGAGCGACTCCTTGGGGCACTTGGTTGACTTGTGAAGAAACACGTTCCGAAACACACGGATATGTTTTCGAAGTGGATCCACAGCAGCCGGAAAACGAAATGTCCAGGACTCCAATCAAGGAAATGGGGCGTTTCTCCCATGAGGCTTGTGCGATCGATCCAGCGACAGGCTATGTCTATCTGACTGAAGATTCAAGTCCAAGCTATTTTTACCGTTTCATTCCGAATGATACAAGCCAAAAGCCAGGTTCGCTGCAAAAAGGCGGCAAGCTTTATGCTGCGGCGATTGAAGCGGTAACGGATCCATCGGCAAGCACGTTTAAAACAGGACAAACCTTCAAGATTGTCTGGAAGGAACTGGATCCACATCTTTGCCGCGAGGATGCTGCTGCGCAAAACTGCATCAAGTTCTCAAGGCTTGAGGGAGCTTTCTTCCAGGAGGGTGTTTTCTGGTTCGATGACACTTCTGCCGGTGAGAAAAAACTTGGACGCATTTACCGTTATATCCCGCATACGAATACTTTGGAACTTTTCTATGAGGGCAATGATGCACGCGAAATGGAATATCCGGACAATATCTGCTGTACTCCTTGGGGCGACCTTTGGTATGCGGAAGATGGCGCTGGCCAGGACCGCCTGATGGGAATCACTCCGGAAGGCAAGGTATATCCTTTTGCCGCCAACCGTTTGAGCAATTCCGAATTGGCAGGCCCGACCTTCTCGCCGGATGGAAACACGCTTTTTGTCAATATTCAAAGCCCTGGTAAAACTTTCGCAATCTGGGGACCATTCCAGCGCAGAAACACTGCCCGCGCAAGGGAAATGTCCTTCGCTGCTCCTGCGAACCTGGCACCAAAGGTTTCGGCGGAAATGGCTAAAGCGGCCGAGGCGCAAGGTATGTCCGTTCTTGAAGCAGCAGCATTTGAGCGCCATGGAATTAAAATGAGCTAATTGTTTTTTTAAAAAAAGATGTAAGCTACAAGCT
Organism: Bacillus sp. FJAT-27251; assembly: GCF_001273925.1. GTDB lineage: Bacteria > Bacillota > Bacilli > Bacillales > Cytobacillaceae > Mesobacillus_B. Next base: position 683,552 of record NZ_LIGG01000001.1, on the reverse strand, counting down.
TTGCATGGTTTACATCTTTTTTTCCATTCCAGGCATTTGCCGCCGGTGAATTTTTACACGGAAACAGAGCGATCTACACAATGGAGGTTATGTACATGTTGCAGAATATAGGGATCCCTGGCTTGATTCTTGTCCTTGTCATTGCATTGATTATTTTTGGCCCATCCAAGCTGCCTGAAATTGGCCGTGCATTTGGATCGACGATAAAAGAGTTTAAGAAATCGACACGTGATCTGATGTCGGACGATGATGAGCCAACTAAAGACAAAGAAGAGACGCAGCTAAAGCAGGTTAAATAAATAAGCAATTTTAGAAGATGTAGGTGAATTCCATGCTTTCATCTTCTTTTTTTAGAGGTGATAGAATGAGTGAACAAGAGATGAATCTTGTCGACCACTTAAGTGAATTGCGCAAACGGCTGATTATCATCGCCGGAAGCTTTATGCTTTTAGTTATTCTGGCTTTCATCTATGTAAAGGATATCTATCAATTTTTAGTCCAGGATTTATCGATAAAACTGGCAGTTCTTGGTCCAAGCGATATTTTATGGGTGTATTTCATGCTTGCCGCTGTGATCGCATTGGCAGGGACAATTCCAATTGCTGCCTATCAGATTTGGCTGTTCGTACGGCCCGCTCTTTCGGAAAAAGAGAGAAAGGTAACATTGGCTTATATTCCAGCACTATTTTTGCTTTTTATCGTGGGCATTTGTTTTGGCTATTTCATCATTTTTCCGTTAGTGTTTCAATTCTTGCTCTCGCTCTCTGAAGACATGTTCATGGAGTTTTTCACGACGGAGAAGTACTTTCAATTTTTAATTCATATGATCCTGCCTTTTGGCTTCCTATTCGAACTTCCGGTCGTTATCATGTTTTTAACAAGCCTGGGCGTGTTAAATCCTTACCGATTGCAAAAGATCAGGAAGTATTCTTATTTTGCCCTGATCGTGACAGCCGTGCTGGTGACACCGCCAGACTTCCTATCGGACATCTTAGTGGTGATTCCGCTGCTATTATTGTATGAGTGCAGTGTTTTCTTATCTAAGATCGTCTACCGCCGGAAACAGAAAGCGGAGATGTTGGCGGCGTAAATGCAATTTTTGGAATGCTTTATTGTTCTGAACCTGTGAATGGATGCAGGTTCCCAAGGTGTGATACATACAAAAGCAAGTGTGCCGGTAAAAGGCCCTTGCTTTTTTTTAAATGGTACGTCTCACTAGCTCTAAAACTTTTTGTTACGGTGGCACTGGTCTCATTTTAAAAAACTTGGTCGGAAAGTGATGCCTGATTCTCCAGTGAGGCAGCAGAACCGTCCCCTTGCTCTACTCCTGCTCTAGATCGTCCCCATGCGCKGGTTCATAGGCGGAGAAATTCCGGTTAATGCATATAGCAGGGGCTAAAGAAGCAAAAATAAGCGGAGAAATTCCGACTAACGGCTCTAAATAGGGCCAAATTCCAGGATAAAATGAAAATAAGCGGAAAAACTCCCCTTATATTTCGGGAAATGATGGTATTTCCCAAAATAGGCGGAATTTCTCCGCCTATTTTTCAGACTCCGATTTAATGACTGTCACTCCCCGGAGAAAGACTGCGTATCCTCCACTTTCTTCGTAGAAACCAATCTCAAAATAAACTAGATTACACTAATATCACAGCTGAACCCCAAAAGTGGAACGCATATGGGTGTCATTTTAAAGGACCTTATAGAAGAGTGATCCCTGATTGTCCAGTGAGGCAGCAGAACCGTCCCCTTGCTCTAGGCAAGTAATTAATAGGCGGAGAAATTCCGGTTAATGCATATAGCAGGGGCTAAAGAAGCGAAAATAAGCGGATAAATTCCGACTAACGGCTCTAAATAGGGCCAAATTGCATGAAAAAATGAAAATAAGCGGAAAAACTTCCCTTATATTGCACTAGCTTTGCAATAAGGTGGAAAACACCGCCATTCAAGGTTAATTTTTACATGTAGTTACTTAGCTAGTTAGCTTTTAAAACAAAAAAAAGGACTCCTGACTAAATCAACATAGTTACCAAGCAAGTTAGCACCTGATTATCCGATTACCTTTGGACAATTTGAACGGTCTTCAGCTTCTTGGGATATTTTCTTGGCCGCCCGGGTTTTCCTTTTTTTCGTCTTCCTTTGGACTTTCTACTCGGCTCCCTTAGAAGGGCCCCCATAAAATTGTCCCATGTGTCATACCAATATTGGCGGAGAAATTTGAGTATTTCCCAAGTGGATTTTTTTGAACCAGTCTGAATTCTGACTAATTCGCAGAGCCCATAAGCGATCATGGCCAGCCACAACTGGTTCCATACGGCCTCCTTGGTGTGACTGTAGAATCTCACCAGTTTGAGGTGCTGTTTGATCCACTTGAAAAAGAGTTCAATCTTCCATCGTTGGCGATAAATCTCCGCGATTTCACTCGCAGTAAGGTCCCGGCGGTTCGTGACGACCCTATATTTATTGGCTTCTTCATCAAGAAATTCTACGAGACGCAGTGAAAGCATTTCGTCCGTTTTTGGCTTTTTGACCTGCACCTCAGCGTCTAAAACAATGTTCGAATCCTCTGTGTTGTCACGTTTACTCAGGATTGTAAGCTTTGAATTTCCCTTTACCCTGGCAACGAATTGAAG